>CAZIPA010000068.1:0-1662 GCA_964541085.1 uncultured Oscillospiraceae bacterium | reverse complement strand
TGCTCCGCACCGATGATGGCTGGACATATCTGCTGTCCGGCAGCGGGGAACTGATGGTAGTGGATGTCGAGGGCAATCTGGCATACACCAACGAGGGCGGCTTTCATCATATGACACGGCTTCTGGACGGACGCATTGTTCTGTTCCAGCAAAGCATGGCGGGCGATGTGTGGACGGTATTGCAGCCTGATCTGGAAGCGGGAAAAATGCAAACCCTGTGTACCTTGCCCTGCTTGCAGGAAGGCGACCCCCGCAACGGCGGCTTTTACACCGGTAACAGCGAATATGACCTTTTCTGCACCACGGATTTGTCTCTTTATGGCATCAAGCTGGGCACAGAGGACAAACCCGGCACGGCCACGCAGATTCTCAGCTGGATCAACTGCGATGTGGACGGCACGGGCATTATGGCCTTTGCCGCTCTGGAGGATAAAAACTTCAGCGTGCTCACCTACAGCGATGACATGGGTGCCGATCTGGCCTTTTTGGAGTGGAATGAGGTTGACCCCAATGCGGAAAAAACCACACTGACCATTGCCTGCCGCCAGCTGCCGGAAGCCCTTTCCCGGGCAATTCAGAAGTTCAACCGTCAGAGCGCCGACTGCCGGGTGGTGGTGCGGGACTATACCACCGTGGCCGCCAGCGGCATTGACCGCCTGACTACCGATCTGAATGCCGGAAATATGCCCGACCTGTTCTGCATGGAGGGCGTGGACGAACAGACGCTGGTGAACAAAGGCTATCTGGAGGATTTGTGGCCGTACATTGATGCGGATGAACAGCTGGGCCGGGAAGCGCTGGTGCAGCCTGTTTTCAACGCTATGAGCGTGGACGGCAAGCTGTACGCCGTCACCCGGGGCTTCACGCTGGAAAGCACCCTGGGGCTGAAGGCGTTGGTGGGGGATGAACCCGGCTGGAGCTTTTCGGAGTTTGCCCAGCTGGTAAAGGACAATCCGGGCTTGGAGAGTCTCGGAAATATTTATTACGACCGGGACTATGCACTGGAAGAATTTCTGGAGCTGTACACCGGAAACTACATCAACTGGGAAGCGGGGACTGCCAGCTTTGACAGTCCGGAGTTCATCGAGGCCATGGAATATCTGATGCTGTACCCCGAAGAAATCAACCGCAAGCGGGGCGACGCACCGCATTATTGGATGCCGGAAGGCAAGGAACTGTTCACCTGCTATGAGCTGCGTGGACTGAGCGAGTATGAAAGCACAAAAATCAGCCGTGTAGGCCACAGCGATATCGCTGTATGGAAGGGCTATCCCGGGCTGGGCGGCAACGGCAGCGCCATCCATCCCCAGCTTCAGCTGGCTATGGCGTCCACCGGAGAGCATAAGGAAGCAGCGTGGAGTTTTTTGCGCACCGTGCTGCTGCCGGAGAACCAGGATTTTGACCATTTGGGCGATGAGTACACGGTGAACAGTATGCCCACCAACAAGGCGGTGTTTGACGAAATGGTGCAGGATTATGTCAAGGGCTGGGCAGATCCTAACTATAAGTACCATGTGACCAACGCCTACGGCGATAGTATTCTTGTTGACCCCTGGACACAGGAGGACATTGACGCATTTTACGCCCTGATCGAGGGTGCCACCGTAGTTGTCCGCCCGCAGGAAACCATCGCCGCCATCCTCCGTGACGAAATCAACCGTT
>CAZIPA010000067.1:0-1852 GCA_964541085.1 uncultured Oscillospiraceae bacterium | reverse complement strand
GAAACGCCATGTACCGGGTGGTATTGATCGACGATGAGGCCATCATCCTGGAGGGTCTGCGCCGGGTGGTGAAGTGGGAGGACCACCGCTGCCAGGTTGTGGGTACTGCCTGGGATGCCGCCTCCGGCCGCCGCCTGGTCCAGCAGCTCCAACCCCAGATCCTCTTTACGGACATCCGCATGCCCGGGGAGGATGGACTGACCATGCTGGCGGGGCTTCGCAGTGAATTTCCCGATATGCAGGTGGTGGTGCTGACGGGCTACCGGGACTTTGCCTATGCCCAGGAGGCCATCCGCCTGGGGGTCACCCGGTTTCTGCTGAAGCCCTCGAAAATGGACGAGATCAACGAGGCCCTGGAGGCGGCGGTGAAGCGGCTGGACAGGCTGGCCCCGGAAAGCGGCGGGGAGGACCCCAATCCCAACGCCGGCAGCTTCCTGGTCAATCAGGCCACCCGGTTCATGGAGGAACACTACGCGGAGAAGCTGACATTGCAAACCGTAGCGGACCGGTGCTATGTGTCCCAGTGGCACCTTTCCAAGCTGCTGAACCGGGACACGGGGAAGAGCTTCTACGACCTGCTCAACGCCATCCGCATCCAGAAGGCCAAGGAATTCCTCCGGGACCCCAGTCTGAAGATCGGCCAGATCGGGGAAATGGTCGGCTACTCCGACACCGCCCACTTCGCCCGGACCTTCAAAAAGCTGGAGGGCATGAGTGCCAACGAGTACCGCAACAGCCTGCGCTGAGCAATAGAATATCATACAAAAAGCAAATGCAGACACCCCTCATAGGATATTTGATTTGTGCGCATTTCCTTGTGCGGGGGTTCTGTGACCGCGCAACGCAGAGCTTCTATGTTCCCGGAACCAACTTCCTGGAAAAGTAACAGCTGTTGATAAAAACCCCTCCAACGAAGTGCCATTCACTTCCTTGGAGGGGTTGTCATATGTATCCATTCGGGGATCTGTTATGTAAATAATAATACAACACTGGCCGTAAATGCGCCCCATTGTATCAAAAGGCACAGTCAATGCCAAAGCAATATAATCCGAACCAGATCTTCTTAATTGGAGACGGGTTCGGATTATTTGTTTATTTTGAGAGGGTGGAGACCACACAGCGGGATTCCATTATTGCTGTCGGCAGCATGATCGTCGAGACAGTAAAAGACGGTGCTGAAGTCCATGTATTTGACAGCGACCATATTATCAACGCTGAGCTCATTGGCCGGGGCGGCGATCTGTTCTTCCTGAAGCGGTTTATACGGACTGTTGTTTCCAGTCATCTTCACGGAGGTGTGGGGTTCGGCGTTTTTCTTTGTTTTCTGTTTCACTGTTCCTTATGTGGGCATATCACACCCCTCGGGGGTATTTGGTTTTGCAGAGGAAATGGGCGTTTCTGGGCAGATGTACAAAAAGATCCCGTCATCTTTGTGCTAACTGACAAAAATCAGAGCAGGGCAGAAGCGCCGGATTGACAAAGAAAAAAGCCTTTGGTATACTACAAGTGGTTAAGCGGTTAACCGCCCCAAAATTGGAGAGAAGAGGTATTCTTATGTGCCGAAAAAATAACACCCGCATAGCTACAGTACTTCTGGCAGCTGCTATGCTGCTGACAGGCTGCAGCGCAGCTCCCGCGGAAACAGAGACTCAGACCGTGGCAGCGGAAACGGAAGCATCCACGGTGGCAACGGAGCCCGCCGGCCCCCGCTATCAGGTGGAGTGGGCAAAGGACGCGGTGATTTATGAAGTCAACGTCCGCCAGTATACGGAAGAAGGCACCTTCGCCGCCTTCGGAGAGCACCTGCAGACCCTGAAGGATATGGGCATCAATACCCTGTGGTTCATGCCCA
>CAZIPA010000066.1:0-2149 GCA_964541085.1 uncultured Oscillospiraceae bacterium | reverse complement strand
AAATCGTATAATAAGTTAAGGTGAGCATTTTGTGATAAACCCTTTATTTTCAAGGCTTTTGGAGGATTTCATTAAAACCCTGTGAGGGTTAATAACCACTTATAAAATTGTGGTTTTCAAATTCCAGTTTATTGGACTCATTATAACACATCCCATAGAAAACGCCAGAGGCTTTTCGCCTCTGGCATAAAGGTTACCTCGCTGCGCCCAGCATTTCCTCCAGACTGATTCCATAGCCACGGGTGGGGGCGTTTACCAGAACAAGCAATTTCCCCCCGCCGGTTCAGGCGGGTTTCCTTTCAATCACGATCACGGTTTTTCCATCCTCGGCGGACAGACGAATGTCCGCATCGCTGTAATGCCAGGCATCCATTTCATCCTCCAGCGCCTCCGCCCGCAGCGTGTCCCGCAGCGCCGTGCGCCAATCCTCCGCAGCCGCCGCATCCGCATTCACGGTGATCCGGGTGATTTTTCCGTCACTGCCGATGCCGTAGGAAACCTCGGACTCCGTTCCCAGCAGCTTGTGCCGATAGGTTCGCGCACCGGCCACGCTGTCACCCACGGTGGAAACATCCTTCATTGCATTTTCCAGATCCGCTTCCTTCCGTCCCAAAACGGAAATCAGATCATCCAGTCGCACCTCCGCATCGGCCTTTGCCAGCGAATCGGGAAACGCCGGCTCCAGCGGAGCATCATTGGACGAATCGCCGGAGGGCTTGCCGCCGGCATTTGAGGAAGAAGGCGGGTTCTGCGTTCCGGGATCCTTGTTGGGCAGGTCCGTCTCTCCCGGCTTTTTGCCGCAGGCGGACAGCGAACACACCAGCAAGCCCGCCAGCAGCATTGCGATCCATTGCTTTTTCATCATGCGATACCTCCTGATTCTGTCATCAGGCATAGTATGCGGGCTTGGGCAGAAAATATGCGCGGCTGCGGTCAGTCGTCTCCAAAGCATTTTGCAAGTTTTTCCAGCGCTCGTTTTTCAATGCGGGAAACATAGCTTCTGGAAATGCCAAACTTCCGCGCAGTCTCCCGCTGGGTCAGCGGTTCTCCGCCGCCGAGACCGTAGCGCAGCAGCAGCACCTCCCGCTCCCGTGGCTCCAGCGCCTCCTCCAGATAACGATGCAGCAGCTCCTGCCGGTCGGACAGCTCGATTTCCTCCAGCATCCGGTCGTCACAGGCGATCACATCCAGCAGCGAAATGGAGCCGCCCTCTCCGTCGCTGTCAATCGGCTCGGAAAGGGACACATCCTGACTGGACTTCCGCTGCGCCCGGAAATACATGAGGATTTCATTTTCAATACACCGGCAGGCGTAGGTGGCCAGGCGGATGTTCTTTTCGGGGTCATAGGTGGAGACGGCCTTCATCAGACCGATGGTGCCGATGGAGATCAGATCGTCCTGATCCTCCCGGGCGGCATAGTATTTTTTCACCACATGGGCTACCAGCCGGAGATTGTGCTCGATGAGTGTTTCCCGGGCCCGAATATCACCGGCCTGCATGGCCCGGATGGCGGCCTGTTCCTCGGCGGGCGAAAGCGGTCGGGGAAAGCTCCCGGCGGCAGGCGACACCCGCAGCATCCAAAAAGAAATCCCTCCCAGCAGCATCCAAATCGAAATGATAAAAATCCCTCCATTTCTGCCGTTTCTGGCCCAGCTTATGCGTGCTTTGCCTGTCTGTTGCAAGTCCGGCAGCGGAAAGGAGGTCATCGCAGCCGGAAAACACCGGCTATCCGCAAAATAAAAAAGGAACGGTTTTGCGAAACCATTCCCTGCTGGCTCAAAGGCGTGTCCGTTTTTCGGAAGGATGTGCCCTGCGCTGTGGAAGCGCTTTAGATCTTTTTCACGGCCCGCAGTTCCACATATCCACGAGTGCCACGGGGCTCCAGCTGGATGCGGGGATTGGTGTCATCCCAGACAAAGCCGATGATGCTGGGATCGTAGCCGTTCATGGCCTGCTGCACAGCGGAGATAGCTTCGCAGTAATCCTCCTCGGCAAAGGGTTCGCCCTGGAACATCAGGTAATCGGCTTCCGGCAGGTCGATCACATCGAAGCCCTTCGGCACGGGGCCGTTGTAATCCTTTGCCGCTTCCACGCCCTGCACATAAGTAGAAGTGTTGGGCTTTTTGAACCGCTCCGGCAGCCACAGGC
>CAZIPA010000065.1:0-2244 GCA_964541085.1 uncultured Oscillospiraceae bacterium | reverse complement strand
TGTCCGTCCCTTCCTTGCAGATGGAAGCCAGACCTCTTGTGGTGTAGTTCCATTCCTCTGGCAGGGATAACATCATAGACAGCAGCCCCTTCGCTTTCAGGGACAATTCTGTGTTGCGCAGATGATGATTTGACATGACCGTGTAATCCCTGGTCTTTTCGATACGAAATACAGCCATCTTCCGCACCTCCTTTCCGTGATTTTGATAAGTGTTGATTCTGGGCGGTTTCGCCGCCTGTATGCCCCCGATGCCCTCCACATGGGAAAAGACCCATGCCCCTTGCGGAAGGAAGGACACAGATGAACAAACGGCGATTTTTCTACCCGAAACGCAACACTTTTGGTAGGGTTACTTTGGGTATAGAAAAAGGCGACTGTTTTTCAACAATCGCCTCAAATTTATGGGTTTGTTATGAAGTTACAAGCAAGAAAATCTGTTGTCCGAAAGCCGAAAACCGTTGATATTACTGCATTTTTCAAAAAGTTCTGTATCGCCACTCGTACCACGACCGACATTCTCTTTCGGAGGATGTCGGTTTTTTCTTTTTTCTTTCCGCTTGGGAAATACAAAATCGGCATAGCAGGAGATGCGTCCGCTATGCCGATTTTATTTGGTTTTTGTCGTTTGTCAGCCGTTATCCGTTAGGCTTTTCCGGATTGCGGCCCCGGTGGCGGGTTTTGCATAAGCTGTAGAGAACGATCTTCAAAGGAGGCGCATCATGCCAAGTGTCTTTCTCAGTCCCTCCACCCAGGAGGGAAACCCTTATGTCAACGGCGGCAACGAAGAGCGGTACATGAATCTGGTCTGCGATCAGGTGATCCCCTATCTGTTTTCCAGCGGCATTGATTACACCCGCAATGATCCCGACGGCAGCGCCGGAGATGCCATTCGTCTGGCCAACGCCGGGAATTATGGTCTGTATGTAGCCATGCACAGCAACGCCGCGCCGGAGGCCATGTCCGGAAGTCTCCGGGGCTCGGATGTGTATTATTATCGCTATGGCACCAACAGCAGACGGGCTGCGCTGCTGTTCCAGACCAATCTGCGGCAGGTTTATCCCCTGCCGGAACGGGTGCGCATTGTGCCCACCACCTCGCTGGGGGAGGTGACACAATCCAGAGCCCCTGCCGTTTTGCTGGAGCTTGCCTATCATGACAATCCGGAGGATGCCGACTGGATCCGCCGCAGTCTGCCGCAGATCGCCTGGGCCATTGCCCTTTCCATCGCTCAGTATTTCGGCCTTCCGCTGGCACAGCCCCAGCAGCCCCAGATGGCGCAGGTCACGCTGCAATCCGGTACGCTGCGGCTTCGGGCGGCCCCTTCCCTTTCCGCGCCCGTTCTTGCTGCCCTTCCCAACGGCGCTGTGCTGACGGTGCTGGGAACGCTGGAGGGCTGGTATGTGGTGCGCTATGGCAGCAGGACCGGCTATGTTTCCTCCGCCTATGTCACCCTGCGCTGACGGCGCATAGACTGGGGCAGAATCATGACAGAGAGGAGTTTTTCACTTGAATCGACCTATGAACCGGATGCGGCAGGTGCCCTCCTGTGCCTGTCCCCGGTCTGCACCGGCAGTCTGCCCGACGGCAGTCTCCCTCACCGAGTGGAATCAGGAGCTGAAACAGCTGCCGCTGGCGATGGCCTATGTTCCCATCCAGAGCTGGAGCGAGCCCTACAGTCCCTGCCGTGCCCTGAGTCGCGGAACGCTGTTTCCGCTGCTGGATTTGCCTTTCGGCGAGGTGAACAGCCTATGACCATGGGAAAAGCAGAGGCTATGAAGGCCGTGCAGGAGAGTTCCTTTGTCCTGACGGAGCTGACAGAATATCTGGACACTCACCCCGGCTGTGCCGGCGGTCTTGCCGCCTATCAGCAGGCCAACGCTGCCTACAACGCTGCTGCGGCGGCTTATACAGCGCAGTATGGGCCGCTGACGGTATCGGATGCCGGTTCCGGCTGTAGCTGGCAGTGGGTGGAAGCGCCTTGGCCATGGGAAACGGAGGATTGAATTATGTGGATCTATGAACGCAGACTGCAATACCCTGTCCATATCAAATGCCCGGATGCCCGGGCCGCGAAGATCATCGTCAGCCAGCTGGGCGGCCCTGACGGAGAGCTGGGCGCTTCTCTCCGCTATTTGTGCCAACGCTATTCCATGCCATACCGTCCGGTGATTGGTGTGTTGACGGATGTCGGTATATCGGTATCAAAATTGCACATCTGAATTGATGATCTCCGCATTGGTCACT
>CAZIPA010000064.1:0-2647 GCA_964541085.1 uncultured Oscillospiraceae bacterium | reverse complement strand
CCATAACCTCCCACCAGCGCTTGATGTCGTCCCGGGTGTTGACCTGCATCAGCTCAGGGGAGATGCCCTCCATGAGCTTGATAGAGAGTTTGCCTTCCGTAGCGGTGCGGAAACCGGTCATGATGTAGCACTGCTGCACTTCCTCGGGATTGGCCTTGGCCCAGGCGTTGTCTTTCCGGGTGGTGTAGTAGGTGGAGTAGATCTTTGCGTTCTGACCCTGGAGTTCTGCGGGGAAATCGGTGCCGTCGCAGTCACGGATGGCATCGGCTCCCCACTTTTTCAGAATTTCCAGAGTCTCGGGCACCACGTCCAGGTCAGTGGGGATTGTGACACGGCCCATGTTCTTATTTGTTTCCATAAATCCTCCGAATATTATCTCGATTTGCCCGAATAGGGCTTGTTATAGACAAACAAAGCGGTCAGCAGAAATACGATTCCCACCAGCATCAGGCCCAGACCCTCCAGCTTGCCGGTCATCTTCCATCCGGCGATGGTCAGCACCATGCCAATGACGAAAAAGAGGATGATGAGCGTGACACGAAGTCCCGTATGGTTTTTCCAAAAGTTCATATTGTCACCTTATCCTTTCAAACCACCAACGGTCATGCCCTTGGTCAGGTTCTTCTGCACGCACATATACAGCAGCAGCACGGGAACCATGACCAGCACCAGACCGGCATACATGGGGCCGTACTCCGCAGCGGACTGCTGGGCCTGCATCAGATTCAGAAGGCCCGCGGGAAGCGTCCACTGATCCCGGTCAGTGACCAGGGTCTTAATGATGATGTACTCGTTCCAGAAGGACAGAAAGTTAAACAGGATCACGGTGATGATGGAGGGCTTGGCCATGGGGAAGATGACCTGAGTCATGGTGCGGAAGTAGCCGGCACCGTCGATATAGGCGGCCTCCTCGAAATCGTGGGGCAGGGTGGAGAAATAGCTGCTGAGCAGATAAATGGTAAAGGGCAGCGCCGTGGCGGCATAGACTACGGCAACCACAATGTGGTTGTTCAGCAGGAAGCCATGGCCCAAAACGCTTTTAAGCCACTTGTCTCCATCGCTGAGCATCAGGTAAATGGGCACGACGATGTAGTTGACGTTGACAAACAGGCCTGCCATAAAGCAGGTGTTCAGAAATCTCTGGCCGACGAAGTGGAAACGGGACAGGCAGTAGGACGCAGGCAGCGCAACTACCAGCAGGATCACCAGCGCCAGAGCGGTGATCAGCACGGAGTGGCCCATGTAGCCGCCCATATTTGCCTTATTCCAGGCATCCACGAAGTTCTGCCAGTGGATGTGGGTGGGCAGGGCCCAGGGATTGCCGTAGTGCTCGCTGGTTTCCTTGACGGAGGCCATCAGGGCCCAGCCCACGGGAATCAGGATCAGCACCGCCAGGATGCCCAGCACCAGGTAGATGAACAGCTTATACAGGCGCTCGCCGGAATTTTCATTTTTCAGTCTCATAGCCGCGCCTCCTTAGTATTCCAGGGTTTCCCGCTCTGTGACCTTGTTGATCAGAGCGGACAGGGCGAAGGACACCACAAAGATCACCACGCCGATGGCCATGGCGTAGCCGTAGCCGCCGCCCAGGTTCTTCTGGTTGTACATGTACAGCAGGGCCACGCTGGAAGCATTGTTGGGGCCGCCGCCGGTCATGGCGCTGACGAAAAGGAAGGCCATGTTGATGGTGGAAATGACGAAGAAGGTCAGGGTGGTGCGGATGTTGGTCCAAATCAGAGGAATGGTGATCTGGAAGAACTGGGTCACCCGGTTGGCACCATCCAGTCCAGCGCTTTCGTACAGGTCAATGGGCACCGCAGCCATGGAGGACATATACATAACCATGTAGTAGCCAATGGCCTGCCAGACCATGGCAATGACCAGGCTGGTCATAACATGCTGCTCGCCCTTCCACAGGATGCCTTCCTTGCCGAACAGCGCCAGCAGGCTGTTGAGCAGGCCCTTGTCCACATCGTAAATGGCGGAGAAAATACCGGAAATGACAACAACAGACAGGATGTTGGGGATGTAGAACACCACCCGGAAGAAATCCTGGCCCCGCAGCTTTTCCCGGGTCAGAATTCCGGCGAAAATCAGGGCGGATGCCATGGTGAACACGGTGACCATCACAATCAGCAACAGCATATTCTGCATAGACTGGATGAACTTGGTATCCTTCATCAGCATCTGGAAGTTTTTAAAGCCGATAAAAACCTCCTCGGGATTAAAGGTGCTGCGCTGGTACAGCGACAGGCGGAACACATTCAGCGTGGGCCACACCATGAAAATCGCAAACAGAATCACAGCGGGGGCCACACAGGTCAGCAGAAAGCCGACTCGCTTGGCATTGCTTCTCATAAACGTAACCATCTCCTTAAAAAATTCTTTATGAAAGGTGTTTTCCGTTACACAGACCGTGACTGCACAATGGAAAACACCTTTGAAATGAGGATGGGTGGCAGTGACAGATGTCACTGCCACCCATTGTGGTTGTGTTTCAGCCAGACAGGCGGGAATTAGCCAATCAGGTTAGCGCGCATCTGCTCGGTAGCGGCGATGACGTTAGCCTTGTACTGGTCGATGGTCAGGGTGCCGGCAACCAGAGAGTTGATGGGCTCGAAGAACACGGAGGTGTTGTCGATGCCGG
>CAZIPA010000063.1:0-2655 GCA_964541085.1 uncultured Oscillospiraceae bacterium | reverse complement strand
AAAAAAAGAGCGTCCATCCATCCCCGTGCGAAGGGGCGAATAAACGCTCTATGTATGATGTTCCTCTATGGGAAATCCGTATTTAGTTGTGATGTTCCTCTATCTGGAACCGGCTGTAAATCCTGATGTTCCTCTATGAAATTGTCTTTCTGGGCTGATGTTCCTCTGTCATAGCGGATCATCAATCCTGATGTGCCGGTGTTGGTCAGACACCGATGTAAGGGGTCAATTTAGGGTAACTGTCGAAAATCCCTTATTTTCGGGCTTTTTTGTGTTGTCCCTATTATCAATCACTCCCATGCCCTGCACGATGCCGCCGGTGACAGACAGCAGCGCCGGATCGGTCACCTGAAGCATCAGATCCCGCCCGGTCTGATCGTCCGCCGGATACACCCGAAGGATTTCCACGGCATATTCCCGCACCTCCGTGCCGCTGACATTGCTGCGAATCACGGCGGGGCCGGGATGAATAGCGCTGTGCGGGGCCGTTTCCACCGGCTTTGCCCCCTGATAAAGCTCGTCACGGGTGATGCAGCCGAAAATGCCGGCCCGGGTATTGCTGCCCAGCCAGCCCTGATCCCGCACCAGATCAAAGCTGCCGCAGAGCTGGCCCGGCGTTCCGGCGGTGCCCTTTTGCACCCGATCCACACTGGAGCGCATGACGGAACCGCTGCCGAAGGGGATCAGAAGACCGGTGTCCGCATCACAGATGCCGTGGCCCAGCGCACCGAAAACACCGGTTTCCGGATCCACAAAGGTGACAGTGCCGATCCCAGCCACGCTGTCCCGCACCCACGCGCCGATCCGATAGCATTCCAACGATGGGTCGTACACCGCCTGTACGGTGATTTCCCGCTGACTGCCCTCCCGCAAAACCGTAAAAATCGCAGTCTCCCGGGAAAGCTCCGACAGCTGCCGCGTCAAATCTTCGTTGCCGCCGATCTCCTGTCCGTTCAGCGCCAGCAGAACATCGCCGGTTTTCAGGCCGCCTTCCCGGGCAGGACAGCTGCCCACGCCCTCCAGCGCGGAAAAGCCAACCACCATCGTGCCCTGGGAAAACAGCTTGATGCCGGTGGTCATGCCCAGAGGAATCAGCTTGTCCCCGATTTGCGGCAGCGATACCTGGCCGCCCTGCTCCGGCGCATTTTGTAAAATGGAAGCCGCACCGGCGGTTGGTGCCGCAGGGCTTTCCACCGGCGACAGTACCAGCGTCAGCGACAGACACAGCAGCGCCAGACTGACACACCGCAGCCCCGTTCGCAGACCTGCGCAGAATCGTTTTTTACGCATAAATCTCCTCCTTTCGCAGATTTAGTATGGCGAAAAAATCGCAGAACAACAGCGGAAACTTCCACGAATTTTGCCGGAAAAGCACGAAAGAGGGAATTGAAGGAAATGCAAAGCACAACCATGTCGAAGAAGGTCGAGCGATTCTTTGGTGAAAACGCCGGAGAACACTTGCATTTCCAGTCAATCTGTGCTATTTTTAAGCCACAAAACAAGAAAACAGGAGTGTGACAAATATGAAGGTCATCATCGGGGACAGCAGCCGGGGGCTGTGCGAGGCGCTGGCGGAGAAGCTGGCGGAGTTTGCAGAATTGGAGGTTTTGGGCACCGCTCAGGACGGGCCGGAGCTGCTGAAGCTGTGTAGGAAAGCCCCGCCGGATGTGCTCATTGTGGACGCGCTTTTGCCGCAAAAGGATGGCCTTTCCGTGGTGCGTGAGCTGCGAAATGCCCAGCCCGGAAAATCGCCCGCCGTGTTTCTCCTGTCATTTTTCTCCAGTAATGCGTTGAGTGCGGAGGCGGCAGAGCTGGGCATTCAGTATTTCACCCTGAAGCCCTGTGATATTGCAGATTTGGCCACAAGAGTGGCACATTTCAATATGGAAGAAAACGCCTTTTCACCCAGAAAACAGCCTTCCGCAGGGTTGAACTTGGAGCTGCGTATTACCAACATCCTCCATGAAATCGGTGTGCCAGCCCATATCAAGGGCTACCAGTATTTGCGGGAAGCCATCTCTCTGGCCGCCCGGGATATGGATGTGGTCAATGCCATCACGAAGGTGCTGTACCCCAACATTGCAAAGCAGTTCAAAACCACCTCCAGCCGGGTGGAACGGGCCATCCGCCACGCCATCGAGGTGGCATGGGATCGGGGCGATGTGGAGGTCTTGAACGCCTACTTTGGCTACACTGTCTCCAACCTGAAGGGCAAGCCTACCAATTCCGAGTTTATTTCCATGATCGCCGACCGCCTCCGTCTGGAACAAAAGCGGGTGGGGATGTAATCGCAGGAAAAGAGTGACTGTCACAGGTGCTGCAAGCCACGCAGCGCCTGTTTTTTGTGCCGCAAAGGGGAAAACACATCGAAAACACTGCATTTTCCGGCAACTTTCGGCAAACCCCTTGAAAAGCAGGGCGGCGCTATGGCATAATCAATCTGCACCGGCGCATGAGGGCTGCGTACCGACAGGAGGAAACGCATGGGTATGGTTATGAAAGATATCGAGATGGCCGTAAAGGATTTTTGCCGGGAGAACGGTATATCCGTGGCATTGTCCTACGCTATGCCCTCCGGCTACGAAACGGCCTATGGGACTTATGGGCCATATTTATTAGGAAAACTCACAAACCGTTGTCCTGCTGTGGGGGTTA
>CAZIPA010000062.1:0-2752 GCA_964541085.1 uncultured Oscillospiraceae bacterium | reverse complement strand
CCCATGATTCCGCCGTGAAAGGGCGGTGTCTTAACCTCTTGACCAACGGGCCGAAATGGTAGCGGCGATGGGACTTGAACCTATGACCTGCCGGGTATGAACCGGATGCTCTAGCCAACTGAGCTACGCCGCCATATCGAATGCCTGCCGCAGCAAGCAAGATATATTATATGAAAGTTGACCCGGTTTGTCAAGGGATTTTTTGCAGAAAAAATAATTTTCGTGGAAATTGGATAAGCGTTCCATTTACGGAGAAAACCGGAGACCGACGCAGGGCCGGTCTCCGGAGAAAAACGGGGGAGGAAAAGGTCAGTTGATCTTCACATTTTCCCACAGGGCGTTCATATAGTCCTGGGTTTCGCTGTCCAGACTGCGGTAGGCATAGGTGTTGTACAGCTCCTGGAAATTGTCCATGGGAGGATAGAGAATCTCCATAGCCTCCGGGCCCATATCCTCGATATAGGTCTCAGAATTGCGCACCAGCGTGTTGGGAGAGGCGTAGTAGATATATTCCGCATTGGCCACGGCAGCCTCCTCCGACAGCATGAAATTGATGAAGCATTCCGCCAGCTCCTGATTCTGACAGCAGTTGGGGATGCACATGGCATCGAAGAAATAGTTGGTGCGTTCCGGATAATAGAAGCGCAGATCCACATCGTCCGCCTGATTGTCCAGCATGGTGAAATAATCGCCGGCATAATAGGTGCCGATGGCGGCCTCGCCGGAGGCCATCATATTATAAATCTCATCCATGACCAGACCCTTCCGCAGCGGAGCCTGCTCCAGCAGCGCCTGCTGGGCCTGATCCCACAGAGCGTGGTCGGTGCTGTTTACATCCAGTCCCAGCATATACTGGGCGGTGCCAAAGGCATCCCGGGGATTGTTGAATTGCAGGATGTTCCCGGCGTATTTTTCGTTCCACATCAGCTCCCAGCCGCCCACATCGGCCTCATCCACCACATTGGCGTTATAGATCACACCCACAACGCCGTAGGTATAGGGCACGGTATAGCGGTTTTCCGGGTCATAATACAGGCCGCGGAACTCCTCGCCGATGTACTGATAGTTGGGAATGTTGCTGTAATTCAGCGGCAGCAGCATATCCTCCTCCAGCATCTTTGCGATCATATAATCGGAGGGAATCACCAGATCATAGCTGATGGCACCGCTTTTCAGCTTGTTGTACATATCCTCGTTGGAGGGATAGGTGTCATAATTCACCTTCACCTTCACACCGTAGGTGTCCTCATACCATTCCTCAAAGGCGGCAACGGTGTCCAGTGAGCCTTCGCTGCCGTCGGAGATATATTCGCCCCAGTTGTACACATTCAGCACCAGCTCCTGTCCGTTGCCGGCAATGGTCAGAATCAGGGTCAGGGCCAGAATGCAGCCTGCGGCGACAGGCACCAGAATGCTGCTCCACCGGCGGCGGGGCTTGTCATCCTTGGCGGAGACTGTGCGCTTTTTGCTCCGGGAGCTGCGGCCCTCCTCGTCGGCCAGATTGGAGATCAGCAGCAGCGCCAGAATCACAAAGAAGATGATGGTGGCCAGGGCGTACATCTTGGGCGTGACGGTCTTTTTCGTCATGCTGTAGATGCGGATGGGAAGGGTCTGAAAACCGCTGCCCTGAGTGAAATAGCTGATAACGAAATCGTCCAGCGACAGGGTAAAGGCCATAATCATGCCGGTAATCACGCCGGGCATAATCTCCGGCAGCACCGCCTTGAAAAACGCCTGCACAGGGGTGCAGCCCAGATCCATGGCGGCCTCCGGCAGAGCGGGATCCATCTGCCGCAGCTTGGGCAGCACCTGCAAAATCACATAGGGCAGGCAGAAGGTGATGTGGGACAGCAGCATGGTCCAGAAGGAGAGGCTGTCGGACATTCCCAGCCGGGAGCCCACAAAGACAAACATCAGCATGAGGGAGATACCCGTGATGATGTCCGGGTTAATCATGGGGATGTTGGTGACGGTATCCATGGCGGCGCGGATATAGCGGGAGCGCAGCTTCTGAATGCCCACGGCGGCAGCCGTGCCCATGACCGTGGCAATGGCCGAGGCAGAGCAGGCCAGCACCAGTGTATTTTTCAGCGAGGTAAGGGTGGCTCCGTCCCGGAACAGCTCCTGATACCATTTCAGCGAAAAGCCCGCAAACACCGAAAGGCTCTTGGTCTCGTTAAAGGAGAACAGCAGCAGAATGGCAATGGGCGCGAACAGGAACAGGAAAATCAGAATGGTATAAATGCGGGAAGCGTGTTTCATCTCAGACACCTCCCTGAAGCTTTCGGCCGGCAGCCCAGCGCATCAGCGCCATACCGGCCAGCAGAACGATCATCATGATAAAGGCGATGGCGGCGGCAAAATGCAGATTGTTGGCCACATACTGTCCTTCGATGGCATCGCCGATGAGGAAGAACTTGCCGTTGCCCAGCTTCTGCGAAATGTAGAAGGTGCTGATGGAGGGGATGAGCACCATGTTGATGCCGGAGATCACGCCGGGCAGGCTCAGGGGAAAGATCACCCGGCGCAGGGTGTTCAGGCCGTTGCAGCCCAGATCGTGGGCGGCCTCCACCAGACGCACATCCATTTTTGCCATGACGGAATAGATGGGCATAATCATATAGGGCAGATAGTCATAGACCATGCCGATGACCACCGCGCCCTCCGTGCCAATGATGTGTACCTGGGGCAGCCCCAGCAGGGACAGAATGCCGTTGAAAATGCCGGTATCCTGCAAAATGGTCATCCAGGC
>CAZIPA010000061.1:0-3366 GCA_964541085.1 uncultured Oscillospiraceae bacterium | reverse complement strand
AAAAGTAGACACCCACACTTTTGTGAGTGTCTACTTTCATTTTACAAGTGCAGTGTCAGCCGACAGAGGGCGTTTTTTTATGCAAAATCAGGAGGGTTCCTGCGAGGTGTAGTGCAAAATGCGCCAGGTGCTTTGCAGCAAAAGTGTGTTCAGTTGGATCAGGCCCATCACCGATGCGGCATCTCCGCCGGTCATGGCAGTCAAAACCGGCGTGGGAATCAAAATGGCCGGCACCAGTCGTTTCATGGTCGGCTGCCACGGAGGGAAACGCTTGCGCAGAAAATCTGCTGCGGTCCTGTGCATCTCCAGCGCCAAAGAATGCAGCGTCTTCGGAAGCTGTGGTTTCAGCTCGTGGGCCGTGGCAGCAATCCAGATGGCGGCAAGCTCCTCCGGGTCAGATGTGCTTGCCAGCATCGCAGCCGTGTGCAGCGTCCCTTTGGAGGGCGGACGGACAAACAGCAGAAAGTCCATGGGCTGCTGCCGCAAGTGCTGCGCCTGTCGGGCGGCCTCTTCTGCCTCCAGCTAGTCATAACCATGAATGCAATGCCTGCTGTCGCAGCAAATCCGCACCGTTTCCACAGACGGCGGCGCAGTGAGCAGTGCCGGGCAGGAATAGGCGCCCCGCAGCCAGAGGGAATAAACCGCCGTCCAGTCCATATTTTCCTGCATTTTTACAGCGCCTCAAAATGATATCGGGGCTGGCCAAGGCTCTTTTTGCCGTATTCGATGGCGGATGTGGGGCAGTAGCAGATACAGGCCATGCAGTGAGTGCAGTCCCGGCCCCATAACGGCCTGCCGTTTTGCAGGGTGATGTTGTTTTTGGGACAGCGTTTTGCGCACTGCCCACAGCCCATGCAGGAATCACTGACGGTAAAGGCTTTTGCCTTGACACAAAAGGCGTAGAACGCCGGATTCACCGGCCCGCTCATCACCCGGTCGTAGAGATTGCGGCGGGGCGGCGGAAACGCCTGTCCCTGGGCGATGCAGTCGGCGGCACGGTCGATGCAGGGCTCTGCCCGCCGGACGATCTCCCGGGCCTGCGGAGCCTCCGGCGCGTGGAACATGGCAATATAATTCTCCGGCATGACGATCTGCGCCGTGCCCATGGAGATCAGGCCCTTTTCTGTGCAAAGTGCGCGATTATAGCGATCCGCGTTGCCGATTTCACTGCCGCAGGTCATGACAAACCAGACCTGCTTTGCGCCGGAAAGGCGGGTGCTTCGCAGCCAGTCCCGCACCAGCCTGGGAATACGCCAGGCATAGGTGGGCGTGACGATGACCAGTCGCCCGCCGGTTTCCAACGGGGAGGTGTCGCCCGCCTGAATGCGCGGATGGAGGGAAAACACCTCGTCACCCAGCCGACGGCCCAGCCGTTCTGCCACATATTTACTGTTTCCCGTGCCGGAAAAATACAAAATCATCCAAGCATCTCCTTCCGATCGTTCACGCTCTGCCACTATCATAAAGGAAAATCGCCCATCCGTCAACGGGAGAAAGGCCGGTTCCTGCGTTTGCAGCGCCCGGCACAGCGGAAATTGTCGGAAGCTGCTTTTCATTGACGCCTGAATCTGTTATACTGTCATTGACCGAACGCGATAAGGCGGAGAAATGAGGAAAATATGGGAAATGCATAACCGCCTGCGGACAGGAGAAAGAAAACAATCAGGAGGCAGTATATATGAACATCACGGCAGCAGAAGCCAAAAAAATCATGGACACGCAGGAGAACTATATCATCCTGGATGTGCGCGCACAGGAGGAATATGACGAAGGCCACATCCCCGGCGCCATTGTGATTCCCCATACGGAAATCGAAGTTCGGGCGGCGGAGGCGCTGCCGGATAAGGGACAGCTGATTCTCGTCTATTGCCGCAGCGGACGGCGCAGCAAGATTGCGGCGGAGACTCTGGCAGAGCTGGGCTATACCAATATCAAAGAATTCGGCGGCATCCTGGACTGGCCCTATGAGACGGAAAAATAAGCGAATGGAAGCGGAACTGTTGGCGGCAAAAGCAGAGCCACTGAAAAACTGAACTTTTAACGCAGAAAAACCGCCTGAAAAGGCGGTTTTTTCACAGGAGCATCATCGCACTACGGCCGAATCTGGAAACAGCCCCGGTCACGACCATGTCCATCTTAATGCGATATCTTGAAATGATTATTCTACCTGAAGGCCATTGATAAAAACGGCCTGAATTTTTGTGAGATAATGAAATGGATGCCCGCTGAATACGACAATATCGGCATCCTTTCCTTTTCGAAGGCTTCCTACGCGACCGTCAATTCCCAGTACTTTGGCGGCGTTGATCGTAATTGCCCGCAGCGCAGCGTCCTCCGGCAAGCCTTCCCGCACACACATGGACGCAAAAATCGGAAGCATCCATAGCGGCGTTACATCATGGTCGGTGGTGATCGCCACTTCCATGCCTGCTGCATACAGCTGACCGCAGGTTGCAAAGGAGGTATCTCGGGATTCCGGCTTTCCGGCAGGGCCCATAGAAGGCCCAACCACCGGGATGGTTTCTTCTTTGGCCAGGTATTCTGCAATATTTCCGCCACCGGTCGCATGAAGAATGTAATATTTTAGACAAAACTCATGCGCAATGCGGATCGCAGTGAGAATATCATCGGCTCGATGGGCATGAAAATGTGCCGGGATATCTCCGGCTAACAGGGGAAGCAGCGCTTCCAGCTCCGGATCATACAGATCGGCGCCCTTGCTTTTTTGTGCGGCATACCGTTGGGCGAGTGCTAATGTCTTTCGCATCATGGCAGCAACGGCCATGCGTGTCATGGGTGTGCGCCCCTTGCTTTCGCCATAATTTCGCTTGGGATTTTCGCCCAGAGCAAACTTAACAGCCGCAGGCGCTTTCAGTGCCATTTCGTCCACAGATTTCCCATGGAGCTTGATCGCGGCAATTTGTCCGCCGATCACATTGGTACTGCCGGGAGAAACACCGACGGTAGTCACACCGGCTTTTCGGGCTTTGACAATGGCAGTATCAAAGGGATTAAAGCCATCCACGACCCGCATCGTCGGCGTTACCGGATCGGTTGTTTCGTTGCAATCTTCACCCTCCCAGCGCAGACCTTCTTCCGAAATGCCAATATGCGTATGTGCATCAATCAGGCCGGGCAGAATATATCCGCCTTTGGCGTCCAGCGTTGCACCTGCATATGCCAGTGAATACCGATGGTTTAAGGAGTATTCCTTGGCAGATAGTGCAATTACGGCAAGAAAAGCTGAGGTTGCAAAATGCAAGCAGGAAATCACCAAAATTGAAAACAAAATTGCGGCAAAGAAAGCTGCCGAAGCGAAGAAAGCTCGCATCAAGGCTTATTGGGATGCCCACAAAGAAGAAAAGG
>CAZIPA010000060.1:0-3415 GCA_964541085.1 uncultured Oscillospiraceae bacterium | reverse complement strand
CTGCCTACAAGGCCCAGCTGGGCATCTGAACACACCCTTTACGCCGGCATCCGAATCTCGGGTGCCGGTGTTTTTTAGCGCAGCCGCAGGAAAATGAACACACATTTCTTCAAAAACATCTTGTGAATCTCAAAATAGATGATATAATGTAGTACATTAGATGCTGATTTTGAAATCAACAGGATGACCCAACGGAGAAAGGCAAACCATGAACGCAACACAAAAACTGGCAAAAACGATTCGGATTTTAACACTGGCACCGTTGCTGGCGCTGGAAGCTCTGCTGCTTCTCTGGTTTCTGCGCCCGGAACTTTTCCGCAGCGCCGGAGATTTGCTGATGCCCATTTTGTTTCTAACCCTGCTGCCGCTGTTGGCCTATCCCATGCAGCACTGGATCCCACGGCTGCGGGCGGGCGGCAGAGCCATGCAGCGAAAGCTGGCTATCATGCTGGCGGTGCTGGGCTATCTGGGCGGCGCAATTTGGGCTTATGCGGCCAGAGCGGCGGACTGGCTGCGGGTGCTGCTGTTGACCTATCTGATTTCCGGCGTGCTGATTGCGGCGTTCAACCGGCTGCTGCACATTCGGGCCAGCGGTCATGCCTGCGGGGTTTCCGGCCCGGTGCTGTATCTGGTCTGCCGGCTGGGGCCATGGGCGCTTTTGGGTTTGCTGCTGCTGCCTGCCGTGTGGTGGGCATCTCGGAAAATGCAGCGGCATACCTCGGCGCAGCTGATTTGGGGCAGCATCCTGTCCGCACCGGCGCTGCTGGCAGCCATGGGAATCTGCGGCGTTTTATAATTGGGATCTATCATAATATGTGAAAAGGGGAGAAGTACAATGCTGAAGCTGAAAAAGCCCGCCCGTCTCCATCCGGGAGATCGGGTGGCAACGGTGAGCCTGTCCTGGGGCGCAGCCGGTGTGCCGGAAATCCGCTGGCGCTATGAGCTGGGCAAGCGGCGGCTGGAGGAGCAATTCGGTCTGCGTGTGGTGGAAATGCCGCATACGCTGGCGCCGGAACAATATGTGGCAGAGCATCCGGAAAAACGGGCAGAGGATTTGATGGCGGCCTTTGCTAACCCGGAGATCAAGGCCATTTTCGGCGTGATCGGCGGAAACGACAGCATTCGGATGCTGCCGTATCTGGATTTTGATGTGATTGCGAAAAATCCGAAAATATTGACCGGCTATTCGGACGGCACAGTTTCGGATTTTATCTGCATGAAAGCGGGGCTGCGGTCCTTTTATGGCGCTCATGTGCTCAACGATTTTGGCGAGCCGGGGCAGATGCCGCCCTATACCGTGCGTCAGGTGCGGAAAATGCTGTTCTCCGGAGAGCCTCTGGGCCGGGTGGATGCCTGCAATATGACCTCCGGCGGTGATATGAGCTGGCGGGAAAGCGCGCAGCCGCAGCGCCACTGCTATGTACCGGACACCGGCTATCTTCCTTTGCAGGGAGGCGTGGCCCGGGGAACCCTCATCGGCGGCTGCTTTGAGGTGTTCCCGGATGTGCTGGATACTGCGCTGCTGCCGCCCCGGGAGGCGTTCCGGGATTCCATCCTCTTTTATGAAGTCTGCGGAACGCACACTGCGGAGGATTATGCCCGGCGCATGGAGCGGCTGGCGGAGTATGGTTTCTTTGACGGCATCTCCGGCCTGCTGCTGGGAAAGCCGCTGTGCAGCCGACCCATGCAGGAAATGTATCATCATGTGACACTGCAGGTGCTGAAAAAGCTGGGACTGGAGCACATTCCGGTGGTGGGCAATGCCAGCTTTGGCCACAACAGCCCGTCGGGCATTATTCCCATGAGCGCCATGGCAGAGTTGGACGGCAGCCACGGCAGCTTTTCCATTCTGGAATCTACGGTGGAATAAAAAAGAATGGCCTCTGTCGGCAATACCGGCAGGGGCCCGTCTGCTATTTGGCAAAAACATGATCGCCGATGGTGAGCACCACCTGTCGGGTGAAAATCCATTTGCTGGTGCTCTTGGCCGGATTGTAAAAATAGATGGCACCGCCGGTGGGGTCGCTGCCGTTCAGGGCATCCTGCGCCGCCTTGCGGGCGCTGTCCGTAATGGCAACGGCATCAAATTGTCCGTCATCCACCGAGCTGAAGGCCCGGGGCTGATAAATCACACCGGCCACCGTGTCGGGAAAGGATGGATGTCGGGTGCGATTGAGAATCACAGCTCCCACAGCCACCTGACCGGTGTAGGGTTCCCCCCGCGCCTCGGCGGAAATTGCCCGGGCCAGCAGATACAGATCATTGTCCCGGCTGACAGTAACGCCGGAGCTGCTCTGCGCCCCCTCCTGCGACATTCCCAGTGCCTTCAGCGTCTGCGCACCGCAGATGCCATCCTGGGCCAGACCGTTGGTTTTTTGAAAATAGCGCACGGCGGCGGTGGTTTTGCTGCCATAAATGCCGTCGATCTCCCCGGAATAATAGCCCCATCGCTTCAGCTTGGTTTGAATGGTTTTCACGGCGTCTCCGGTGCTGCCCTGACGGTACACCGCAGCCTCCGCACCGGCAGTGGCCAGAATCACCAGCAAAATGGCTACAAACAGTCCGCTGACCCATAACCAGTCCTTTCGGTTCATCACCGCATCCCTCCTTTGCGATACAGTATCTGCAAAAATGCAAAAAATATTTGTGCCGGTATAATTTTCCGGAAAAGGGGTGATAATCATGGCAGTGAAAGGAAGGATGCAATATGCGGTGGAAACGATGGGAGCTGGCGTTGGCGGTGTCGCTGCTGGCGGCGATCCTGCTGTGTACGGTTTCGGTGCAGTCGCAGGCAGAGCTGGCGGACAAGCTGGTGCGGCTTCATGTGTTGGCCAATTCGGATGCGGAGGCGGATCAGGCGCTGAAGCTGCGAGTGCGGGATGCGGTGCTGGAGGCGTCCGAGGGAGCGGAGACGCTGGATGCGGCACTGCTGGAAACCCTGCGGCAGGCGGCACAGGAGACGGTGTGGCAGGCGGGAAGCCGGGACATTGTTTCGGTCAGCCGGGAGCGCTGCTGGTTTGATACCCGGGTGTATGAAAGCTTTTCGCTACCGGCGGGCTATTATGATGCGGTGCGGGTGGTGATCGGCGCGGGCGCGGGGCATAACTGGTGGTGCGTGATTTATCCGCCGCTGTGCGCCGGTGTATGTGAAGCGGATGTGGAGGCGTTGGCGCGAAGCGCCGGACTTTCGGAACAGGAAATCGGACTGATCTGCGGGAAAGAAGGCTATGCCGTGCGCTTCCGGCTGGCAGAGCTCTGGGGACAGCTGCTTCACTGGCTGAAGGGATAGCGGTTTGAAATCCGGAGTAATACAAGATATGGAACCTCAAGAAGAAAACGAAAAAAAGTGAAAAAAGATGAAAAAAAGATGAAAAAAAGAGTTGACAAAAGGGGCGGAGTGTGATATTCTAAGAAA
>CAZIPA010000059.1:0-3795 GCA_964541085.1 uncultured Oscillospiraceae bacterium | reverse complement strand
AAAAGTACACAATTTTGAAAATGCCGGAGGACTTATGAACATCCTGATTGCAGCGGATTATGCCACACCGGCGGGCGGCAACTTTGTCGCCTCCTGTGTGGAGCTGGGCCGATACCTGAAACAAAAGGGCCACGGCCTGACCTTTCTATTCCCGGAAAATCAAAACACTTCGTCGCCTGCTTCCTGGACACACTGGCTGGAGCGGGAAGGGTGGACGGTTTACCGTATTCCCAGACAGCAGCCGGAGGCGCAAACGCTGAAGCTGCTGCGGGACTGCATCCAAAAGCACCGGATCGACATTCTGCATCTGCATTTTGGAATGCTGCATCATCTTGTGCTTTCTCACAAAAAGGAGCTGGGCGTTAAGGTTCTGGTACATGACCACATGGACTTTCCCGTCGGATGCAATCTTGCAAAGCAAAAGCTGTGGTGTGCAATGCAGTCCCTGCGTTACCGGATAAACGGCATTGCCATTGCCAGCGTCAATCCGCAGAAGGAAGCAGCCTATCGGTTTGCGCGGCATTGGTACATTCCCAACGGACTTTCGCTGATCCGAAATGTAGAACGCTCGGCTTCCCGTGAGGAGGTGCGGGCGCAGCTGGGCATCCGGCCGGAGGAAAAGGTCTGCCTCTTTCTGGGCTGGGATGTGCATCGAAAGGGGCTGGATATTGCGGTGAAGGCCGTCCATACCCTGCGTCAGCGTGACCCGTCTGTGTTGTTGGGCATTGTGGGACTGGGCGATCCACCCCGGCAGGAGCGGCTGCAATTCATCGCCGATACCACCGGAATCGATCCGGCCAGCGAGTGGATTCGTTATTTCCCCAGCCGTGAGGATATGTTCGCCTATCATCGGGCGGTGGATGTGTATCTGTCCGCCAGCCGTTCGGAGGCATTTTCCTATGGCATTCTGGAGGCTATTTCCGAAAATACGCCGGTAGCCGTCAGCGATATCCCGGGCACCAGCTGGTGTCACAGCTACAGTAAAACGGTGGTCTATCCTGTGGAGGATGCCAATGCCTGTGCCGACGCACTGGAAAAAGCCCTTGCACAGGGCCGCACGGCATCTAATCGTGATGCGCTGCTGCAAACCTACGGTATCGACATCTGGTGCAGCCGCATTCTTTCCGCCTATCAGGCGCTGTAAGGGGGCAGGGGAATGTTTCTCAGCTTTATCGTGCCGGTGTATAATACGGAAGAATACTTGCCGGAATGCCTGGATTCTCTTCTGCATCAGGATATACCGGAAACAGAGTATGAAATTATTTGCATCAATGATGGCTCTACCGATGGCAGCGGAGTGATCCTGCAACAGTATCAGGAAAAACATAGGAATCTTCGCATCATAGAACAGCCCAACCGTGGCGTGGCCGCTGCACGAAACGCCGGTCTGGGGGCAGCGCAGGGAGAGTATGTCTGGTTTGTGGATTCGGATGATGTAGTAAAGCCGAATTGCCTTATGAAAATTAACCAGCACATTGAGACGAAAAAGCCGGATCGGATAAAAATCGGTACTTACATTTTTGAAGGGAACGCAGCTGATTATACGGAACAGAGCGATTTGAAAGTTAATTCTCACTTTTATGATAGCTCTGTGTGGAACAGCATACTTTTGCGGGAGTTTTTGGAAAGACACGATTGCCGGTTTCATTATCCGGAACTGACGCATGGAGAAGACAGCATTTTCATGTTTGAGGTGGTAGCTCATAAACCATCTTGCACGGAAATAGATACTCCATTTTACTATTATCGAAAAAGGCCGGGATCAGCTATCACATCTCAAACGGCTGCTGCCACAGAGAAAAAACTAAAATCATATTTCCTTGCAGCAAAAATTATGAAGAAGCACTATGATTGTGGTGATGGAGATTCAAGAGATACCGCAAATCTGTTGATGTCTTTTATCTGGTACACGATGAACAGCCTTGCATCTGTATCTGCAAGCAAACGAAAGACATTTTTGAAAGAGATGAAACGCTTGCACCTCTTTCCCTTTACCCGTCCGGCGGAGTGTTCCTTATCCCGCTCCTATCAAACCACAAGGCGTGATTTTGTTGGGAAGATGTTTGACTGGATTTACATTCATTCTCACACCGTTTGGGGCTTTCTGCTGCTGCGGTTGTGGAACAGAGCTTACGGCTGTTATCAAAAGCTGCGGCGATAAAAATCCCGCAGAACATCCTTCTCCCGGTTCTAATCCCTGCGGACAGGCATAGGATAGAACGGGTGATATGCATGAAGGAAAAACGAACAGGAAGTGCGCCGCAGCCGCATCCATGGCTTTTGCCGGCGGGAGCGGTGTTGATGGGAATGCTGGCGGGAAGTCTGAGCTGTGCCGGGTGGCCGTGGCTGCGGGAGACAGTGCAGGGACAGATGCAGGGAACGCTGCAAGCTGCTCTCTGGCCGGAGGGGCTTTTACTGCTGCTGCTGTTTCTGGCGGGATTTGTGCGGATGGGCGGCGCATGGGCGCTGCTGGCCCTGGCGGGGAAGGGGCTTCTGCTGGGAGCGGAAGCGGCTGCGCTGGCGGTGGGAGCATCGGGCGGCGGGTATTTGACACAGGCGCTGCTGCGTAGTTTGCCGGATTTTCTGACGCTGAGCGTAATGCTGCTGCTGGCACGGCAAAGCATCCAGCTTTCCGGAAGACGGCTGCGGTTACCGCCGGGAAAGGCCCGAACTGTGCGCCCGGACGGCCCTTTTTACCTCACCGCCGGGGTGGCGCTGCTGGCCATTGTGGGTGCGGCGCTGCTTCGACAAAAGCTGCTGACGGCAGAGCTGCCAGAGCTTTTGCCAACGGGTGCGGGGAGAGGAGCGCAGCTGGGAAGCATCTTTCCCCTGTGGCACCATGGGCGGGATTAAACAATCGGCGCCGCTCAATTTGGGATCTGCCGTCCGGTGTGATCCATAACAAAATCCTCCCGATAAATCAGCTGACTGACTGGAACGATTTCATACCCCTGTCGAATCAGTCCTTCGATCACCGAGGGCAGAGCGGCAGGGGTGTTTTTTGCCGCATTGTGAAAAAGGATAATGCTGCCGGGCTGCACACGCTTCAGCACCCGCTGACAAATTTCCTCCGGCGTGGGATCCTTCCAGTCCAGACTGTCCACATCCCACTGAATGGCGTACATACCGCAGTTCCGCACTGTGCGGATTACGCTGTCATTATAGTCGCCATAGGGCGGACGAAACAGGGTAGGGGTCTCGCCGGTGATGGCGGCAATCTTTTCGTTGCAGGACTGGAGCTGCTGTTCCATCTGCTGCACGGTCAGCTTTGTAAAATACGGATGGTCATCGGAATGATTCATAACCTCATGCCCGGCCTCATGCAGCGCCTGCACAGATTCCGGATATTTGTCCACCCATTCGCCCACTACAAAGAATGTGGTTTTAACCTGATATTTTTCCAGAATATCAATGAGCTGCTGCGTATCCTCATTGCCCCAGGCGGCATCAAAGCTCAGGGCGCAGATGGGGGTCTCCTTCTGCACACAGTAGATGGGCAGCTCCCGCAGTGTGCCTGCGGTGGGAACGCTCCTTCCTGCGATACAGGCGGCGCAGATGGACAGGCCCAGCAGGGCGCAGAAGCAGGGCAGCACCCACTTTTTCCGGACAAAGCATAAAACACGAAAACGGAATGGCTTCATTGGCAGTTCTCCTCCTTTTTGGTATGATATATGCTTTCGAAGGAGGCTTTATGTGGGCGGGCCCGGCGGAAAAACGCAAAAAACACCGGCACCCGAGAGTTCGGATGCCGGCGTAAAGGGTGTGTTCAGATGCCCAGCTGGGCCTTGTAGGCAG
>CAZIPA010000058.1:0-4431 GCA_964541085.1 uncultured Oscillospiraceae bacterium | reverse complement strand
ATGTTGTAAACCGCCAGCATGGACATGAAGCCGGGGAACATGCCGATGATCATCAAAATGTTCATAAAGGCTTTTCTGCCCTTAAAGCGGGTGCGGGACAGGACGAAGGCAGTGCCCAGAATCAGAATCGTGTTAATCACGCAGGTGCAGGTTGCCACAATCAGGGTATTTCCGTACCACTTGCCGAAGGGGAGAATTTCGGGATGGGCAAACAGCTCCTTGAAGTTATTCAGGGTCAGACCCTTGGGGAAGAAGTAGCCCACATAGAAGCCGGGTTCCTCTCTCAGAGCCGTGAGAATGATCCACAGCACCGGGAACATCCAGATGACGCTGAGGATGGTCAGCACAATGTAGCCCGTGCTGATCTTTGCCATCTTCATGGTCAGAACCAGAGCCACATAGGAGACAATCAGCGCCAGCCAATAGCCGATGCCAAAGTTCTTGACAAGAAACTTTGCGGTAAAGATGCCCATGCCATCCAGAATGCCTTTGCTGGCAAACATCAGCATGGTATACAGTGCGGTTTGTGCCGCCAGAGAAATTACCCACAGGCGAACACCCCAAAGGCTGGGCTTTGCGAAGTTCACCACCGCCAGCACGACGGAAAGGACGGTGAACGCAACTGCTGCGGTCATCAGAGTGCTGCCGCCCATAACCTTCAACAGAGTTACACCGGTGCCGGAAACAGCGGCATAAGGCAGGAACAGACCCGCAATTCCCACTAAGGTAGCGATCAGAGCAGACAGCATATACTCCTGCCGCAGGCCAATAATCTTCTTGTTCATTACTGGAATCCCTCCTCATTGGTCATAGCACTGGAACGGGCATAGGAAATCAGGGAGAAGGTTGCGCTGAAGAGGAAAATAATAATGGAAATCGTCGCAGCCAGGTTGAAATCCTTACTGTCTCGTGTCAGGTTGTACAGCCAGGTAACCAGCAGATCCGTCTTGCCCGCCTGGTAATAGTCCAGAGTCAGGGGTGCGCCGCCGGTCAGGAAGTAGATGACGCCGAAGTTGTTGAAGTTTGCAATCAGGTTGGAAATCAGATAGGGTGTGGTTACAAACCACATATAGGGGAAGGTAATCTTGGTAAACTGAACAATGGCGTTGGCACCATCGATCCGGGCAGATTCGTACAGCTCGTTGGGAATGTTCATCAGAATGCCGGAAACCATCAGCATTGTGGTGGGAATGCCAATCCACATATTGACGACAATAACCGTTGCCCGTGCCCAGTTTGCGTCGGACAGGAAGGGCAGAGACTTGGTAGTAAAGCCCCACTGCTGCAAAAGCACGTTAATAATGCCCCGGTCGCCCAGCATGGTGGAAACCACCAGCAGAGAGATAAAAGCGGGAATCGCCATGGTAATGACGAAAATGGTTCTCCAAACCTTCTTGCCGCGGATTCCTTTGGAATTGATAATCATGGCGAGGATCATACCGCCAAAATAGCAGCTGAAGCAGGCGGCAATGGCCCAGACAATGGTCCAGCCCAGCACCGGCCAGAAAGTGGAGGAGAGCCGACCGGAAGCTGCCACCAGAGCCTTGAAGTTGGCCAGACCCACCCAGGTAAACAGGTTTCCGGGGGGCTGGTGGGTTGCGTCGTAGTTGGTAAAGGCGATGAGCACCATGTAAACCAGGGGCATCACCGTAAAGACCACGATACCGATGACGGGGATCGCCAGCAGCAGCGTATGGATGTTGCCGTCGAACAGATTCTTGATGTCATCCCAGATGGTGGGAATCTTTCTGCCCTGAAGGCGACGGCATCTTGCCTGCTCGCCGGAATACAGCTGCACCAGCCACAGGCAGATAAACGCGCAGGTGATGACAATCGCAACCACGCCCCACAGCAGAATCAGCATGGAGTTGTCGCCCTGAACCACCTGGATAATACCGGTGACCGGATCCATTTCCATGCCCTGCTGCTTGGTGCCCAGAGTAATGAGACCAGCCAGATTGGCCATGCCGCTGGTGGCCATATAGTAGATGTACGCAATCTCCAGCCCCAGATAAATCAGGCCCTTTGTAATCTGTCCACGGACAAGATTGCCCAGGCCAAAAATGAGGAAGGAGAGCTTTGTGAAAATGTCGCCGTAGCGGAAAATGGATAGCAAATCCTTCTTTTCCGGCACAGCTGAAAGCTTATTCTTCGTTGCAGCGCCCATTGTTACACCTCAAATCAAATCGCATAATCCGAAGAAGGGGCTGTTCCTAGACAGCTTTTCTTCTATCTGTGAACAGCCCCTTGCGGAATGCGGAATTTACGGGTATTTTGCCTTAAAATCAGTCAGTCAGAGCGGACAGAACCTGCTCCACGGTCTTATCCAGGGACTCCTGGGCATTGGCCATGGTGATGTTGCCCTTTTCCAGACCCTCGCCCAGAGCGGCAACGGGAGTCCAGTAGTTGGTAATCTGGGAAATGGAGGGCTGGGGAGTAGCGAACTGGGTCTGAGCGATCAGAGCCGCGGTGGAAACATTGGCATTGATTTCCTCGTTGTCCATCAGAGCCAGAGCGCAGGGAGCGGCACCGGCCTCGGTGTAGCGGGTCAGCTGGTTCTCAGGATTGGCCAGCCATGCAGCCAGCTGCTGAGCGGCCATGGGATGAGCGGTGTTGGACTTGACGGAAATGCACTTGTAGTCAGCGAAGTTGCTCAGGTTGGCATCCTTGCCATTGATGTTGATGGTGGGCAGAGCGCAGGCACCCAGCTTGTCGCCCAGAACCTCGTGCAGCTGAGGATAGTTCCAGTTGCCGGAGCACAGAGCGCCCAGCTTGCCGTCCTTCATCAGGGACAGGTCAACGCCGTCACGAGCCTCGATGTACTTGGGATTGTTGACCAGATTGATCACATACTCCACAGCGGCCAGACCGTTGGCATCGTTCCAGGTCATGCTGGTAGCGTCAGTGCCGTCCTCACCGAACAGAGTGCAGCCGGCGGCGTAGAAGAAGGATTCCAGATACCAGGAATCATGCAGGGTGAAGGAGAAGTTGTAAACATCCTCGCCCAGATCCTTGGCCATCATGGTTTCCAGAGACTTGACTTCCTCCTCGGTGTACAGATCCTTGTTGTAATACATGAAGAAGCAGTTGGGGGAGAAGGGAACGCCGTACATCAGATCCATGTTGAACTGGTCATTGTGACGGGTGACGGCTTCCAGAGCGCCTTCGCCGTAGAGAGTCTTGATGTTATCGGCATCCACGGTGATGGGCAGCAGCAGGCCGGCATCGTTCAGCTGAGAAATGGCGCCGGAGGGCAGCTGCATCACGTCCGCAGCCAGTTCCGGGTCATTGGACAGCAGGTTCTCAGACTCGTCAATACCAACGACGGAGACTTCGAACTCAATCTCGTACTCGGGATGAGCCTCATCGAAGGCGGCGCACATCTGCTTGCAGATGTCGATTTCCTCTTCGGTCACCCAAACCTTCAGGGTGATCTGCTCCACGCCCTGGGTTTCGCCGGCGGCGGGAGTCTGTGCGGGGGTGTTGCTGGTGTTGGTCTCGGTGTTGCTGGCGGAGTTGCCGCAGCCAGCAAACAGGGACATCATCATGACGACAGCCAGCAGCATAGCAATTACTTTCTTCATGTGTAGTTCCTCCTGTTAGTTTCCTTTATGTTCCGCTTCGTTAAGCGGTTAACCACATTGTATAACCGTCAAATCCGATTGTCAACTACTTTTTGGCAATTCTATTTTTGTGCCAATTTTCCATATCGGCTTTTGTTGATTTTCACAATGGATTGTCAGCAAATGGAAATAATCTGTTCCATAACAGCCCCGAGCAGGGATTCCGGCAGGTGCATTTCGTGAAGTTTACCGAGTAACCTTGCGGGATCCTTCTCGGCCTGCATCATTTCATAAACCTCCGTCTTCATATCATAGGGCAGCTGTGCCTTATGGAGAATCTGATAGACCATGGGCAGAATAGCGCGATTTGCGATTTCTTCCGTGCCGGTTTCGATTTCCAGACGGACATCGCCGCCGGGACAGAAGGTAACGGTCAGCTCCTTCTTTTCCGAATCATAGGTGTATGCAGGGGCTGTGCCATCAGACAGTTTCGCAGACAGCGGCTGCTCCATGCCCAGCAGGCGCACCCGATAGCTGCGGTCAGCGGGAATCACATCCTTCCATGCTCCTTCCCGGCGAACCGTGAAGGTCGGGTTCTTCCCGGCGTGGAAGGCGAAGTGGGTGATGACGGGAGCTTCTTCCATATCGCTCTCTACCCGATCTTCATACAGGTCGAAGTGGCCATCGGCACCGGCCGCAACCACTACCTCCAGCACCTTGGGATTATGCAGGTGACTGTCCGTAAAGTCCGCTGCCAGAGGTACAATGCCGCCGGCCTTGAGGAATACGGGAATGGTATCCAGCCCCCGATATACCGTCAGCTTCCGGCCGCCCCGGTAGTGCTGGCCGGTGAAGAAATCGAACCAGT
>CAZIPA010000057.1:0-4651 GCA_964541085.1 uncultured Oscillospiraceae bacterium | reverse complement strand
TTTCGCTGTTGAAGCTCTCCTGTTTTGTGCCGCAGGCGGAAAGAGAGAACAGCAGTAAAACAGCCAGCAGCAAGGAAAATGTTTTTTTCATAATTATCTTTCCTCCAAAAAAACTTAGAAAACGGGCTGCGACACAATGCCGCAGCCCCGTGCTGTTTGCTTACTTAGCTCCACTTTCCGCCGCACTCAGAACAGCGACCATCAATTTTATCCCCCGCATGACCTAAAAACGATTTTTGTCTGATTGTCTTCGTATACCCGCAAACGGTACACTCATAATCGGTAATCTTTACAACATAACAATCATTCGGGTGTTCAAGGTGATTGTCTGCAATCCGAAAACTGCACCCGCCATCACACCTTTCCGTCAGGGGCATAATGCCGCTCTCCGCAGCAACGGCGAGACAGGACAGCATGAGCATGGCACACAGCAGAATTGCGATGATCTTTTTCATGGTTTATTCCTCCTGATAAAATATTTTTGGCTTATACTTTTTACAGCTTCGCCTTTGTGTTTATATTAGCAGATTCCCACACGGCTGGCAACTGTGATTTTTCACAAATTGAAGCAGTTTTTTCCCGGATATGGCGCAAGAAAATACTTTGTTTTTCCGAAATTGGATTCTTGCAGAAAAAATCCGGCCGGGGCAGTTGCGTTTTTTTCACGGATATGCTAAAATAGAAAAGGTTGGGCCGGCGTGGCGAAACTGGCAGACGCAAGGGACTTAAAATCCCTCGATAGAAATATCGTACCGGTTCGAGCCCGGTCGCCGGCACCAGTCTTGGATTTCCCCGGATTTTCGGGGATTTTTTCCTTTGCGTCATGCGCACACATAATTGACGAAAACCTTTACAGGGCATAGCTGATACGCTCGGCTATGTCCTTTTTCTTTGGCTTGCGGCGGGGTGCGACCGCCGGTCTTGCTTGCGCCGGACACACCGACCATATTTCAATCCACGCACCCCTTGCGGGGTGCGACTCACTCTCGTCATACACCAGCGCCGGAACCGTCCATTTCAATCCACGCACCCCTTGCGGGGTGCGACAAGTATGCCAGAGTCACAGCGTGGGGAGCAGCACCATTTCAATCCACGCACCCCTTGCGGGGTGCGACAGCAAATATGCACAAAATCAGTGCATAGTTTGCGATGACAGGCACAAATGCCACGATATTTTCAACAAAAACGCAGCCTGTCAATGCATTTTCATCGAAGTCTCAAGTGGGATTCCCCACAAAATCCGGTGCGAACCGCCCCGGTAATCTCCGGGTGCTTCCACATCGCACTCATACAATCAGCGTATCCTCCGGAAGATAGGTCTGCTTACAACCAAAATGCTCAATCTTGCGTTCATACTGATTTCCAAGATAGTAAAACCGCAGACTGTCCCGGTCGGGATCCATGAGTTTGCAGAGCTTTGCCTGTAAGCTTCGGCACTGCGCCGGATCCAGCAGACATTCAAACACCGAGTTCTGCACCCGTTGGCCATAGTTCACGCATTGTTTTGCAATCTGACGCAAGCGCTTGCGTCCCGCCGCATCCTCGGTATTCACATCATAGGTAATCAGTACCAACATCCGGTCATCTCCTCGCTTCCACAAAAATGGCGGATATTCCTCCAGGTCACCACGCAGGCAGCGCGCCAGCAGCAGACTTTGCACATATGGCACAAGTCCCCACGGCACTTTTTCTTCCAGAAACGGGTGGGTAATCGTCTCCCGCTTGCGCTCCTGCCACTTTTGCAGAAAGTTTTTTCGGGCGGTATCTGTCAGAAAAACCGCGCCGTTTTCCTGCACCTGAAAATCACCGGCCTTCATCATGCGATTATTCACCAGTGTCAGTACAAAGCGGTCGGCGAAGCAGGGACGCAATTCCTCCATCAGATCCAGTGCCAGCGCCTCCCGTCCGGGCCGGTCACGGTGCAGATAGCCCACATAGGCATCCAATCCCACACTTTCCAGAGCCGATGCGCAGTCATGCGCCAGCAGACTGTAAGCAAAGGACAGCAGGGCGTTAAAGGCATCCATCGGCGGCCGTCGGCTGCGCTCCCGGAAAAAGAATGTCTCCTTCTCCCGCAGGATCATATCATCCAGTATGCTGAAATACAGGGCGGCCGCTGCGCCCTCCAGCCCACGCAGACTGTCAGAAGAGGTCTCGGCAACGATCTGCGGCAGCAGTTCCTGAAGCTGTGCTGATACCGCTGCAAAGCGTTCCTCTTCAATGCGCATGGCGTGATCCCGGCGGGTACGCTCCAGACTCCAGCGGGCATTGCATACTTTTCCGAAAATCATATTGCGAGCAATCCGGCAGCTTTGGCCAGGGTCGTCCGCCACACGGTACTGCATCCGCCGCAAAAGGACATTGCCCTGTGCAGCACCGGAAACACGGGCCAGAAAGCGTCCCCGGGGCGTACAGAATGCAAACCCGATCCCCCGCTGCGCACAGGCACCCATCAACGCCGGAGATGCGCCGGCATAGGAAAAGGAGACGATACTTTGCAGAGTATGAAGCGGATAGCGTGCCGCCGGTTCCCCGCCCCGGTTTGCGACTACATTCTCCCCGTCCAGCGTGAGATACACATCCTCCGATGTGACAAACAGCGTATTGAGAAGCTGACGCATCACTCCGCCTCCATTCCATGGCGCAGATAGTCCGTGACCGATCTGCTTTTCATCAGTCTGGGAAGACACAGCTCCTTCAGTGAGCAGGCATTGCAGTTTTTGCCAACTTTGACTTTCGGTGTATGCCCGTGTGCATACAGCCTGTGCATTTCCTCCAGAAGGGAGCGAACCTCCTGCCGCAGCTCCGGCGTGAATACTACATCGGTGCGCCGCCGTGGCTCGCCGTAATACAGCGCCCCCTTCGGTATTTCACAGCACAGCATTTCTTCCAGACAGAGTGCCTGCGCACAAAGCTGCAGCTCGTCCGCATTGTGCGTTTTGGGCTTGCCGCGCTTGTACTCCACCGGAAAGGGCTGCCACAGGCCATCCCGGTTTCTGAGGGGGATGCCGCTCTCTCCCCGATGAAATTCCAGCACATCGCAGGCGCCGGAAATGCCCAGCGCTGCGGAGAAGATTCGCATATCCCGTGTAATCAGCAAATCGCCCCTGCTTTCGGTCATTTCGCCGTTATGGGCGTTCTCATGGAAGATCGCACCGTCTATCGTGTGGAAGTTCTCTGCCCACTGCTGCTCGATATGAATGAGCGCCCACTGTCTGCGGCAGAATTGAAAGTGCTGGAGGCCGGAGAGCTGGAGGAAATCCTCCTCCGGATAAATCACCCCATTCGGGTGCAGGTCACACCGTCGGGAAGCAGGGCTTCGTCCACGGTCACGGTGTAATCCGCATAGCTTCTGGGTGCGGTGATGCCGTCCTTATGCTCTGCCTTGACCAGATCAAAGAGCTTATGGGCCGGGGCACAGCCAAGCTCGGTGTCATGCTTGAAAACGATCAGCTCCCGCACGGCCATCTTGCCCCGGGCGGCGGAGTGGTCATGTTCGAACATATTGAGGATTGCCGTCCACAGCAGGTCCAGATCGTCCTGAGAAAAGCCGGTGGTTTTGCGGGCGAGATTGGCGGAAACATAGCCCTCCGCACGGTAAAGGCCATAGGGAACGATATACTTGCGTCCCATTTCGGTTCCTTTGTTTTCCGCATCCGCTTCCGTGGTGATGGCCACACGGGTAATGGTGACCTCCTGCGGCAGCACCGGGTCAACGCTGCGGGCAAAGCCAAGCTGCACCGGCCCACGCACCTGACCACAGTTGAGAGCGCCCTTGACAAAGGTGGTCATCACTGCGCCGAAGGTGCGGATATCATAAAAGTTGGCACACATGAAATCCCGCAGCTTTTCGTCCAGCTTCTCATCCTTCTTTTTGGCTTCCTTCAGCTTTTCCGCATCTACGCCCACATAGGCGCAGGCTTCCCGGTCGCTGGTATTCAGCGGAACGCCTTCCTTGATGTAAATGCGATAGCCGCTTTCCTCTTCCTTTGCCATCTCCACAAAATTGCGAATTTTGCGCTTGAGGCAGACATCGGTCACCAGACCGTAGCCGGTCTCGGGGTCAATGCGGGGCATATTGCCTGCATCGGGGTCGCCGTTGGGGTTGCCGTTCTCCACATCGAACAGAATCACAAATTCATACCGGTTTTTGATGGGTTCAGCCATTTTCCTTATCCTCCTTTTTTGTATACCGCTTCTGGGTCTGGTGATAATAGCCCAGGTCAAACGAGCCCTGCTGGGCAAGATTCATCCGTGTGGGATATTGCTCACCAAGAATGCACTTGAGGGCGCTGACCTGCCTGTCGTAATACACACGCATTCCAGCATCCAGCTTTCGCAGGTGCTTCTGATAGAGATTGTTCAGCACCGGGAAAATGCTTGCAGGCATGGCAGATGCGGAATTGAAAAACTTAATTGAAGGCACCTGGCAAACCTCCAATGTGATCTTCATGCGCGTGAGTACCAACAACAATGTCTATATACGACACGCCAGAGTTTTTTAATACTGTGTAGATTAAGCTCGAATCACCCTTGTTGCCACCATCAATTAGCATATAGTGTCCATCGCATTCAATCAAGGCTGCATCAGCTTGACCTCTCTTTCGCGTTAAGATGCAATTAACTTGCAAAAATAATTATTTGCATCTGT
>CAZIPA010000056.1:0-4800 GCA_964541085.1 uncultured Oscillospiraceae bacterium | reverse complement strand
ACATCCCAGCCGGGGGAATAGCGGCGGGCGAACAGCTCCACGCGGGGGACATCTCCCATGAGCGCTTCAATGCGCCGCCGTGCTTCCTCCGGTTTTTTGCTGTGTTCCTCCACATGGGAAATGATGACCTGATGGACATTCTTTGCCTGCCGCTTCGGGTGTCCCTTTGTTGCCAGCAGACAAATCTCCGCGTTGGCTCTCGTCCAGTAGCCCATACCCCAATAGATGCCGTCCGATTGCCGGTTGCGCTTGATCCAGACGAAGGCCACAGTCTTGTAAGTGAACCCCCACGCCTCCATCACGCCCCACGCTTCATGGAGCATGGGAAAGGTGATCCAGAGAAACAGGGCGCAATCCTCGGCGGCCAGTTTGGAGACCGGCAATGCCTTGATGTCCTCGATGCTCATGGTGGGATAGTGCTGTTCCGCCGCTCCGCTGCCGTGCCACACCTTATAGTGCCACGGAGGATCGGCATAAATGACTGTATATTTTTTGCTTATAAGCCCAACATCTCCTTTACAACGCGATCCGAACCCCGGACCAGGCCGGTGAGGATCAGCATATTAAAAATAAGCTGTCCAATGTACTGCCACACCATTGTGACGGCGGGCAGACTGGCATCTACTGCCGGACTGCTGCTGGAGAGGAACGCGGAGTAAATGAGGCAGGCCAGCACGATCACTGCACCTTCCATGCACACCCCGATATAGCTTTTGAGGAACGCCCTGCCGCTGGCTGCCGTACCCTCCCCGGCGAAGGATGCCAGTGGGATCGGAGCCAGCGCCGTGTAAAGGTACAGGCGGAAGAAGCGGCCGTAGATAGTCAGCAGCAGAATGAAGGACATGACGGTGATGAACAGTGAGCCCAGCAAAGCCACCAGCCAGAGTGGGATGCTCTCTAAAAAGGACAGGTCATCAATGGCGGTCACGATCTCTGGCGGTAAGGTGGCCGCTGTGGTAACACTGCCGCCTACACTTCCCATGACCGTTGCCACGATCCCACCGCAGATACCGAAAATGGCGGTCATCAGCTCCATACAGCTCCCCACGGCCAGCTTTGCCAGAATAAACCGGATAAAATGACGCAGGGCAAATTCCGGTCTCTGAAAGTCCCGGAAGCTGGCGGCGCTTTGGAAGATCCCGATGGCGAAAAACAGCACCAACAGGCCGTATCCGATGCCTACCATGGCGTTGTGGATGCCCACGATCACATTCCATATATCGCCGCCCTTAAAGGTTTCCGGTGTCTGCGTCAAAAGCGTCCATAGTTCCGTCAGCTTGTCATTCCAGTTGGACAGGGCATTTTCCAAAATACCGACGGTCCAGCTATCGCTCAAGGCTCGTCACCTCCCATACTTGGAAATGGCGTCCCACGGTGGGACGCCATTTTCGACTGTTTCCGTGATTCATACCACGCCGATCGCAGCAAGGATCTCCTTGGCGAAAGCGATCATCAAGCCCCCGAACAGGCAGAGAAACCCCTGTGTCCGCTGGCTGGCATCGTGGCTTTGGATGCTCATGCCCACCTGCACCACACCCCAGCCAAGGATAATAACGCCCAGCGCCTTGATGATGCTGAAAATAAAGTCAGAGAGGTTGTTGACAATGGCAAGAGGATCGGTAGTCGTCCCTGCGGCAAAGGCAGGGCAGGCCATCAACTGGAGCATAACGATCAAAAGGGCTAACAGCCGGAAGCCCTTTTTCACCCGTCTGTCTGCCTGCTGCTGGAGCAGGTCAGGCGTAGTCTGCGTGTTTTTGTGCTGCTTTTTCAAATGAAATTTTCCTCCATTCATTCAATGATTTCGATGTCATCAAGAGATGTAAAGGTAAAGTCGAGATCGTCCACGGCATACGGGCAGGTGACATGATGGGTGTAGGGCATGGCCCCGCCATCCGCCGTTCGCTTGATATTCGGATGGCGCATCAGGTCATATTTCTCATCAATGACCGGCGCTTCGCCGCGGATCAGGACAATAGCCTGCCGGTTATCCAGCATACGGACCTCGTCCGGTGTCAGCAGCTCCCGCCCGGCCTGCTGGAAGTTCTGGCTATACGATCCGTTCCGTCCCCGGCTCTGGCTGCTGGTCCTCGTCTCGATGGTCTCCTTACCCAGCAGCTCCGACACATATTTGTGTGTGCTTTGCTCGTTGCCGCCGAGGTAAATAAAGGTGTCCGCGTTGCCGATGATGCCCTCCCAGTCGTCCTTAAACAGCGCCTTGAGCTGGCTGATGTTCTGGAGAATGATGGTGGCCATGACATTTCTGCTGCGCATGGTGCTTTGCAGGCGGGCGTAGCCATCCGGCAAGGAGACATTGGCAAACTCGTCAAACATGAGCCGGACCGGAATGGGCAGGCTGCCGCCATGTACCTTATCCGCCTGATAGTAAAGCTCCTGAAATGCCTGGGTGTATAACATTCCAACAAGGAAGTTGAGGGACACATCGTTGCTGTCCGGGATGATGCAGAAGATGGCCTGCTTACGCTCTCCCAGCTTGTCCAGCTCCATGTTGTCATCGGCGGTGATCCGCTGGACCTCCGACAAGGTAAACGGAGCCAGCCGGACAGACGCGGTAATGAGGATGCTCATGGCTGTCTCAGAGGGGGCCTGCTTGAATACACGGTATTGCCGCAGGGCGATATGGTTCGGATTTTCTTCCTCCAACGCAGCGAATAACAGGTCGAGGGGCGATTGATAGTCCCCGTCTCCCTCCTTGGTCGCGCCGTATTCCAGCATAGTCAGCATCATCTCCATCGTCTGTTCCTCCGGCGGGGCCTCATGGAGCAGATACAGCATGAGGGCGCAATCCAGTGCCGTTTCGGATTTCTCCCAGAATGGATCGTTGGCGTGGGCATTTTTCGGTGTGGTATTGCGGATAAAATTCGCAATGAGCTTCAGCACATCGGCATCGCTGCGGATATAGCGGAACGGGTTGTAGCAGTCTGATTGAGCGAGGTCAACGAGGTCAAAGACGCGGATCACATAGCCTTCCTCCAACAGCAGAGGAATGGCACTGCGGGCCAGCTCTCCCTTCGGATCCGTGCAGATAAAACTGGTATTTGCAAGGTAAATATTCGGCTTGACCACATAGCGGGTCTTGCCGGAGCCGCTGCCGCCCACCACGATTTGCAGCAGATTGCGCAGATGCTTTCGCCCGATCAGGCTCATTTGCAGATGACGGGTGAGGATGACATTGTTTTGCGGATCCTTGTCCCGGTATTTGCGGTCAAGCTGACGGACATTGCCCCAGTGTGCGCTGCCATGTTCCTCGCCGGGTCTGCGATTCTGCTGGGTAGACTGAAACAGGACCACAGCGAAGGCATACAACGCCAGCGACACGACCATGAATTTGAGCGTGTACGGTGTCCAGTGGAGGGCAAAGGGGCGCTCCAGCAGTTCGCTGAAACGCCCCATGAGGTCAAAGACGGTCATGCCGTCCTCATAGCCGGTGGCAAGGAGTGCTGCCAGATAGAGAACAGGGAGCGTCAAAAGGACCCACGGGAGAGACCCGCTGTTTGTCGAATTGCGTCTCATGCTGAGATTTCATTTCTCCCGCTTAATAGCCGGTCTTGGGGAGCTTGACGCTGGTTTTGGCATACACACTTGTGACCCAGCGGGAAACGCCCATGATCCACTGACCATTGTAAAGGCCACCCACATCTGCCACATTGACGAAGCTGCTGCCGTTGGACAGCCCCTTGACCACGGTGCCGTAGATGTAGGGAGTCTCCACCTGTGCAAAGCCGCTCTTGACCGCGCCAAACACATACATAAATTCCGTCACGCGCTCATTGGCTGCAAGCCCCAGTGCGGCGGGACTGGCTTCCAGCACATAATTTTTCAGCGTGGAGAGGTTGTCTGCCAGCGTGCGCCAGCTATCCCCGGAAAGGTTAGTCTTGTAGACCACCTTGTAGGAGAGCTGCTGGTTATAGGTGCCGGTGACGAGCTTGGTCAATGTGACCTGCGCAGGCAGCGCGTCTCTCCAGTAAAACGAGCTGAGGGAGACGGTGGAGGTGTTGCCGATGCGGTCAAGGGTGTAGCGGATGGGCTGACCGGGCATGACCTCCGCATAGCCGGTTTTCTTGATGCCCACACCGGTATTGACGCTCTCGTTCTCCACCTCAAAGGTGACGATTTGGCCGCTGTGCTCCAGATAGGCGGTCATCACGGTGGGATTCACAGCGTAGTAGTTCGGGGCCGTGACCTCACGGATGGTATAGCGGGACAGGGGCAGCGTTTTGGATACGGCGCGCCCATTCTTATCCGTTCTGATGGTATCCACGGTATTACCTGCCTTATCATAAATCTCAAAAACCGCACCTTCCAGCAGCGTTCCAGCAGGCAGTCCGTTGATGGGGTTATCGTCAGCAGATTTCTTGATGATCTGGATCTGACCGCAGATAGGTGTGTTCTTCCACTCCACAAGGGCGGTGCCGCCATCCTCCACATACACGGTTTTGAGCTGCGCATCGGGCACATAGCCCTCATTCTCCAACTCCCGCAGATAGTACCGGCCAGCGGTGGGCAGGTCATTGATATACACCCAGCCATTCTGATCGCTGGTGTACTGCCCGATTGGATTTTGCTTCGCATCGTAAAGGAGAAAGGTCACGCCGTAAATGCCCCTACCGGTGGTGGAGTCGGTCTTATGGATCTTAATCCCGCTGAACGCCTGATTGGTCACTTTAAGCTGGACAGTCTTGCCATCCTCCACCTCAAAATAGTGGGGTGCATCGTCCAAAATGAAGCCGTCCGCCGCCTCGATCTCCACAGCGTAGTAGGCACCATCAGGCAGGGCGCAGA
>CAZIPA010000055.1:0-5604 GCA_964541085.1 uncultured Oscillospiraceae bacterium | reverse complement strand
GGACTCTTTGCAAAAAATCCTTATATTTTTTTAGTTCCTACTTGACACAAGAAGACCTGTCCCGTCTCGGTCGAAATTACATCGAGGTCGGCAAGCTGACCGAAGAATTTTTCCCGCAGCACGATATAAGGCTGGTCGCCGTTTCTGACGGTGTAGACAGTGACGAAGGCGAGGATGACTTCACTCCGTTTCGTAATATTATGAACGAGTGGTATGCCAAGGACATCTCCAAAAAGCGAAAAATCGTAAACAAGATGAAAGGCAACTCCGGCATCCCTCTTTCGCAACCTCCCTACGGTTATATGAAAAACCCGGATGATCCCCGGTTTTGGGTGATCGATCCCGAGGCCGCCGAGGTGGTACGCCGCATTTACACGCTGGCGCTGGAGGGCAATGGGCCGATGCAAATTGCAACGGCACTCTGCGAGGCCGGTATTCTCAATCCCTCGGCCTATCGTACCAGTAAAGGGATCAGCAAAGGCGGCTCAAAAAGTACGCTGGAGCCGACCAAATGGAACCACACCACCGTTAAGAAAATCCTTACCTTGCAGGAATACTGTGGCGATGTCATCAACTTCAAGAGCTATTCCAAGTCCTACAAAATGAAAAAGCGAATTGAAAATCCAGAGGAAAACCGGGCAATCTTCCTCAATGTGCATGAGGCCATTATTGACCGTATCACATGGGAAAAGGTACAAAGCCTGCAAACGACCCGGCGCAGACGCACAACGGTCATACAGGAACCCAGCGTTTTCTCCGGCTTTCTCAAATGCCCTGAGTGTGGCGGCAATCTGACTTTCCATTTTAACCAAAACAACCACGATATAAAGTTTTTCAGTTGCAACAATCATAACTCGGGACTTCGTAAGTGTTCCAAAACACATTATATCCGGCTGGACTTCTTGGAACAGGTCGTTTTGTATGAGATCAAGCGGTTGGCCTGTTTTGCAAGTGAGTGCCAAAATGACTTTATTAAGGCCATGATGGGACGCTCGGCAAAAGTTGTTCAAAATGAACGGGCAAGGAAACAGCGGGAGCTGGATGCGCTGTTGGCTCGGGATAAGGAACTGGATATGCTTTTGAGCGGTTGTATGAGGACAATGTAGCCGGCAAGATCGATGATGCCCGGTTTGCCAAAATGTCAAAACGCTATGAGCAGGAACAGGGCGAGGCTGCCGAGAAGATCAAGGCGTTGCGGCTGGAACTGAAAAAGACAGACAGCAAGAAAATGGATATGGATTATTTTCTGGAAACTGTCCGCCGCTATACCGACGCAACCACGATCACAAAGCGTATGGTGGGAGAACTGATCGACCACATTGATGTGTACCACGCCGAAAAGCAAGACGGTGTTACCAATCAGCGGGTAGTGATCTACTATAACTGCATCGGTGCTTTCGATGTACCGGATCGTCGGAAAATCCCGGAGGCCGACATTATCATGGAAACAAGAAAAGGCGTAGCATTAAGCTACGCCCCGGAAGAAATTGCGGTATGATATTCTCAACCAAAAGAAATGCGGAGTATCATCAAAAGACTTTCAGATCCTTTAATAATACTCCGCATGGTCCGAGTGGCGAGACTTGAACTCACGGCCTCTTGACCCCCAGTCAAGCGCGCTACCAGCTGCGCTACACCCGGTCAACGAAGATTACTATACCACATCTTTTTTGAAAAAGCAAGTGTTTTTTTCATATTTTTAAAAACATTTTCATAGGCTGGAATATGAGACGAGCGAAACTGTTTTTGAAAAATACACTTCTGCTGACGGCATCCGCTTTGCTGATGCGGCTGTTGTCCATGGGCTTTCAGGCGTGGCTGGGCAAAAAGGTTGGTGCGGCGGGGATCGGGCTGTATGAGCTGCTGATGTCGGCCTACGGTCTGGCGGCGGCGGTGGCCAGCTCCGGCGTGCGGCTTTCCACCATCCGGCTGCTGATGGAGGCGGATGCCTCCGGAAAAGCACCCCGCAGCGGTATCCTGCGGCTTTGTCTGCGGTATGCACTGCTGCTGGGCAGCGGAGCCGGAGTGTTGCTGTGGAGCGGTGCAAGGCTGATTGCGGCACAGTGGCTGGATCAACCGGCGCTGGAGCCCTGTCTGCGCATTCTGGCCCTGAGTCTCCCCTGTCTGGCTGCGTCCTCCTGTCTGGACGGATGCTTTTCCGCACTGCGGCAGGCGGGACGGATTACCGGCATTCAGATCGGCTCCTTTGCCTTTCATGCGCTGCTGACCGCCTTTGCCCTTTTCCGGTTTTCCGGAGACGATCCGGTGCGGGCCTGCACCCTGCTGGTATGGTGCGGCTGCATTTCCGACGGGATTTCCCTGCTGTTTTCCCTGCTGGCCTTTCGGCGGGAGAAATGGCGAAGCCGCTGTACGCTGCCGCTTTTCATGGCTCCGAGGCTGCTGCAAATTGCGCTGCCGGATGCCGTTGGCTCCTGGATTCGTTCCGGTCTGGTCACAGCAAAACACCTTTTGATTCCCAAGGGACTGCGAAAAACCGGTGCCAGCGCCAACAGTGCTCTGGCAACCTATGGAATCATTCAGGGAATGGCGCTGCCGGTGCTGGGCTTTCCTACGGTTTTTCTGGGGACGGTGGCCGGTCTGCTGGTGCCGGAGGTGGCCGAAAAACACGCCCGGGGACAGATGGCGCAGCTCCATGCCATTTTACAGCGCACACTGCACTGGACACTGCTGCTGTCCCTGTTTTCCGCGGCGGCGCTGTATCGCTACGGAGGACAGCTGGGCAGGCTGCTGTATCATTCCGGTGCTGCGGCGGATTATATCCGGCTGCTGGCTCCCCTGACACCGCTGATGTATCTGGACAATACTGTGGATGCCATGCTCAAGGGCATGGGGCTGCAAACCGTCAGTATGCGCATCAATATGCTGGATGCCGCCATCAGTCTGCTGCTGGTGTGGCAGCTGATCCCCCGCACCGGCGTTGCCGGATATCTGTTTACCATTTATGTCAGCGAGATTCTGAATTTTCTGCTGAGCTATCGAAGGCTGCATCAAACGGCGGGACTGCGGCTGGCGCTGTATCGCAGCGTTCTGGCACCGGCTCTGGCTGCCTGCGGTGCGATGCTGCTGCCGGAGCTGCTCTTCCCTGCCCTGCCGGCGCTGCTTTGTCTGGCGATCTCTCTGCCGATTTATGCGCTGCTGCTGCGGCTGCTGGGCAGTGTCAGCAACCGTGATCTCCGCTGGCTGTGCGGCGTCCTGCGGGGATGAAAAAGCCCATTCACCAAATCGGCGAATGGGCTGTGTTATTATGAGAATCAGAGGGTCTCGCCCTTCAGCTCTGCAAGGCATTCCCGCAGGCCGTGCTGCACCCGGCCCGCTCTGCCCTGGAGGGTCTCTGCGTGCCACATGGAGCTGATAATCGCCTCTTCCACGGCTTCGGCGCTCATTTCCAGAACCGGGTCGATCTGCTCGTCGTCCATCATCTTCACCGGCACAAAGGCGCTCTTGCTATAGTGAGGCACCCGGTTGGCTGTGGTAAAGGCGATAGCGATATCACCGCTGCCGTTGCCGTAATAGGAGCCTGTACGGGCCAGACCCACACCGGCCCGGCGGCAGATGCGCTTCAGCTGGCGCTCATTCAGGGGAATATCCGTTGCCAGCAGCATGATAATGGAGCCCTGATCCTTGGTCTTGCCGTCCAGCATGGCCTTGATATCCCGGCCAATATGCTGTCCGTCGATGGTCAGGTTGCCGGAGGAGCCAAAGTTGCTCATCACCAGTGCGCCGATGGTATATTCCTGTCCGTCCAGCGTCACCACACGGGAAGCCGAGCCGATGCCGCCCTTCAGTCCCAGACAGCACATACCGGTGCCGGAACCCACAGCGCCCTCTTCAAACTCCTCAGCGGCGTTTTCCAGCGCCTGAAATACATCTTCTTCCCGGACATGGAGGCCACGAATGTCATTCAGTCTGCCATCGTTGCATTCACACACCAGCGGATTCACCGTGCCAGTGGTCAGACCGATGTCGTCATTCTGCTGAAGCATATATTTGATGAGGGCGGTGGCTGCCGTGCCGATGCTCAGCGTGTTGGTCATGATGATGGGGGTTTCGATGGTGCCCAGCTCTTCCACCTGAATCAGGCCCATGCTCTTGCCAAAGCCGTTGATGACTGCGGAAGCGGCCATCACCTTGTCCTGAAACAGATTGCCCTCATGAGGCAGTATGGCGGTAACGCCGGTATTGATATCCTTGCCGTCCCGGATGGTCACATGACCCACCTTCACGCCGGGAACATCGGTGATAAGATTGCGGCGGCCGGGTGTGCCCTTGCCGATCCGAATGCCGGATTGCTGATTCAGACCCATATTTTGAACTCCTTTATGATAATAAAATAATTGTTATGCTTCCGTCAGTGCCTGGAGGAATGCCCGGATATCCGGAAAAATCCAGGTAGGCTGCACCGTGCTCTCCTGTACATCCGCAAGCGTTGCCTCTCCGCTGAGCATCAGTGCCGTGTCGATTCCCGCATTTACGCCGCTCTGAATGTCCGTGTACAGCCGATCTCCCAGCAGCACCGTCTGCTCCGGTGAAAAGCCCGTCTGCTCCATGGCCAGTCTGGGCATATCCGGCTGGGGCTTGCCCAGCACCTTCGGCCTGCGTCCGGTGGCCCGGAACAGCATTTCGCACACGCTGCCGCAGTCCGGAACAGAGCCGTACCAGGTGGGACAGACCCAATCGGGATTGGTGGCAACAAAATCCACGCCACGGTTCAGCAGAATACAGGCATCCTCCAGCTTTTGAAAGGTCAGCTCGGTGTCAAAGCCGCAGCAGAGACAGTCCGTTTTTTCCTCCGGCACATTGGTCACCGGCAGGCCGGCCTCCCGCAGCTGCTGCGAAAAAGATGCCGTTCCGAACACATAAATGGAGCGATACTGACGCTCAGACAGATATCGTGCCGTCACATGAACCGAGGTGAGAAAATCCGCCGGAGTCGCATGGATGCCCATCCGGGTCAGCTTTTCCACATAAGCGGAAACGCCCCGGGAGGAATTGTTGGTCAGATAGAGCGCCCGCCCGCCGATGCTGCGCACATGGGCAAGAAAATCCAGTGTGCCGTCAAACAGCCGGTCATCCAGATAGATCGTGCCGTCCATGTCCAGCAGAAACAGGCGTTTGTCACAAAGGCGATGCATTGGCACCCCTCCCTCCATTGTCTCTATTATGCCGTTCCGCCGCCGGAAAGTCAAGGGAAAGCCGTGGGAAAGCGGTTTCTTAACCGCAGGGCCGGGCCGGATTTTGATCCGCAGGGGCAGCATCACAGAGGCGAAAAATGGATGGCGAAAAATAATTTGAAAAAATGCTTGCTTTTTACCGTCCGGTGTGCTATAGTATATTAGCAATCGCAATTCGCAGCCATGGCGGAATTGGCATACGCGCTAGCTTGAGGTGCTAGTTCCAGTAATGGATTGAGGGTTCAAGTCCCTCTGGCTGCACCACAGCTTTTTATGCGGATGTGGCGGAATTGGCAGACGCGCATGGTTCAGGTCCATGTGAAAGCAATTTCATGGGGGTTCAAGTCCCTTCATCCGCACCATGGCGAGTGTTCTTACAGCATTTGAAAGGCTGTTAAGAACACTCGCTTCT
>CAZIPA010000054.1:0-6770 GCA_964541085.1 uncultured Oscillospiraceae bacterium | reverse complement strand
CAAGGCGGCGGAAAAGCTGGGCCTGCAATTCAAGCTGATGATTAACGAGCAGCAGCTGATCTGAGCAGAAGCATTTTCTCCCCCCGCCGCAGAAAACTGCGGCGGTTTTTCTGTCCGGAAACGGCGTGACATCACTGCACCTCTGCGGCAAAAACGGACGGATTGACAGACAGGAGAAAATGGAATATAATGTTTTTTGTCTGTGGCCTGTGCCGCAGCAATGCAGGAAAGGAGCATGGAGCTTATGTCAAACGGACTTCTGGCGTTGATGCTGGATTCCTTCTGGAAAATATTGCTGCCCGGTCTGGCGGTGACCCTCCCGCTGACGCTGATATCCTTTGTTCTGGCGCTGGTGATTGCCGTCATTACGGCGCTGGTGCAGTATGCCAGAGTGCCGGTGGCACGGCAGATTGCCCGGATTTATATCTGGATCGTCCGGGGCACGCCGCTGCTGGTGCAGCTGTATGTGATTTTCTTCGGTCTGCCCAAGCTGGGCGTCGTGCTGGACCCCCTTCCGGCGGCAGTGATCGTCTTTGCCCTGAACACCGGCGCATATGATGCAGAAAGCGTCCGTGCCGCACTGGAGGCCGTGCCGAGAGGCCAGCTGGAGGCGGCGGAATGTGCCGGACTGCGCTATCCTCAGGCCATCTGGCGGATCGTTCTGCCTCAGGCCATGCGCACGGCAGTGCCTTCCCTGGGCAATTCTCTCATCTCTCTGGTGAAGGATACCTCTCTGGCGGCCAACATTACCGTGACCGAGATGCTGATGGTGACCCAGCGCATCGTGGCCCGCACCTATGAGCCGCTGGTGCTGTATATCGAGGTGGGCCTGATTTATCTGCTGTTTTCCACGCTGCTCACCTGGCTGCAGCGGCGGGTGGAGCGCAGACTCAACGCCTATCAGAAACGGGAGGACGGAGAATGCTGAAGCTGCATGATATTCGCAAATCCTTCGGCGGCACACAGGTGCTGCGGGGCGTGAATCTTTCTGTGGAGCAGGGAGATGTGGTAGCCATTCTGGGCCCCAGCGGCTCCGGCAAAACCACCCTGCTGCGCTGCGTCAATTTTCTGGAGCGGGCAGACAGCGGCACCATGGAATTTGACGGGGAGACCCTGCTGCTGAACCAGATGCACCGGCGGGATATCGCCCGGATCCGGCAGAAAACCGGCTTTGTATTTCAGAGCTACAACCTTTTCCTCAACAAAACCGCCCTGCAAAATGTCACCGAGGGCCTGATCGTGGGACGAAAAATGCCCCGGGCGGAGGCCGAGGCGCTGGGAATGCAGATGCTGGAAAAAGTCGGTCTGGCCGACCGGCGGGACTATTATCCCAGCCAGCTTTCCGGCGGACAGCAGCAGCGGGCAGCCATTGCCAGGGCACTGGCGGCAAAGCCGGAGATCCTCTATTTTGACGAGCCCACCTCCGCGCTGGATCCCGAGCTCACCGGCGAGGTGCTGTCGGTGATGCGGCAGCTGGCCGAGGAGGGCATGACCATGCTGGTGGTGACCCACGAGCTGGGCTTTGCACGGAATGTATCCAACCGTGTGGTGTTTATGGAGGACGGCGTTGTGGTGGAGGAAAACACCGCGGAAAACTTTTTCACCCATCCCCGGGAGGAACGCACCCGTGCCTTTTTGCAGGCCGTGGGCGGCATTCAATATTGAAATTGTAAAAGGAGAACACTGTTATGAAAAAGCTTCGGATAGCAGCGCTGCTGCTTTGTATGGTACTGCTGGGAGCGATGCCTGCGGGCTGCGGTCAGCAGCAGACCGAGGGCGATCGGCTGGAGCGCATCCGGCAGACGGGCGAGCTGATCGTTGCCATGGAGGGCACCTGGGCCCCCTGGACCTATCATGATGAAACCGATACGCTGGTGGGCTATGATACCGAGGTTGCCCGGGCCATCGGCGAAAAGCTGGGCGTTTCCGTCACCTTTGTGGAGGGCGAATGGGATGGTCTGCTGGCGGGTCTGGATGCGGGCCGCTATGATATGATGGTCAACGGCGTGGGCGTCACCCCCGAACGGCAGAAAAGCTATGATTTTTCCGTCCCCTATGCCTACAACCGCACGGCGGTGATTGTCCGTGGGGATGATGACCGCATCCAGTCTATGGAAGACCTGGCAGGAATGAGCACCGCCAACACCATCTCCAGCACCTATGCCACCATTGCGGAGGGCTATGGCGCTTCCGTCACCGGTGTGGAAGACCTGAACCAGACCATCGAGCTGCTGCTGGCCCAGCGCATTGACGCCACCCTGAACGCCGAAGTGGTGTTTGCGGACTATCAAAAGGTGCATCCGGAGGCCAATATCAAAATTGCCGCCTTTGCCGATGAGGTAGAGCAGATTGCCATCCCCGTGCGCAAGGGCGAGGACAGCGCATCCCTGCTGACGGCGGTGAATGAGGCGCTGGCCCAGCTGGCGGAGGACGGCACACTCAGCCGCCTTTCGGAAAAATATTTCGGCATGGACATCACCCGAAATAACTGAACACGCAGCAAAACCCCGGCGGGGCACAGTGCCTTCGCCGGGGCAATTCATATTGGAATGTGCGCAGGGAAAAAACCATTTACCAGATCAATCATCGGCGGAACTCTTCTTTTTCCTTCTCCTTTCCCGGACTTCATCCTCCAGCCTTTCGTATTTCTGGAACACCCTGTCCGCATCCTGACCGGCATCCTTTTTGTTGACAACAAGCACCACCACAAACAGGAGCAGTGTCAGCAAAAACACGAGCACCAGTCCACTGTCAACAAACGCATAGCTCCAGCGCTGTTTAGCAACCACCCGAATTACACATCCGGCAGTGAGCTCCAACAGCGCAGTACAGGCAACCAAAAGCAGAGATTTTTTGTAATGCATAGGGATACCTCCTTTTCTTTTTCCGTTCGTCCCCAGCGGGACAAATCCTTTGATTCTTTAACCCTGCGCCCAAACCATTTGTTAACATCATTGTAACACATCCCGCCGTGATTGCAATGCAAAATTTTGATTTTATGATATATATATATATATATATATATATCACGATAACTTTTTTGGTTTTATGCCTATTTTGAACATAAAAACCCCCGGCGGGGCACAGTGCCTTCGCCGGGGCGTTGTTTTGTGCTGTGGTGAGCCGGTTCGGAATTACCGCAGCTTTTTCTGGAAGAGAATCAGCAGGCAGAACACCTCAAGCAAGGTAATCAGAGAACCGGCCGTCATTGTCAGAACTTCCACTGCGCCGATCACCTTGTAAAGCGGCATATGAAGGGCTGAACAGGCCAGTATTATGCCAAGCTGCACCAGCCAATACAGGCCGTAGCCCTTCCAGCTCAGGTCCGTGTGATGCCGGAAAAACTCCCACATCAACAGAATGTTCAGCAGCTGCCACAGGGCCATCAACAGCAGCGGCGGGCCATTTCGTACCCATGTCATGAAGCTCCAGATGAAGGAATCGGTATCCAGTGCCCGTGCGGCATCCGACTGGAAAAACACACGGAAAATCATTTTCCCGGGAATGTCCACCAGCAGAGCTGCCACAAGGCAGATCACGGCTGTAAGCGCCAGCTTTTTCCACAGCGGGCGGGGAGATGCGTTGACGACGCTTTTCATGGTATCAGCGTTCCTTTTATACTATGTAGTATTTTTTACCGTCCCTCTCCAGAGACGCTTATTGCTCGAGAATTTCGAAGGATAAATCACCATTGAACAGTGTATCCCACATTTCTTCATATCTTTGGGTCTGCGCTTGATTTTCCGGGTCATAGTTCATATCACCAGGAAATACCATTCGATACACAAACTCATCGGTTTCTCTCAAAATGCGAAATTCCGTTGGCGCATCTGCGCCGCACCCACCTGCGAGCCATTCCACCATCGGTGTTTTGAAGATATAGCAGAGCGTTCCGCCCCAGAAATCCTCCGTGCGCCAGCCGGGTTCATCCGTGGCTTTCGTGTAAAAGATCACTGCATTCTCCGAAGTGGGATGCGGCTCTACGATATATTGCCCCGCCCATTCGGCAGGCAGCTGCATCCGGAAGCCCAGCGCGACATTTTCATAAACCTCCGACAAACCTGTTCCGCAGCCCGTCAGCAGCACGCCCAATAGGATCGCGAACACGCTGCACCATATTCTTTTTGTCATCCATCGTGCCCCCTTTGTCAATACACAGAAGATTCTTTTTATTAACGAACAGTGTGCCCAATAAGGGCGCAGTGAGAACAGAAAGCAGCGGGTAAAAAATCATTTTTCCGTTTTTCGGGGCTTTTTCCGGAACAGCAGCATCAGTATCAATACAATCAATATTTCCAGAAGGGGCCCCAAAATGATGGACAATGCGGTCAGCAGCATTCCGGAGCGATTCACCACGAAGTAAATCAGTACGGAAGCTGCTATGGGGGCCAGCTGCACCAGCCAGCACAGGGCAAAGCCCTTTCGGGTCAGATCAGTGCGGCCTCGGGTATATTCCCAAATCAGCAGAAAAAACAGTGCTTGCCACACAGAAACGGCGATTTTGGCGGGGCCTATCTGCATCCAGACCAGTGTGCTCCAGATGGGATGTTCCATATCCAGCCAGCCGGATTCTATATTCCAGTCAAAAAACACCAGAAACAGCAAGTTGCAGATCAGATACAGCAGCATTGCGGCCGCAAGGCAAATCATCGCCGCAAGCGTAAGCTTTTTCCACAGCGGACGGGGGACAGTATTTGTTGTTTTCATAGCAAGTCATACTCCTTTTTTCAATTTTGTTATTCCGAAAATATCACGATGATGGATAAACTTTTTCCATGTCGATTTTCGGAAGACGCTTTCCGGCTACCGTAACATCCACTGTCATTCGATAGGTATGTCCCGGTGCGGCAGGTGCCGTTGCGGAAAAGTTCAGAATGCCATAGGCAGAATCTTTCCAGAGTGCCACGACTTCATCATCTCTTCGCAACCGGATCACAACTGAGATGTCCTTGTCCCCGGTGTCTGCGGCAACCCAGACTTTACAACTGGCCTGCCCTTCGTCAAAGGTAAGAGCCGGTTTTGCAATGGCCGTGGCCTGCGTTTCCATTGTAATGGTGTACAGTAAAAACAGCAGCACCAGCACCAGCAGCACCGACAGAATGAAAAAACGCTTTTTCATAGAAACCACCCCCTTTATTTCGTCGTCTACTTATTAAAACAACGGAAAGGGGCGAAAAGGGACACGCTAAAAAATTTTTTTTAATTATTTTTTATTTGTTGAATGCTTTCTGCAATTTTTACCAGCGTCTCTTTATTGAAAAAACCGCTGAGACACAATAAATCATAAGAACTGCCTTTCCAAATCAGTACGCTGGCTTCTGCGGCAGCTGTGGAAGGAAAGAACTCTGCGGGAGCACCGTTGATTAGAACTTCCTCACATTGCTCGACCGGCACATTCAAATATAACTGATTACCGTCCTTTGCGGGAACGCACATGAAATTGAGCCGATCTCCGGACGCATTTTCATATACGGTGATGGATTCCGACAAAGTGCTGGAATAGATTTCTTCGTAGCCTTCAGGAATCCATGTGGGCTGATAGGAAAGAACAGCTTCGTCATCGCTGCCCTCATACTGATAGACAAATGCATCGTTGTAATTGCGCCGAAACCACCAGTTCAGACCGGACTGTGCTTCAACAACCGTTGTTTGCAGTATACCAAAAAACACCACGCCCAGCATAGCCGCCGTTCGCAGCAGGAATTGATAGATGGCTTTGCGGCTGTGCTTTCGGCCCATGGACAGAATCCGGGCCTCCGTCTCCGGCGAAAACCAGTGTTCCGGCATTTCCGCGCAGGCGCTTTCCAGCTGTTCCGTATGCAGCGCACAGGAGCGTTCCGCAGCCTCCCGCAGCATTTCTTCTGTAATCACAGGCTTCCGCCTCCTTCCCGATAAAGCTTTTCCAGCAGCTTTTTGCCCCGCTGATCCTGTTTTTTCACCGTTTCCGGCGGGAGCTCCAGCAGCTTTGCGATTTCCCGCAGGGAATAGCCATACACATATTTCAGCCAGATTACCGTGCGCTGCTGCTGGGGCAGCTTCAGAATGCACTGGGTCAACAGGCTTTCTCCCTCCGGCGGGGAAACGGACGCAAGGGAATGCTCCATCGCATCCTCATAGGGAACCGCTGGCCGTCTGCTCTGATAGCGGTAGAGATTGATGGTCAGGTTCTCAACTATAATAACAACGAACTGCTTCGTTTTGGGACATGGAGGATCCAACTTTTCTATATTTTCAGCGATTTTCATAAAAGCCTGCTGAACAATATCCTCCGCATCATGCACATTGCCGGTACGCCGAAAGGCAATATAATACATCAGCTGGCTGTATGCTTCATAAATCTGCTGGAATTTTGGCTTTTCGTCCTCGTTCCCGATGGTCTGCAAGTACATCAGCATCCGTGTGCATCACTGTCCTCTCTGGCTTACTGCCGATTATAACAGATTTTTCGGCAGAATTCCAGCACCTTCCACAAAAAATGGAAAACAGGGCGGCAGGGGATAAGCGCCCTCATTTTTTCGGTTTTCAAAGCCGTCCGGAAAAATTGATTTTAGAGGTTTACAAACGGGAAAAAGCGTGGTATAATAGCACTTGTTCCGGAAAATCCAATATGCGCCCGTAGCTCAGCTGGATAGAGCGTTAGACTCCGACTCTAAAGGCCGCTGGTTCGACTCCAGTCGGGCGTACCAGAAAAGAAGCACCCTTTGTCAGCCGACAGATGCACTTGTCAAGAAAAAGTAGACACTAAAAAAGCAAAACTACACGAAGCCCAG
>CAZIPA010000053.1:0-7058 GCA_964541085.1 uncultured Oscillospiraceae bacterium | reverse complement strand
TCTTTTTGCATCATGACCCCTCCTTACACATGGTTTCTCGGGTCTGCCGCATCGGCAAACGCATTACCGATCAGGTAGAAGGACACGGTGATAAAGGTCACAACGGCAGCGGGAATAATCAGCTGATACCGCAGAGAGGGGGACATCATGACCATACGGCCATCCTCCACCAGTCCGCCCAGCGATGCCACAGACTTGGGCATACCCAGACCGCAGTAGGTCAGAAACACCTCGTCCGACAGTACGGTGGGAATGGCCAGCGCCGTTTGCAGCATAATCACCGACACCAGATAGGGCAGCAGGTTCCGCACCATGATCCGGCGGGTATGGGTGCCCAGACAACGGGAAGCCAGGTTATAGTCCCGGTCACGGATGATAACCACCTGATTGCGGATAAACCGGGCCATGCCCAGCCAGCCCACAATACACATGGAGATAATCATCGTGGTCATGCCTGCCCGCAGAATGTAGGACATCAGAATCAGGATGATGGTACGGGGGATGTTGTCCATAATGTTGTAAACCTCGGTGAGCAGGGCATCCAGCTTGCGCACATAGCCCCACAGCACACCGACAGTGATACCTACAATACAGTTCACCGAGGCCACAATCAGCGCCAGCAGCAGGGAAGTGCGGGTACCGGACCAGATACGGGCCCACAGATCGTGTCCTACGCTGTCCGTGCCGAACCAGTATTCGGCGCTGGGCGCTTCATTCTTTTGCGGCGTGGCCTTGCCGTATTTGTCATACACATTGAAAATTTCGTTGGGATCCTTTTGACCGGGCAGATAGGGCTGAATGATGGTGAACACCACCAGCGCACACAGTGCGATCATCAGGATGCGGGCGACCTTGTTCTTCCAGAATGCCTGGAAGGTGCAGCGCCAATAAGAATAATTGGAATAGCCGGTGTCCTCCGCCTTTTGCTCATCAAAGCGCTGAGGGATAAAATCCTCGGCCGGCAGGGCAGCGATCTCTTCCGGAGTCAGCTCGTCCCGCTCTTCTGCGGAAAGCTCCTTTTCCATCTGGGTCATCAGGCCCCTGGACAGCTTTTCCATGCGAGCGCCTTTTCTGAATAATGCCATTATCGCTTGCCCTCCCCTCTGCTCAGGCTGATGCGGGGATCGACGAGAACCATCATCAGATCACCCAGGAACAGACCGATAATGCCCAGACTGGAGAAAATCAGCACCAGTGCCTGCACCATCGTATTATCCTGACGCTGAATCACATTGATCAGCAGACCACCCATGCCGGGAACGGAGAAAATGGACTCCACATACAGAGAACCCATAATGGTCAGCAGCAGCGAACCGGGAATCGTCTGTACCATCGGCACCACGGCATTGCGGAAAATGTGGCTGTTCATAATGCGCCGTTCGGAAACACCCTTGGCCTTTGCCAGCTTTACATAATCCTGATTCATCTGATCCACCATATACCGGCGCATCCACATACCATAGCTGGCAATGGAGGGAAGAGACAGACAGAGAATGGGCAGGATCCAGGAAACCACGGAGTCACTGCTGTACAGCATGGGGAGGGGGAACCATTCGGTAAAATACATCTGAATGAACAGGAAGTATACCGCAGAAGGCGCCGCCTGAATAAAGACGATAAAGGCGGTGCCCAGTTTGTCAGGCCATTTGCCCTTGCTCCGTGCCATGACGATGCCCAGCGGCATACCCAGCAGCAGCGCGAACACCATTGAAATTCCGCCCATTTTCAGCGAAACGCCGATTTTGGGCTGGATGATCTCCATTACCGGAACATCCTTCCGGAAGATCCAGGAACGGCCCAGATCACCATGAAACAGGCCCTTATAAAAATTGATGAGCTGAATATGAAGCGGCTTGTCCAGGCCCTTCGACGCCAGCTTGGCGGCGATAACCTCCTCGGACAGCTTATCCACATCGGCGCCCAGATAGCCCTCGATGGGCATCAAACGCAGCAGACAGAACATTGCTGTTACAATGATAAACAGACTGAGGACTGCGCTGCAAAAACGACGCAGGATATATTTGAGCATCGTTCGGTTTCCTCCTTTTCCGTTCGGCCGAAGGTCAGACACGCAGTGGCACTGACTGGCTTCAGATAAAAATCAACCCCCATATCGGTAAATAAGGGGGTTGATTCCGCTATTTACACTGGATAATAAAGCTTTGTCTCAGGCCAGATTACTGAGCCTTCGCAGCGTTCCAGGCCTCCAGCGCGGTATTGTATTCGTCCATGTTGTAGGACTTCTCCAGCATATGACGGCCCTTATACTTATAGGAGCAGATACCGGCCATGGAATACTGGGCATCAAACACAGACATATTGTTGGCAACATAGCCCTTGTTGTACAGACGATAGGGAATCAGCAGCACTTCTTCCAGAGCATAAGCCTCAGCTTCGGCAAACAGCTCATAGCGCTTTTCCATATTCTGCGTTTCCGCACGGGCCTTTTCCACCAGGGAGTTGAACACAAACTGCGGCTGACCGATCAGATCCTCGTCGGTGATGACACCGGCGGCATAATCTTCTTCGGTGTAGATGTAGCCGGTCTTGTATTCGTCAGACTCAATGTACTCCTGAGAGCCATAGGTCCAGCCGTAGGAGAAGGGCTCAAAGAAGGTTGCGGGGTCGGCATAGTCCGGGCCCCAGCCGCCTTCGAACAGGCCCCACTTGCCGGGACGGCGAACTTCGCTGATATAGTTGGTGGAGGGACCGGCGTAGACAGTGATCTCAATGTAATCCTTGCCCAGCGTGGCCTCCAGCTGTGCCTCGATCAGCTGGCAGCACTGATCCTGGTTGGCTTCAGAGGGATTGTAGTACAGGGGGATCTGGATGGGGAAGGTGACGCCTTCGGCCTCCAGCTCGGCCTTGGCCTTAGCAGCATAATCCTTGGCAGCGGCTTCGTCAAACATACCGCCAGCCAGCTCGGGCAGCTTGCCGAAGGTGTTGTAGTCCTTGCCGTTGGCAACCGCAAAGCTGTCGGGCATCATCAGGTTGGTGACCAGGGCGGCAGCGTTGTTGGGATCGTAAGCGGAGACGCTGTATTCCTTGTCCAGACCGGTGGCGATGGACAGACGGAAGTTCTTGTTATTGACAGCCTTCTTATAGTCTTCGCCGGCAGCCTCGTCCTCAAAGTGGGGATCGAAGCAGAGCAGCATATACATCACACGGCCGCTGGCCATGGTGGTGTGGACATAATCTGCGTTTTCGCCATTCAGCCAGTCGTCCAGGATGGCGGAGGTCACATTACAGCCGTCCACTTCGCCGCGGAGGAACATCTGCGGGGCGATGGCGTCAGCCTGCGCATTGTAGATGCCTTCCACCTTGGTGATGAACACATTGTCCGCATCCCAGTAGTTCTCATTCTTTTCCCAGACGTATTCTTCCTGGGGATTCCAGCTGGTGCAGATATAGGCGCCGTTGTACAGGATCTGATCCCGGTTGGTGCCGAAGTTATTGGTGCGGCCTTCTTCGGTGGTGCCGTCATCGTTGACAACCATTTCGGGATTTTCAATGGCCAGAGACTCATAGAAATCACCGTTCACGGGCAGATAGCAGCCGTAGGTCAGCAGCGTCAGGAAATAGGCGCAGGGAGCCTTCAGCTCATAAACCAGCGTGTAATCATCGGGAGCGGAAACGCCCAGCGTGGTAAAGTCGGGCTCGGTGGTTTCGTCCGCCCAGTTATACAGCTCCATGCCGTTCTTAACATAAGAAGTAATCATGTCGGGCATATCGGAGTCAAACTTGGGATCCACCACCAGACGGGCGGCATACACAAAGTCGTGCGCAGTGACATTGGCATACTCTTCGCCGTCGCAGGTATACCATTTGGCATCCTGACGCAGATGGAAGGTCCAGGTAAGACCGTCGTCAGACACTTCCCAGCTTTCGGCCAGGCAGGGAACAACATTGCCGTAGGCATCATATTCCACCAGCGTGTCCACAAAGTTGGCCAGGGATTCCTGGTTCTGAGTCACGGAAGTAACCAGATAGTTCATGGTTGTGATTTCCGATGCGTAGAGGAAGGTATAGGTGGTATCCTCAGCATAAGCGATACCGGTGAAGGGGTCCGCATCGCCAGTGGGTTCAACCGGCGTGCTGGGGGTGGTGCCGCCGTTGTTTGTTTGGCCCTGACTCGGATTGTTACCCTCGGCGGGGGTGTCGTTGTTACCGCAGCCGGCGACACAAGCCAGAATCATCATCGCAGCCATCAGCAAAGCGATATACTTCTTCATGTGTATTTCTCCTTTTTGTTTTTTTGGGCAAGGCCCGATTTGTTTTCATTTTATCAGGCTAATGGGAAAATGCAATCGTTTTTCGATGGGAACGGGCCTGAAATTTTGGATTTCGTCATTTTAGACAAAATTTGAGTTGATATTTTGTGCAGTATGACCATTGACAATGACAAGCCTGTAATTTTTACTTAAAAATCAGGTAGAGCACTCGAATTAGAATTATATTCCTCTCATCCAGAAACTTCCGTTTTGAAATGGAGTGCATATATCAATAATATGACGCTTACATCGAAAAACAGCCGGGAATCCAATACCGGAATCTTGGCAGCATCCGGCCTGTTTTTGTGGCATGGAAAATCGCAAAATGGAATCCTTTCATGGCGATTTGTACGAAAAATGAAGAAAAACTTCAAAAACAGGCTTTACACAAGAGGTTTGCCGTGTTAAACTGGATAAAATAGCCCGCATAAAACGGCGAAAGGAGCTTGTACCATGCGAAGCGAATTACACGACGAAAACATGGATCAACTGTTTGAGGCAATTTTGTCTCTGGAGACCGTAGAGGATTGCTACGACTTTTTCCGGGATCTCTGCACCGTGACCGAAATACTCTCCCTGAAGCAGCGCTTCTGGGTGGCCCGTCTGCTGCGGGAGGGGCTTATTTATTCTGACATTGTGGAAATTACCGGCGCCAGCACGGCGACCATCAGCCGGGTGAATCGCAGCCTGCAATACGGCGATGGCGGCTATGCCACGGTGCTGGATCGGATGTTCCGGCAGGGCACGCTGAAGCGCACAGCGGACGACGAGGAATGAACGCATATACATCCCTGGCAGCCTATTATGACAGCCTGATGGAGCCCACGGTATACCGGCAGTTTTGCGGGGTCTTGTGCCGTGAGCTCCAGCGGGCCGATATCCGTGAGGGGCTGGTGCTGGATCTTTGCTGCGGCACCGGCTTCTTAACACGGCTTCTGGCCGAAGAGGGTTATGAAATGATCGGCTGTGACGCATCTCCGGAGATGCTGGATATTGCCCGGGAAAAATGCCGGGAGCTGCCGGAGCCGCCGGTCTGGATCTGCCAGCGGGCAGACGAACTGGATTTGTACGGCACCATCCGGGCCGCGGTCTGCTCCATGGACAGTGTGAACTATCTCACCGATCTGCGGGAGCTCAAGCGGGCGTTTTCCCGGGTGAGCCTGTTTCTGGAGCCGGGAGGACGCTTTTTATTTGATGTGAAATCCCGGACGATGTTTGAGGCGCTGGAGGGAGCCTCCAGTGTGCAGGAGGGCGAGGGCTGGCTTTCCTGCTGGCAATATGGCTTTGACCGGCGCAGCGGCCGTGCGGCCCATCAGGTGGATCTGTTTCAGCAGGAAGGGGATACCTGGCGGCGGTTTACTGAGGTACATGAGCAGCGCTGGTACAGTGAGGCCGTGCTGAAGCAGGCGTTGGAGCAGGCGGGGCTGCGGTTGAAGAGAATCTCCCGGAGCCTGTGTGACCGCAAGGCGGGCGCTGCCGGAGAGCGGCTGCTGTTCGTGGCGGAAAAGCCCTGATAATCTGAATGCATTGAGGAAGCTTTATGAAGGATTTTATTGTAAGAGGCATGACCCAGGACGGCTTTGTGCGCATCACCGCCGTGCAGACCACGGAAACGGTGGAGCGGATGCGGCAAATTCATAAGACACTCCCGCTGGCTACGGCGGCGCTGGGTCGAACCCTGTCTGCCGTGTCCATGATGGGCAACGAGCTGAAGTATGACAACGGCTCTGTGACCCTGCAAATTCGAGGCAACGGCCCACTGGGCAGCATTACCGCCGTGAGCGACAGCCGGGGCAATGTGCGGGGCTATCTGCAAAATCCTGCGGTGGATGTGCCTCTGCGGGCAGATCATCATCTGGCGGTGGGCGAAGGTGTCGGACGGGAAGGCATTCTTACTGTAATTAAGGACATCGGCGAACGGGAGCCTTTTACCGGCCGGGTGGAGCTGCGTTCCGGCGAGATTGCCGAGGATGTGGCCGCCTATTATGCCATCAGCGAACAGATTCCCACGGTGTGTGCGCTGGGCGTGCTGATGAATCGGGATCAGAGCGTTGCCTGTGCCGGCGGCTATCTGCTCCAGCTGCTGCCCGGTGCGCCGGAGGGACTGGTAGACCTGCTGGAATATCGGGTGCAGGATGTGGGCAGCGTTACGGAAAAGCTGTCTCAGGGCATGAATATGCGTCAGGTGGCAGAGGAGCTGCTGGACGGTATGGGACTGACGCTTATGGAGGAGCATCCCGTGTGCTATGAATGCAAATGTTCCCGCCATCGGGTGGAGGCCGCGCTGATCAGTCTGGGCCGGGAGGAGCTGGACAAGCTGATTCAGGAGGAGGAATCCATCTCCGTCACCTGCCAGTTCTGTGACCGGATTTACACCTTCAGCAGGGAAGATTTGGAAAAGTTGAGAAAAGACTGAAAAATTAGAAAAATAGTCTTGACATTTGGGCTCGAACCCGATATAATAACTCTTGCGCTGAGGGAAACGGGAGCATAGCTCAGCTGGTTAGAGCACATGCCTTACAAGCATGGGGTCACAGGTTCGAGCCCTGTTGTTCCCACCATCGCAACATGGCCAAGTAGTTCAGTTGGTTAGAACGCTAGCCTGTCACGCTAGAGGTCGTGGGTTCGAGCCCCATCTTGGTCGCCATTTATTTGCCTCTGTAGCTCAGTTGGTAGAGCAGGGGACTGAAAATCCCCGTGTCATTGGTTCGATTCCGATCGGAGGCACCATTTGCGGACTTAGCTCATCTGGTAGAGCGCCACCTTGCCAAGGTGGAGGTAGCGAGT
>CAZIPA010000052.1:0-7798 GCA_964541085.1 uncultured Oscillospiraceae bacterium | reverse complement strand
TGCCATATCCCTTGTTAGGGCCAATAGAAAGAGAATAAGATTCGACAAGGCGTTTAATGATACCGCAATTTGAAACATCATCTGTTCCGGTCATCAGAAACGATTGAATGAAAATCTCCGGTTCACTGAGATCAAATAGGAAGATGTCTTCTCCTTCTGCTTCGAGATAAACACCGTAAGAACGATATTTGTAATCTGTTCTCCACGCAAACAGCTCAAAAATGGTATCCCCAAAGGCTGCACAAGGGATCTGTTACAAGAGCACTTGGAGTGGGATCAGGGAAACGATAAACCGGAGGAACTTACTCAGTTTGTTCTCGACAATGCTGACGAAAACCTTGGACTGGACGAAAATCTGTTCAACCTGGCCGAACTTTATCAAAAGCAGGCTTTGAACGCTCATCGAGATTTCGTCACGGATATGAAGTGAGGTTGGCTCCGAAATGAAACACAGATTGCCGCCACTGTCTGAAATGGAACGCATCGAACAATCGCTGCTCATCGAAAAACTGGACGAGATTCTGGAACGTGTTGACAAAGAGGACATCAGCTTCGTAATAACGGAAGGTGGCTTGGATGAAATGGTCATTATACCGTTCCGCTGGTTTGCCGAGAATTTTCCGGACGAAGTGCCTGAGAGTCTCAAGTAGCCAAGAAGGGGGGTGTTTGTCTTCCATCCTGCCGCTTGACTTATGCGTTGCTGGATGACATAACCAAAATTCAAAATGACAAATTAACCCACTATGAGGCTGGGGCTGGTTCCCACAGCCTCAATCTTAAAGGAGTTCATCTGATGAGAAAGAAAACTGTTGAAATTAAACTTGGCAATGTCGTGTATCAGGTGGAGCGTGAGTTCGTTGGGGCAGCTTGCCGGGAGGAACTCTTGATAAGAAGGCTGGTAGATGATATGAAAAATATTGAGGCTCAAAGTGAAGATGCTTCTGAAAAGCCTCCATTTTCGAACCCGGTAACTCCGGTTTCAATATTTGCAAATTAAACCTCAAAAAGCGTGCATTGTAGGAAGAATTCCCTGTATCTATTTTGGTCAGACTATGATTTCGCTCGTTTTTGGGATTTGAAATGAGAAATGGCTTCCAAAAAATGAAAAAAGGCTTGTCAAAGCCGGAAAACCATTGATAATTCTGCATTTTCAAGCCGTACTCGCCCGCATCTATTTTGGTCATGCAAGACAAAAGAGCTTCGGTCATTGACCGGAGCTTTTTCTTTTGTTTTTCGCCCTTGCGGGCGGACTTTCCGGAGAAACTGCCTGTGAAAGAGCAGAATCCCGCGCATTTCCTGCTCTTTTTGTGGAATCTTGCGGCATTTATGCCTGTTTTCCCCTTGACGGGAAAGAAAAAGCGTATTACAATGAATTTTACCATGCCCGCGCAGGAAGGCGCATGGGATTTTGTCGTGTCAAGTGCAGGGAGGGAAACGCCCACATGACAGATAAGGAACTGCGGAATCTCAGCCGGAAGGATCTGCTGCAGCTGCTGCTGGAGCAGAGCCGGGAAATGGAGGCGCTGCAAAAGCGTCTGGACGAGACAGAAGCTGCCCTGCGGGACAAAACCATACGATTGGATCAGGCGGGCTCCATTGCGGAGGCTGCCTTGTCGCTCAGCGGAATTTTCGAAGCGGCTCAGGCTGCCTGTGCCCAGTATACCGACAACATCAGCCATCTCAGCCAGCGGCAGGAGGCCATCTGCGCCCGGATGGAGGCAGAGAGCCGTGCCAAGGCGGATGCCCTTCTGGAGCAGGCCCGGCAGGAGGCCGCCGCACTGGAGCAGTCTACCCAGACCCAGTGTGCGCAGATGCTGGAAAAGGCCCGGGCAGAATCCCAGACCTATTGGGATACGGTTTCCCACCGTCTGACCCAGTTTTCCGCCGAGCACGCCGAGCTGGAGCGGCTGCTTTCCGTGATCTCCGGCAAAACCGGGAGCTGACCCATGAAGCACCCCACCCTTTCCGAAATGCCCTCCGTGGGCCAGCTGGAGGCCGAGGTCAAGCGGCTGAAATACCGTTCCCGCTACCACCGGGTGTTGCGCAGCACCATCTATACGCTGGTCGTGGTGGCGGCCATCGCCGTGCTGGTGGCAACCGTCTGGATGCCGGTGCTGCAAATCTACGGTGCCTCCATGGCACCCACCCTGGACGAGGGTAACATTGTCGTATCCCTCAAGGGCTCGGAGTTTCAGCAGGGCGATCTCATCGCCTTTTATCTGGGCAACAGGATTCTGGTCAAGCGCTGTATCGCCGGGCCGGGACAATGGGTGGACATCGCCGAGGACGGCACGGTTTCCGTGGACGGCGTTGTGCTGGAGGAACCCTACCTCACGGAAAAATCCCGGGGCGACTGCAACATTACCCTGCCCTATCAGGTGCCGGACAACCGGTATTTCTGCATGGGCGATCATCGCTCCACCTCGGTGGACTCCCGTCATACGGAGGTTGGCTGCGTTTCTGAGGAACAGATCGTGGGACGGATTGTGTTCCGGGTCTGGCCCTTCTCCGGCTTTGGAGATTTGGATTGACGATGTTCTGTTTTTACATTATATAAGAAGGTGAAGTCCGGATGCGGCGTTCGCTGCTGCCCGACACAACTGCATATACTGCCGCCCGGCGGCGCAGGCAGCGCTGGTACCGTGTGGTGACAGCGCTTGCGGCCGTGGTGGTGTTCTGCACCACCTATGCCCTGATTTTGCCTGCCATCACGCTGGAGGCCGACTGCGGCATTCCCGCCCATACCCACGACAGGAACTGCTATCAGCCGGTGGAGGCTTCGTCCCGCACGGTGCTCAGCTGCCATGCAGCCCAGTCTCTCCATGTCCATGAGGATGCCTGCTATGACGGAGAAGGCAGCCTTGTCTGCGGCTATGGAGACGCATTTCTCCACACCCATGATGCCCTCTGCTATGATGAGGCGGGCAATCTTGTCTGTCCTCTGCCGGAGCTTCTGCCCCACGAACACACAGAGGACTGCTATCCCGCCGTACACACCCACACCCCCGACTGCTATACGCCGATGCGGGGCGCGCTGATCTGCACGGAGGAAGAAGCCAACCCCGGCGCGGAGGAAATCATCCTGCCGCCCATCGGCGAAATCACCCTGCCGGTGGAGGGCGCGTCCCTGCTTTCTGTGGAGGAACCGCAGACTGACGAAGAGGCCCCCGGCCATGTTCACGCCAATGAATGCTATGCCTGGACCACAGAATGCACCTGCGGTCTGGAGGAAACTCCGCTGGAAACGCTGGAGCCCCTCTGCGGCCTGACCCAGCTTTTCCCCCATGTGCATGAAGAGGATTGCTACGATGCGGAGGGCAATCTCTGCTGCGGTCTGCTGGAGGTTTTTGCCCACCGGCATGAGGACAGCTGCTTTGAAACGGTGATTCTCCCCACGGATTTTGATGCCCTCACCTGTGAAACCACCGATCCCGACCACGAACACACCTTCCTCTGCTACGGTCAGTGGGAGCTGGTATGTCCGCTGGAGGAACACCGGCACTCTGCCGAATGCTATCCGCCGGAGGAAGAAGCGCTGCCCCCGGAGGAAGATGCGGAGGAAGAGCTCCCTGAAGACCCGCTTCCCGAGGATGCGGAAGAGCCCGCCGAGGAGCCTGTGGAGGAGCCTGTAGATGAGCCTTCTGAGGAACTCCCGCCGGAGGAAACCCTCTATTTCTGCGGTCTGGCAGAGCATCAGCACAGTGAGCTTTGCTTCAGCCCGGAGGGTCTGCTTTGCTGCGGTCTGGAGGCCCACACCCACGATGACAGCTGTCTGGTGGCGGAGGAGGACGAGGCCGTGGCTGCCGTGATTGCCGCCATTGATGCCCTGCCCACGCAGGAGGAAATGGCCGCACTGCTGGGAGCCTATGAGGATGCGGCGGACGAAGAGGGCTACAACGCCTGTTTTGCGGCGCTGCAACAGCAGGCACAGGCCGTTTATGCCGACTATTGTGCCCTGACCCCGGAGCAGCAGGCACTGGTTTCCAATGCGGACACCTTGTATGCGCTGGAATGGCTGTGGGGTGCGGAGACGCTACATAAAGATTTCACATTTGACAAGCCCACCGAAGTTCCCTCTGCCAGCACCAGAGACTTTATCGAGCTGAACCTGTACGACTACAGCAAAGCGGTCAACACCGAATACTACAATAAGAATAATAAGTACCCCGGCTTCCAGTGGAACGGCGGCGCATATATGGCTGGGAACAGCTTTAATCGCCACAAGGTAGACTATATCGACTTCGGCAACAGCAACATTACCGATATTGGCTATGGCGGCTCTTCCACAAGCATAGCAAACGGTTTAAGCGAAAATGCGGTAAAGGTTACCAGCGGTGGCACGGGTATCAATGCCATTGATAACACCAGTTACGGCGTCACCAACCGCCCCATCGGTATGAGCACGGGTAACGATGTACTTTCCCGCACGCTGGTCAATGGCTATCCCGCCCTTGCGGACGGCACAAGCCTTTCCTATCTGTTCACTGCCGGCAGCGCCGTCACCAAGAAAAACAATGAATCCGTTGACGGTCTGTTCCAGAAGGACGAAACAACCGGCGCTTACTATTACAACAGCCGCTGGAATCACGCCCAGTACAGCAACAACAAGTTTACCCTGTACGACCAGATCATCACCCCCAACTTCATCGTCTATCCCTTCGGCAACTTCCTGCCCTTCAACACTATTACCGACAGCACCAAGGCCACGCAGGTGGGCAGTCTTGATGGCAGCACCGCCACAGTTATAGACTATGTTCAGAAGATCATCAATGATCTATATGACAGCAACTCCGCCGCTTATCAAAACAGTCCTACCAAGCAGCAGTTGTTTAATATGCTGGCAAAATACAGAAACGATGTTCGCGATAATACAAGCATCAAATCTGCCAAGGATGCTATCGTAGACTACTTCACGGCAGGCGGCGGCAGCGGCGACAAGCCCTCCAGTGATACCAGCCCCATCACGAACGATCTGCTGAAGAAGATGTACAACATCGACTGGGATGAAGAGACCAACTTCTTCTTCGGCATGGAGATGAAGATAAACTTCATGCAGCCCAGGGACGGCCTCACCGGCAACGATGGCCAACAGCCCATGGTCTTCTACTTCACCGGCGACGATGATGTGTGGGTCTATATTGACGGCGTGCTGTTCCTCGACCTGTCCGGCATCCACCGCCATGTGGGCGGCGAGATCGACTTTGTAAACGGCGTAGTCAAATATTATGCGCTGGACACCAAGACCGGCGATGTGTCCACCACGCCTTACAAGACTTACACCTTTAAGAAGCTGCTGGAGGCCGCCGGCAAATCCACAGACGGTCTGAACGCCACGGGCACCTTCAAAAACTACACCACCCACAGCTTCCGCTTCTATTATATGGAGCGTGGCTCCGGTTCCTCCGTCTGCCGCATGAACTTCAACTTCCCCCTGCTGCGGAAAAACTCCATCAGTGTTTCCAAGGAGCTTTCTGTGGATCGGGAGGACAAAATTGACCTGCTGGGCAACCCGGATTTCAAATTCCAGGTGCTGAAGGAAGACGGCAAGGCGCTGTTCATCGGCGCAAATACTTCCTATGAAATTCTGGATGCCAACGGCAACCCCATTGGCGAAGGCACAACAAATGCCAACGGCATCTTCACCCTGAAAGCCGGACAGACGGCGCTCTTCTCGAACATTGAGGAAAATGCGGGCCGCTATTTCGTCCGGGAGCTGCTGGACACCGCCTATGCCGAACAGTATGGCTCGGTTTCCGTGGACGGCTCAAGCACGACGACAAACTATGATGTAACTGTCGGCAGTGACAACTTCAAGGGCGTTGACAGCCCGGTGAAAGATATGTCCGACGGCTCCACGGTGTTCCGCTTTGACAACACGGTGACCTTTGACAAGCTGGGCAGCCTCTCCATCGGGAAAAAGCTGGAGGGTTATCCCCAGAACAGCCGCATCGCACAGCAGTTTACCTTTGAAATCACGCTGGACGGCCAGCTGCTGCCGCAGGGCACGGCCTATACCGTCACCAACACCAACGGCGAATCCAGCGCAGGAACCGTAACCACGGCGGGGCAAATCACGCTGGCCGCCGATGAAACCGCCACCATTTCCAACATTCTGGCAGGCACAGCCTTTACCGTGAAGGAATCGGACAAATCCGCCGAAGGCTATGTGCCGAAATATACGCTGGACGGCGTGGAGTGGGATGCTGAGCCGCCTGTAAAGGGCATCGTACCGCTGGGGAACGCCGTGCAGCTCACCGTCACCAATGCGGAAAATGGCACTTCGGTGGACATCCCCGTGGAAAAGCAGCTGAACACGCCGGACGGACGGGAACACACCTACACCTTCCTTCTGGAGCAGGTGACGAGCAGCACTGACCCGACACCCATCGAGGGCGGCACTCGGAAAGAGCTGCAAATCGCCATTACAACCGACCCGGTGCAAAGTGCGTTCACCGTGGATTATCCCGTTTCCCAGCTGGAGACGCTGGCGCTTCCCTGCACCTTCTATTACAGAATCACGGAAAAGCAGGAATCCGACATTCTGACGGTTTATGACGATTCCGTTTATGTGGTGGAGGTCACAGTGGGTAATGCTTCGGAAACCGGTGACCTCACCGCCACGGTGACGCAGGTATGGAAAAATGGTGAGGAAAGGCCGACCTCCGGCGTACCTCCGGTTGACCCGGTTGTCTTTGTCAACACCATCCGGCGCTACGAGCTCCCCCAAACCGGCGGGGGCGGCACTCTGTGGTATACCATCGGCGGCACGGCGCTGCTTCTTGCGGCGGGCTGGCTCCGGTTGTATCAATATAAAAAACGCAGAAGGGAGGATTCCGCTTCTCCCTGAAGCGTCTCATGCACCGATTCTCAAAAAAATATTTTGATATGCAGAAAGGAAACACGATTATGAGAAACACCAGAAAACTTCTCAGCCTGCTGCTGGCCACCGTCATGCTGCTGGCGCTGAGCGTCCCCGCATTTGCCGCCAATGACGGCAAAATTACAGTCGATAACGCTGTTGTCGACAAGACCTACACCATCTATGAACTGCTGTACCTGGAAAGCTACGATGCCAGCAAAAACGCTTATGCCTACAAGGCAACGACTGAATGGGCAGGTTTTGTTGCCAGCGAAAGCATCAAGGGTGTCTATGTGAACATCGACGCTCAGGGCTATGCGACCTGGGTCACGGGCGCTGACGCTGCCGCTTTTGCCGAGGCCGCCAAGAAGTATGCCGAGGACAACAACATTGGCAATCAGGGCACCACGAAGGCCACCACCTCCACCGTGGAGTTTACCGGTCTGGAGCTGGGCTATTATCTGGTCGTCTCCGATCTGGGCGCGCTGTGTTCTCTGGACACCACCAACCCCACTGTGACCATCAAGGAAAAGAACGGTGTTCCTACCGTGAAGAAGGAAGTCGAAGAAGACTCTGACAAGAAGTGGTATGACCACAACGATGGCGATATCGGCCAGACCGTGAACTTCAAGGCTACCATCAATGTCATCGACGGTGACCCCAAGGATTATGTGCTGCACGATGAAATGTCCAAGGGTCTGACCTTTAATTCCACCAGTGTTAAAGTGACGGTCAATGGCACCGAAATCACCAGCGGCTACGCTCTGGTGACTGAGAATCTGACGGACAACTGCACCTTCGAAGTTCGGTTTGCCAATGGCACTCTCAAGCCCAACGATGTGGTTGTTGTGACCTACTCTGCCACCATCAATAATCAGGCCGTTGTCGGTCTGCCCGGCAACCCCAACAAGGTTACGCTGTCCTATGAAGACCACAATA
>CAZIPA010000051.1:0-8345 GCA_964541085.1 uncultured Oscillospiraceae bacterium | reverse complement strand
GATATTGACCCTGTTGCCATCCGGGAGGCCCTGGAGCAGCGCGGAATTGTTGACGGTCAGGTAGTTGACCCCGAGAAGCTGGAGCAGGACCCGTTTATCCGGCAAGTGACCGCTGATGTGGAGCGGATCGCCCAGGAAGAACAGACCCAGGCTCCCGTTCCGTCTGGCCCGCCCATCACTCGCCAGGGTAATACCATTGATATGCCCACCTATACTGAGGAGACTGTTGCGGTCTATCCCGCTGACAAAAACAATCTTCCCTACGACATTGAGATTCGCACCCTGCGCGTCCCGGAGCCGGAACACGACCCGCCGAAGCAGGAGGCTCCCGATGCCGCTCCCGGTGAGGAACCCCGTGGAACGCCGGTGGCCATCCAAATTGACGGTGAATGGCAGACCTTTCCCAATGTGGCCTCTGCCGAGAAAGCGGCGTATGAAGAATCCAAGGCGGAGATCCGCCGTAACGCGCAGAATTTCCATATCACGGACGATGCCCTGGGCGTCGGCGGCTCGAAAGCCAAGTATCAGGCGAACATCAATGCCATCAAGCTGCTGAAACATCTGGAGGCGGACGGCAGACAGGCTATACCCGAACAGCAAGAGGTCCTGTCCCGGTATGTGGGCTGGGGCGGCCTTGCCGACGCTTTTGACCCGAACAAGGAAAAATGGAGCGCCGAATACGCAGAGCTGAAGAATCTGCTGACCCCGGAGGAATATGAGGCAGCAAGAGCCTCCACCCTGAACGCTCACTACACCAGCCCCACTGTTATCAAGGCCATCTATGACGCGGTGGGCAACATGGGATTCAAGACTGGCAACATCCTGGAGCCGTCCATGGGCGTGGGCAATTTCTTCGGGATGCTGCCAGAGGAAATGCGGAGCAGCCGTCTGTACGGCGTGGAGCTAGACAGCATCACCGGCCGCATCGCCAAGCAGCTCTATCCCAAGGCGGACATTACTGTGGCGGGCTTTGAAACCACGGACCGCAGGGATTTTTTCGACCTTGCGGTGGGCAACGTACCGTTTGGACAATATCAGGTGGATGACCGGGCTTACAACAAGCTCGGTTTTTCTATTCACGACTACTTCTTTGCAAAGACGCTGGACCAAGTGCGTCCGGGTGGCGTGATTGCTTTCGTGACCTCCCGTTACACCATGGATAAGCAGTCCCCGGAAGTCCGTAAGTACATCGCCCAGCGGGCGGAGCTGCTGGGAGCCATCCGTCTGCCCAACAATGCGTTCCGTGCCAATGCCGGAACGGATGTGGTGTCGGATATTCTTTTCCTGCAAAAGCGTGACCGGCCCATTGACATAGAGCCGGACTGGGTACACCTGGGCCGGAACGCAGACGGTTTTGCCATCAACAGCTACTTTATCGACCACCCGGAAATGGTGCTGGGCAGGCAGACCTCAGAAAGCACCCAGTACGGCAGACAGGACTTCACCGTTGCACCCATTGAGGGCCGGGAGCTGGCCGACCAGCTTCAGGAGGCCATCCAGAACATCCACGGCACCTATCAAGAGGCGGAGCTGCCCGACCTGGGCGACGGCGAGGCCATCGACACATCCATCCCCGCAGACCCCTCCGTCAAGAACTACTCCTATACCGTCGTAGATGATACGGTATATTACCGTGAAAACAGCCGCATGGTTCGTCCCGATCTGAACGCCACCGCCAGGGAACGCATCAAGGGCATGGTGGGCCTGCGGGACTGCGTGAATGAGCTGATCGTGCTCCAGATGGATGAGTACAGCTCTGAAACGGAGATCCGCGAAAAGCAAGCAGAGCTGAACCAGCGATATGATGCTTTTTCTGCCAAGTTCGGGCTTATCAATGACCGTGGCAACCGGCTGGCTTTTTCCGACGATTCTTCCTACTATCTCCTGTGTTCGCTGGAGGTGCTGGACGATGACGGCAAGCTGAAGCAAAAAGCGGATATGTTCACCAAACGAACCATCAAGCAGCAGCGCCGCGTTGATCGAGTGGACACTGCCAGCGAGGCCCTGGCCGTCTGCATTGGCGAAAAGGCCCATGTGGACCTGAGCTTCATGGCGTCGCTCATGGGCGGCAGCGAGAAGATACCGCAGATTGTGGAGGACCTGAACGGCGTCATCTACAAGGACCCCCGGACCGGCCCCTTTGATTGGGAGGACGGCGGTGAGCATTGGGACAAGGGCTGGCAGACCTCTGACGAATACCTCTCCGGTAACGTGCGGCAGAAGCTCCGCACCGCGCAGAGAGCGGCGGAAAAGGACCATTTCTTTGACCACAACGTATCCGCGCTGACTGCCGCACAGCCCAAGGACCTGGAGGCCAGCGAGATCGAGGTACGCCTGGGCGCGACATGGCTGGATAAGAAGTATATCCAGCAGTTCATGTACGAGACTTTCAAGACCCCTGTATATCTGAGGAATCAGATTCAGGTCCACTATTCCCCCTACACCGCCGAATGGCAGCTGTCCGGAAAAACCATGCCCCGGCGCAACGATATTGCCGCCTACACCACCTACGGCACCGACCGGGCCAACGCCTACCGGCTGCTGGAGGACGCCCTGAACCTCCGGGATGTCCGCATCTATGACACCGTTGAGGACGCAAACGGCCATGAGCGCCGCGTCCTGAACGCAAAGGAAACCACCCTGGCGGCACAGAAGCAGCAGCTTATCAAGGACGCTTTCAAAGACTGGATTTGGAAAGACCCGGAGCGCCGCGAAACGCTGGTTCGGCAGTACAACGAGGAAATGAACAGCACCCGTCCCCGGGAGTATGACGGCAGCCATATCGTGTTCTCCGGCATGAACCCGGAAATCACTCTGCGGGAGCATCAGAAAAACGCTATCGCCCATGTGCTGTACGGCGGGAATACCCTGCTGGCTCACGAAGTGGGTGCCGGCAAGACCTTTGAGATGGTGGCCGCAGCTATGGAGAGCAAGCGCCTGGGGCTGTGCAGCAAGTCTATTTTCGTGGTGCCGAATCATCTGACCGACCAATGGGCATCGGAGTTCCTGCGGCTGTACCCCTCCGCCAATATTCTTGTTACCACCAAGAAAGACTTTGAAACCCATAACCGCAAGAAGTTCTGTGCCCGAATCGCCACCGGCGATTATGATGCCGTCATCATCGGACACTCCCAGTTTGAGCGCATCCCCATCAGCGTGGAGCGGCAAGAGCAGCTGCTGCGGCAGCAGATCGAGGAGATCACCGCAGGCATCCAGGAGGTACAGGACAGCGGCGGCGAGAACTTCACCGTGAAAAGTCTGGAGCGAACCAAGAAGGGCCTGCAGCAGCGGCTGAAAAAGCTGCAAGCCGAGGGCCGCAAGGATGATGTTGTCACCTTTGAGCAGCTGGGTGTGGACAGGATGTTCGTGGATGAGTCGGACAACTACAAAAACCTGTTCCTCTACACAAAAATGCGGAATGTGGCTGGCCTCTCCACGACGGACGCGCAGAAATCCTCGGATATGTACGCCAAGTGCCGCTACATAGATGAGCTGACCGGCAATCGCGGCGTGGTGTTTGCCACCGGCACTCCCATCTCCAACAGCATGACCGAGCTTTACACCATCCAGCGGTATTTGCAGCATGACCGGCTGCAAGAGTTGGGCATGGGACACTTCGACTGCTGGGCAAGCCGGTTCGGAGAAACCGTGACTGCGCTGGAGCTGGCCCCGGAGGGCACCGGCTACCGGGCGCGGACGCGCTTTGCCAAGTTCTTCAACCTCCCGGAGCTGATGAATCTGTTCAAGGAGGTCGCGGACATCAAGACCGCCGACCAGCTCAATCTCCCCACCCCGGAGGTGGAGTACCACACGATTGCAACCAAGCCTACGGAGATACAGCAGGAAATGGTCAAGGCGCTCTCGGCGCGGGCCACCAAGGTACATAACGGCTCTGTCCGGCCGGAGGAGGACAATATGCTCAAGATCACCTCGGATGGCCGCAAGCTGGGACTGGATCAGCGCATCCTCAATCCGCTGCTGCCTGACGAATCGGGGACCAAAGTGAATCAGTGCGTGTCCAATGTCCTGAAATTCTGGCGTGAGGGTGAGGCGGACAAACTGACCCAGCTTGTGTTCTGTGATATTTCCACCCCCAGGACCGCGCCCTCTCAGCGGGCGGCAAAGGCTTCTCCCGGTAATCTGGACAGCCCGGAAATCCGGGCGCTGGAGGATGCCATCCCCCTGGATGAAGAAAAAGAATCCCCCTTTACCATTTATGAGGATGTGCGCCAAAAGCTCATTGAGGGCGGTATGCCCCCGGAGCAGATCGCGTTTATCCACGACGCCAATACTGACGTGAAAAAGCGTGAACTGTTCGCCAAGGTCCGTTCCGGCCAGGTGCGTGTCCTCATGGGCAGTACCGCCAAGATGGGAGCGGGAACCAATGTCCAGGACCGCTTGATCGCCCTCCATGACCTGGACTGCCCGTGGAGACCCCGTGACCTGACGCAGCGCAAGGGCCGCATCGAGCGCCAGGGCAATCAGAATGAGAAAGTCCATGTGTGCCGCTATGTCACGGAGGGTACTTTCGACGCCTATCTCTGGCAGACCGTTGAGAACAAGCAGCGTTTCATTTCTCAAATCATGACCTCCAAATCCCCGGTCCGCTCCTGTGAGGATGTGGATGCCACGGCGCTGTCCTTTGCGGAGATCAAAGCGTTGTGTGCCGGTGATCCCCGTATCAAAGAGCGCATGGATTTGGATGTGGAGGTTTCCAAGCTGAAGATTCTGAAAGCGGCCCACCAAAGCAAGCAGTTCCAGTTGGAGGACAATCTTCTGAAATACTTCCCGGAGCAGATCAAGGAAAACACAGGGTTCATCCGTGGGCTGGAGGCCGACTTGCAGACCCTCGCCGCACATCCTCTCCCCAAGGAGGGATTTGTCGGCATGGAGATTCGGGGCGACAAGCTCACCGACAAGGAGAACGCCGGTGCCGCGCTGCTGGACGCCTGTAAGGAGTTCAAAGGCAAAGAGCCGGTGCAGATCGGCAGCTATCGCGGTTTTTCCATGTCCATCGCCTTTGACCCGATTTGGCAGCGGCATACCCTGACCCTGAAAGGGCAGATGACCCATGAGGTTGATTTGGGCACGGACGCCAAGGGCAATTTACTCCGCATTGAAAATGCGCTGGACAGAACACCGGACCGGCTGCGCGCTGTGCAGGCCCAGCTTGAAAACCTCTATAACCAGCAGGAGGCAGCAAAGGCCGAGGTCGGCAAACCGTTTCCCCAGGAACAGGAGCTGGCAGAAAAGACCGCGCGGCTGGTGGAGCTGGATTTGATTCTCAACCTGGACAGTAAAGGACGGAACCAGCCGGAGCAGGCAATCGCAAAAACCAACCGCCCCTCGGTGCTGGATAAGCTGAAAACGCCGCCGGTTCACAGCACACCCGACAAGCCCCATAAGAAAGAAATGGAGGTACGATAATGAAAGAGATTCCTGTGTATCAGCATACCGGCACCTATGCCCGTGAGCATGGGGAGCTGGAACAGTTCCGCAATTCCTTCCGGGCGAATATCGCCTGCAAAGAGGCGATTGAGGCGGCCATCAGAGAACACTACCGGAACAACTGCCTTGGCAGCGAAGCGCCGAAGCAGGTGGTGGACCAGTTCGGCTATGACCGCGTTTTCCATGTTCTCGCCAATACGGTCAAGCAGATGGATTGGGACGGACGCATCTCCAATGACAACAAGGCGTGGGCCAAAACCGTCCCCGTTTGTGAAAACAAGGATGGACTTGGCGGCGACCGTAACTGCTACTTTGTCGTGAACAGCCATCCCGGCCTGACGGACCTGTTTCTGACACAGACGCGGAAAGAATTTGCCCTTGCCCAGCAGCAGGAAAAGCCCTCCGTCCGGCAGAAGCTGAAAGCCCCGCCGGAGAGAAATGCGCCGAAAAATTCGGCGCATTTCAAGTCCCAGGAGCGTTGACCATGGCAAAGCGGAAACGGGAGATACAGTTAAAGTTCCGCGTCACGCCCCAAGAGCGGGAGATGATCGAGGCGAAGATGGGCCAGCTCGGCACCTCCAACATGGCCGCTTATCTGCGGAAGATGGCGATTGACGGATATGTGGTGAAGCTGGAACTGCCGGAGCTGCGGGAGCTGGTTTCTCTGCTCCGCTATGCCAGCAACAATCTCAATCAGCTGACCAAGCGCGCCCATGAAACCGGGCGCGTCTATGATGCCGACCTGGAGGACATCCGGCAAAATCAGGAGCGGCTTTGGACGGCTGCGGAAAAGATCGTCGCTGAGCTGGCGGCGCTGAGATGAATGTGAGGGGCGGTACAGGCTGCCGCCCCTCTTTTCTCATATCCTTGCAGAACGCGGCAAGATACGATACGCTTATGTCAGGAAGGAAAGGAGTGTTGAAAATGAAATCGATTTTGAAGTTTGCCGCTGCCCCCATTACCATGGCTCTGTCCCTTTTCATCTGGCTGTGTGCGGGCCTTATCTCTTGTTCCGCTTTCATATTCAAGCTGGCGAGTGTGCTGCTTTCCATTCTGGCCCTGGCCGTCCTGATAACCTACTCCATCCAGAACGGAATCATCCTCCTGGTGTTCGCGTTCCTGGTCAGTCCCATGGGACTTCCGATGGTGGCGGTGTGGGTGCTGGGAAAGCTGCAAGGCGTCAACGCAGCTATGAAAGGATTCATAAGAAGTTAAGGACATCTGAATCAGGATACGCGGTTCGCATCGTTATGCGGGCCGCTTTTCTTTTGGAAAGGAGGAAAAACACAGGTGGCGACCACACGCATCATGCCTCTGCACACCGGCAAGGGCCGCACGGTCGGGCAGGCCATCAGCGACATACTGGACTATTCCAAAAATCCGCAAAAGACGGATAACTGCCAGCTCATCACTAGCTGGCAGTGCGACAGCAGAATCGCAGATGCGGAGTTCCTGTTCACCAAGCGGCAGTATATCCAAAAGACTGGCAGAGTGCGCGGCGAGGACGATGTGATCGCCTATCATCTCCGCCAGTCTTTTCGTCCCGGCGAGATCACCCCGGAAGAAGCAAACCGCCTGGGCTGTGAGTTGGCACGGCGATTCACAAAAGGCAACCATGCCTTTATCGTCTGTACCCACATTGACAAATCCCACATTCACAATCACATCATCTGGAACTCTACTGCCCTCAGTCAGACCCGGAAGTTCCGTAACTTTTGGGGCAGCACCCGCGCCATGCGGCGGCTCAGCGACACCATCTGTATTGAGAACGGCTACTCCATCGTGGAGGACCCGAAGCGCCACGGAAAGAGCTACAACAAGTGGCTGGGAGATCAGAAAAAGCCCTCTCACCGGGAGCGTATTTGCTTTGCCATTGACGATGCGCTGGCACAGAAGCCGGAATCCTTTGAAGCTCTGCTGACGCTGCTGCGGGAGGCCGGGTATGAAGTCAAGGGAAAGAAAGTGCCGTCCCTTATGGGCGGCGAACAGAAGAAGTTTATTCGTATGGACACCCTTGGCCCCGGCTACACCCCGGCAGATCTTCGCGCAGTCATCGCCGGTGAAATGGAGCATACGCCCCGGCAGCGCCTTGCCGCCAAATCTACACCGGAGAAGCGCAGCGGGAATCTGCTGGTGGACATCCAGGCAAAGCTCCGGGCCGGAAAGGGTGCCGGTTATGCGCGCTGGGCCACGCTGTTCAATCTGAAGCAGATGGCACAGACGGTAGCCTATCTGCAAGAGAACGAGCTGCTGGACTACGACACATTGGCAGAAAAAGCCTCCGCTGCCTCTGCCCGGTATCACGACATATCCGGGAGAATCAAAGCAGCAGAAAAGCGTATGACGGAGATTGCCGCCATGCGGACGCACATCATCAACTATGCCAAGACCCGGGACACCTATGTTGCCTACCGTAAGGCCGGATACTCAAAGAAGTTTCTTTCGGAGCATGAGAGCGACATCGCGCTGCATAAGGCCGCAAAGCAGTATTTCGATGCCCAGGGTGTTAAGAAGCTGCCTACCGTCAAGAGCCTGAACGTCGAGTACGCCGCGCTGATGGCCGAGAAAAAAGCGGCCTACTCCGAATACCGCAAGGCGCGGGAGGACATGAAGGAGCTGCTGACGGCCAAGGCCAATATTGACCGCTTCCTTGGCACGGAGGAAGTCCATGAAGAACCGGATGCCACAAAAGAAAAAGAGGCGGACCAGCGTTGAGCTGACCGCCATAAAGCGATTTGAAAAATCGCGCAGCCGCAGGACTTGTCCTGCGATTCAGAACACGGAAACCGTGTTCTGCGGGGATTGGGGCGGAGCCTCAACAAGCATGAAACCGTGGGTTTCCGCGAAAGCGGAAATCTGCGGTTTTCGCAAAGTGGGTCCCGCTTTGCATTGCTTGC
>CAZIPA010000050.1:0-8589 GCA_964541085.1 uncultured Oscillospiraceae bacterium | reverse complement strand
ACACTGTTCCTATTTATCGCAAGGTTACGCTGACTATCCGAGAAGCAGCCGAATACAGCAACATCGGCATTAACAAAATTGACAGCCTGCTCCGCACACCTAACTGCCCCTTTGTTCTGTTTATCGGAACAAAAAAGCTGGTAAAGCGGGAGGCGTTTGAAGAGTTCATCAGCCAGCAGTTGGTGATCTAAAGAAATTATTCGCAGATACGAATTATTTACAAAATAACGCTTGAGAAAAGGGACAACATCTGCTATAATTAAGGTGTAGCAGTGTGTCCCTTTGCTCAGGCAGAAAGGACACAATCTATGGGAAAGAATCTCAAAGGTAAAGACTGCGGCAAGGGTATCTGCCAAAGAAAGGATGGGTTGTATTACGCTCGTTTCGTAGATAAAACAGGAAAACGGCACGAAAAGTATTTTCAAACACTTCCCGAAGCACGAAACTGGATTGAAGACTCAAAGTATGCTGATAAGCACGAAGATGTTTTTGTAGCCACCGATACTACGGTGGATCAGTGGTTTGAATTTTGCATTGAGAACATTGTTGGCGATTTAGCACCCAATACGCTCCGCAATTACAGGGAACGATATGTTCACAACATTCAGCCTGTAATCGGGCGAATGCTGATTTCCAATGTCAAGCCTATGCACTGCAAAAAGGTGTTCATTCAAATGGATGCTGACTATGCGGGATCTACCATTCGTCAAGCCTACATCACAATGGGTACAATGTTTAAGGCGGCAAAGATGAACGACCTGATTGTCAAGCACCCAATGGATGGTGTGAGGTTTACAAAGCCCGTTCGTGCAACAGACGATATAAATTTTCTGACGCGGGATGAGCAGCGTATTTTTCTCGAAACCGCACGGCGCTCTCATAATTTCAACCAATATGCGCTGATCCTCGAAACAGGATTGCGTACTGGTGAAATGATTGGGTTGACATGGGACGCAATAGATTTCGAGAAGAGGACGCTCACTGTGAACAAAACTTTGGAATTTCGCCACTCCCAACAAAATTGGCGGGCTGGTCCTCCAAAGACGCAGCAAAGCTATCGGACAATTCCATTAACTGATCGAGCATACGATATTCTCAAAGAGATTTGGGATCACCGTGGCGAGAGAAAAGAATCTCCCTTGCTGGATCACACTCTGGAATATATGGATAGACGCACAGGCGTTGTGTCACAGCTTGTCATGCGTGACCTTGTTTTTATCAACTGGCGTACAGGTGAGCCTGCAAAAAACAGTTCCTACGATACCCACCTCTATAAGCTGTGCGACGAAGCTGGGATCAAGCGTTTTTGTATGCACGCTCTGCGACACACCTATGCCACCAGAGCGATTGAGAGCGGAATGCAGCCAAAGGTGCTGCAAAAGCTGCTTGGTCACGCAAGCATTAAGACAACCATGGACAGGTATGTTCATGTAACCGATGACTCTTTGTCAAGAGCCGTGCAGCAGTTTGAAAGAAACCAACAGAATCAAAATGGTACAGTAATGGTACAGTCAGCACCATTCTGAACCGTCGAAACCCTTGAAAATAAAGGAGAAGTGATTATATATGAAATTAGGTATCGTGGGTCTGCCGAATGTTGGAAAAAGCACGCTGTTCAATGCGATTACAAAGGCCGGGGCGGAAAGCGCCAATTATCCCTTCTGCACCATTGAGCCCAATGTGGGTGTGGTGACGGTGCCGGACAATCGGCTGGATTATCTGGCGGAGATGTATCATCCGAAAAAGTACACGCCCGCTGTGATCGAGTTTGTGGATATTGCCGGTCTGGTGAAGGGTGCCTCCAAGGGTGCCGGTCTGGGCAACCAGTTTTTGGGCAACATCCGCAACACGGACGCCATTGTCCATGTGGTGCGCTGCTTTGACGACGATAACATTATGCATGTGGTGGAAGATGCCTCCAAGGCTGCGCCGGTGGATCCCCGGGGCGACATTGAGTGCATCAATCTGGAGCTGATTCTGGCGGATTCGGAAATGGTGGAGCGGCGCATTGACCGTGCGAAGAAAAACGCCAAGGGCGGCGACAAAAAATTCCTGCATGAGGCCGAGGTTCTGGAGGGGCTGCTGGCCCATCTGGATCAGGGAAAGCCCGCCCGCACCTATGATTGCGAGCCGGATGATATGGCGCTGATCCGCCAGTCGGATCTGTTGAGCCTGAAGCCGGTGATTTATGCCGCCAACATGGATGAAACCGGCGTGGCCGCGCCCGGCGACAACGAATATTTCCGCACGGTGGAGGCCATTGCCGCTGCTGAGGGCAGTCAGGTGCTTCCCATCTGTGCCAAAACCGAGCAGGAGATCGCGGAGCTGCCGCCGGAGGATCAGGCGATGTTTCTGGAGGAGCTGGGCATGGAGCAGTCTGGTCTGGATCGGCTGATTCAGTGTTCCTATACCCTGCTGGGCCTGATTTCCTTCCTCACCGGCGGTTCCGATGAGGTGCGGGCCTGGACCATCACCCGGGGAACCAAGGCGCCCCAGGCTGCGGGCAAGATTCACACGGACTTTGAGCGGGGCTTTATCCGTGCGGAGGTGATCGCCTTTGAGGATCTGAAGGCGCTGGGCAGTATGTCCGCCGCCAAGGAGAAGGGCAAGATTCGCAGCGAAGGCAAGGAATATGTCATGAAGGACGGCGACATTGTAAACTTCCTGTTCAATGTCTGATTTCTGAAAAATAATGTCACCCTTTCCGGGAACACTTCCTGAGAAAGGGTGATTTTTTATGGGCAAAACCTGGCCTGCCGTGCTGGCTTGCAGTCTGGCGCTGCTGCTGTCCGCAGGTTTTTTATTTTTCACGGTGGCCGGGCCGGTATACATTGCAGACTGGCTGGCCGACGCGGCGGCACAGCTGGAGCCAAAATGGAGTGAAAAGCTGTATCGCCTTTCCTTGCAGGCCAATCCATTGGACGATCAGGTGCGGATACGGCTGGCAGAGCTTTATTGTGCGCAGCAATCTCCGGAGGCTGCGGAGCAGCTGCTGCGGGAAAGCATTGCCGAGGGTACAGCGGGCACGGCGGTTTATCTGCATCTTGCCGCACTTTATACGCAGGCGGGACAGCTCAGCGATGCCTGTACCCTGCTGGATCAGGTGCCGGAGGGCTATCTGTCCGGGAGAGTGTATCAGGCCCGGCCGAAGGTGCCGGAGGTTCCCCGGGAGACGCAGCTTTCGGAAGAAAGTCCGCTTCGCTTTTCCGCCGGGGAAAATGGGCTGTGGTATCGCATGGACGGCGGCAGCTGGATGGAATATCACGCTCCCCTCTCCCCTGCCGTGGGCGAACACCGCTTTTCCCTGCTGGCCATTTCGCCGAAGGGCATTCCCTCTCCCATGCTGGAATATCACTGTACCGTCATACAGGCCCAGACGGTGGGCTGGACGGGTCGAGGCTTTTCCTCCGTAGGACGAAAATAGCGGCATGAAAAACAGCCCGGCGGAAGGCCGGGCTGTGGATTTTGCAATATGGTTGTGATGATTGCCGCTGGCTTACAGCGTCTCCAGACGCTTTTCCACGGCGGCCAGCAGAGCGCAGGTGCAGAACACCTCAGCGGCGGCCCGCAGCTCGTCCACCGGCGGCAGAGAGGGCGCGATACGCAGGTTGCTGTCCTGAGGATCACTGCCGCAGGGGAAGGTAGCTCCCGCGCCGGTCATGACAACGCCGGCCTCCTTGCACAGGGCATGGATACGCTTGGCGCAGCCGGGCATTGCATCAAAGCTGATGAAGTAGCCGCCCTTGGGATTGTGCCAGCTTCCGGCACCGGTTCCGCCCAGACGCTCCTCCAGCAGAGACAGCACCATGTCAAACTTGGGCTTCAGGATGGCGGCGTGCTTTTTCATGTGGGCCTCCACACCGGCCAGATCGCCAAAATAGCGCACATGGCGCAGCTGGTTGATCTTATCCGGGCCAATGGCCTGCACACCCATCAGCTTCTTCGTCCAGGCGATATTGGTTTCAGAGGCTGCCATTGCGGCCACACCGGCGCCGGGGAAGGTGATCTTGGAGGTGGAGCAGAACTCCAGGAAACGGTCTGCCGTGCCGAAGCGCTGTGCGTCCTCAAACACATTGCGCAGCTCATCATGATCCTCCGACAGATGATGAACGATATAGGCGTTATCCCAGAACACACGGAAGTCCGGCGCGGCGGTCTTCATGGAAGCAAAACGGCGCACAACGGCATCGGAATAGGTCTTTCCCTCCGGATTGCTATACTTGGGCACGCACCAGATACCCTTGACGGAGGCATCCTCACCGGCCAGCTTTTCCACCAGATCCATATCCGGGCCGTCGTCCTTCATGGGGACGGGGATCATTTCAAAGCCCAGCTGCTGCGTGATGGCAAAATGCCGGTCATAGCCGGGCACGGGGCACAGCCACTTGACCTTTTCCAGTTGGCTCCAGGGCGTATAGCCGGGTGCGCCGAACACATAGAGACGCATCATGGTGTCGTACATCATGGTCAGGCTGGCGTTGCCGCCGGCGATGACATTCTCCACGGGCACATTCATGATCTGGGCAAACAGCTCCCGGCAGGAAGGCAGGCCGTCCAGAATGCCGTAGTTGCGGGTGTCGGTCTTGCCGTCGGTCATATCCCCGTTGCTGCTGAGAATGGTGAGCATGGGCTCGCACAGGTCCAGCTGCTCCTTGCAGGGCTTGCCGCGGGACATATCCAGCTTCAGCTCCTTTGCCTTGCAGGCTTCATACTCAGCCTGAAGCTGCACACGATACTGCTCCAGCGCGGCACGATCAGCGGTCAAAATGTTCATAAGATACTCTCCTTTTCTCCGTAGAGCGCGGCACCGATGGCGGTGGAATATTCCGAACGCTCCGGGACGATATAATGTACATGATAAAGCTCTTCCAGATCACGAATCACGGTTTTGGCGGCTTCGATGCGGGTCAGGGAGCCGGTGAGCACGATCTGATCCGTGTGGTGTCCCTTGGCGGCCATCATGGCGATAATGCCCACCGTCTGAAACACCATATTGACAACGCCCATAGCCAGATCGGCATCGCAGGCATCATCGGTGATTTTGCCAAAATTTGCGGCGGTGGTGCGGTTGTTCATGTTGGCCAGCTGATCCCGGGTGATATCGCCCACCGTCAGGTCAATGCGGCTTACATCTCCCTGGGTGGCCAGCTCTGCAATGTGAGAAAAGCTGCCGCTGCCGATGAGCTTGCTGCAAAGTCCCACCATGGTGCCGCCGCCCACACCGCTGCCGCCGATGTAGCTGATCTGCTCACCGTTGACGCTGGTGACGGAGGTGCCCGTTCCCATGCTCACCACAATGCAGTGATCCAGTCCGGAAATGTATTTCCCGCCCAGACCGATGGCCTGAAATTCATCCACCTTCCGGATGGGAATGCCGTAGATGTCCTCCTTCAAAAAGGAAGAGCCTACGCCGGTACACATGACCCGGTCGATCTCCCGCAGCTTCAGCCCCTGCTCATCCAGAAAATGGCCAAAGGCGCCGTAAGCCGAGGTCAGGGGATCCGAGGCCTTCACCCGGGTAGAGCCGGTGATGGTGCGATCCTTCAGACCTACGATCTTCGTGGTGCTGCCGCCGATGTCAATGCCGATAATATAGCCCATAAATGAAACGCGCTCCTTATGCGTGATAAAAATGCGGAAGCCGGAATATCATCAGGCTTCCGCGAGGCAGGTTGTCCTTAGAATTCCGCCGTTCCCACCGTTCTGGGGAAGGGCAGCACATCGCGGATGTTGGCAGCGCCGGTCAGGTACATAATCAGGCGCTCAAAGCCCAGGCCAAAGCCCGCATGGTGGGTGCCGCCGTATTTCCGCAGCTCCAGATACCACCAGTAATTTTCCCGCTCCATGCCGGCATCTGCAATGATCTGCTCCAGCACCTCCAGCCGCTCTTCTCTCTGGCTGCCGCCGCACAGCTCACCAATGCCGGGCACCAGCAGATCAGCCGCCGCCACGGTTTTTCCGTCATCATTGCGGCGCATATAGAAGGCCTTGATCTCCTTGGGATAGTCGGTGACGAACACCGGCTTTTTGAAGATCTCCTCCGTGAGATAGCGCTCGTGCTCAGACTGCAAATCGCAGCCCCAGTATACCGGGAACTGGAACCGATCCTTGTGCTGCTCCAGCAGGGCCACGGCTTCGGTATAGGTGATGCGGCCAAAGCTCTCCTCAAAGGCCACCGCATGGAGCCGCTCCAGCAGACCGTTATCCAGAAAACGGTTGCAGAAAGCCAGCTCGTCGGGACAGGTGTCCAGCACATGGCGGATCACATATTTAATCATATCCTCCTGAAGATCCATATCGTCCTTCAGGTCGGCAAAGGCGATTTCCGGCTCGATCATCCAGAACTCCGCCGCATGACGGGCGGTGTTGGAGCGCTCTGCCCGGAAGGTGGGGCCAAAGGTATAGATTTTGGCAAAGGCCTGGGCAAAGATTTCGCCCTCCAGCTGGCCGGAAACGGTCAGGTTGGCACACTTGCCGAAGAAATCCTTGGAATAATCCGGCTTGTTCTGGTCGTTGCGGGGAACCTCATTCAGATCCAGCGTAGTGACCTGGAACATCTCACCCGCGCCCTCGGCATCGCTGGCGGTAATCAGCGGCGTATGCACATAGATAAAGCCCCGCTCCTGGAAGAACTGGTGAATGGCAAAGGCCGCCGCAGACCGCACCCGGAAAATGGCGTGGAAGGTGTTGGTGCGGGGACGCAGATGCTGGATAGTGCGCAGATATTCCAGCGTGTGACGCTTTTTTTGCAGGGGATAATCCGGTGGACAGGTGCCCTCCAGCTCCAGCGTTTCCGCCTGAAGCTCCACCGGCTGCTTGGGATTGGGAGAGGCGGCGACAACACCGCTGACGATGACGGCACAGCCCACATTCAGCTTGGCTGCGGCGGCATAATTCTCATTCTGCGCATCATATACTACCTGCAGGTTGGACACCACAGAGCCGTCATTCAGCTCCACAAAGGCGCAGGCCTTCACATCCCGCGCGGTGCGCACCCAGCCCTTCAGGGTGACTTTTTTTCCGATAAACTCCTGCGGTGCGTGCAGGATGGCTCTGACAGTTGCGTTTTCAGACATATGGATACATTCCTTCCGTTTTGTTTTTGTGCATCCGCAGCCTTACAGCATTTCGCGGATGGCCCGGGATATCTGATCCGGACAGGAAGTATTCTTCAGGCCGCAGCGGATTCCCTGAAGGGTTTCGGCCACCTGAGCCGCCTTGCGCCCGATGACCAGTGCGCGAATTCCCTGAAGGTTGCCGTTGCAGCCGCCCTCGATCACAATATCCTCTACGATACCGTCCGTGATCGTGATCTCGTACCGCTGGGAACAAACGCCCTGAGGATAAAATACTGCTTTCTTTGTCATGTTTGGAAATCTCCTTTTTCAGCAATCCAATACTCATTTAATGTAACACAATTTTGCCGCTTTGTCTATGGCTTTATCCGATTTTCCCGCCGCTTTTGCCGGTTTTTCCCTATGAATATGAAAAAAACAAAAATTTTTCATTTTATCTCCAAAGGCCGGTTGACACTTTTCCCCGGATGCTTTATCATTAAAACAGAACAAAATCATCGGCTTTGCCCCGCCGGAAGGAGAGGTTTTCATGAGAGAACAGGATATTCTGAATCAAATCATTGACAGCTGCGATGACGCTCTGCGGGATGTGTTCCTTCGGCGTATGGAGATCGCGGTGAAGCTGACCGATGCTTCCAACGGCGGCGAGGATGTTTATGATCCCGTGCGGGAGGCCACGGTGCTGCATCATGTCACCGCCGGACTTTCGCCGGAGCTGAGCACCAAGGCCAACTCGCTCTGGCGCACGCTGATGCGTATGAGCCGTGGTCGGCAGTATCGCTATGTAGTGACCCATGACCCGGATCTGGTGCTGCCCCACGAGAAGGATATCCGGGAGACCGTACCCCGGGATGGAATCGTGCTGTGTCCCGGCGATATGGCCCGGCAGGTTTCGGCGACGCTGGGCATGGAGGTCTCCCCCTGCCACTCCATCTCTGCCGCCATTGATGCGCTGCTTCTGGACAAGGGCGACTTTGCGGCGCTGGTGGTCAACAGCTTTTACGACACCGAGTGGCTGTACAGTCTGATCTATCAGCAGCCCATTTACATCAACTCCTTCATTCCCCTGCCGAACGGACAGATGCTGGCGCTGTTTTCCAAGTATCTTTATTCTGATGTGACCACCAGCATTGTCAGCGTGGCCTTTGCCATTCGCATGGAGCAATATGGAGATTTGTCCCAGACGCTGGCTGTTTTTGCCGAGGCAAAGCTGAATGTGGAATATTTCCGGGTGAAGACTGTGAATATTGATTATGATGACAGTCAGCAGATCAACATTGTCTTTGCGGAGCTTTCCGGGCCTCTTTCCTCTGCGGATTCCCGGGCGGCATTTTTGCAGCTGCAGCAGGAGCTGCCCTTCTTCCGGGTGATCGGCTATCGGGAGAGCTATTAAATCTAAAACAGCAGCACCGGCATGATATCCATGCTGCACTTGTAAAATGAAAGTAGACACTCACAAAATGCTGGGTGGTCGTAAAACAGTAAATTAAAAAATGGCGAAAACCAATGGTTT
>CAZIPA010000049.1:0-10490 GCA_964541085.1 uncultured Oscillospiraceae bacterium | reverse complement strand
TTGCCATGCTCATCTGCTTCGCAAACGAAAGCAAAAAATCCCCCATGCTGCTGCTTGGGACGAAAGAATAGAGAACAGGAGGTTGAACCATGGGCATACTTTTTCGCAATTTTCTCCGCAGCTGGCGCAGCACACTGGCGGCGCTGGCAGTTGTCACGGTGATGACGGTGTTTCTCATCAGCTTTTTGGGCAGCATCGCCACCAACCGGGAACGGCTCCAGCAAGCCTATGATACGCTGGAGGTCACGGCCTATTTCCGCGGCAACGGCGACAAAAGCCCCTCCATCGCCTCGGAGGTGGTGGACGCCATTCTGGAAAGCGGCTTTGTCAAAAGCTATCTGCTGGCGGCGCAGTTTACCGTGCGGGCAGGCGACAGCTATCTGCGGGCGGTGAATGTGCCGGAAACGGATTCGCTGCTGGAGAAAAATCTGCCAAACGGCCAGTGGCTGGAGGGTTGGGACGAGAGCCTTTTCCAGCAGGAGGAGCGGGTCTGCCTTGCGCCTGTGGCCTCCGGGTATCTGCCTGGAGATATGGCCCTGCTGGAATGCGTCACCGGCGATGTGATTGAGCTGCTGGTGGTGGGCTGCTATGAGGGCGGCGGCGATGATGCCGATCTCTATTATTACTGCTCCATCCCCGCGCTGAAATCCATTCTGGGCGAGCTGGGCAAAAGCTTCAGCTATTGCAAAATGGAGATGGAGCTGCAAAATCTGGCCCACATCGACCAGTTCAAGGCCCAGATGAAAGAGCTGGGTCTGGAGGAAAGCGCCGCCCGTCTGATGATCAACGATTCTCTGCTGCGGCAGGTGACGGACCAGCTTCGCCAGCAGATTCGTCTGATGGAGCGCATCCTGCCGGTGCTGCTGCTGCTGGTGGCCGCCATCGGCTTCGGACTGAGCTTTTTGCTGGCCCGGGGACAAAAAAAAGATTTTGCCGTTATGCGGCTGTTGGGAGAAAGCGTTCCCCGTGTTACCCTGAAGGCGCTGTGTATGCAGGCCGGGCTGTGTGCCACGGGAATCGTGCTGGGACTTGTGTGTATGCTGCTGACCGGACAAACAGACCTGCATCCGGAAAGCTGCGGACTGCTGCTGGTGTGCTATTGCCTCGGCGCAGTGATCGCCGCCTATCTGACGGTGAGAGTGGATGTAATGCAGGTTTTACGGGATCGGGAGGGTTAACATTATGGCAGGCTTACTCAGTGCGAACAATGTACATTATACTTATCAGAGCAAATATCAGAAGGTTCATGCCGTGCGCGGCGTGACCTATGATTTCCAGCCGGGCAATTTTTACGCCATCATCGGCAAGAGCGGCTGCGGCAAGAGCACCTTTTTGTCTATGCTGGCCGGGCTGGATGTACCCACCGAGGGTGCGGTGGAATATGGGGAAAAATCCACTGCGGAATTGAATCGGGATCAGTATCGCATGAACGACATTTCCCTGATCTGCCAGAGCTACAACCTGTTTCCTCTGATGACCGTGGAGGAAAATGTGGTGTATCCCCAGCTGCTGCGCAAGGTGCCCAAGGCAGAAGCCCGGAAAATTGCCCGGGAAAAGCTGCGGGATGTGGGTCTGGATGAAAGCTATGAAAAGCGTCTGCCCGCCATGCTTTCCGGCGGCGAACAGCAGCGTGTCGCCATTGCCCGTGCGCTGGCCTCCAGTGCCCGCATCATTCTGGCCGATGAGCCCACGGGAAATCTGGACACGGAAAACAGCGAGCTGGTCTTTTCCATTCTCCAGCGGCTGGCCCATGAAGAAGGCTACTGCGTTATCGTTGTGACCCACGACCTGTCCATCGCCGAAAAGGCCGATCAGGTGCTCCACCTGAAGGATGGCGAACTGGTGGAGTGAGGGAGTTGAAGCGGCAGGCTTATGAAGAATATTCGGGATAAAGGCGAAATCAAAATGACCGAAAAATTGCGTAAAACCGCCCGGCGAATCTTCTGCGAGCCGCTGTATCAGGCTCCTAAATATGAAATACCATCGGTTCGGTTCAGCGTATATTAACGGACTTTTGGGAAAATAAAATCAGCCGGAGACAAGTTTTATCGCCTGTCTCCGGCCTTTTTTGCGTTTTTTATTTCCAAAGCTTTTCCGGATAAATGCCCGCCCGGATCATTTCCCGGAAGCTGGCCTGTGCCAGCGGCACATCCTCCCGATAGGTGAGGCCGATCCATTTGTCCGGCGTTTCATACACCCGCACGGTGGCCCTGTCCTGCGAAAGCAGATCTGCCACAATGTTGGGCAGCAGATATTCCCGCTTCAGCGGGTCGCCGTCATTGGATGCCAGAAAATCGGTAAAGCCGCTTTGCAGCACTTCCAGAAAATCCGGGAAGCCCGCCCACATATTCATGGAAACCGGCGTTTCCGGTGTCAGAAATGCCTGTACCTCCGGGTTGTTGCAGCGCAGAGCGCCGTTGACCGATTGAATCCCGGTGGTTTCTACGATCCTTTGCAGCCGCTGCTGTTCGTCCGTGATGCACACGCCACGGGTGACAGCACCGTTTTCGCTGAGGGTATTTTTCAGAATGAATCCGGCCATGGCCATGGAGAGCTTCTGATTCTGCTCCTGCGGCCCGGTGAGAAAACCGTGCAGCTGACGGAAGGCTTCCTTGCCGTAAAAATCATCGGCATTGATGATGACAAAGGGCTCCTTCACCAGCTCCCGGCAGCAGAGAATGGCATGACCGGTGCCCCAGGGCTTGCTGCGTCCATCGGGAACGGAAAAGCCCTCCGGCAGATCGCAAAGCTCCTGAAAGGCATAATCCACCGGAATCTGCTTTTCAATCCGGTTGCCGATCACCGCACGGAACTCGGCTTCAATGTCCCGGCGAATGACAAACACCACCCGGTCAAAACCGGCTTCCCGGGCATCAAAGATGGAATAATCCATGATGATTTCGCCGTTTTCCGACATCCGTGCCAGCTGCTTGATGCCGGTTCCAAAGCGGGAGCCGATGCCCGCCGCCATGATAATCAGTGTTGTTTTCATAGACCCTCCTGAAAATCCCGATCGCTCTCCAGCGCCTTTGCCACCGATTCATAACCGGGACGGCCCAGAAGGGCGAACATATTGCGTTTATACGCCTCCACGCCCGGCTGGTCAAAGGGATTGACCCCTAAAAGATAGCAGGACAGGGCGCAGGCATATTCAAAGAAATAGATGAGCTGTCCCAGACAACGCTCTGTGCGGCCATCCAGCTCAATGCGGATGTTGGGCACGCCGCCCTCATGATGCGCCAGCATGGCACCCTCCATGGCAGAGGTGCGCAGATGGTCCAGCGACTGTCCGGTGAGATAATTCAGCCCGTCGCTGTTTTCCGGGTCGTCAGGCACGGTGAGGGGATAACGGGAATGACGGAAGAACACGATGGTTTCAAACATGGTGCGCTCTCCCTGCTGAATATACTGGCCGATGGAATGCAGGGCAGAGGTCAGCTCGATACCGGTGGGGAAGAGGCCCTTGCCATCCTTGCCTTCGCTTTCCGCAAACAGCTGCCGCCACCATTCCGTCATGGACTGGAAGGAGGGCTCATAGCTGCCCAGAATCTCAATCTTTTTTCCGGCACGGTACAGCGCCTGCCGGACACCGGCATAATCCCAGGCGGGATTGTCCCAGCCGTCCTTTTGACAGAGCACCATCATTTCCCGGGCACCGGCCAGCAGCGCGCGGATATCCACGCCGCACACCGCCGCAGGCAGCAGCCCCACGGGAGAAAGTACGCTGTAGCGTCCACCCACATCATCGGGGATGGTAAAGGTCTCCCAGCCCTCCCGGTCAGCCAGCGTCTTCAGCGGGCCCCGGGCCCGGTCGGTTGTGGCATAAATGCGGCTGCGGGCACCTTCTTTTCCGTAACGCTGCTCCAGCGCCTGCCGGAACAGCCGGAAGATCACGGCAGGCTCCAGTGTGCTGCCGGATTTGGATACCACATTGACGGAATAATCCGTCCCTTCCAAAAGCTCCAGCACCTCCTGCACGCCGTCGGTAGAAAGACTGTTGCCCACATAATAAATGTTCGGCGTGTCCTTTTTCCGCAGATTGTAGGCAGGAGAATGGATGCATTCTATAACGCCCCGTGTGCCCAGATAGGAGCCGCCGATGCCCACCACCACCAGCGCCTGTGAGGTGCGGCGAATGCGCCGGGCAGCGTCCAGAATGCGCAGCAGATCCGTTTCGTCCTCCTGCTCCGGCAGGGATATCCAGCCGGTATAATCCGAGCCCACGCCGGTGCGCTGCTGGAGCTGCCGGTGCGCCCGGGCCAGCTCCGGCCGGATGCGTTCCCGCCAGTCGGCAGGCAGATGATCCTCCATTTGATGTAAAACACAATGCAGCATAGTCTTCATTCCTTTTTCCGCAGGACGACTCCGAAAAGCGTCCCCATACGAATACAATTTTAGTATAGCGCTTTTTGCAGGGAAACGCAAGAAGAAATGGCCCATTTTTCCGGAACAAAATGCACAAAATGTTGAAAATGCTGCAACAGCTCTTTCGCTCTTCACCAGCCGAAGAAGGGAAGGACGCCGGAAGCGTTGCGCCGAAATCCTGTCCATCTGTCCGCAGAAGAAAAACACTTGTGTTTTTTGTGCGGCAGGTGTATGATAAACACAGGGAAGCCGCAGACAGGTCTGGAAAGGGGAGCGCGATATGCTGGAAAATTACCTCATCATTCATAAAAGCATCCTGCCGGAGTATTATGAAAAGGTGCTGACCGTGCGTCATCTGCTGGAAAGCGGACGGGTGCGGGAGATCAGCGAGGCCGTCCGACAGGTGGGTATTTCCCGCAGCACCTATTACAAGTATAAGGACTTCATTCTGGAGCCCTCTGAAATGGCCGGCGGCCGCAAGGCGGTGCTTTCCATGATGCTGAATCATGAGCCCGGCGTGCTCAGTGCCCTGCTTCAGCAGCTTTCCGAGCGGGGCGGCAGCGTACTGACCATCACCCAGAGCCTACCCATTCACGGCAGAGCCAGCGTCACCATCACGCTGGATGTAAGCGCCATGCCCGGCACACTGGCGCAGTTGCTGGAGGCGGTGGAGCAGACGGCGGGGGTAGAAAATGCCCGGCTGGTGGCCATCGAGTGACGGAAAACAGGGCAAAAAGGAGGCGGAGAAGCAGTGAGCTTTCTCAGATTGCTGGAGGGTCTGCGTACCCCCATATTGGACGGATTCTTTTCCTTCATCACCAATTTCGGCGATGAGATCGGATTTCTGGTGCTGGCGCTGACGGTTTACTGGTGTGTCAACAAGCGCTACGGCTATTACATTTTTATGGTGGGCCTGTCTGGGACGGTGCTCAATCAGTTTCTCAAGCTCTGGTTCCGCATTCCCAGACCCTGGGTGCTGGATCCGGACTTTACCATCGTGGAAAGCGCACGGGCGGGAGCCAGCGGTTATTCCTTCCCCTCGGGACACACCCAGAATATTCTGTGTACCGCCGGAGGACTTTCCGTTTGTACCCGGAAAAAATGGGTGCGTATCCTGTGCTGGACGCTGGCGGCGCTGGTGGCCTTTTCCCGGATGTATCTGGGCGTGCATACGCCGCTGGATGTGGGCGTGTCGCTGGGACTGGCGGGACTGCTGCTGGCGGCCTTTTATCCCGTCACCCGCAGTGAGGAGCGGCTGCGCCGCTGGATGCCCTGGCTGCTGGGCGGATTTTTGCTGCTGAGCTGCGCCTATCTGCTGTTTGTGCGGGGCTATGCCTTCCCGGCAGATGTGGACGCGGGAAATCTGGCCTCCGGCACGAAAAACGCCTATATGCTCACCGGCTGCGCCGTGGGCTTCATCGGCATCTATCTGCTGGATCAGCACTGGCTGCGGTTTCAGACGAAGGCCCCTCTGCCGGGACAGATTCTCAAGGTAGCGCTGGGGCTGGGACTGATGATGCTGGTGCGGGGCGGGCTCAAGGCACCCCTGAACGCACTGTTTCAGAACAGCGGCTGGGCAACACTGGTGCGCTATTTTCTGACGGTGATGATCGTGGGCGGCCTCTGGCCGTTGAGCTTTCCGCTGTTTACCCGCATGGGAAAACAAAAGCAATAAAGCTGCGGCTCCTTCTATCTGGGAAGGAGCCGCTTTGTCATTCATTTTTCGCCTTTGCCCTGCGCCGCAGCACGAGGCACAGCACGGTGCAAAGGAGGATGCCGATGGCATAGGGGATGATGTAAAGAAATGCCGCATCGGCAGATGCGCTGTTGTACGCCGGCGCATCCCAGCGCAGATAACAGTAACTGCAGGTCACATGGATGCACATGAGATGGGACAGAATGCCCGCAAGAATGCCGAAGATACTGTATGCTTTCATAGCCTGATTTCCTCCGATGAATCTTTTACTTTTTTGCAGTGTGGCGCAAAAGCAAAACCGCTCCGGAGATCAGCACAGCCAGACTCAGCAGAAGGAAAATGCCGCTTCCGTCCAGATGAATGGCGGAAGATTCCTGCAATTGCTGCGCGGCGGCGGGACGAAACAGCGTCAATACACCCCAGATGCACAGGCAAAATGCGCCGCTTATGGAAAACAGCATTCCGGTAAGCCGGAGATTTTTTGCAGTCCCTGGCGGGACTTCCGCAGGGGAGGGGGCAGTGTCCGGGGGCTCGGCAGGGGATGCGGGTTCGGGGCTGTCCGTCATCAGCGCATCCAACGAAACCTGAAAACAGCGGCTGATGGCCAGCAGCTTGTCACTTTCCGGCAGAGATACGCCATTTTCCCATTTGGAAATGGCCTGACGGGAAACATTCAACCGTTCCGCCAGCTGCTCCTGAGAAAGGCCATGCTGCTTCCGCAACTGATAAAGCTTTTCTGAAAACGCCATAGAGTCTCCTTTCGCCTCTATTCTGCTGGAACCGGGGAGAAAATACCATCCCCCCTGGCTGTCAATTCCGCAACCTGTGGTTGCAGCGGGGGATTTTTTGAAAAAATACGGTCAATCGCTGTCCGAACGAATCCATGTGGGCTTGATTCTTCGCACCGCGCCGCACACCAGCCCCAGTGAGGCCAGCGTAATCATCACGGAGCTGCCGCCATAGCTCACCAGCGGCAGAGTCAGACCGATCACCGGGAAGATGCCCAGATTCATGGTCACATTGATGGCGATCTGCCAGAGGAACATACCGCCCACACCGGCGCAGACCATGGCGCTGAAGGTGTCGGTAGAGCGCCAGCAATCATATAGAATGCGAACCACCAGCGCTGTCAGCAGCAACAGCAGCAGCACTGCGCCGATAAAGCCAAACTCCTCGGCACACACCGCAAAGATGGAATCGCAGTGGGATTCCGGAATCCAGCCGCCCTGTGTTCGCACACCCTCCAGATAGCCGTTTCCCGTGAGCTGTCCGTTGGAGATGGCCATGGTGGTCTGCTTGGCGTGCCAGGCGCGCTTTTCGGAGATGGAGGGGTCGAATACCACCAGAATGCGGTCCCGGTGACTTTGATCCATAAAATGCCACAGCACCGGCATGGCAGACACGGCACAGCCAAGCGCCGCCCCGATCCACCAGAGAGATACGCCGTAGATCAGCAGCATGGTCATGAAAATCAGGGGATACATCAGCGTCACGCCCAGATCCCGGGAGATCAGAAATACCGAGCCCGCCGTGAGCAGCATATGCAGTGCCAGCTGGAGAATGGTGAAGAAATGATTCTTCTTTTCCTTCAGCAGGGCCATATGACTGGCCAAGGTATAGATGAAAATGACCTTTCCCACCTCGCCGGGCTGAATGTTCAGGCCGCCGGGCAGGGGAATCCAGCTTTTATTGCCGCCCACGCCCTTGCCCAGAAATTGCAGGGAAAGCTGAAAGCCGATATTGAAAACCGCGGCAATGGGCCACAGCCATGGAAATCGCTCAAAATCGCAGAAGGACAGCACGATCAGTCCCACAAAGCCGATGGCGATGCCGATGCACTGCACCAGCATGACCCGCTGGGGCCTGACCTTTTCCACGCTCTGGCAGCCGCTGTAGATCAGCACCAGACCGCAGACGCAGATCACCAGTGCCAGCACGATCAGCAGCGTGTCCGTTTCCCGCAGATACCGCCGGACGCTGTTCCAGATTCTTCGCAGCATGAAGGGGCCTCCTTTCCTTTGCGTCTCATTCTGTTGCTATTCTACCATTTCCCGGGGCGTTATGCAAGAAAGTCGGAAAAAAACTAAAAAAAGATTCAGAATTCCATTGCAAAACAAAAAATGCGTGGTATACTGTTAAAGAATAAAATGGGGAGGTAGGGAGTTTTGGCAGAGAGAACATACCGCACCTGCTCCGTGGAGGAGACGGAGGCGCTGGGAGCACAGCTGGCAGAGTCGCTGTCCCGGGCTCCGGCTGTAGCGCTTTACGGCGGACTGGGCATGGGCAAAACAGCCTTTGTCCGTGGACTGGCCCGGGGACTTGGCTGCCCCGGTCAGGTGAGCTCTCCCACCTATACCATTGTAAACGAATACGAAGGCCCGCGGCGGCTGTGTCATTTTGACCTGTACCGTCTGCCCGATGCGGAGGCACTGGAGGAGATCGGCTGGGAGGATTATCTGCTGTCCGGCGCTCTGTGCGTGTGCGAGTGGAGCGAAAACTGTCCGGGGGCCTTTCCGGCGGGAACGGCGGAGGTACGCTTTTCCCGGCTGGGAGATCAGGAACGGGAGATCCGGGTGAGTATATGTTGATTCTTTCCATTGATACCTCCGGGCGTACAGCCTCCTGCGCGTTGCTGCGGGACGGCGTACTGCTGGATACGGCGGCGCAGGATTCCATGCTGGATCACAGCCGTCTGCTGCTGCCGCTGTGCCAGTCGCTGCTGGACAGGCAGGGTCTGCGTCTTTCGGATGTGGATGCCTTTGCCGCAGTGATCGGCCCCGGCTCCTTTACCGGGATCCGCATCGGCGCGGCGGCGGTGAAGGGCTTCGGCTGGGCACAGGACAAGCCCTGTGTGGGCGTTTCCACGCTGCTGGCAATGGCCTGGGGCTGGCAGGGAGAGGGCTGTGTGTGCTGCTCTCTTCGGGCGCGGCAGGGAGAAAGCTACTATGCCGTCTTTGAAAAACAGGGCCAGTCTGTGCGCCGTCTGACGGAGGACGCCGTGGGAACGGACACGGAAATGGAAGCGGTCATGGAGGCGCATCACTGCACGGCACAGGCAAGGGACTGCTGTCATGCCGCAGGTGCGGCGCTGGCCGCCTGGGATAAAAGCCAACAGGGTCAAATGCAGACCTGTCACGAGATCATTCCTGCCTATCTTCGGATGACGCAGGCGGAACGCATGAGAAAGGAACGGTTGAACGCATGATGAAGCTGGCATTGGGCGCCGATCACGGCGGTTATTCTCTCAAGGAGCTATTGAAGCAGCATTTGCAGGAGCAGGGCTATCAGATCGAGGACTGCGGAACCTATGACACCGCCTCCTGCAATTATCCCGTATATGCGGAAAAGGTAGCACGGGCTGTGGCCGACGGACAGGCAGAGCTGGGCATTCTGGTCTGCGGTACCGGCATCGGCATGAGCATCGCCGCCAACAAGATCCCGGGCATCCGGGCCGCCGCCGTGTCCGACTGCTTTGCGGCACAGGCCACCCGGGAGCACAACAATTCCAACATTCTGTGTCTGGGCGAGCGGATCGTGGGGCCTGGCCTTGCCATGCGTATTGTGGACACCTGGCTGAACGCCTCCTTCCAGGGCGGACGGCACCAGACCCGTGTGGACATGATCTCCGCACTGGAGCAGCGATAACGACAGTTGATTTTGGCAGCATTACAAAAATTACATAGAAAAAGGAGTCTTACCCTATGAGCAAAGTTTATGTCATGGATCATCCTCTGGTAGCGCACAAGCTTACCATCCTGCGGGACAAAAACACCAGCGTGAAGGACTTCCGGGAACTGGTTTCCGAGATCGGTATGCTGATCGCCTACGAAGCCACCCGCGACCTGCCCCTCACCACCAAGGAAGTGGAGACTCCCATCTGCAAGGCAGAAGAGCCGACACTGGCGGGCAAGAAGCTGGCTGTGGTGCCCATTCTCCGGGCCGGTCTGGGTCTGGTGGACGGCGTTCTGCGCATGGTGCCCTCTGCCCGTGTGGGCCACATCGGTATGTACCGTGATGAAGAAACGCTGGAGCCCCATGTGTACTTCTGCAAGCTGCCCAAGGATGTGGTAGAGCGGGAAATCATGATCGTGGATCCCATGCTGGCTACCGGCGGCTCTGCGGATGCTGCCATCAACGAGATGAAGGCCCGCGGCTGCACCAACATCAAGCTGCTGGTGCTGGTTGCCGTGGAAGAGGGCATTGCCCGTATCCAGCGGGAGCATCCCGATGTGGATATCTATGTGGGCGCTGTGGATCAGAAGCTCAATGAGCACGGCTACATCGTTCCCGGTCTGGGCGATGCCGGCGACCGTATCTTCGGCACCAAATAAAATCTGCCCCGGCAAAAAAGCAAGCCGCGCACCGATTTCCGGTGTGCACTTGTAAAATGAAAGTAGACACTCACAAAAGTGTGGGTGTCTACTTTTTT
>CAZIPA010000048.1:0-11690 GCA_964541085.1 uncultured Oscillospiraceae bacterium | reverse complement strand
ATCAGTTCCCCGCTGCCGGACAGCAGATATGTCCAGCCATCATCGGTGCGGAGCAGGCTTTGAAGGTCATAATAGGAACAAATACCCCCGATACCCAATTCCCAGAGTACATTGCCTCCGGAATCCAGTGATATCAGATAGCCGAAAGGATCGCCACTGTAAATGTTGCTGAAGCATACTGCTGCGGAGACATTCCCGTTGCTACCCGCAGCAGCGCCGATGATTGCCGTGCAATCCTGCTTGCGGTCGGAAGCGTGCTTTTTCAGCTTTTCATATAGCGACTGATAGCGCACGATTTCACCACTCTTGGGGTCGATTGCAATCAGACGAGTGGGGTAAGAAGTGTTTTTGGCAATCTGCTCATAGGTTACGAAACAAAAGTCGCTATTAAGTGCTCTTAAGGCATAAATCGTGCTGGAAAGCGTGGGAATGTTATGAACGGCAGTGTAATGATCCTCATTCTCGGGACGATAGCTGATGCCGTTCTGCGATTGGCCGCAGGCGGAAAGCAGACAAAGAAGCATCGCCGCCAGAGCAAGCAAGATCACAATTTTCCGCAATCGCATTTTCTTCCCCTCCCCAAAATAAAACAGGGGAAGGAGCGCAGTGCTCCCTCCCACGGACATTCCAATATTTGCAAAATCAAACCGTCTGCTGCTTTCTCGAAATCGTTTCATTGCAAGGTTCCTCCCAATAGCATAAGTGCAATGACAGATGTGAACGGCGAAACTGAAACTACGATTTCTTTTAGTATAGCAGGGCTGTTTTAGAAGGTCAATACTATTTCCAAAGAAATTCCAGTTTTTCCGGCAGACACAAGCGATTTTCAGCCCTCTTTGATGATCCAGACGGGCATGGGCGGATCCTTCAGCCGGTTGGAAAAGCTCAGCTCCATCACCGTAAACTGCCGATGATCCAGCTCCCGCACCAGCGAAAGCAGAGCATCCCGCTCTTCATAACCGTTGTTCCGTCCATAATACAGGCACAGGGACAGCAGGCCGCCGGGACGAAGACAGCGCAGCGCCTGCTGTACCGCAGGAATGCTGGTCTCCTTTTTTGTGAAAATTTCATGATTTCCGCCGGGCAGCCAACCAAAGTTGAACACAATGCAGTCGGCGCTCTCTGCCGGAACATAGCGCTCCAGCTGACTGTGGTCGGCCAGAATCACCTGCCCGATGCCCTCCAGTCCTTCTTCCTTCAGCCGGGCACAGGCGTTTTCCACCGCCTGCGGCTGAATATCCATGGCAAGCACCCTTCCCTGTGGCCCGGTCAGTTTGCACAAAAACGCGGTATCACCGCCATTTCCGGCCGTTGCATCCACAATGAAGCTTCCCGGCCGGATCGTCTGCTGCCAGAACCGATGGGTCACGCCCAGCGCGTTCCAATCTCTGCTCATGGTCTCGCCTCCTCTACCCTCCGATTGTATCGAAGGAGGAGACATTTTGCAAGGGGTCAGCGCATACAGCGCTTGATTTTTTCCAGAACGCCCTTTTCCAGCCGGGAAACCTGCGCCTGACTGATTCCCACCTCGGCGGAGACCTCCATCTGGGTTTTCCCGTCATAAAAGCGCAGTGCAAGAATGCGTTTTTCCCGGGGCGAAAGCTGCTGCATGGCCTGTTTCATGGAAATCTGATCCAGCCAGCTGTCATCAGTGCTGCGCACATCCTGCACCTGATCCATCACACAGATGGCGTCGCCGCCCTCCTGAAACACCGGATCGTACAGCGACACCGGATCGGCTATGGCATCCAGTGCAAAAATCACATCCTCCCGGGGCAGGTCGATCTCCTTTGCGATTTCCTCCACCGTAGGCTCCCGCTGAAGCTGTGCTGTGAGCTTTTCCCGGGCGGTTAGGGCACGGTAGGCGTTATCCCGCATACTGCGGCTGATTTTGATCCGGCTGCCGTCCCGGAGATAGCGGCGGATTTCGCCGATAATCATGGGCACGCCATAGGTGCTGAAGCGCACCGGCTGGCTGGTATCAAAATGGTCAATAGCCTTCAGCAGACCGATCACGCCCACCTGAAACAGATCGTCCATAGGCTCACCGCGGCTGGCAAATCTTTGCACCACCGACAGCACCAGCCGCAGGTTGCCTGTCACCGCCTGTTCCCGCGCGGCCTTGTCCCCCGCCTGTGCCCGACGAATCAGCGCCATGGTTTCTTCACTTTTCAACACCTTCAGCTTTGCGGTGTTTACGCCGCAGATCTCCACCTTTGACTGCATTCCGGCCAACTCCTTTTGCTGTTTGCCAATAGCATTGCCGGATGGTAATTTTTTCATGCAGTGCCGGGGAGATAACTTTTCGTCAAATTTCGATGGGAAGGCTACAGCGCCCGCAGCAGCTCCTTTTTCAGCCGCTGAATAATGCGCTTTTCCAGTCGGGAAATGTAGGATTGGGAAATGCCCAGCCGGTCGGCAACCTCCTTTTGGGTCAGCTCGTCTCCCCCGCCCAGTCCGTAACGCAGCACGATGATCTCCCGCTCCCGCCGGGGCAGCTGGCACAGCAGACGGGTCAGAATCTGCTTTTCCACATCGTCCTCCACCGGGCGCATAACGCAATCGGGCTCTGTTCCCAGAATGTCGGAAAGCAGCAGCTCATTACCGTCCCAGTCGGTGTTCAGCGGTTCATCGATGGAGACTTCCGTCCGCTGGTTGACGCTTTTCCGCAGATACATCAAAATCTCATTTTCGATGCAGCGGGAGGCGTAGGTGGCCATTTTCGCATTTTTGTCACTGCGATAGGTGTTGACCGCCTTGATGAGGCCGATGGTGCCGATGGAGATCAGGTCCTCCAGCCCAACACCGGTATTTTCAAAGCGCCGGGCAATATATACCACCAGCCGCAGGTTGCGCTCGATGAGGATCCGGCGGGTTTCCGCCTGTGTTCCGTCATAGTGTTCCAGCAGTGCCCGCTCCTCGGACAGGCTCAGAGGCGGAGGCAGCACATCCGAGCCGCCGATATAGTAAATCTCATCGCTGTAAAGTCCTCTGACTTTGCCGAGTAATTTCCTGAAATATGTAATGATCCCATGCATATGCTACACTCCGATCAGTCCCCGGCAATCACCGCCGATATTCATGGGCTCTGTGGTCAGTCCCACCACATAGCCCCGTCCCTCCTGCCCGTCCAGATACAGTCTGTCCGGACGAAACAGCAGCAGCATGGCGCTCTGCTCCACAGTTTTTGCCGGAAGCAGCCAGAAGGCCCGACCGCAAAGTCCGTTCAGCACCGGCAAAAGCTGCTGCGGCGACAGTCTGCGAATGGGCTCCTCCCCCTCCGGAAACAGCGGCAGCGCCGCCTGGGCGGAAAGCACAATGACACGATCTCCGCTGAAGGGATCCCGCAGCAGATTTCCGCTGTCCACAAGCACCCGCAGGGTCAGACTGCGCTGGCCCAGCAGCAGACGAAGTTCCCGGGTTCCGCGCCGGATATGGGCTCTGCCTCTGCCCAGCGTATAGCCGGAAAGCAGGTAAACTGCTGGAAAGCTGATGAGCATTACAGGCATTGATATTTCTGAATAGAAGACGCCATTCTGCACCATGTCCTCCCGCTTCAGGGCCAGACTCAGCCCGAGCATACAGCCGCCCAGCACCAGTGTGGCTCCCGTGAACAATCCGCACAGACGCAGCAGTTGCCGGGGTTCCTTTCCGCCAAAGGCCGTCCATGCCACCAGCAGACACACCATGCACCGCACCGCAAGCGCCAGCATCGGAGAAAGCGCCGGAAAATACAGCACTACCGCCAGTGCCGCGCCCACAAGGCCTCCTGCCAGCAGCCGACGGCGGCGGGGATAAACACCGCCCAGTCTTGCCGTCAGCAGCAAGAGAAAATAGTCCGCCGCCAGATTCAGCAAAAACAGTCGGTCGATATACACCACTCGCATCCCATCACCCCTGTTCAGCATAGCGCATTCCGGCTGCGAAGCGTGTCTGTTTCCGTGGGCAGCGGGCAATAATCCCCGCCCTCCGGCTTGCAGAAAACACCGCAAAGGCCCTCCGGCCCCTCAATCGCCGTGGTCAGACAGAAATAATGGGCCAGCGAACAGGGCCCGCCCAGACGGAGAGGAAACAGCAGATAGCGCATATGCAGCAGGTCGGCGCACCGGAGCTCCGTTCCTTCCTCCGCTGACAACCGTCTGCCCTCCTCTGCCGCCGGACAAAACGCGGAAGCCGCCAGTGGGAGCCCCGGCAGATGGCTCTCCCCCGGTCTGGAGCGGTCGATGGCGGCGCATAGCGGCACTTGTCCTGCCGGAAGCTCCCGGCGCAGCACAAAGGTATCCTTTTCCGGCAGCATCACACCCAGCCGGTGAACCTGCTCTTCCGTCTGCACCACCAGTCGATAAATCCACTCCGGCGCACCGGGACATTTTGCCTCCAGCCAAAGGCGCTCCTGCCGCTGCTCCCACCGGAGCACGCCTACCCTCTGCCTGCCGAGATACAGGCCGCATTCCTCCATTCTGCTCACCTCATTTCCGCTGCTGTATTCTTATGCGGCGCCGGATCCTTTCAGAACGGTTTTTACAGAAAAAATCCGTACCCGGGCAGGGTACGGATAACAAGGGGATATTCTGTTATTCCAGAATGCGGGGCGGTGTCAGACGGAGGCCCCGGGGGATCACAAAACGCAGCTTGTGCCGGGAGAGCTGTAGTGTGACAGAGGGCGAACGGACGATCTCTCCGTCCAGATTCACCGTCAGATTCTTTCCGTCCGCATGGCGGATGGTCAGTTCCTTTGCCATGAGCTTTGTAATGTACTGGGGATAGCGCCGGTGAAAGCCCTTCATATAATCGCCGATCACGCCGGCCAGCTTCAGCAGACTCAGCTCCTTCACCAGCAGCACATCCAGCTTTCCGTCGGTGGGATCAGCCTCCGGTACAGGCTCAGAGCCGCCGCCGTAAAATCTTCCGTTGCCGGCCAGCACCATGCAAAAGCGTCCGGAAAAGTGCTTTCCGTCCACCAGCACCTCATAAGGCTCGCTGACGCCCCGGAGAATATTTTCCACCGTGGACATATTATAGGCAGCCTTGCCCTGCAGAGCCGGAATCCGCTTGTACTTCTGCATTCCGGCAGCGATTCTGGCATCCACGCCGACGCTGAACACATTCAGCGATACGCCGTGATCGGTCTCCATATAGTCCATGGGCAGCTCTTCTCCGCAAATCAGCTCCTTCAGCCGATGAAATGCCTTGCAGCCGCTGCCGAACAGCTTAATAAAATCGTTGCCGCTGCCGGTGGGATAATGGGTGATGGAAACATTGGGCAATCCCGCCGCACCGTCTGCCACCTCGTTCAGTGTGCCGTCACCGCCGCAGGCATAAAAGCGCAGGGGCCTGTCCGGATATTCCGCCGCCTTTTCCCGCACCAGCAGAACGGCATGGCGGGGATATTCCGTGGTGAGAATTTCGCAGTCAATGCCCGTCTCTTCCGCCGCGGCCCAGATGTCGGAAACCACCTTTGCGGTGCTGTCGCTTCTTCCGGCGGCAGGGTTGACGATAAAAATATGCTTCATTTCCTGCATGGCGCACCTCCGCGGAAGTACATATAAAGATTGCATTTCATCATGCCGTTATAAAGCTTGCGGCGCTTGTCCGCCCGCTGGCCAAAATCCTCTTCAAACCGGTCGTCCGAGGAAATGATATATTTTTTCACGGGGCTGTCCTTCATGACCCTGCCCAGATCGTGATAAAGCTGCTTTGCCTGCTGAAGCTCCAGCATCCGCACGCCATAAGGCGGATTGGCAATCATCACGCCCTCCCGGGTGCTCCAGTCGATTTCCAGCGCATCCTGCACGGCATATTCCATGCAGTCGCCCACACCGGCCCGGGCTGCATTTTCCCGGGTGAGCCGGACACAGTTGGGGCTGATATCCGATGCCAGGATCGGCAGCTTTTCGTGGCGTTCCGCCGCCTTGGCCGCTTCCCGCTGCTGGGCGAAGGCAGAGGCAAAGGTCTGATTCCAGTGCATGGCATCAAACTCCCGGTTCTGTCCCGGTGCGATATTCAACGCCGCCTGAGCCGCTTCAATGGCCAGCGTACCGCTGCCGCAGAAGGGGTCGATCAGCGCCTCTCTTCCCCGCCAGCGGGCAACCTTTATCATGGAAGCCGCCAGCGTCTCCCGCAGGGTGGCCTCATTCTGCTCCAGCTTATAGCCCCGCTTGTACAGCGGCGCGCCGGTGGTGTCCAGAAAAATCTCGCACCGGTCGTTCAGCAGGCTGAACTGGATCTGGTGCTTTACACCGTCCTCCTTCAGCCAATCGGTATGATATACCAGCTTCAGCCGCTCCACCGCTGCCTTTTTAATGATGCGCTGGCAGTCGGGCACGGAATGCAGCTGCGAATGGATAGAAAAGCCCTTCACGGGGAAGGCCTCTCCGGAGCCGACATAATCCTCCCATGGAATGGCACGAACGCCCTCAAACAGCTGGTCAAAGCTTCTGGCCTGAAAATCCGCCAGCCGCAGCAGCACCCGTTCGCCGCAGCGCAGCAGCAGATTGGCTCTGGCACATTCCTGCTCATCGCCGGAGAACAGCACCCGGCCATTTTCGGCCTCCACCTGCTGAAAGCCCTTGAACTTCAGCTCATCGGCCACAAGCCCCTCCACGCCCATGAGACATGGAACAGAAAAACGAAACATAACGGCTCCTTCCCGGCACGGTCCCGATTTGCCCGCACCTGCAACTTCTGTTGAATCCGAAGAATATTTTACCATGCCTCCCACAGAATGCAACTGAATTTTATGAATTTCTTAAGATTTCTGAAGATTGCAGGCAGCAAAAAGCGCGGGGCACACTGTTTCTCCCCGCGTTTTGCCGGTTTTGTTTTATTTCAGCAGCAGCCCTTCCTCCGTCCACTGCATGGCGGTAAAGTGCAGTCCCTGCTGCTCCAGTGCCTGATTCAGCGCCTGATCCACCGGTGCAAACACATCCTCCGGCAGCTGGGACAGGGAGAGGCTCTTTTCCCCTGCCTTCAGGGAAATGGGCGTCAGATGCAGCCCGGTTCCATCGGCGGCCACGGTAAAGCACACCGCCGTTTCCAGCCGGGAAGGCAGCATCCGCAGCGCCAGCGATTGCCCCAGAGAAAAGCTTGCGCCCTGCTGCTTCAAATAAGAAATCAGCTCCTGCCGCCGCAGCGCCAGCTCCAGCTCCAGCATACCGTCCTCCAGCGTCACCTCCACACATTCCGCAGCGGAAAGCGGCTCCGGCAGCGTCTCCAGCAGGATGGCCTCCATACTCTCCGCCGTCAGCAGATACCCCGGCGCAGACAAAAGCGTCTCCTCTATCGCTCCTTCCTCCGGCAGTCCGGTGGGCGCAGCGTCCTCCTGAAGAGGTTCCGCAACCCGCAGCACCGGCATATGCTGCTCCGCCGAAACGGTCAGCGGTCTGTCCAGCACCACACTGCCCAGCAGCGTCAGACAACAAATCAGACTGACGCACATCATGGCCATCCACACATGATCCATATTCCACTCATGCTTCCATTGCATTCCGATCCCTCCTGTGGAAGGCTATGCATGGCCCCGGCGGATTATGCCGAAAGGGGATGTGCGGGAGATTCTCCGGTATTTTCCCCGAAAATGCGTGAAATTTTACAACTTTCCCCGGGGTTTTTTCCGGGGAACGGTTGAGATTTTCCCGGTTTCTGTTTATAATAAAATGTGTTTAAGAAAATTTGAGGTGAAACTATGGCGCGTACATTTCAAGGCGGCATCTATGCCGAAGATCATAAAGGCCCCACCCGAGGCAAGCCCATCGAGCTGCTGCCTACGGTAAAGCAGATCATTCTGCCTACGGCCATGCGTCCCGATGCTCCCTGTCAGCCTGTGGTGCAGGTGGGACAGCGGGTGCTGCTGGGACAGCTGATTGCTCAGCCGGAATCGCCCCTTTCCGCTCCGGTTCACGCTTCCGTTTCCGGAACAGTGCTGGCCATCGAGCCCCGGCCCGATGCCTTTGGCGGAGAGACGCTGAGCATCATCATTGAAAACGATTTTCTGGACGAGCCCGATCCCGGCATCCGTCCTCTGGATGTGGATTCTCTCACCCAGGAGGAAGCGCTGGAGGCGCTGGAGCGCTCCGGTATCGTCTGCCACGGAAGTCAGGGTCTGCCCACGGCAGCCAAGCTGAAGCAGGCCCGGGGCAAGGTGGATGTGATTTTGCTGAACGGCACGGAAAGTGAACCCTATCTCACCTCCGATCACCGTCTGCTGCTGGAATATCCCTGGGAGGTCATCGGCGGCGGCAAGCTGCTTTCCAGAATTCTGGGCGTGCGTAAGGTGATTCTGGGCGTGGAGGCCAACAAGCAGGATGCCTTTCCCAAGCTGCGGGAATCTCTCCCCCAGGACGGCTCCGTCAAGCTTCGCTCTCTGGTGAGCAAATATCCCCAGGGAATGGAGCGGCCTCTTACCGCAGCCCTCACCGGACGGGATATTCCCGCAGGTCAGACCGCCATGGATGTGGGCTGTGTGGTGTTTAATGTGGATACGGCGGCGGCGGTTTATCGTCTGTTCACTGCCGGTATGCCGGATATCCGCCGGATCGTCACCGTCTCCGGCAGTGCCATTGCCAATCCGAAAAATCTGGAATGCCGCATCGGTACGCCGCTGGAAGCGCTGATTGATGCCTGCGGCGGTTTTCTGGAGCCGCCTACCCGCCTGATTCTGGGCGGGCCCATGATGGGCCGTTCCCAGACACGGCTGGATGTACCCATTCTGAAAACCACCGGCGGTCTGCTGGCCTTTGGCGCACAGGAGGAGCGGGATTCTGCCGCACCGGTGTGCATTCGCTGCGGACGCTGTGTGGAGGCCTGCCCCCAGGGATTGATTCCCCTTTCTCTCTCCCGTCTGGGCGAGCGGGGACGGCTGGCACTGCTGAAGGAATATGGCATTTTTGACTGCACCGAATGCGGCGCCTGTCAGTATGTCTGTCCCGGCAGAATGCCGCTGGTGCCCAATATCCGTCGGGGAAAACAGCGCATTGCGGATGCGCGCAAGCAAAAGTGAGGCAAAACCTATGTATGATCTCTCTCATCTGAAAAATACCGCCGGCCCCTTTCTGCGGGGCGAACAGTCCACCCGGCAGCTGACGCTGGATGTTATCATTGGTCTGCTGCCTACGCTGGCGCTGTCCGTATTCCTGTTTGGTCTGCGGTCGCTGGCGCTGGTGTGTCTGTCTGTTGCGGCCTGTGTCTGCTTTGAATGGATTTTCCAGCGAATCGTCTGGAAGCGCACCCATGTATCCGATCTGTCTGCCGTAGTAACGGGCATTTTGCTTTGCTGTATGCTGCCGGTGACGGTGGAATGGTGGATGGTGCTGCTGGCAGACTTTTTCGCCATTGTCATCATTAAAAATCTTCCCGGCGGACTGGGAAAAAACGCGCTGAATCCGGCCATCTGCGGACGGACACTGCTGGCCGTCTGCTATCCTGCGGCCATGTCCACCTACTGCCGTCCCCAGACGCTGCTGCCGCTGCTGTCCTCCTGCGGAGAAATCGTCTCTCAGACAACGCCCATGCAGCTTTTGCAGAGCGGCCAGCTGCCGGACACCTCCATTACCAACACGGCGCTGGGCATGGTCAGCGGCTGTCTGGGTGAGGTTTCCACGCTGGCGCTGCTGGCGGGCGGGCTCTGGCTGTTGTATCGCCGGACGGTTCCCCTGCGCACGCCCCTCTCCTTCCTGCTGACGATAGCGGTGCTCACCAGCACCTTCCCCGCCGATGGACAGATTCGCCCGTACTGGATGTGCTATCAGCTGATCTCCGGCGGCGTGATGCTGGCGGCCTTTTTCCTGATCTCCGATCCGGTAACCAGCCCGGTTACTTACACCGGTCAGGTGCTTTATGGCATTGGCTGCGGTACTTTGACGGTATTGCTGCGCTATCACGGCTCCCAGCCGGAGGGTGTCTGGGTGGCCATTCTGATTATGAATGCTGTGGTATTTGTGGCGGAACGGCTGTTCCATGTGGAGGCCAAGCTGCGGCAGCTGACCATGCGCGGCAAATCTCGCCCCGCCGCAGTGCAGAGTGCGAAGGCCGGACATACCGCTGCCCGGGTACAATCCTCCCGGAAAGCCGCGCCCAACGCCCCCGCAAAAAAGCGCAAGCGCGGCAGTGCCGGAAAATAATCATCCATTTACGAAACGAAGGTGACGGTCCATGGGGAACTATTACAGACGATATACCGGCTCACGCCGACGGAAAAAACGCCATATTCTGCTGGGAATGCTGATCCTGCTGGTCATTTTGCTGCTGGCAGCGGGCGGACTGTATCTCTATGCCAATCGGGCAGAGCTGCCGGAATGGCTGCATTTTTCCTTGGAAAAGGATCCGCCGGAGGTTTCCGATCCGCAGGATGAACAGGCCGGAACGACACCGGATGATGATTTTGAGCTGATTATTGAGGATCCCGCCGATCCCCAGCCCCAGCCGGATGAAGAGCCTGAGCCCCTGCCCCGTGTCTGCGGATGGTATGCGGCGGGAACGGCTCTGCTGGAGGATTCCTCCGGTGTGCTTACAGATCTGCGGGATTCCGGCCGGCAGCAGCTGGCTGTTCTGGTGAAGGACGGTGAAGGCTATTCTCTCCCGCCGGACAGCACCGAAGAGCAGGGTGCGGTTTCCGATCAGGCGGAAGCTTTTGCCCGCATTCTTTCCGATGCGAAAAGCAGCACAGACACTCCGCCGGTGGCTATTCTCCCTGCGCTGCGGGACAATCTCCGTCCGCGCAAGCTGTATCGTTCCTCTGCCCTTCATGTGGACAGCGGCGCAACCTGGCTGGACAGAAACTATGAAGCGTGGTTCAGTCCCGCCGGAAAGGACACCGCAGCCTGTCTGCTGGCGCAGCTGGAGGCGTGTCAGGCGCAGGGCTTTTCCCATGTGATTCTGACGGATTTCCAATTTCCCACTCTGGGCAAAACCGAGTTGATCGATGACAGCGATATGACCTCTCACGCCGCGGCTCTGACCCAGCTGGCCAGAACCCTCTCGGAGGGAACGGAGCTTTCGCTGGGGCTGCTGCTTACCGACAGCGCGGCGCAGAATCTGCTGGACAGCGATGCCGGACAGGATGTGATGGAGCTGGCGCAGTATTTTGATGTGCTCTATGTGGACACCGCTGCGGGTGATACTGATTTGACGGTGCTGCGGCAGGCGCTGGCGGAAACAGACTGCCGTCTGGGTGTTTTTGTGGATCGGGACGGGATTCTCTCGGATGATTCGCTGGATGTAATTTATATGGAGCGGTGACAGAAACCTGTTGCCGTTGATGTCTTCCGAACGGCTGCCCCTGCGGTAGCCGTTTTCTTTTATATGTTATGGAAAAAGAAAGACACACCGCTACGGTGTGTCTATAAAGGTATCATGAAGCAGGTCATGCATCCATGCCTGCACATGGAATCTCTTTCAGCAGCTCCCGGCAGCCCTCCAGCACATCCTGCCAGGTTGCATCAAAGTCGCCGGTGTACCACGGGTCGGCCACATCGCCGGGACGGTTGGTGTGATCCATCAGCAGGGACAGTTTGCCCTCCGGATCACCGCCGCAGATGCGATGCATATTCCTGAGATTGGCGCCGTCCATACCAATCAGCAGGTCGAAAGCGTCATAGTCTCCACGGGTGAGCTGCCTTGCGGCGTGACCGGTACAAGAGATCTCTCTAAGTTTATTAATACCTACGCCAAAATAAGCTGCGGCCTCTTCCAGC
>CAZIPA010000047.1:0-11782 GCA_964541085.1 uncultured Oscillospiraceae bacterium | reverse complement strand
ACCCCCGACCTGCTGATTACAAATCAGCTGCTCTACCGGCTGAGCTACACCAGCATGCAAGACTCTCACTCGGCGCAAGTATTATATTATCACAAGTCGCAGAAAATTGCAACCCCTTTTTTCAATTTTTTTCGTTTTCCGGATCAATTTTTTCATCCATGCTGTGAAGCAGCGAAAGCAGCGACGGCGCAAGGCGGGGCCAGTTCTGCTGCATCCGTTCCAGGGACATATCCAGCGTTGCCCCTTCCCCATCGGCGGCCAGCTGACGCAGGACACTTTCGCAGCGCTTCATCTCACAGTCACACAGCTCCGAAAAGGCGGCTCTGGGTGCGGCAAAAGCTTTGCGGCTGGCGTTTTCGTCGATTTCATACAGCAGACGGAATGCCTTGTAAAAGGACAGTCCCAGATAATCCGACAGCGCCTTCACCAGCTCGGCCCGCTCCTTGCCCAGCTGTTCATACAGCAGCGACACAGAATTGACCAGCAGCTTTTTCCGCAGCATCACAGAGGCGCTGCCCCGCAGCACATTATCCTTCTCCGCACTGCTGTCCGTCAGATCCTCGGCCAGAATCGCACCGCCGTCCCGGGCCATAGTGCGTCCCAGCAGAAAATCCGCCGACACGCCGTAATAATCCGCAGCCCGCACCACAAAGCTCAGCCCCGGCTCCCGAACGCCGTTTTCATAATGGGACAGAAGCGCCTGAGATACGCCCAGCTCCGCCGCCGCCACACGCTGGCTGATTTTTTTCTCCTGCCGCAGCAGGCTCAGAGTCCGCGGAAAATCAATCACCATAGTCCTGTTACCGTTCCTTTTTCAAGTTGCTTTTTTAGTATACCCTTGCAGAAGGAAATTGTAAAGAGTTTTTGTCGAAAACAATGGGTAATTTTTTCGAGAAAAGTTTGTTGAATTTTTCTGCATTTTGACTTGACAAATACGATTGGTTTTATCTTCGTCACTTCTTTTGCAAAAATGGCGGATTTTCCCGGTGAAACGCTTGTTTTTGACTTGTCGATGACTTATAATAGAGAAAACAATGATTTGGAGGATGGCATTATGTCCATTGAAAAGGTTCGTGCGTATCTGGCCGCCTATGGCAAGGAGAGCGCCGTGCGGGAGTTTTCCGTTTCCAGTGCCACGGTTGAGCTGGCTGCGCTGGCGGTGGGCGTGGAGGGTGCCCGTATCTGCAAGACGCTGGCTTTTCTGCACAGGGACGGCAGCTGCATTCTCATTTGCGCCGCCGGTGACGGCAAGGTGAGCAACCGCCGCTTCAAGGATTATTTTGGCTTCAAGCCGAAAATGCTGTCCCACGACCAGACGGCGGAAATGACCGGCCACGGTGTGGGCGGGGTTTGTCCCTTTGCTCTGCCGGAACAGGTGTCGGTGTATTGTGACGAAAGCCTGAAGCGCTTTGCCACCGTTTTCCCCGCTGCGGGAACGGCCAATTCTGCCGCAGAACTGACGCCGGAGGAGCTCTTCACCATTTCTCAGGCCCGGGCATGGGTCTCCGTCTGCGATCTTCCCACGCCGGAGGGGGAGGAATAAAGAAATCCCCCGCCGTCTCTTGACAAGCGGAGAATGGATGGCTATAATGAGAATTAAGAAGGGCGTTGCCGATAAGCGGTTAGCCCTCCCTTAGATCACATAGGTAAACCTATACTGACCGTTCGGGTGGTAGCCGGGCGGTCAGTACGCTTTTATGGGGAGTATGTATAGCAGGAATGCTATAACAACCAGAAAACGAAGTACGAAAAGTATCCGTTTTTTCCACATCAGCATCACCTCCCTTATGGGAGAATGACTAACCGCCTACCGTATATGGCAACGCCCGAAATGATTATAACAGTATTGTCGAACAATGTCAAAACAATTTAACAGCCACAGAAAAAGACGCCCGGCTTTCGCCGGGCGCCTTTGTTTCAGGTATCAACCTTTGGGATTAATCCGGTTAGGGATTAGTTCCACCAGGGATCGAAATCCTGAGCAGCGATAACGACCTTGACCAGGACGATGTAGAGGAGCTCGTCGCCGTCCTCATCCTTTCCGGTGGCGGCAAAGGTGACATAGAAGTAGGTGTCATCTTCATCGTTACCAACAACAACTTCCTCAGGAATCTCGTCGAAGTCGATGAAGGAGATATCATCGAACTCAGCGTTCTGGAAGTTCTCTTCGATCCAGCCAGCAGCCTCGTCCAGATCGTTGACAGCTTCCTTCAGCTCAACGGTCCAGTTGGCCAGAGCGATGGTGGTGTCATCGTCGGTGTAGACGGTGCTGCCATCGATCTTCAGGCTCTTGGTGTTGCTGTTCAGTCTGGTGATCTCCACAGGCTTGAAGCCAACGGGCACAACAGTGTAGACGCCGTCATGCAGCACATAGTGATACAGCATCTCTTCGGGCTCGAAGCCGGCATCGGCCAGGCCTTCCAGGATGGCATCAGCGAACAGAACGGTAGCTTCCTTAGCGGTCTCAGCGCCGGGCAGGACGATGGAAGCGTTGTACAGTTCCTTCTGGCCCTTGACAGCAGCGCCCAGATCTTCCAGAGTCAGGAAGCCGTAGTCCTTGCCAGTGTCATCGTACTTGCACAGATCAATGTAACCAGCCTTGGTCACATCGATGCCGCGGTTGTTCTCCAGAGTGTAGACCTGGTAGATGCGATCGGTCAGAGTGCCATCAGCCATCTCGTTCAGAGTGCTGACAACATAGTCGCCGTCTTCGTTGCGGAAGAACATCTTAGCATCGGGATCGATGTTGACTTCGACATCGTCAGCGGTGACATAGTAGTTCTTCTTGGTGTTCACAGTGGCAGCAACGCCTTCGCTGTAATCGTCAACCACGGAGGGAGACACATACAGATCAGAGGGCTCGACAGCAGCTTCGCACCAGACAGTGCCGTTGCTCTCGGAGTGCAGGATGAACAGGGGATAGCCATCCTCAACGCGCTTCAGCAGCTCCCAACCGCTCACGAATTCATCGTAGATGTCATCGGGATCGACGCGGTTGGCGTTGGTGTACTCGATGCGGGTGTGATGCTCGCCGTTGATATCCAGGTAGGAGATCTCATACAGGCAAGACTCATTGGGCACAGTGTAATTGCACCATTCCACATAGCCATCGCCCAGCTCCCAGACGGAGTCATACTTGCGGACATCGGTGACAACAACCAGCTTGGAGTTGATGCGGTCGATGGTGGTGTAGCGATCGTCGATGTCGCCGACGAAGACCAGCAGGCCATTGTCAACAACCAGATCGTACTCGCCGCCGTAGTACTTGCGGCCCATGTCGCCGAAGTTGTCTTCGTAACCGAAGCCGTTGGCAGCAAACTGATAATCCACATCGCCAAAGGTGAAGACGCCCTTGGTGGTGCGCTTGGTGTACTCGGCAGCCTCAACAACAGGCAGCACTTCCATCACGAAAGCATCAGCTTCGACGCTGTAGTAGTACTTGACATAGTTGCCGGCTTCCAGCTCGCTCTCGCAGACGATAACATCGCTGACGAACAGCTTGTTGGACTTGTCATAGGTCAGGTCAACCAGACCATTGCTGCCGATGACTTCCACTTCGATGGACTTGCCATACTTAGCGGAGTTGGTGACATCCACAACGCGGCCATACTCATAGGGAACCACGAAGACATAGTCGATGTCGCCGTCGTTGTCCTTGTCGATAACCTTGACGGTCTGAGTGTACAGAGTGCCAGCGGCATCAAACAGGGACTTAGCGGTCAGCTGCTCATACTTGCCGCCAGCGGGGGTCAGGGCATGAGCGGTGTCACGCTTGACATTTTCAGCCTTAACGGTCTCGGTAGCGAAGGGCAGCTCGACGCCGTTAACGGTGAAGTAATAGCTGTTGGAAGACTTATTGCCGGAAGTGCTGTACTTGACTTCAGCAGTGATGTCCTTCAGCATAGCCTCAGCAACAACAGACTTGCCAGTGAGGCAGCAGGAGTAGACGACATCTCTCTTGGCGTTGTAGACAACGCGATACTGCTGGCCCAGATCAGCCAGACCCAGACCGGTGCCCTTCAGCTGGACGCCGTTGGAGAACAGCACATAGCCGTAGGAAGCACAGTCGGTGTCATTGCCATCTTCATCCTCGGTGATGTCGATGTAACCATCGTTGGTGGCATAAGCATAAGCGGTGAAGGTATCAACGCCCAGATACTTGTAGCCGAAGCGGACCCACTTATCGTTGCCGTTAATCTTATCAGTGCCGAAGTAGCCGGTGAAGCCGGTGGGAACGGTGACATCATAGGTGTAAGCGTTCATCAGAGCATTGAAGAACATGACGGCGACCCACTGACGGGGAGCATCGCCATTCAGGTTGGCCTTGTAGCCATCCAGCAGCTGGATATAGTAAGCGTCGTTCAGAACATTGTTGCTCCAGCCAGCGCCCACATAACCGTGATCTTCGGCCTTGTAGCCGACGGCGGTCAGCAGCATCTTGGCAACCTCAGCGGTCTTGACGGCCTGTCTGGGGTAGAAGTTGGTGCCATCGCCCTGGACCATGCCGACGGCGGCCAGGTAGTTGACATAGCCAGCGAACCAGTCATCAGCGGTAACATCGGCGAAGATGTTGGCGGCCTTGTAGGTCTCAGCCTTATCGTCGTTACCATAGTTCAGGATGACATAGATCATCTTGGCGACCTCGGCACGGGTGATGGTGTCGTTGGGTCTGAACTCAGTCTTGCCGGTAGCAGTGTTGGTGTTACCAACCATGATGTCCAGTGCATACAGCACTTCGACAGCCTCTGCGGCGCCGGAATCGATGGCGTTGACATCCTGATAGGTATCAGCGGTGTAGTTGCCAGCGAAAGCGGACACAGAGAGGACCATGGCCAGAGCCAGGCTGAGCGCGAGAATCTTTTTCAGAGTGCTCATGGTTTGTTTCCTCCTAATCATTTTTGGACTCCTCCACAGGAGGCTCTTCATCCCCGGCCATGCTCTGCCGGTTTCGAAGAATTCGCCCTGTTTTCGTTATCCTGAAGCTATCTTAATCGACCAACGAAAAAAAGTCAACGGTTTTGCCCCGGATGTAACATAAGTGTAATATTGACACAAGAATGGGAAACTGCCTTCGTTTTCATCCGAAAGCAGTTTCAAAAGGGTATTATTTCTTCTTTTTTCTGTCCTGATGCTGCTGGACGCGCTTCTCCAGCTTTTTGGCGTATTCCGCACGGGTGGGCACCTTTTTATCCTCCAGAATCGCCATAATCTGGGGCAGATCCTCCTTTTTCAGCTGGATGATAGCCTCCTTTGTGGTGCGGGAAACCCGCAGCACCGGCGTATCTCCCTCCGGATGCTCCAGAATGTAATATTCCGCCCGGTCAAAGGCCATAAAGCGTCCGCTGTAAAACACGCCCTCCCGGGACACTGCCGTGCCGGAAAAAATGAACATCAGGCACACTGCGCTGATAGCCGTGAGAATGGGCCAGCGATGCTGGATATCCTCCGCCCGCCAGAACACAATCACCAGCAGCACCAGCACAAACAGGCTCACCACCAGCTTGTTTGCCCCTTTACCCCGCACAACCGCCGTCCGGTACAGCCGGATCATGGTGGAAAGCTGGCTGGCAAACAGACAGATGCAGGCTGCCAACAGAACATAATCAAAGGTCGTCATACTTCTTCCTCCTGTAATTCATCCAGATTCAGCGCGAAAGCCGGGCCGAACTGCTCCATATAATAATCCGCCTCCGGAAAGTGCATCTCACGGATGGCCTGCCGGGTCTGGGCCGCCGCCCGGCGGAACTCATCGTTGCCGCTGCGCAGCTCCTCCACACATTTGATATAGGCGCTGATTTTGTCCGCCGCCTTCACATAGCGATAGGTTTCCGGGTCGTCCTCCTCCATTTCCATCAGCAGACGATAATGGGGCCGCAGACTGTCCGGCAGCATCCGCAGCAGACTGTCCGCCGCTGCGTGCTCGATGGATTTGTAGGCGGTACAGATTTCCGGATTGTTGTATTTGACCGGTGTGGGCAGATCGCCGGTGATGATCTCCGGTGCGTCGTGGAACAGCGCCGCCGCCGCGATTTTTCCCGGGTCAATGTCCCGGCCAAACTGTTCCCGGCCAATCAGCGCCAGAGCGTGGGCCGTCACCGCCGTATCAAAGCTGTGCTCCGCCAGATTTTCCTGAATGCTGTTGCGCATCAGACCCCAGCGGGCAATGTTGCGCATTCGCGTCATCATGGCAAAAAAACCGTTTTTGCGCATAACTTCTCTCCCCTCCGCCTTTTATAGTGCCCGCCAGTATTCCGGCTTCAGCTGGGTATAGCCCTGCAGCGCCTGCTTCAGCTGGTTCAGCATCAGCTCCCGATCCTGATTCAGCGTGCCCCGCAGATTCAGATAATTGGAGGCGTGATTCATCCGGAAAACGCAGCCCGGTGCGTCCAGTCCTTCCAGCATCAGCGCCGTTTCCTCCAAAATCCTGTGGCTGTCCGGCAGGACAAAGCTTCCCTGCTCCACCCAGTCATAAAGAGGTGTTCCCGGCTCCACCATCAGGGTCAGCAGACCGATATAGTCCGGCTTCATGGCGCTGAAGGCTGCGGCGGTATCGGTGGCGTGCTCCCGCCAGAGTGTTTCGCCGCCCAGACCGGAAATGGCCGTCACCGACAGGGCGATGCCCGCCTGACGCACCTTTTGTCCTGCGGCCACGATCTCCGCGGCGGTGTGGCCCTTGCGCATCTGCTTCAGCACCGCATCACAGCCGGACTCCAGTCCCATATATACCATGGTGAGATTTTTCTCCCGCAGACGCACAAGCTCCTCCGGGGTGCGCTTTTGGATGCTGCCCGGAGAGGCGTAGCAGGTGACCCGCTCGCACTCGGGAAACAGCGCCGCAACGGTGTCCAGAATCCGCTCCAGATCGGCGGCAGGACGAATCAGTGCGTCTCCGTCCGCCAGAAAAATGCGCCCCACCCGGGAATATTGCTGCCGGGCCAGCTGAAAATCCTCCAGAATCTCTTCCATGGGCCGCAGGGCAAACCGTTTTGCCTTGTACATACTGCAAAAGGCGCAGGTATTGTGGCTGCATCCATAAGTCACCTGTACAATCAGGCTTCGTGCCTCCGAGGGGGGACGGTAAACGCTTCCTTTGTATCGCATATTCATGACTCCTTCTGTGTTTCGGCTTCGGGCAGGGTATAGCTGTAGCGGAGCATTACCGCCGGACGGCCATGGGCCCGGGTCTCTTTCTCCTCCGCAGGCTGAAATCCGCAGCGCTCCAGCACCCGGCGGGAGGCCCGGTTTTTCTCCGCACAGATGCCCCAGCAGTGTGTCAGGCCCAGCTCCGGCAAAATCACCGGCAGAAACGCCTCCAGCGCTTCGGCAGCGTAGCCCTGTCCCCGCCAGAGAGCTCCGATGTGATAGCCCGCCTCCCAGCGGGCATCCTCCAGCGGCGCAACCTCCACATGACCGATGAGTGTTCCCTCCGGCAGCAGCACCGGCAGCACCTGGGCACCCTTGCCCGTTTCCCGGCAGCGCAGCAGCCTTTGTATGGCCTCCAGCGCCTGCTTCGGGGTTTCAAAGACCTCATCCGGCAAAAAACGGCGGTTTTCCCGATCCTGTGAGATTCGGCTCAGCGCCGCCGCCATGGATGGCTTCCATTCTGCGATGCGCAGCCGGGCAGTCTGAATCAAAATCGGTTTCATGGGTTTCCTCTTTCCTTTCCTGCCGGATTATGTTATAATCAGTATATCACAAAAGTTCGCCGCTGAACAGAGTGCATTGACACTTTTCTGCGGCAGGAGCATGGAGGTTATGATTTATGGAGCTTCGTCACGCTACCCTTGCCGATCTGGATGCCGCCGCCGCACTGGAGAGTGCCTGTTTTCCTCCGGCGGAAGCCGCTTCCAAAGAATCCATCCGGGCCCGCATTGCCGCCTTTCCGGAGCATTTCTGGCTGCTTTTTGACGGGGAACAGCTGGTAAGCATGGTCAACGGTATGGTCACAGAGGCCCCGGATCTGGAAGATATCATGTTTGATGATGCCGGTCTGCACCGGGAGGATGGTGCCTGGCAGATGATCTTCAGCGTCTGTACCCATCCCCAGCGGCAAAAGCAGGGTCTGGCCGGACAGCTTCTCCGGCAGGCCATTGAGGACAGCCGCGCACAGGGGCGAAAGGGACTGGTGCTCACCTGCAAGGATCGGCTGGTGCATTATTACGCAAAGTTCGGCTTTGTCAGTGAAGGTCTCTCCTGCTCCAATCACGGTGGCGCCGTGTGGTATCAGATGCGCCTGACCTTCTGACCGTCTCCCCAAAAACAGAAATGCCGCCTGAGAAACTGCTTCTCAGGCGGTTGAGACTGTCAGAAAACCGCTTCGCTGGGTTTTCTTCGACAGTTTGGATCCGGCCTGCGGGCCGGTTTCGCCGATTTTCTCCCCACAAAATCTTCGATTTTGCGGGGGCCCCTTTCCATTTAACCGCCTCGGTCGCCGCACTGCTGCGGCTCCCTGCGGCATAACGCCGACACTCGTCGGCGGGGCTTGCTGCGCAAGCAGGAAAACCTGGCGGGTTACGGTGTTTTTACCTACAATCACATAGATTGCAGGCAAAAACAATTTTTAGGGCGTAGTCCTATCCTGTGTTTTTTGACACGCTGTGCCGCCTGAGAAACTGCTTCTCAGGCGGTTTTCCTTTTGTTTATTCCAGCGGCTCCAGTGTACAGGCATCCGCGTTCATGCGGAACAGCCGTCCCATGGGCAGGGACATACTGATTTTGCCGTGGCCGCATTCCACACCGGCGATCACCGGTCTTCCGGCGGGAACGATCAGCTCCTCAAACACCTGCTCCAGCGTCAGGCCGGTTTTGGGCTCGCCCTCCTCCTCGCAGCGGGTGAAGGAGCCCAGAATAATGCCGGCGGCCTGCTGCAGCTTTCCGCTGTTGCGCAGATGGGTCAGCATACCGTCCACCTTATAGGGCGGCTCTCCCACCTCTTCAATGAACAGCAGCTTTCCCCGGGTGTCCAGCTCATAGGGCGTACCGATGGATGCGGTAATCAGCGACAGGTTGCCGCCGCACAGACGGCCCTCCGCCGTTCCGGTATGGAGGCAGCGCATGGAAAAGCCCTCGGGATCCCGATATTCGATGGGCTTGCCGAACAGCATGGCCTTGACAAAGGAAAGGCTGTAATCATCCAGTCCTTCGCCGCTCCACGCACCCACCATGGGCATATGATATGCTTCCTGACCGCAGATCTGATTCAGCGCCGTCAGCATGGCGGTCACATCGCTGTAGCCGCCGAAAAACTTCGGATGCTGACGGATGGTATCCCAATCCAGCAGGGGCAGAATGCGATGGAAGCCATAGCCGCCCCGGGTGGTGACGATACCCTGAATGCTGTCATCGGCAAAGGCCGCGTTGATATCGGCGGCACGGACGGCATCGGTGCCGGAAAGATAGCCATGCTTTGCCATGGCGCTGGGATAGATAACCGGTTCCAGACCCATGGCCCGGACGGCGGCCTCCAGATCTGCCTGGGCAACCGAGGTGGGGCTGGAGCCGCAGAGAACAGCCAGACGATTGCCGGGCTGAAGAGATTTCGGACGAATCATAATTTCTCCTTCTGTTACAGCAACGGGGAGCCTGTTCAGGCTCCCCGGATTGGATGCGTTTCGCTTATTTGTTGGCGATGGCCTTCTTGAACTCTTCGATCAGCAGCGGAGTGACCTTGAACAGGTCGCCCACGATGCCGTAGTCGGCGATTTCGAAGATGGGAGCGCTGTCGTTCTTGTTGACGGCGATGATGCACTCAGAATCGGACATACCGGCCTTGTGCTGGATAGCACCGGAGATACCCAGAGCAATGTAGATTCTGGGGCGGACGGTCTTACCAGTCTGGCCAACCTGATGGTCGGCGGTGATCCAGCCGGCATCCACGCAGGCACGGGAAGAGCCCACGACACCGTGCAGAACCTCGGCCAGCTCTTCAGCCAGCTTCTTGCCGCCTTCCACATCCTTGGAAATGCCGCGGCCCACGGAGACGATCACTTCGGCACCGGTCAGGTCAACCAGCTTGCGGGACTCCTTGACAACTTCCAGAACCTTGGTCTTCACATCGGCCTCGGTCAGATGGACCTCGGGCTTGCTCAGAACGAACTGGCGGTTGGCATCAAAGGCAGCCTTCTTCATAACGCCGGGACGGACAGTAGCCATGCAGGGACGGAAGCGGGGGCAGATGATGGAAGCCATCAGATGGCCGCCGAAAGCAGGACGGGTCATCTTCAGGTCTCGGGACACATCGTGGGGCTGGCCCAGAACCAGAGCGCTCTTGGTAGCGGCGATCTTGTCGTCGGTCAGCGTGGAAGCTTCGTGCAGGAAGCTCTGATAAATGCCCAGATCCACATCCAGATGGGTGCAGTCGGCGCACAGACCGGTGTGCAGACGGGCTGCGCAGCGGGGAGCCAGGTCACGGCCGATGTTGGTGGCGCCCACCAGCAGAGCCTCGGGCTTGCGCTCCACCACCATGTCGCAGATGACCTTGGCATAAGCGTCGGTGGTGTAATCCTTCAGCAGGGGATGATCGCAGACGATGATCTCGTCAGCGCCGTAGCCGGCCAGCTCAGCAGCCAGGCCCTCCACCTGATCGCCCAGCAGCAGACCGCACAGCTTCACGCCCAGCTCGTCGGCCAGCTTGCGGCCTTCGGAGATCAGCTCAAAGTCCGTGGGCATCAGCTTTCCCTGACGCTGCTCACAAAATACCCAAACATCCTTGAAGTCTTCCAGGACGGTATTCTTAAACTCAACCATTCTTATAATCTCCTTTCAATCAGATGATGTGCTTGGCGGCCAGAATACCGGCCAGCTTTTCGCAGGTTGCTCTGTCAGCGCCTTCCAGCATCATGCCAGCGCCCTTCTGAGGAGGCGTAAAGGAGGTCAGGATGTTGGTGGGGGAGCCCTTCAGACCGATGCTGTCCAGCTCGATCAGGGGGTTATCCTTCAGCTTGGGGAAATCGTAGATTTCCACGGGCTTGTCGTAAGCTTCCATAATGCCGCCGACGCTCATATAGCGCGGGGTGTTCAGTTCCTTGATGCAGGTGATCATGCAGGGAGTCTGCACCTGAACGGTCATATAGCCGTCTTCCAGCATACGCTTGACGGTGAGGGTCTTGCCCTCCAGCTGGATGTCGGCAGCGTAGGTGATCTGGGGCAGATTCAGCTTCTCAGCGATCTGGGGACCAACCTGAGCGGTATCGCCGTCGATGGCCTGACGGCCGCACAAAACGATATCATCCTCTTCCACGCCCAGCTCGTCGATCGCGGCGGCCAGAATCTGAGAGGTAGCGAAGGTATCGGAGCCGCCGAACTCACGGCCGGACACCAGAATGCCTTCATCGCAGCCCATGGCGATCAGCTCACGCAGCATGGCTTCTGCGGGCGGGGGGCCCATGGAGGCCACGACCACCTTGCAGCCGGTCTGCTCTTTCAGCTTCAGAGCGGCTTCCACGGCGTTCTTGTCGTCGGGGTTGGTGATAGCCTGCATGGATGCACGGTTCAGAGTACCGTCGGGATTCACAGCGACCTTACCGGAGGTATCCGGGACCTGCTTGACACAAACAATGATTTTCATAGTTACCTTACCTCCTGCTTATTTCACACCAAGGTTGCTGGCGATGACCATTCTCTGGACCTCGGAAGTACCTTCGTAGATTTCGGTGATCTTCGCGTCGCGCATCATGCGCTCCACGGGATATTCACGGGTGTAGCCGTAGCCGCCAAACAGCTGGACAGCGCGGCGGGTCACATCAGAAGCGGCCTCAGCGGCAAACAGCTTGGCCATAGCGGC
>CAZIPA010000046.1:0-11857 GCA_964541085.1 uncultured Oscillospiraceae bacterium | reverse complement strand
GATTTCTTCTTTTGTATATTTCGGCTTTGGAGGCATAGCAAGCACCTATCCTTTCCTATATAGCAAAACATTCGTTGCACATCGTTTGTTTTATTATAATGCAAACCATATAAAAAATCAATAGGGCGCAACGAAAAGTTACAAAAAGCCGCCTGTGCGGGCAAGTTCACATTTTAAGATGGGGTTTCTGCCCGTACACCCCGGGGCGATTCCTGCATAAGCTGGAGGGGAGGGGTGCGTTATGGGGCTGGGATGGTATGCCTTTCGGCGAAAAAGGCGGCGGTGGCTGCGGCTGACGGCGGGGCTTGTGCTGCTGGGTATGCTGGCGGCGGGTGCGTGTCTGGCGGGAAATCGTCTGGGGCAGCTGGCAGCGGTATATGGAGAAAGCCACTGCCGGAATCAGGTGGAGGCGCTGCTGCTGGCGGCAGAAGAGGCGGCTATGGCCGAGGGGCCGGTGTTTCCTGCGGACGAGAATGAAGGGGAGGATCGGCTGGTGCTGGATGGACAGGCGCTGCATCGCTGCCGGGCGGCGGCGGGACAGGAGCTGCTGCGGCAGCTGGAGCAGCTGGAGAGTGCGCCTCAGCAGGTGGCGCTGGGCACCCTGTCGGGCAGTCCCCTGCTGCTGGGACGGGGGCCCGGGATCCCTCTGCGGGTGGTGCCCGTGGGGGACGGAGAGGTGCAGGTGCGCAGCAGTCTGCGGGATGCCGGAGTGAATCAGGTGCTGTACAGTCTGACGCTGGAGCTTTCGGTGACGGTCACGGTGATTTTGCCGGGAGAAGCGCGGCAGATCAGCTGCACCCGGCAGGCGCTGCTGGGTGAGGTGCTCATTCGGGGAGAGGTTCCCTCCGTCTACGGAGCGCTGGGCGAACGGGGCGGAGACGGTTGAAATCAGCTGGAAAATATGCTATCATTCTGCCATAAGAATGGGAGCGTGATGCGGAACATGAAACGGATTCAGCAGGAAATGCAGCAGCTGACACAGGAGCTGCTGCGCCATGCACGACTGTATTATAATGAGGACGCGCCGGAAATTTCCGATTTTGAATATGACGAAATGCAGCGGCATCTGCGGGAGCTGGAGGCGCAGTATCCCCAGTATGCCCTGCCGGATTCTCCCACCCGCCGGGTGATCGGCTCGGTGCAGGAGGGCTTTGCGGAGGTGCATCATCCCTATCCCATGGAGAGTCTTCAGGATGTGTTTTCCTTTGCGGAGATTCGGGAGTTTCACCGGCGGGTACAGGAGCAGTTTCCCGGCACGACCTATACGGCAGAGCTGAAGATCGACGGTCTTTCGGTGTGTCTCCACTATGAAAACGGCACCTTTGTCCAGGGCGCCACCCGGGGAGACGGCCGTGTGGGTGAGGATGTGACGGAAAACCTCCGCACCATTTTTGACATTCCCATGGAGATTCCCGACCGGCGTTCCCTGTGGGTGCGGGGAGAGGTATTCATGCCGGTGAAGGTGTTCCAGCGGCTGAATGCCCAGCGGGAGGCGGCGGAGGAGGCGCTGTTTGCCAATCCCCGCAACGCAGCTGCCGGTTCCCTTCGTCAGCTGGACAGCAGCATTTGCGCAAAACGCAAGCTTTCCATTTACTGCTTCAATCTGCAAAACGCCCGGGAGGCGGGCTTCCGCACCCACGATGAGACTCTGCAATTTTTGAAGGAGCAGGGCTGCAAGGTGGTGGAGCCCTATATTGTGGCCCGGGAGCCGGAGGAGCTGATCCAGTTTATCCATACAGCCGGAGACTGCCGGGAGACCCTTCCCTGCGGCATTGACGGCATTGTGATTAAGGTCAATGAGCTGGCCGTGCGGGAGGCGCTGGGCTCCACGGCAAAGTGTCCCCGCTGGGCCATTGCCTACAAATTTCCCCCGGAGGAAAAGTCCGCCCGACTGCTGGACATTGTGATTCAGGTGGGCCGCACCGGTGTGCTGACACCCAACGCAGTTTTTGATCCGGTTCGACTGGCGGGCACAACCGTCAGCCGGGCCACACTGCACAATCTGGACTTTATCCGGCAGCGGGATATCCGTGTGGGCGATATCATTCAGGTGCGCAAGGCGGGCGATATCATCCCGGAGGTGCTGGGTGTGGATCATGCCCGGCGGCCTGAAAATACGGCGGTATTCCAGATGCCGGAACGGTGTCCCGTATGCGGTGCACCGGTGGTGCAGGAGGAAGGTGAGGCCGCATTCCGCTGTACCGGTGCAGAATGTCCGGCCCAGCTGCTGCGCAGCATCACCCATTTTGCCGGACGGGATGCCATGGACATTGACGGTCTGGGCCCGGCGCTGGTGCAGCTGCTGGTGGAGCATTCTCTGGCGGCATCTCCGGCAGACCTTTACACGCTGCGGGCAGAGGATGTGGCATCGCTGGAGCACATGGGCGAAAAATCCGCACAGAATCTGATTCGTGCCATTGAAAAGAGCAGGCAGCAGCCCCTGTCCCGTCTGCTGTTCGCCTTTGGCATTCGTCAGGTGGGACAAAAGGCGGCGCAGCTGCTGGCCCGCCAGTTTGGCACCATGGACAGGCTGCTGGAAACCACGCCGGAGGAGCTTTGCAGCATTCCGGATATCGGCGGCATTACGGCGGACAACCTCTGCCGCTGGCTGCACAGTCCACAGGGCAGTCATCTGATCTCCCGTCTGCGGGAGGCCGGTGTGAATATGACCCAGCCGGAGGAACGGTTGAGCCACCGTCTGGACGGACTGACCTTTGTCATCACCGGAACGCTGGCCAGACATTCCCGGCAGGAGATGACCCAGCTGGTGCAGCAGCACGGCGGAAAGGTTTCCGGCTCTGTTTCCAAAAAGACCTCCTATCTCATCGCCGGAGAGGACGCAGGCTCCAAGCTGCAAAAGGCCCAGAGTCTGGGCGTTCCTCTGCTGACGGAAGACGAGGCAGAAGCTATGATGCAGGAGGAAAACTGATATGTATCCGGAAAAGACCCTTCGTGCCTTGCGTGAGCGGGGCTTTACCGTCTCTCATTATGCCACAGCCCAGGAGGCTGCCCGGGCCATTGCCGCAGGCATTTCCGGCAAAACCGTGGGCATGGGCGGCAGCGTGACCCTGCAGCAGCTGGGCCTGTATGCGCTGCTGCAACAAAACAACACCGTCTTCTGGCACTGGGTCTTGCCGGGCCCGGAAACGCTGGCACAGGCTGCCGCAGCGCAGGTCTATCTGTCCTCGGTAAACGGTCTGGCGGAGACCGGTGAGCTGGTCAACATTGACGGCACCGGCAACCGGGTGGCCGCTACCCTGTACGGACATGAAAAGGTGATTTTTGTGGTGGGCGCAAACAAGCTTGCTCCTGACCTGCCCTCGGCCATTTCCCGCGCCCGCAACCTTGCCGCGCCGCTGAATGCCCGCCGTTTGCAGCGGCAGACCCCCTGCGCCCTCACTGATCCGCCCCGCTGCCATGATTGCCAGTCACCCCAGCGCATCTGCCGGGCCATGAGCATCCTGATGGAAAAGGTTCACGGTGTCGGCGAGATGGAGGTCGTGCTGGTGGACGAGGCGTTGGGGTATTAAAAAGAACAAAAAGAAAAAGGGCTTCGGTATTATGCCTACCGGGGCCCTTATTGTATCACAGATATTTGTCCATGGAGAGCTTTGCGGCCTTTACCAGCTCGGCCAGCATTTGGGCCTGACTTGCGTTGCAGCGCTCCAGCACCTCTGCAATCTCCTCCAGTGCCGCACTGGTGGTGGCCGTGGAAGCACTGCCCAGAAGCGCATCCATGCGGACATTCAGCGCAGCGGCAATGTCCACAAATACCGGCAGACTCAGCTTGGTGTTTCCGGTTTCGATGTGGCTCATGTGGGTGGTGGAGATGTTGATTTTCTCGGCCAGAGCCTCCTGAGACAGGCCGTGTGCCTTACGAAGCTTGCGGATCTGCTGACCGATTTTGTAATAATCCATAGAAATCCCGCCTATACAGTAAAATTATACTTGAATTATATAGGCGGAAATGATAGAATTACATAAACCGCATAGGCTAAAATGTGCCTATGTAGTTTATAAGAAGAAAGGATGGTATTCTATGGAAACAAATCGACAGGCAAAGGTAAAAGGGGATGCCTTTCTGGCGGTTGCGGACAGCTACGCCTCCAATCTCTACTTCGCCGCAATGGGTGACGAGGATATTACCACTGCAAAGCTGGGCAACGAGCTGTATTTTAACACGGTCTACACGAAAAACGGGCTGCTCCGGAATGATGCGGCACAGAGAGTCAGACCATCGCCAAGGATGTATATCACAGCTGAAGCCCCGGAGTCCGCAGCGGCAACTCTTACAGGCGAGTCCGGCACACACATAACAAAAGGCACGGTTTCCCGTGCCTTTCTTTTGTCATTTTTCGAAGCTCAATTTTCCGTTTCCACACGCACGGCGGTCTGGCGCCAGTCCGCACCGTGGGGAAGGCTCCTCCAGCCGGGCAGGGCCAGATGATACAGATCGCAGCTCTGCGCCTCCAGCGAAAACACCCGCCGGGCCTCCGGCGACAGGCGCTCCACATGAGCGGGCTTGGTGAGAATGGGCAGCGTTGCCTGCTTCCGTGCCAGCCGCAGCACCTCCTGTCCCCGCCCGTTCATGGCCAGCACCCGGATATAGGGAGCGGGAATGGCCGCATCCTCCGCCGTGATTCCCAGATAGGCGCACAGCAGCATTCGCCTGATGCGGGACAGGGCATACCGCCGGGTTTTGGCCGTCATGGCGATTTCTTCCGGCGTGGAGGCGGCCTGAATGGCATGATACAGCCGATGCTCCAATCCCTCAGCCGCATCGGGCAGCAGGGCAAGCTCCTCCGGAGACAGACGGATCAGCCGGGACAGCATGGCATTTTCCAGCCGCTCCGGCGACAGCAGCGCCCGGCCCTCCTCCATGGCCTGAAGAAGCAGCTGTGCGGAGGTTTGGGGCAGATAGGGCAGGGCCTTTTCCGTCTCTCCCGCCCGGATCCACTGCCGCAGCTGCGAGGCCGATGCGTGCTCCAGCGGCTGGACTGCATCGTGCGCCGCACCTTTGCGGGCAATGGGCACCAGTTCCAGCGAAAGCTGCTGCCGCAGCACCGCCTTGCAATATTCCACCGCCAGAATATTGTTGGGCTTTTGCACCAGTGCGGCCCGCTCCTGCATCCGCTCAAACAGCGCCCGCTCCCGGGCGGCAGCATAGGAAATGCCGGTTTTCAGCTGGGCCAGCGTGGCGGCCACAGTATCATGCTCCAGCAGAATGGAGGCCGTTTCCAGCAGCCAGTCCGGGTCCGCATCCTCCGCGCCAAAGCTGAGATGGGTCAGCACACCCAGCCCATGGAGAACGCGCACACCGTTTTGGGCAAAACCCTCCGCCGAGCTGAGGGCATAGGGCACGGGATTTTCCACCACCAGATCAGCTCCATGGCACACCGCCGCCTGTGCCCGCAGATGCTTGGGCAGCAGCGCCGCCTCTCCCCGCTGGACAAAGCTTCCGGACATACAGCAAACCACCGCGCAGTCCTCCCCCAGCTGCCGCCGAATTTCCGCTAAATGATAGGCATGGCCGCTGTGCAGGGGATTGTATTCCGAAATCACGCCGCAAATCCGCATAAAAACCTCCGAAAGGGTTGTAAAACCCAAAAGAATCGTGTAAAATATCAGGTGATTTCATTGTATCATAAAACTTGAAAATATAACATACAGGAGTGTGCAAAAAAATGAATGTTTTAGTCATCAATGCAGGCAGCTCTTCTCTGAAGTATCAGCTGCTGAATCCCCAGAGCGGTGAGCTGCTGGCCAAGGGTCTGTGCGAGCGCATCGGCATCGACGGCAAGTTCACCTACAAGCCCCAGTTGGAGGGCAAGGAAAAGCTGGATGCCGTGGATGTGGCAATGCCCACCCATTCCGAAGCCATTCAGGCAGTTCTGAACGCGCTGGTGGATGAGAAGAACGGCGTGATCGCTTCCATGAAGGAGATCGACGCTGTGGGTCATCGTGTGGTTCACGGCGGCGAAGCCTTTGCTTCTTCCGTGGTCATCACCGATGAAGTGCTGAAGGCCATCGAGGACTGCAATCCTCTGGCTCCCCTGCACAATCCCGCCAACCTGATCGGCATCCGTGCCTGCCAGAAGGTGCTGCCCGGCGTTCCCATGGTGGCTGTGTTTGACACTGCTTTCCATCAGACCATGCCCGCCAAGGCCTATATGTACGCCCTGCCCTATGAATATTATGCCGAGGACAAGGTGCGCCGCTATGGCTTCCACGGCACCTCTCACAAGTATGTGGCTGCCCGTGCTGCCGCTATGCTGGGCAAGAAGCCCGAGGAACTGAAGCTGATCTCCTGCCATCTGGGCAACGGTTCTTCCGTTACCGCCGTGGACGGCGGCAAGAGCGTGGATACCTCCATGGGCTTTACGCCGCTGGCCGGTCTGCCCATGGGCACCCGTGCCGGTGATCTGGATGCCGGTATTTTGCAGTATCTCATGAACAAGCACGGCATTGACATCGACCAGATGCTGAACATCCTCAACAAGAAGTCCGGCGTACAGGGCGTTTCCGGTGTTTCCTCCGACTTCCGTGATCTGGAAGATGCTCACAAGAAGGGCAACGAGCGTGCCGGTCTGGCCGTGGATATGTTCAACTATGGCGTGAAGAAGCTCATCGGCGCTTACGCTGCCGCCATGGGTGGCGTGGATGCCATTATCTTTACCGCCGGTGTGGGCGAAAACTCCAAGTCCCAGCGGATGGATATCGCCTCCGGTCTGGAGTTCATGGGTGTGAAGATGGATGCCGAGGCCAACGCCGTTCGCGGCAAGGAAGCCGTCATCTCCGCCGCCGACTCCAAGGTGAAGGTCCTGCTCATCCCCACCAACGAAGAGCTGATGATCGCCATGGATACCATGAATCTGGTCAAGTAAACTTCCTTCCAACAACATCTGAATCCATTTCTTTTGCATCCGTGTCTCCGGGCACGGATGCTTTTTTATTCCCCTCCATAACAAAAGACCGTCCGGAAGAGGACGGTCTTAGTACAATGTTTCAATGCATCAGCGAATGGCTCTGCCGTAATATCATAATCGCCGTCCGGCAGCGGTCTCCGGCGCAGGTCGATCTCATCCAGATGCGAAATGCCCCGCAGTCCCCGGGTGCAAAGAATCCGCTCTCTTTCGCCCACGCGGCAGACGGCACCGATACCACTCCGTCATTTTATCCCTCCAGCTGAGTGAGAAAGGCGGTGGCGGTGGAACGGTTCTTTATCGCAGGGGCGGATAAACACCCTCCTCATGAAGTCGGGTCAGTGCCTGCTGTACGCCTTCCTTGTCCGCGCGGTTGGTCACGCCGTACCACTGCGAAGCCGTGTCCAGCACCTGCACGGAAATATCGCCGGACTGCACCAGACCATCTACAAAGGCAGGGAGATAAAACTCCCGCTTCAGAGGATCGCCGCCGCCCTCCTTCAGCCAGCGGGCAAAGGCCGTCTCCAGTGCGGGGAACAGATCGCTGTGCAGCGCCCACACATTCATGGAAACCGGCGTATCCTCCGCCAGCGTCAGCGGTTCGGCTTCCCCCTGACAGAGGATGCGTCCGTCTGCATCCCGGCGAATGGCAGTGTGCTCGGTAACGGAGGTCAGAAAGCCCTGCCGCACCTGACAGACACCCCGGGAGACGGTGCCGTTTTCGCTGAGGGTGTTGCCCAGCCGGAAGCCCACCATGGCCCCGTGGCTGCCGTCGCAGTGCTCTGCGCAAAAGCGTCCCAGCTGCAAAAAGGTGTCCCGTCCCAGAAAATCATCTGCGTTGATGGCGGCAAAGGGGCCCTGAATCTGCGTTCGGGCAGCATAGACCGCATGACCTGTGCCCCAGGGCTTGACCCGTTCCGGCGGCAGCGCATTGCTGTCCGGACAGTCGGAGAGCTCCTGAAAGGCATATTCCACCGTCAGCTTGTCGGCAAAGCGGCTGCCGATCACCTGATGAAAGGTGTCTGCCAGCTCCCGCTTGATGACAAAGACCACCTTGCCAAAGCCCGCCAGAATGGCATCATGGATGGAATAATCTATAATGATCTCTCCGTGGGGGCCCAGCGGGTCGATCTGCTTCAGTCCGCCGTAACGGCTGCCCATACCGGCAGCCAACACAAGCAGGGTCGGTTTCTGCATGATAATACACTCCTTTTCTGAATGTCCGGTCAGCCGCCGCTCCATGGGAAGATAGCGAAAGGCAGGGCCGCATTTTTCGCCGGTCAGGGCGAAGCCGCATTTCTGCCAGAAGGCAAGGCTCTGGGGGTTGCCCTCATCCACGGCCAGCCGCAGCCGGGCATAGCCCTGACTTTTCAAAAGCGTCAGCAGCGCCCGAATGATTTCTCCGCCCAGTCCCTGCCCCTGCAAGGATCGCTCCACCATGAAAAAGCCGATGTAGGCAGTATCCTCTCCGGGGTAATGCAGAACAAGGTCGAGCACAGCCTCCAGCCGCCCCTGCCGGAAAATGCCCAGAAAGTATTTGTCCTCCGGCGATGTTCCCGGCGGCAGGGCAGACATATCCTGTAAAAGGCTTTCTTCGGTGGGCATGGGCGGATGAAACTGATAAAACTGCGGGTTGCCGCAGCAAAGGGCCAGCAGGGCGGGAAGCTCTGCCGGTGTCAGCCGCCGCAGCGTATGCCGGGGCAGCAGAGGGAGCTGGTACATAAGGGCCTCCGGAACATGATTCTGCTGCAAGCATAGCATTTTTTCCAACCTTCGTCAAGAGAAAGCCCGGATGGGATGGAAAATGGGCAGGGCCGCTTTACAGGAAAGCTTCGCTGAAACACTGTTCGGCACGCATTGTAATCCGGCCTTTGCGCCGCCCCGCTTTTCAAGGGGTTTGCCGAAAGTTGCCGGAAAATGCAGTGTTTTCGATGTGTTTTCCCCTTTGCGGCACAAAAAACAGGCGCTGCGTGGCTTGCAGCACCTGTGACAGTCACTCTTTTCCTGCGATTACATCCCCACCCGCTTTTGTTCCAGACGGAGGCGGTCGGCGATCATGGAAATAAACTCGGAATTGGTAGGCTTGCCCTTCAGGTTGGAGACAGTGTAGCCAAAGTAGGCGTTCAAGACCTCCACATCGCCCCGATCCCATGCCACCTCGATGGCGTGGCGGATGGCCCGTTCCACCCGGCTGGAGGTGGTTTTGAACTGCTTTGCAATGTTGGGGTACAGCACCTTCGTGATGGCATTGACCACATCCATATCCCGGGCGGCCAGAGAGATGGCTTCCCGCAAATACTGGTAGCCCTTGATATGGGCTGGCACACCGATTTCATGGAGGATGTTGGTAATACGCAGCTCCAAGTTCAACCCTGCGGAAGGCTGTTTTCTGGGTGAAAAGGCGTTTTCTTCCATATTGAAATGTGCCACTCTTGTGGCCAAATCTGCAATATCACAGGGCTTCAGGGTGAAATACTGAATGCCCAGCTCTGCCGCCTCCGCACTCAACGCATTACTGGAGAAAAATGACAGGAGAAACACGGCGGGCGATTTTCCGGGCTGGGCATTTCGCAGCTCACGCACCACGGAAAGGCCATCCTTTTGCGGCAAAAGCGCGTCCACAATGAGCACATCCGGCGGGGCTTTCCTACACAGCTTCAGCAGCTCCGGCCCGTCCTGAGCGGTGCCCAAAACCTCCAATTCTGCAAACTCCGCCAGCTTCTCCGCCAGCGCCTCGCACCGCCCCCGGCTGCTGTCCCCGATGATGACCTTCATTCTATCGCCTCATCTCTCCGAATTGTGCATTCAAGATAGCACAGAACGCCGGGAAATACAAGCTTTTTACAGCGTTTTTGCGAAAAAAGTTTTCGACACCCTTCGACAAATGCACCAGAAAACAACAATATAGAATTGTTTACCAGAACACAGGTCGCAGCACCAATGAGCTTTCCGTCCTGCAAAATCGTGCTGCCGCTCATGAGTGATTGTTATTAGGGGCAATAACCCGTGCACAATTCCCGGAACACGGTTTGAATAAATGCCTGATAGGCAGGATCATCGCTGCCTATTTTGTAAAAATACGAATAAATCAATACCATATAATACGTTACATACGCTATTTCACAGCTACCAACCGATTGGTAGCCACGCATAAATAAATTCAGTTCTTCTTTTGTACGCAAGAATTTTTGCCCGGGGCGAAGGATTAACGCCCATGCAATATCAAATTCCTTATTTCCAAAACCGGACAATTCAAAATCCAACACGGCTGCTATATGCTTATTCTTCCAAAGAATATTTGCATAATGAAAATCTCCGTGACAGAAGCATTTATTTACCGTCTTCGGCTTATACGCCACCAAATAATTGTAAGCATATCTTAAATCCAGATTAGCAAAATAAGATTCTTCCGGTATATGGAAGAACCTGCGATCTTTCACATCTACAAAGTTTCCTGTTTGCATATGAAATTTTGCCAGTGTCTGTCCATATTCATAAAGATATTCAAGAGAGGAAGCATCCGTGTTGTTCCCAACAATAGTCGACAGTCGTTCCCCTTGTTTTGCCGCAGTCACGACAAAACTATAGTTTTCTTCATCAAAATCAAGAATGGTTGGTGTAAGCGAATGTTTTAGGGTACGGATCACTTTGATTTCGTTTTCCAAATCAGCTCCGCTCTGTCTTGCAACTTTTATATACGCTTCCGTTTCTTTATTCTGATATCTTCCGCGAACATGAAAAACATCATTTCCCGCATGAGGATATCCGAGAATCTCTGTTAATGAGAAGTGCTTATATGGCAATGCAAAGGGGTCTGCAGTTTCTCTCCATTTATCCGGGTGTTTCACTATTTCATACCTCGTAATTATATTTGCAGTTTTATTTGTAATCTAACAATTCAGCTGCGCATATTACAGCACACACCATAGAAAATGTGAGAGGCTTATCGCTTCTGGCATAAAATCATCGTATTGCCTGACCGTACTCTCGCTTCATCGCATCAATGGAAACGACCCATTGTTTGCCGAACTTACAGACATCCACACCGTTTACAAGTTTTCCGTAGGTGATTGCCTTTCGCAATGTGCTTTCGTTGAGCCCCCACAGCTCCGTGGCATCACTGAATGCCATAAGACCGTCAAAGGGAGTGTCCACCTGTACGCCGTGTTCCCACAGCTCGTCACAACTCAAATCCAGTTCATCGCCCCAAATAATGCCGTAGCCGCCAACATCGACGGTAACACAGGAAAATTCTTCGGGATTTTCTTTGAGGTAGCCAAATGCGGGGATTTTCTCGAACAGAGGGTTCATATCGTACAACTTCGTTCTGCCCTCGCTGAACTGAACGCTCAGCTTGAAATTAGCAAGGGGCGATACACTTTTTACCTTGTGAAACATAAAGCCACCTCCTTACTCCAGCGGAGGAATTTTCTGAAATTCCTGGGTGTTCCAAATTTCCTGCAAAGTATCTCTGTGCATCTGAAGCCACTCTCTTACCATTGCCAGTGCTTTGGTGGGAAGCTGACCTTCAATGACCTCACCCGTCATAAAGTCGATTGCAGCCACATCCTCATTGTAGATTGCATGGATGTGCGGAGGATTGTGTTCGCTTTGCAGGAAATACATTCTGATGATAATACCATAAAATCTTGATAAAACAGGCATTGTGAAATCAACCTCCTTTTATGTTACGATCATTATATCACGGTATCGTGATTTCGTCAACAAGAAATATGGGAAGGCAAAGCCTCCCCATATTTTACCCCGCCGCGTCCAGCATTTCCTCCAGACTGATTCCATAACCCCGGGTGGGATCGTTTACCAGAACATGGGTCACAGCACCAACCAGCTTGCCGTCCTGCAAAATCGGACTGCCGCTCACGAGTGATTGTCATTAGGGACAACATTTTTTAGGTTTAGTTCGCCCAGGGGAC
>CAZIPA010000045.1:0-13146 GCA_964541085.1 uncultured Oscillospiraceae bacterium | reverse complement strand
CTGGGCTTCGTGTAGTTTTGCTTTTTTAGTGTCTACTTTTTCTTGACAAGTGCAAGGACAGCTTCGTCCCGGCGGTTTTGTTATAAAATCCAGAAAGATTACAGAGCGTATTTTTCTGCGTACTGATCGTAGATCTCGTTGAACACGCTGTTGCCGTATTTCACGCCGTTGAGATACCGGTGGGTATCAAAGCTGTTGTGCTCCACCTCGATGATGGCCACGGCGATGTTGGAGCAATGGTCGGAAATACGCTCGAAATTGTTCAACAGGTCGGAGAGGATAAAGCCGCCGGAAATGGTGCAGGAGCCCTTTTGCAGACGGCGGATGTGATTGTCCTTGCAGATGGCGGTGAGATGGTCAATGACCTGCTCCAGCGGCTCCACCCGGGCAGCGATCTCCGCGTTGCAGTTGATATAAGCCTGCACGGTGATGTCCAGAATCTCATTCAGGGCGGCGGTGATGGTGTCCAGCTCCTTCTGGGCAGCGGGGGAGAAAACCACCTGCTTTTCGTGAATCTCCCGGGCAACCCGCACCAGATTTACCGCGTGATCGCCCAGACGCTCAAAGTCGCCGATGGCGTGGAGGATCTTGGAGCAGATCTGGCTGTCGCCGCTGGAAAGAGCCTGCGAGGACAGCTTGACCAGATAGGTGCCCAGCTTGTCCTCATAGGTGTCCAGCTGATCCTCCATTTCCAGAATGCGCCTGTCATCCTGGGGATTGTAATGCATGGTCAGCGGCAGTCCCAGCAGCAGGATATCCTGCGCCTGCAAAGCCATGTTGGCGGAAACATTGAAGGCCTCGGCCGTGGCGATGGAGGGAGAACGCAGCAGACGATCGTCCAGCAGCGTGGTATCTGCCAGAGCGGGACGCTCGGAGGTCTGCTTTTCTCTCACCACCCGCTCCGTCAGCTGCACCAGCTTGCGGCCAAAGGGCATCAGCAGAATGGTGGTGACAATGTTGAAGATGGTATGCACCAGCGCGATCTGCCAGGGATGCACTGCCTGATTCACAAAGGGCCACTGGAAAATGCCGCTCAGCAGCTGGAACAGGGAAAGGCAGATCACCGTGCTGATGGATTTGATGGACACATGGAGCACCGCCACCCGCTTGGCCTTGATATTGGTGCCGATACAGGAAATCAGAGAGGTGGCGCAGGTGCCGATGTTCAGACCCATGACGATGGGGATGGCCATGCCGTAGGTGATGGCTCCCGTCATGGAAAGGGCCTGCAAAATGGCGATGGAGGCGGCGGAGCTCTGAATTACGGCGGTGAACAGCAGACCCACCAGCATACCCAGAATGGGATTGTTCAGCTGCACCAGCAGCACCTGAAGCTCGGGCATTTCCGCCAGCGGGCTCATGGCAGAAGACATCATCTCCATGCCGTACATGAGAATGGCAAAGCCCACAAAGGCCGTGCCCACGCTCTTCCGCCGGTCCTTTTTGGAGAACATAATCATCAGAATGCCCACAAAGGCCAGCAGGGGAGAAAAATTCTTGGGCTTCAGCATCTGAATCAGCAGCAGATCGCTGTCGATGCCGGAAAGGGAGGTCAGCCACGCGGTAAAGGTGGTGCCGATGTTGGCACCGAAAATCACATTCACCGTCTGGGAAAACTGCATGATGCCGGAGTTGACCAGACCCACCAGCATGACCGTGGTGGAGGAGGAGGACTGCACGGCGATGGTAATCACCGCGCCCAGCACCATGCTGAGCATGGGCTTGGCCGTGAGCTGCCGCAGCATTTCCTCCAGCTTGCCGCCGGACATTTTTTCCAGACTGGAGGACATGACGCTCATGCCGTAAAGGAAGAAGGTCAGGCCGCCGATCAGGGTGATGAGAGAGAATACATCCATATCTCTGCCTCCTTGCAATTTAATTTCTGTTGAATACAGTATACCGGAACAATGTAAAATCTACAGGGGGTTTCTGTTAAATCCGGGTAAAATTCCGGCGTTATTCCGCTTTTCGGGGGAACCGGACGGTGAAGCAGGTGCCCTTGCCCTCCTGACTTTCCACCTGAACCTCCGCACCCAGACAGGCAGCGCCGTGCTTGACGATGGACAGCCCCAGACCGGTGCCGCCCACCTCCTTGGAATGGCTCTTGTCCACCTGATAAAAGCGCTCGAAAATGCGGCTCAGCTCGGCCTCCGGGATGCCGATGCCGGTATCCCGCACCGTGAGCACGGCGGCATCCTCCAGCAGCTGCGCCTTTACCAGTACGCTGCCGCCGGGGCGATTGTAGCGGATGGCGTTGTCACAGAGGTTGTAGACGATCTCATCCGCAATGTGCCGCACGCCGGTGAAGGGGGCACTTTCTCCCTCCAGCCGGAAATCCAGCTGCTTTTCCTGGGCGGCGGGACGGAGGGATTCCACCGTCTCCCGGCAGAGCTCCAGCAGATCCAGAGAAACCGTCTCCTCCTGCACATCCTGATCGTCCAGCCGGGACAGACGGATAATGTCATTCACCAGCACGATCATTCGCTGGGCCTCATGATAGATCACGCCGGAAAAGCGGGGCACATCCTCCGCCCGCACCATGCCGTTCTGCATCAGCTCCGCATAGCCGGAAATGGAGGTGAGGGGCGTTTTCAGCTCGTGAGACACATTGGCGGTGAACTCCCGGCGCATATCGTCCTGCCGGGCGTGCTCGGCCTTGAGCTCCTCCACCTTATGCTGAATCTCCCGGTTCTGGGCGCTGATCCGCCGCACCAGCGGCCGCAGCTCCTCATAAACCTCCCGGTCGTCCGGGTTGCGCAGGTCGATGCGGCTGAGAGGCAGGGTGAGCTTTTTGGAAATGCGGGCAGCCAGCAGAAATGCCAGCGTCAGCGCCAGCGCAATGGCCAGCAGAAAGGGCGTAAACAGGCTGATGGCCAGCGCCACCTGAGAAGAAATGTCCTGGGAAATGCGCAGCACATTGCCGTCGGCCAGCCGGACGGCGTAATTTTCCGTTTTGCGGGAGAGGGTCTTGGAATAGCGGACGCTTTCCCCCTGCCCGTCGGTGAGAGCCTGCTGAAACTCCGCCCGCTGGGCGTGATTTTCCATGGAAACCGGGTCAGAGCGGGTGTCCAGCAGCACCTGTCCCCCGGGAGAAAGCAGGGTAATGCGCAGCTGACTTTCGGAAAAGCCGGGCAGCACCTGCTCCAGCAGACCTTCGTCTCCCTCCTGACAGAGCCGGGCCAGCGCATCGCCGGTCTCCTTCAGGCTCTGCATCTGCTGACGGGTGGAATAGGGCAGCAGAATCAGCGTGACGCACAGCAGACTGATGAGAAATACCGCCATGGCGGTGAAAAAGATGCTCTTGAAAATGGAATGCCTCATGCCTGTGTGCCTCCGATCTGATAGCCCACGCCCCGCACCGTCTCGATGCAGTCACCGGCGGGGCCCAGCTTTTGCCGCAGGGTGCGGATGTGAACATCCACCGTGCGGCTTTCACCGTCAAAGGTATAGCCCCAGATATCCTCCAGCAGCTGATCCCGGGTGAGCACCCGTCCACCGGCCCGCAGCAGCGCCGCCAGCAGCTCAAACTCCTTCAGCGTCAGGGCAATCTCCTGTCCGTCCACCTGTACCTTTCGGGTGTCGGGGCAGACCCGCAGCGGGCCGACGGTATATTCCCGGGGGGCAGCCTGCTGTCCGGCCCGGCGCAGCAGAGCCTTGACCCGGGCCAGCAGCTCCATCATGCCAAAGGGCTTGGGCAGATAATCATCGGCACCCAGCTCCAGCCCCAGCACTTTGTCATATTCACTGCCCCGGGCGGTGAGCATGATTACCGGGGTACTTCGGGTGTCCGCTGCGGCGCGCAGCTTTTTCAGCACGGAAAGACCGTCCTCCTCCGGCAGCATAATATCCAGCAGCACCAGCTCGGGCTGCTGTCGGGAGAGAGCGCTCCAGAAGGCAGAGGGGGTGTCAAAGCCCTCGGCAGGATAGCCTGCGCTGTTCAGGGCATAGATCACCAGCTCCCGGATGCTGCGTTCATCCTCCAAAAGATAGATCATAACGGGGCCTCCTTACAGGGTCTGTATATATTTATTGTATACGCTTCCGCTTGCGGTTGCAAGGGAAAATCCCGCCGGACGGCGGCGGAAACGCAAATTTTGTGGCAAAATTTTAACGAAAATGTGCGGAAACGGTTGACAGCCGGGGAAGAAGGTCTTAAAATAGAAGGGTATGGAATATGAACAGGGGGCTGTTACAGTGAAAATCCTTGTAATCAATCCGGGCTCGACCTCCACGAAAATCGCAATCTTTCAGGAGGAAGCGTCCATTTATTCGGAAAGCATCCAGCATGAACCGGCCGATCTGGCACCCTATGCCACCGTTCTGGATCAGCTGGAATATCGGAAAGAAATGATCCTGGCCGCGCTGGAGCGGGCGGGCTATCAGGTGAGTGATCTGGACGCTATCAGCGCCCGGGGCGGCTTTACCCGGCCGGTGGCTGCCGGAACCTATCGGGTGGATGAGGCTGTGGTGGAGGCGATGCATCACGCCCGCCACGAGCACGCCTCCAATCTGGGCACACTGCTGGCCTGGGAGCTGGCCCGGGGGACGGACATCCCCTGCTATTTTGTAGACCCGGTATCGGTGGACGAGCTGGAGCCTGTGGCCCGGGTGACGGGTCAGAAGGGCATGGTGCGGGAGAGCTATTTCCACGCCCTGAATCATCGGGGCATGGCCCGCAGGGCCGCGGCCCAGCTGGGCAAGCGCTATGAAGACTGCAATCTGGTGGTGGCACATCTGGGCGGCGGCGTGACCACGGCGGCCCATTGCCACGGCAGAGCCATTGAGGTGGGCAACATCTTTGACGAAGGCTGCTTCTCCATGGATCGTCCCGGCGGTCTGCCGGTGCATCAGCTGGTGGAGCTGTGCTTCTCCGGCCGCAGCAAGGAGGATATTCTCCGGCAGCTGGATACCGGCTCCGGCATTGTCTCCTATCTGAACACCCGGGATTTCCGCAAGGTGGAGGAGATGGCCTATGAGCAGGGCAACGAGGAGGCAAAGCTGATCTTTGAGGCGCTGGCCTATCAGCTGTCCAAGGATATCGGCGCGCTGTCTGCCGTGCTGCGTTTTGAGGTGGATGCCATCGTGCTCACCGGCGGTATGGCCTATTCTCAGCGGCTGTGTCAGCTGGTGGACAGCTATGTGCATAAAATCGCGCCCATTCTCATTCTGCCCGGCGAGGCGGAAATGCTTTCGCTGGCCCAGGGAGCCCTGCGGGTGCTTCGGGGACAGGAACAGGCCAGAAAGTTTTAAGAGGTGAAACCCATGTTACATTCTTTGGATACCATTGTTGCCGCGGCTGTGGAGGATGAAGCCGGCGTACTTGCGGTGGCTGCCGCCCACGACCGGGCTGTGCTGGAGGCGGTGGTGATTGCCCGCCGTTCCGAGATCATTACGCCCATTCTGGTGGGAGATGAGGAACGGATCGTCCGGTATCTGCGGGAGCTGGAGGATGACCCGGCCAACTATGAAATCATTCCCGCTCAGGGCGATCTGGAATGCGCCCGCATTGCGGTGCAGCTGGTGACGGAGGGCAAGGCGGACTTTTTGATGAAGGGCATCATCGGTACGGCCGATCTCATGCGTGCGGTGCTGTCCAAGGATGCCAATCTGCGCACCAACCGTCTGCTGAGCCATATCATGCTGTTTGAGGCAAAGCAGTATCACAAGCTGATCCTCATGACCGACGGCGGCATGAATACTTTCCCCGATCTGGGCAAGAAGGTGCAGATTCTGGAAAATGCCGCCCATGTGCTGCAATGCCTGGGTTATGACCATATCAACTGCTCCTGCGTCTGCGGTGCAGAGACGGTGAATCCCAAGATTCAGGGTACGGTGGATGCTGCCGCCATGGCCGCCATGAAGGAGCACTGGGCCCCCTATCATATGGATGTGATCGGCCCCACCTCCGTGGATCTGGCCCTGAGCCCGGAGGCCTGCAAGCACAAGCATTATTCCGCCCCCGGTGCGGGCGACGCGGATATTCTGCTGGTGACGAACTATGAGATGGGCAACGGCATCTACAAGACGGCCCTCTGTCTGGGCGGCGCACGGTCGGCAGGCATGGTGGTGGGCGCACGGACGCCTATCATTCTGGTCTCCCGGTCGGACAGTGCGGAAAGCAAGCTGGCCTCCATTGCGCTGGGCGCCATCGTCAGCCGTGCCGAACGCCAGATGAACGGACAGTAATTGCAGAATAAAAAGCTCTCTTCCAAAATACAAGGAAGAGAGCATTTTTTTGCGAAAAATCAGACCTTTTTTCCCGCTTTGCTGCCACCGAGACTGGCAGTTTGCAGCAGGTTGGTCTCAAAGGAGCGATGGAGCATTTTCTGTTCCCGGCTGCGCTTCAGAGCCAGCGAGATCAGCTCCTCTGTCAGCTGGGAGAAGGACAGGCCGGTGGCCTCCCAGAGATAAAAGGCCAGCGAGCCGGGGATGGTGTTGATCTCGTTGATCCACACCTCCTGCGTTTCACCGTTCATGAGAAAATCCACCCGGGCGCAGCCGGAGGCGTTGATGGCATGAAAGGCATCCACGGCCAGCTGCTGAATGCGCCGGGTAAGCTCCGGAGAAATGGGTGCGGGAATCTGGCGGGACAGGGACTGCATCCCCTTGCTGCCGCCGGTTTTTGCGGATTTTCCTCCGGACTGATATTTGTCCGCGTAGGTGAGAATGTCCGTGGCGTTCAGCGGCTCCTCACACACGCTGGCACGGGCAGAGGAAGCGTCTCCCAGCACGGCGCAGTTGATCTCCCGCAGATGGGGTACGGCGGGTTCAGTCAGCACCAGCGGACTGTAAAGAAAGGCATCCTCCAGACCCTCGGCCAGGGCGGTCCGATCCCGGCATTTGTGAATGCCCACGCTGCTGCCCAGATCGCAGGGCTTGATGACCATGGGATAGCCCACCGTCTGCTCCAGCGAAAGCAGCGTCTGCTGGGGGTCGGCGTAATAGTCGCTCTTGTGCAGACGGGGCCCCTGAAGACAGGGCAGACCGTGCAGCCGGAACAGCGCCTTGGAGGCCCATTTGTCCATGCCGATGGCGCTGGAGGTCACATCCGGGCCGGCATAGGGCAGACCCAGCCGCTCAAAGTGCGCCTGCATCACGCCGTCCTCTCCGCCGGTGCCGTGATAGACGGGCAGAGCCACATCCAGCGGCTGTACGGGATTTTTGCCAAAGCGCCGGGGGTGGGCGGGTGCCAGCACCACATCCTTCCCCTGCCGGGTGAGCAGCACAGGCGTGGCTTTGGCAAGAGCGGCGGGAATGTTCCGGTAGCTCTCCAGACTGGCCAGATGGGGGCCGGTGTAAAAATCGCCCTCCTTGGTGGTGTAAACCGGGATCACCTGATATTTTTCCGGATTCAGGGCCTGTATGGCCTGCATGGCGGAAATGACGGAGACCTCATGCTCCACGCTGGGGCCGCCGAAAAATACGCCTGTACGAATTTTTGCGTTCATGACATTACCTCCCGGGACTTACGCGGCAAGAAAAGCTGCCAGCGTCAGCAGATTGCTCAAAAAGAAAACCGTTCCGATCACCATCAGGAAAAAGCCCACCCAGCGGGTTTTGCCATAGGCGGACAGGCCGTTCAGCATCAGAGAAAAGCCGAACAGGGCGATGATGGTATAACGCACGGGCTCGGCGGGCAGCAGCCTGCACACCCAGAGCACCACCAGCACCAGCAGAATCGCCAGCAGGATCCGGTTGATTTTTTTGTCCACCCGGGCAACCGCGGCGGAAAAGCCTTCGGCCCTGGCCTGAATCTGCTGACGCAGGGGAAGGAAACGGCGGGCGGCAGGGGCGGTGCGGGGCGCAGGGCGCTTTTTACCGCCGGAGCGTTTGGATTTTGCCATAATGTGTGCCTCTTTTCTCAGCGTGTCAAAAATATGAAAAGCTTGCGGGAATGCTTAATAGTTGTCCGTCAGATCATTGAGCAGCAGCACAAAGCGGCCCTCCTCCGGCATGGAAAGATTTTGTGCCATGGACATGGCCTCCTGCACGGTTTTTGCCTCCAGAATGTGTTCCCGATGCAGACCGGCCTCCCGGGCACCCTGCCGAATGGCCTCCAGCCGGGGCTGATCTCCCACGGTGATGAGCCACTGGCAGCAGCCGGCAGCCTGTTTGCCCAGCTCCCGGTTGTAATCCTCCTCCATTGCGCCCAGCTCCACCAGACCGGGGGTGATGACGATGCGGGTGCCGTGGCACAGCGCCAGCGTCTCCAGCGCATTTTTCGCACCGGTGGGGTTGGAATTGTAGGCATCGTCGATGATGGTCAGGCCGGGACGGCGGATCAGCTGAAGCCGGTGGGGCGCACCCTCCAGCTGACGCACGGCGGGAGCCAGCTCTGCCAGGGGAATGTCCATGGTATGGGCCACGGCGATGGCGCCGCAGATGTTCTGTACATTGGCATAGCCCAGCAGACGGGTGGAAAAGCTCTGGCACTGACCGTCGGGGGCTTCGACGGTAAAGCGGGAGCCGTTTTCGTCGATGGCCAGATTGGTCAGATGATAGTGGACACCTTCCTGTCCGTAGGAGATCACCTGCTGCAGGGGGGCGTGAAGGGCCAGCGGCTCGCTGTCAAAGTTCAGAAAAACCGGCCCCTTGTCCCGAACGGCGGCAGCCAGCTCCAGCTTGGTGTTGAGCACATTGGTCAGCGAACCGAAGGTATCCAGATGCTGGGGCCCCACAGAGGTGACAATACCCATGGAGGGCTGCACCAGCTGGCAGATTTCCTGAATATCGCCGATGTGGCGGGCACCCATTTCGCAGAGGAAGATTTCATGGGTGGGACGCAGCCCCTCCCGCACGGCCCGCACCACACCCAGAGTGGTGTTATAGTTGCCGGGGGTCATATACACATTGTAGCGCAGGGACAGCAGCCGCTCCAGAAAATATTTGGTGCTGGTCTTGCCGTAGCTGCCGGTGATGCCGATGACGGTGAGATCGGGCATACTGTCCAGAATGCGCCGGGCATCCTTATAATAATGATGGGAGATTCCCTGCTCCAGCGGGGACATGAGATCGTTGCACAGAAGGATCAGATGATGCTGGAGAAGGATGGTCAGCACACCTGCCGCCGTGGGCACCAGCAGACTGAGCCGGGCCAGACCCGCACTGGAGCGCAGCAGGGCGCTGTACAGCAGACAGGTGCTGACATAATGGAGCAGCAGCAGCCAGAGCACGGCCAGCACCCCGGCGCAGCAGAGCAGCCGCTTTACCCGGGCGGTGTAGACCAGAGGCTTTTTGGCCTTTTTGGGACGGTTCAGCAGCAGATACAGCACCGTTCCCGCCAGCAGCAGCCAGGGCATGGAGGAAAAGCTGAAGCCGCCCAGCAGCATGACCAGACAGGGCACAATCCGCTTTGCGCCGGAAAAATCCTTTTTGTGGGCCTTGACAGCCTTGCGGTAGGATGCGTCCTGATAGGAGCTCAGCTGAAACAGATGCAGCGCCTGCCGAAAGGCGGAAAAGCCGCAGACCAGCACGGCCACAGCCAGCGCCGCCAGACAATACCAGTTCATGAAAAAGCCTCCTTGGGGATGAAGTCAGAGAAACGCGCGGAGCACGGCGGAAAACTGGGGCCAGTTGTCCGCATAGGAAAAATGTCCCGCACCCTGAATCAGAGCCAGTCCGCCGTTGGGAATGCCCTGCTCCAGAATGCGTCCGCACTCCGGCGGGGTTGCAGTGTCGTTTTCGCCGTAGATCAGCAGCACCTGCGCATGGATCTGCGGCAGCTTTTCCCGAAAATCCACGGGAAGCAGGTTGTTCATGGTCTGCCGCATCACGGGGGAGGCGGCCTTGTAATCCGCAGAGGCACGGCGATCCCGCATTTCCTCATACAGATCGCCGAACAGCGGCTGGGTGAGCTTGCCGGTGCCCAGCTTTTTCAGCAGGTGATAGCCTTTGTTTTTCAGCCGGACGGCGGCGGATTTGGGCAGGGGAATGCCGGCGGCGTCGATGAGCACGGCCTTTTCACATCGCAGGGGACACTGGGGATCGGACAGCAGCTGCAGGGCGATGCGCCCGCCGTTGGAATGACACATGAGGATCACCGGCTGTTGACACAGCTCCAGCATCCGGCAGAACTCCAGCGTAAAATCCACATAATCGGAAAGGGTCAGCGGCGCTTTGGGCTCCTCCGTCTGTCCCACGCCGGGCATATCGAAGGCGGCCACGCCATAGCCCAGGGATTGCAGCAGATCAAAGATGGGCTGATACAGGTTCATGGGTGCGCCCCAGCCGTGGAGAAACAGCACCGTCTCCCGTGTCCCGGGCCGGTAAATATAATGGATGCGCAGGGAGCGGATGGTAGCCTGCAAAACGCTTCACCTCAATTTCCTCAAAAAATCGCAGCCTATATTGTATCACGGCCGGCCACGGGCCGCAAGGCGTAATTTGTAAAAGCTGTGCTTACACCGGCAGATTCCAGATGCTTTCGGCAGAAAGAATCTCCACCAGACGGCGGGTAGTGGCATCAGCCAGCGCCTGACCCTTTTCTTTCGTGGCAAGGCAGCTGTTGCCCATTACGCCGTTTTCCGTGTGGGCATCCATGCGGTGAAAGGTGGAAAGCACGCCTTCGTCTTCGTAAGGAGTGCAGCTGTTGGGATTGCCCCGGGTCTCCTTGTAAATGGGATCCACCAGTGTCTCATCATAGGCCAGCATCAGAGAGGTTTCGCTTTCGCAGGCGTGAATCATGCCGGACTGGCTATCCAGAAAGGGCGCTTCATCAATGACGATATACTCCAGAAAATACACCGGAAAGCCCAGATTCAGGTTGATATCCACCAGTGCGGCCTTGGTGGGGGCGATATTGCCGCCGTGGCCGTTGATGATGGCGATGCGGCGGAAGCCGTGGGCGGCGATGGCGGCGCACTGTTCCTCCAGCGTCTGCATATAGGTGCGGGGATGGAGGGAAAGGCTGCCGGGGAAATGCATATGATGCATGGAATTGGCAATGGAAAAGGTGGGGGCCACCACGGCAGGAATGCCCTGTTCCCGCAGTCCGGCGGCGGTGCGCTCGGCAAACCAGGTGGCCAGAATGGCGTCACAGCCTACAGGCAGATGGGGGCCGTGCTGCTCGGTGGAGCCGGTGGGCAGCAGGACGATGGCGTTTTCCTTTGCCAGCGCGCCCAGCTGAGGAGAGGTGAGATTGTCCCAACGAAGTGTGTTTTTCATAGCATATACCTCCATGTGTTCCGAAAGAACGAAATTGTCAAAGGGTTCTCCTGCCGGGGATTCTTTGACAACAGTATAGCATAAAATGTGACGAATGGAAATGAAAGTAATGAAATTTCCCGGGGAGTTTCTGAATTTCTGAAAAAAGGCGTGTTTTTTCTGAAAAAGTGTACTATACTGTTGGTTAGACTTGCAGGAAAGAGGAGCTGAAAGCGCCCATGAGATATCGCACCTATCGTACCGCCGGACAGCGAAGAAGAAGACGAAAGGCCCTGCTGCGGCAGAGTCTGCTGGCACTGGCCGGACTGGTGCTCGTCGGCGGCATTGCCCTCGGGGTGATTGCCATCGTACAGGCGGGACAGGAGGCGGAGCCCACGGTGAAGCAGGAAGAGCTGCCCCGGCAGCCGGAGGTGCCGGAAACGCCCCTTCCCCAGCCCAAGCCGGAGCCCGAACCGGAACCGCTGCCCGCACCGCCTGCGGACGGCGAAGCGATGGCACAGATCGGGGATGAGGTGGAAAGCACCTGCTGCGCAGTGTACTGTCTGGAGGACGGCGTGCTGGTGGCGGCCAGGGATGCGGATGCGCAGATTTATCCCGCGTCCATGACCAAGGTGATGACCCTCCTGACGGCGGAAACTCTGCTGGAGGACCCGGAGGAGCCCTTTGTCATGACGCAGGAAATTCTGGATCCGCTGTATCGGCAGGGGGCAACCCTCACGGGCGTGGCGGCGGGCGAAAGTCTCACGCTGCGGGAATATTTTTATGCGGCGGCGCTGCGCTCTGCGGGGGATGCGGCCTGTGCCATCGCGGAGAGCCTGTGCGGCTCGGAGGCGGCGCTGGTGGAGGAAATGAACCGGCTGGCCGGAGAGCTGAGACTGTCGGAGACCACCCATTTTTCCAACACCAGCGGTCTGTTTGCGGAGGACAATACCTGCACCGCGCGGGACATTGCGGCCATTATGGCGGCGGCCATGGAGCATGAGCTGTGCCGGGAGGTCCTGTCCACGGCGAATTATGTGACGGCTGCCACGGAAAGCCAGCCAGAGGGCATCCCGCTGCGGAACAAATATCTGGACTGGTTTGAAGAAAAGCAGCCGGAGGGCTTTACAGTGACGGCCTGCAAAAACGGCTATATCCGCCAGAGCAAAAACTGTCTGGTGAGCTATGGTCAGGGACAGTCGGGCAAGCATTATATCTGTGTGACAGCGGGTGCGGGCACGGCGGCCCGGCTGATGCAGGATCAGCGGCTGCTGCTGAGCACCTATGGAAAGTGAGGAAGCGTTATGTATGATGAGCTGACGGAGGTTGACATCCGGAAAATGCAGGAGGAGATCGACTATCGGATCACCCAGCTGCGGCCCAAGCTGATCGAGGATGTGCAGACCGCCCGGGAATGGGGCGACCTCAGCGAAAATTTCGAATATAAGGCGGCCAAGCGGGAAAAGAACCGCAACGACAGCCGCATCCGGTATTTGCAGCGGATGATCGCCACGGCCAAGGTGGTGCCCTTTCAGCAGACGGAGGGCGTGGGATTGTTTGACGAGGTGCTGGTGTACATGGAAAATCTGAAGCAGGAAAAGACGCTGCGGGTGTCCACGGCGCTGCGGCAGGATGCCATGCACGGCATCGTCAGCAAGGATTCGCCGGTGGGCAAGGCTCTGCTGGGACATCGGGAGGGCGACCGGGTGGCGGTGGAGGTCAGCCCGGAGGTGCAGTACTTCATCCAGATCCGGCGCATCACCAAGGCCAGGGAGGATGATGCGTCGCTGGAGATTCGGGGCTACTGAGCGCTATTATAATATTATATAAAGGTGTAAGGGCGATTTTTGCCCCGAAATCTGCCGGAAAAGAAAGAAAAAGAGAAAAAATGAAAAAAGATTAAAAAAAGAGTTGACAAAAGGGGCGGAGTGTGATATTCTAAGAAAGCACTCGAGAGACCGGGTAGCCGGGACGGGCGCGGCAAGCACTTTGTAAATTAAACAA
>CAZIPA010000044.1:0-13254 GCA_964541085.1 uncultured Oscillospiraceae bacterium | reverse complement strand
CGAATCTTTTTCGAGTCGACCTCGCCCTTGGAAAGCAAGACAACCGTCTCCACATTTGCGGTTTTGGGGAACATATCGAAGGCTTTGATGGCTGTCACCTGATAGCCGCCCCGGTCACACAGCAGACGGGCATCCCGGGCCAGACTGGCCGGGTCGCAGGCCACATAGACGACGCGCCGGGGCTGCATGGCGCAGATGGCCTCCACCGCCGCCAGGTCGATTCCCTTTCTGGGCGGGTCCACCACCACCGCCTCCGGCAAAAACTGTTCCTCCGCCAGACGCAGCGCCGCCTGTCCCGCATCGGCGCAGAAAAACCGGGCGTTGGAAATGCCGTTTCGGGCGGCGTTGTCTTTGGCATCCTCGATGGCCTCCGGCACCAGCTCCACGCCGGTGACGCTGCGGCAGTGCTCTGCCAGCGCCAGCGTGATGGTTCCCACGCCGCAATAGAGATCCAGCACCGTTCCCGTGCCCTCCGGCGCAGCCAAACGGACGATTTCTCCATAAAGCTGCTCTGTCTGGTCATGATTCACCTGATAAAAGGACAGGGGCGACAGGCGGAAGCTGTGTCCCGCAAGGGTATCCTCCAGCCGTCCCTCTCCCCAGACCGTCCGGCAGACAGGGCCCAGAATCCGGTTGCTCCGTTCCCGGTTTTCATTGAGAACGATGCCGCAAAGGGACGGTTCGGCAGCCCGGCAGCGCTGGATCAGCAGAGCTTCCCCGGGCAGCGCATTTCCGTTGCACACCAGCGTCAGCTGCACACCGCCCCGGCCCTCCCGGAGATAAATATGCCGCAGCAGTCCCCGGCCGGTTTCCTCCTGATAGACGGACACGCCCGCCTCGTCGGCCCAGCCGCACACCGCCTCCGCCACCCGGGAAAAGCGTCCGGGCTGCAAACGGCAGCGGTCAAAGGGAATCAGCTGATGACTGCGGCTGCGGTAAAAGCCGAACACGGTCTTTCCCGCCTGCCGTGCCACCGGAAACATGGCCTTGTTCCGATAGCCGTCGGACTGCGGTGAGGGCACAATCTCCGGCAGGGGCAGGGAAAAGCCGCCCAGACGGTTCATGGCATCCTGCACCCGCAGGGCCTTCAGCGAAAGCTCTTCTTCATAGGTCACATGACGAAAATCGCAGCCGCCGCACTGGGCAAACACCGGGCAGTCCACGGCTGTCCGGCAGGGCGAAGGCTCCACCAGCCGCAGCAGCTTGCCAAAGGCGTAGCTTTTCCGCACCTTCAGCAGCTGAATCTCCGCCCGGTCTCCCCGGGCTCCCCCGGGCACAAACACGGCCAGTCCGTCCTCCGTCCGGCCCACACCATAGCCCTCTGCCGTATAGCCGGTGAGGGTCAGGGTACATACATCATTTTTCTGCAAGCTCATGAGAAAAACCACGCATCATTCAGAATATCCTGATATTCCGCCGTATCCAGCCGGAACAACTGCATTCCCGCCGCATAGGGCGCCAGCACATATTCCGGGAAGAAGAACACCAGCGCGTCTCCGTCCACGGCAAACTGGGTCGGGTCAAAGAGTTCGGCCAGACTGTCCCGGGAATCGTCATAATAAATCTCCGTTCCCGCCTGCTGCTCGGCCTCGTCCATTTCCTGCAAAATGCCCTCCAGAACGCGGGGCAGATAGTCCTCCGCAGGCACGGAAAACAGCTCGTCCAGGGTCAGCAGCCGCTGCTCCGCTACCAGAATCGTTTCCGCCGCATAGCTGCTCTGGGAATGTACGCCGCCGGTATAATCCTGACTGGTGCGCAGAATGGACAGAAGCAGTCCGTCATTGCGCAGCACCTGATAATCGGTTTCATAGGTATGGATCAGAAAGAGCGTGCCCGAAGTCCCGTTTTCCGCCTCCGCCCGCTGCTGAGACAGCTCTGCCTGCTCCTGCTCCATGGCCTCCAGCCGCTGCTGCTGCAGGGCGGCATAATAAGCGTCCGCCTGTTCAAGCTCCGGCAGGCTGGGGTAGGACAGAATATATTCCATCAGCGTCACGCCGTCCTCGGTGACGGTATCGCCGCAGGTGCGGGCTTCCACCGTGACGGCAGTGGGAATCGCAGGCTCCTCCGGCGTCTCCGGAGTTTCGGGCGCGGTCGGCTCTCCCGGCGTGTCCGCTTGCGGCGGGGTCTCCGGGGTTTCCTGAGACGGCGGATTTTCATCCTGCACAGGCTTTTTCCCGCAGGCGCAGAGGGTCAGAAGCAGCAGTGCCAGCAAAAGCGCCAGCAGCTGTTTTCCATGGTTTCTCACAGTGCATTCTCCTTTCCGTTGCAGCTTTCGGCAAAGTGACGGGCAAACGCCCCGTCCTCCGGCAGACCGGCCAGCTCCGCCGCCAGACAGACTGCGCCATATACCGGCGGCAGCGGCGGCAAAAGCAGCGTCAGGGGCAGATTTTCTGTCTGCTGCCGCAGCAGAGTCAGGTAGGCAGAGCCCTCCTTCAGCAGACCGCCCACCAGCACCACCGTGCAGGGCCCGCCAAAGACCCGGCACATCCGCTCCAGCGTATTTCCAAGGCTGGCCGCATTTTGACGCAGCACCGTCAGCGCAGCCCCGTCGCCCTGCTCTGCCGCCTGAAATACCAGCGGTGCGCAGTCTGCCAGACGGAACTCTTCCCGATACAGTGCCGTGACGGCAGCAGGCATCTTCATGCCCAGCCGTTCCTCATACAATTTTGTCAGCAGCGTTTCCGGCAGACCCGCGTCTGCCCCGGCCATGGCCCCACGAAAGCCATCCCGGCCAATGTGCCAGCCGGAGCCGCCTTCATCCACCATCCAGCCCCAACCGCCAAAGCGGTGCAGGGTTCCCTGCTGCCGCAGAAAGCCTACGGTTCCCGTTCCGGCGATGAGCACACCGCCATCCTTTCTTCCCAGTCCTGAGGACAGGGCGATGAGGGCATCGGTGCTGACACGAATGCATTTGCAGCCGGGCAGCAGTCCCCGCAGCATCCGCTCCAGCTTTTCGCCGTTTTCTCCCGCGCCGCCGGCAGCACCCATATGCACTGCATCCAGCGGACAGTCTCTGCCGCCCAGCGGCTCCAGCAGACGATCCAGCCCCTGCCGCAGACTGTTCTCCAGCGGGGCAAAGCCGTCGGCATTGGGATTGTGGCCCGGCACACGACAGGCGGAAAGCACCCTTCCCCCTTCGTCGCACAGCACCAGCCGGCAGGAGGTTCCGCCGCTGTCGATCCCGATGAGTCTCATGCCCGCTCCTCCAGCAGCCGCGAGGCCGCCGCCACATTGTTTTCTGTCCGGGCCAGCGCCTGTTCCGCCTGTTCCTCCGTGCAGTCATGGAGCTGCCGCAGAATGCGCACCGCCCGGGCATGGAGCTTGATATTCGTGGGACGCACATTGATCATCAGATTTTCCTTCACCCGGCCGGTCTGGATCATGGCACAGGTGGAGAGCATATTCAGAATCAGCTTCTGGGCCGTGCCGGCCTTCATGCGGGTGGAGCCGGTGACGGCTTCCGGCCCGGTGAGGGGCACGATGGCATAGTCGCACATGGCCTCCAGTGGAGTATCCGGGTTGCAGGTGACAGCCACCGTGGCGCAGCCCTGCTGTTTGGCATATTCGATACAGCCCAGCACAAAGGCAGCGCCGCCTGCCGCGGACAGTCCTACCACCACATCCTCCGGCTTCAGCTCCAGCGGCTCCATGGCGGCCCGACCGGCTTCCCGGCTGTCCTCCGCGCCTTCAATGGCGTGACGCAGTGCGTAATCTCCTCCGGCGATGACGCCGATCACCAGTCCCGCCTCCACGCCATAGGTAGGCGGACATTCCGAGGCATCCAGCACGCCCAGCCGTCCGGAGGTGCCGCAGCCGGTATAGATCAGCCGTCCGCCCTGCTTCATGCCGACCACGATCCGATCCACCACCGGGGCGATTTGAGGCAGAACGGCCTCCACCGCATCCACGGCCAGATGATCCTCATGATTGATGCACCGCAGCATTTCCAGCGTCTCCAGCCGGTCAATGTGCATAGTGCGGGGATTGCGAAGCTCGGTTTGCAGCTTTCCGTATTCCATGATTTATTCCGCCTTTCCGGATGATTCCTGTTCGGTTTCCTGCCCGATAAATTCCCGGATCAGCCCGTCTTCCGGCACCAGCCTTCGGCTGACCGGCTCCAGCTGCCGCAGCATGGGCAGCAGCTCGGAAACGCCCTCGTCCTCCAGAAATGCCCTGTCCATCTGGTTCAGGCCCAGTGCCAGCTGGTTGCGATAGGCCGCCAGCTCATAGGGGATGAAGGTGTTGAACTGAATTTCCGCATTGTTCTTGTGGGGCATGATATACAGCCGTTCGCCCCGGGTGACGGAGCGCAACTTGACAATGGTATCCTCATAGCGCTGGCCCCGGGTATTGGCATCCCGCAGCAGACGGCGGGCCAGACGGATGCGGGAGGGATGGAGCACAAAGCCGTTTTCGTCGGTGACACGGGTGCGCACGCTGATATAGACCCCGGTGGCCAGATCCTGCTCCTGTCCCAGCAGGGCCGGATTCAGGGCGTGAATGCCCTCCATGACGATGATTTCTCCGGGATTGCGCCTGACGGAGATCGTCTTGTCCGAGCGCATCTGGGCGGCAAAATCAAAGATGGGCATTTCCACCGGCCTGCACTCTGCCAGCTGCTCCAGATGCTGCCGCAGCAGGGGCAGATCCAGCAGCTCCGGCGATTCATAGTCCACCTGACCTTCCTCGTCCCGGGGCATCCAGCCGTCCTCCCGGCGGTAATAATAATTGTCCATGGACAGGGTGAGACAGGGATGTCCGTGATTGTCCAGCCACGCCTCGATCTTTTCCGCCGTGGTGGTTTTTCCGCTGCCGGAGGGCCCGGCCAGCAGCACCAGCGGCTTTCCCCGCTGAGACGCCTCCAAAATTGCCTCTGCCGCCGCCTCAATTTTCGCGGCATACTGCCCCTCGCTCCAGCGGATAAACTCCTGTGGATCCCGGGCGGCATCGTTCATATCCCGAATCGCAAAATATTCCATAAAACGGCTCCTTTCCTCCAAGGGCTCCCGCTGCCGGATGCCGGGAAGGGCGGGCAGCTCTGGCCCGCTGCGCCTTCCCGTGACAGCTGTCTTCAGTATAGCACAGATTTCCCTGTCACACAAGCGCCGGGGCGGCGGGAGTGTTTAATTCTTTTTGAAAGGGCGGCAGAATCCCTTGCGAAGGAGAGCGGAATCTGTTACAATATAGAGTGAATTTTTATGAATTAACGGAGCGTTTTCTATGGAGACCTTTGAAGTTGCAATTCTGGAGCTGGGTGTGACAGAGCTTTATCTGAATCAGAGAAAGCTGGAGGCCGTGAAGGCAAAAACGCAGGAGCCGGGCTTTTCCGGGTTTGCCCCGCTGCCGGTGTTTGATTTTGGCGACGGCAAGCCGGTGCTCACCGACGGTCATCATCGGGCCTTTGCCGCGTGGCAGCTGGGCCGTCCTACCCTGACGGTGTATTGGGACAAGGATTCCAACACGGTTTCCAAGGTGGGCCAGCGGCTGTATCGGATGGCGCTGGAATGGTGCCGCAAGGCCGGTGTGGAAAATATTTCCCAGCTGCAGGGACGGATTTTGCAGCCCGCCGCCTTTGAATTCTTCTGGCTGGAGCGGTGCCGCCGGGGCAACAATCTGCTGACCCATCGGAACAAGGCTACGCTGGAAAAGGCGAAGGCGCTGGTGCCCGAGGGCTATACCATGTACGGCTGCGAAAAAAATCTCAGTGCCCTGTTTCTGGAGGACGCCGCAGGCAAGCTCTTCAAATACTACGGCGGCGAGCTGCGGCAGGAGCGCGGCGACAACGACTGATTGCTGTCAGGGAACCGCTCTGACAGACCCATTGAAGGAGGATTTTCTTATGATGCAATATACCCGTGAAGCCCTGCTGGGGCTGGATCCCGTTTTGCCCCGTGTGGCGGCAGCGGAGGATGTCTGCTGGATCAATCCCAGGCTGCGCCCGGCGGCAGAGGCTCTGCCGGAGCTGGAGCTTTCCATGGCGGATATTCTGGACGCGGAGGCCCGGCTGGCCCGGTTTGCCCCCTTCATTCAGGTGTGCTTTCCCGAAACCGCGCCCCAGGGCGGCGTGATTGAATCTCCCCTGACGCCCATTCCCAAAATGCAGCGGCAGCTGGAGCAGCGGTTTCAGCTGGAAATCCCCGGCAAATTGCTGCTGAAGCAGGACAGCCATCTGGCCATTGCCGGCTCGGTCAAGGCCCGGGGCGGCATTTATGAGGTGCTGAAGCACACGGAGGAGCTGGCTCTGGAGCACGGTCTGCTGAAGCTGACGGACGATTATGCCAGGCTTGCTTCGCCGGAAAACCGGGAATTTTTCTCCCGCTATACCGTGCAGGTGGGCTCCACCGGCAATCTGGGCATGAGCATCGGCATCACCTCGGCCCACATCGGCTATCGGGTGATCGTCCACATGAGCGTGGATGCCAAGCAGTGGAAGAAGGATCTGCTGCGCTCCCACGGCGTGCAGGTGGTGGAATATGCCTCCGATTACGGTGAAGCGGTCAAGCAGGGCCGTGCCCTGTCCGATGCGGATCCCATGAGCTATTTTGTGGACGACGAAAACTCCCGCAATCTGTTTTTGGGCTATGCGGTGGCGGCGCTGCGGCTGCAAAAGCAGCTGGAGGCCCAGTCCGTTACTGTGGACGCGGACCATCCGCTGCTGGTGACCATTCCCTGCGGCGTGGGCGGTGCGCCCGGCGGCGTGGCCTTTGGTCTGAAGCAGGTGTTCGGCGATGCGGTCCACTGCTTCTTTGCCGAGCCTGTACAGGCCCCCTGTATGCTGGCGGGCATGGCCACCGGTCTGCACAATGCCGTTTCCGTGCAGGATCTGGGTCTGACCGGACTGACGGAGGCCGACGGACTGGCGGTAGGCCGTCCCTCCGGTTTCGTTGGCAAGGTGATGGAGCCGCTGCTGTCCGGCGAGGTCACGGTGCAGGATCGGGAGCTTTATCCCTATATGCGGGAGCTGCTGGCCACGGAAAACATCTTTCTGGAGCCCAGTGCCTGCGCGGCCTTTCAGGGTGTCACCGCACTGCTGTCCACCCCCGAGGGCAAGGGCTATCTGCAAGCCCATCAGCTGACGGAAAAGCTGCGTCAATGCTGCCATATCGCCTGGGCTACCGGCGGTGCGCTGGTGCCGGAGGATATCCGTCAGGCCTATCAGAAAATGTATCTTTAAGCAATCGCACAGCATCAGGAGGTGCTTTTATGGAAGAAAAGAAACAGGATCAGAAGACCATCGGCCCGCTGCCCGGCTGTGAGCTGGAGGAAGCGCTGGCGCTGGTGTGGGATGTATTTTCCACCTTTGAATCGGAGGAGCTTTCTCAGGAGGCGCTGGACGAGTTCTGGGCCCGCATCGACTATGAATATATGCTCCAGCGGGCCGGAGACGGCGATATCCGTTTCTGGGGTGCCTGGGATGGCGATTATCTGGTGGGTGTCTGCGCCATGCGGGGGCTGGATCATATCCAGCTGCTGTATGTGGACGGCGAATATCACCGGCAGGGCGTGGGCTCCAATCTGCTGAAGCACGCCTTCATTGACTGCCGCAGCATTGATCCCACCATTCACCGGATCACCGTCAACGCAACACCCTATTCCCGGGGCTTCTTTTTGCGGCAGGGCTTTCGTGCCACGGCTGCGGAGCATCAGGAGGACGGCCTTACGGTGATCCCCATGGCGCTGGAGGCAGCGGAATAATCGCTTTCTCACCGCCTGTTTCATTTTGCATAAGGAGGGAAAATCATGGCAACGAATCAGAATCACGGCGAGGGAAAAATCCCCGTATGGATGATCGTGGTGGGCTTTTGCTTCAGCTTCTGGCCCGGCGCGATTCTGCTGGGCATTCGTCTGTGGCAGGATTACAGCCAGCGTACCAACGGTGCCACCCGGCGCTCGGACAGTGAATGGGCCAAAAATGCCCAGAATGTCACCTGGCGGGATGTGAACGGTCAGCGTACCTATCAGCCGCCTCAGCAGTCCAAAACCGGCAGCTGGAACGCCGACGGCACCTATCATTACAGCTACCGTGCCGGACAGCCGCAGGCGCAGCAATCCCAGGCCCAGCCGCAGCAGGCGCAGCCCCGGCAGACACAGCAGGCACAGCAATCCCGGCAGCAGCCGCAGCAGCCCCGCCGTTCTCTGCTGGATCATTACAAGCTGTCGCCCAAGGCAGGAAAGGCCCTGCGTCTGGCCGGCAATATCCTGCTGGGATGCGGTGCGCTGGTCTCTGCCATTGTCATGCTGGCCCTGCTGGATGCCACCTTCCAGGATCTGGTCATTGTTTCCTCCATTACCGCACTGGTCACCTGCACCCCCGGCGCGGTGATGAGCATTCTCGGCTCCCGCAAGCACGATCGGGTCATGCGCTGCCGCACCTATGCTGCCATGCTGGGCGAACGGAAGTGCATCCGGATCGACGATCTGGTCTCGGCCATTCCCACCAGCTACAAGCGCTGCTGTGACGATCTGAACTGGATGCTCAGCGAAGGGATGCTCAAGGGAATGTATATCGACGGCGCCAATCATGTGCTCACCTATCCCGGCGCCTTTCAGCGGGAGACGGCGCCCGATCCTGCGCCCGCGCCTGCCCCTGTCCCCGCTGCCACTGATGCCAACGGCAACCGCATCTATCCGGAGGAACAGCGCATTCATGATCTGAATGTGGAGATTCAGGATGAATATGTCTCCCAGCGGATGGATCGTCTGGAATATCTCACCCATCAGATTCTGGCCTATGCCGAGGAGCATCCGGACAAGGAATCGCAGCTGCGCCAGTTCCGGGGCCATTATCTGCCCAAAACCTTCAGCATTCTGGAATCCTATGCCCGGATGGAGCGTTCCGGCATTGAAGGCGGAAACATTGCCGCCGCCATGAAGGATGTGGAAGCCATCATGGACAAGCTGGTGCTGGGCTTTGAAAAGCAGCTGGACGCGCTGTTTGACAGCGAAGCCATGGATGTGACCTCGGATATCACCGTGCTGGAGAATATGATGAGCATGGAGGGTCTGTCCGATCTGGATCCCTTCGGCTCGCTGCGGCAGGATGACCAGCTGCTCCGCCGCTGAACCGGCGGGGAGGTTTCGTGTGAAAAAGCTGCAATACAATTCTCCCGTGATTCTCACCTATGTGCTGCTGTGCTCTGCCGTGCTGGCCCTGTCCCATATCACCGGCGGACGCAGCAACACCCTGCTGTTCTGCGTTTATCGCAGCAGTCTGGCCGATCCCCTCACCTATGTCCGGCTGTTTGGTCATGTGCTGGGCCATGGGGGCTGGTCGCATTTTCAGAGCAATGTGCTCTATCTGCTGATTCTCGGCCCGGCGGTGGAGGAAAAATACGGAAGCCGCAATCTGCTGCTGGCCATGGCGGTCACGGCACTGGTTTCCGGTGCGGCCCACTGTCTTCTGTCGGCGGATTCTGCCCTGCTGGGTGCCTCCGGCATTGTGTTTATGTTGATTTTTCTGGCCTCCCTTTCCGGCATGAAAAGCGGGCGCATCCCGCTGACGCTGATTCTGGTGGCCGTTTTCTATCTGGGTCAGGAGGTTTACGACGCACTGTTTACCGCTGACCGTGTTTCTCACATCACCCATATTATCGGCGGCATCTGCGGCACGGGGCTGGGCTTTGCCATGCGCTCCGGAAAGCGGAGATAAGCCGGAAAGGATTTTTTATGGCACAAAAAGAAAAACGCCAGCTGAATCTGCTGGACAGCAGTATTCCCGCCTGGAAGCTGATTCTGATGCTGGCCTGGCCCACCGTGATCGAGCAGCTTCTGCACACGGCGGTGAACTATGTAGACACGGCAATGGTGGGTTATATCGGCACCAATGCCACCGCTGCGGTGGGTGTGACCACCTCCACCATCTGGCTTTTGATGGGCGTGATGAACGCCGCCGGTGTGGGCTTTTCCGTGATTGTTGCCCGCCAGCTGGGCGCGGGACGGTATGACGAGGCAAAGGATGTCATCCGTCAGGCGGTGCTGTCCATCGCGGTGATCGGCATTTCCCTGACGCTGCTGGTGGAGCTGGTGATCGCCCCCCGGCTGCCCTATTGGATGAAGGCCGACCCGGCGATTATCCCCGATGCCATCGCCTATTTCCGCATCATCGGCGCAGCCTATTTCTTCAACACGGCGCTGGTGGTGTGCTCCAACATTCTCCGCTGCACCGGCGATACCCGTACCCCGCTGAAGTTTAACATTGCCACCAATCTCATCAATGTGGTGGGCAATTTTCTGCTGATTTATCCCACCCGCACGATTTCCGTGCTGGGGATTTCCTTTACCATGCCCGGCGCAGGCTGGGGCGTGGCAGGTGCGGCAGCGGCCACGGCAATGGCTACGGCTTTTTCCGGCGGAAGTCTGCTTCTGATGCTGTTTCTGCGGAAATCTCCCACCCAGATCCGCCTTTCCGACAGCTTCCGTCCCCGGGCTCCCATTCTGAAGCAGGCCGTTTCTCTGGGCATTCCCAGTCTGCTGGAGCGGGCCACCATTTCCGTGGGACAGATTCTCAGCACGGCTATCATCACCGGGCTGGGCACGGTATCGCTGGCAGCCCACCAGCTGGCCAACACCGGAGAATCCATCTGCTATATGCCGGTGTTCGGCTTTTCCATTGCGGCTACCACGCTGGTGGCCCAGAATCTGGGCGGCGGCAAAAAGGAGCAGGCGGCCCGGCTGGGCGGTCTGTGTACCCTGATGGGCATCGGCGTAATGACGGTGATGGGCACAGCCATGTTCCTGTTTGCACCGCAGATTCTCAGCTTTTTCACCCGGGACACCGCCGTGATTGCGCTGGGTGCGAAAATGCTGCGCATTGAAGCCTTTGCCGAGCCGCTGGTGGCGGTGGGCAATGTGCTGGCCGGTGTGCTGCGGGGCGCAGGCGACACCCGTTGGCCCTTCTACATTTCCGTGGTGGGAATGTGGCTGATCCGGCTGCCGCTGGCCTTTGTGCTGATTCACATTTTCGCCTGGGATCTCACTGCCGTGTGGCTGGGCATGGCGCTGGACTGGGTGGTGCGGGGCATCATCAGCTATGTCCGCTTCCGCCGCCGCAAGTGGCTGGAGGCATGGAAGGATCAGGGCGTGGCCGCCTAAAACACATTCCAGGAGGTTTTGCAGATGTACGGTGCCATCATCGGCGATATTGTGGGCTCGAAATATGAGTTTCACAACATCAAAACCAGGGATTTTCCCCTGTTTTCCCCCGGCTGTGACTATACGGACGACAGCATTATGACGCTGGCTGTGGGCAAGGCGCTGATGCTTTGTCCCGATGCGCCCCACGGGAAGGACTGGGAAGCCCGGCTTTCTCAGGCAATGGTGGCCTCCATGCAGGATTTTGGACGCCGTTACCCCTATCCCACCGGCGCTTATGGCAGTCGATTTGCCCAGTGGCTGCGGCAGGCCAATCCCCAGCCCTACAACAGCTTTGGCAACGGCTCTGCCATGCGGGTCTCTTCCTGCGGTCTGGCGGCGAAAACTCTGGAGGATGCGCTGGCGCTGGCCCGGGTAAGTGCCGCCGTTTCTCACAATCATCCGGAGGGCATCAAGGGTGCGCAGGCGGTGGCCGCCGCAGTCTTTCTGGCACGCTCCGGCATGAAAAAGGACGACATCCGCACCTGTTTGCAGGACAATTTTTACCGGCTGGATTTTACGCTGGACGAGATCCGGGACAGCTATGGCTTCGACGAAAGCTGTCAGGGCTCGGTGCCCCAGGCGCTGGAGGCATTTTTAGAGTCGGTCAGCTTCGAGGATGCCATTCGCAATGTGATCTCTCTGGGCGGCGACTGCGACACCACGGGTGCCATCACCGGAGCGGTGGCCTGGGCCTATTATGCGGCCCAAAACGGCGGGCCGGATGAAGAAATGCAGTCCATCCGTTTGCAGGCGGATGCCTTTCTCCCCACGGAGTTTCGCCAGCTGGCAGCGGAATTTGACCGCTTCTGTCAACAGCGCACCGGTTGCTGAGTGTTCCCGATACCAGCGAAAAAAGCATAAAAAAACGCCCTCCGCCGTCCCAAGGGATAAATGCGGAGGGTGTCATTTTTTAATTTCCGACAGCGGGAAAGGAACCCTTCCTCACGCTGTCGGCTTTTACATTTTCAGGGCTTCAGCGTCCAGCATTGACAGGATGCGCCGAAGGCTTCGGTAAGGGCTCCCGGCTGAAAACCGCAGCTGCGGTAGAGGGCCAGCGCTGCCGCACCTTTTTCATCTGTTTCCCGAAAAGTGGTCACGGTGATGTCACGGCCAGAATCCAGCTGTGCCAGTCCGGCTTGCAGCAGCTTTTTGCCCAACCCCAGCTGGCGCAGCTCCGGATGCACCGCCAGGAAACAGATTTCATTGTGCGCCCGAGAGAAAATCAACGCCGCTGCCACCTTCTGCTCCACAGAAATGCACAGGGCTTCCCCCTTTGCCAGCTGCTGGGCCACGATTTGCCGATGCTCCTCCAGCGCTTCCGGGGTGTCCAGTCCGGGAAAGCTGTCACGCACCTGCTCCACCAGCGCTATCCAGCTATCCAGCAGCCCCTCTGTCATGGGCACAGACTCCGCCGTTTGCTGCTGCCGCAGAATCTGCCAGCGGCTGCGGGGCATATAATTGGTGTGACCCACCCGCTCCTCCTGCATCTGGGGCACGGGCACACTGTCACAGGTGTGATGATACAAAAATCCCAGCTTTTGCTGCACCCGGCGGGATTTGTTGTTGCCGTCATAATAGCCGCACCAGACCGTGGTCATATGCAGCTGAGAAAATCCATAATCCAGCAGCGCTGCCGCAGCCTCGGGCATATAGCCGCGGCCCCAGAAGGGCTTGCCCAGCCAGTAGCCCAGCTCACATTCGTCGTCCCGCTGGGTCATGTCCGTGTGGCCGTTGAGGCGAAGCTCCGCTGCACCAATGGGCACATCGCATCCGGCTTCGCAGATGGCAAAGCAGGCCGGGCCATTCAGCACCGTGCGAATCAGCGCAAGGCTTTCCACGGCATTGGCATGGGGCCGCCAGCCTGCCGACGGGCCAACCTCCGGATCGCGGGCATAAAAATACAGCGCCTCCGCATCCTGCTCCCGCCAGGGACGCAGCTTCAGTCGTTTTGTGGTCAGAATCATGGCAGCACACTCCCTTTCTTTGCCGTTTCGGCCTTCTTCGTTTTCTGTATTGACTTTCCAATTTTGGTTTTCCGAATATGAAAAAACAGGCGGCAAACTTTCGCTTGCCGCCGTTTGTGTAGGCGTTACTTATCTTCCCGGGCCGTCTCCAGCCAAG
>CAZIPA010000043.1:0-13700 GCA_964541085.1 uncultured Oscillospiraceae bacterium | reverse complement strand
AAAAAAGTAGACACCCACACTTTTGTGAGTGTCTACTTTCATTTTACAAGTGCAGTGATTTTTTCGAAAATCCGGCGGTTTTTTCTTGACAAATATATCGAAGTGCGATACACTATATAGCAGTGCGATACATCGCAGTGAAATCATCGGAGGTGCGTGTATGGATTCCCACATTCGGAAGGTGTATGTTCCCATGACGGAAACGGCCTTTTACATATTGTTCTGTCTGCGAAGGCCCAACCATGGCTATGGCATTGTGCAGGCGGTGGAGCGGTTGACGGAGGGCGCCGTCCGGCTGGCCCCGGGAACCATGTACGGCAGCCTGTCCAAAATGGAAAAGGACGGCCTGATCCGGTTTTTGCGGGAGGAAGAAAAGCGGAAAATCTATCAGATCACGGAGCTGGGCCGGGAAGTGCTGGACACGGAGCTGAAGCGCATCGTGCGTCTGTATCATGCTGCACAGGAGGCGTTGTAAATGGAGCGGAAAAAGGAATTTCGTATTTTCACCATATTCGAATATGAAAAGGAGCAGACCTATCTCCGCCGGATGCAGCAGCGGGGCTGGCGATTCGTGCAGGTGTCCGGGCTGGGTGTGTATCATTTTGAAAAATGTGCGCCGGAGGATGTGATTTACCAGCTGGATTACAACCCGGAGGGGCTTGCAAACCGGGACGAATATGTGAAAATGTTTCAGGACTGCGGCTGGGAATATTTGCAGGATTATGTGGGCTACAGCTATTTCCGCAAGCCGGCGACGGAAACCGGCGGCACGGAGGAAATCTTCTGTGACGACAGCTCCCGGTTACAGATGATGGAGCGGGTGTTCAAGGGCCGGATGCTGCCGCTGCTGGCGCTGCTCTTCGGCGTTCTGCTGCCCGGACTGCGGCGCAGCATTTCTCAGAGGCAATGGTTTGTGGCCGGGATCAACGGCGCGGTCATCCTTTTGTACCTGATTCTGTTCGGCGTTTTCGCCTGTCAATACCTTGCGTTCCGGCGGAAATCCTGAAAACGCAAAAGCACCGATGAATGCTCATCGGTGCCTCTTTTTTGCTCGGTTGCTTCAGTTTTCCGGAAGCAGCAGCACATCCAGATCCACATTGCCGGAAATGCCCGCAACGCTGCCCTTGCTGGAATATTGCCACAGGCGGAAATCGTAGTAGAAGTCCGGCTGCTCCTGATACTGGGCCAGCCAGAAGGGATATTCCGTCAGACGGCTCAGATCATAGTGCCGATAGGCCAGACTCTGGTTGAAATAAATCATGGGCTGATAGCCCGCCTCAGCGATGGTGCGGCAGAAGGCCAGCGCACAGTCGGTGAGGGTGTCCCGGTCCAGTCCCCGGGTGCGGGCATCGGCATTGCTGATGGTTTCCCAGTCATAGACCACCGGGAATTGCAGCGGACAGCCGTCCAGCAGCTCCAGCACCAGCCGGGCCTCCTCCTCTGCTTCCTCCGGCGAGATGGCCTGCGAAAAGAAGTAGACCCCTACCTCCAGTCCGGCCTGCATCGCCCCTTGCAGGTTTTTGGCGAACAGCTCGTCCTCGTTGAGGCTGCCCGCGGTATAGCCCCGGAAGCCCGCCCGGAGAATGGCAAAGGAGATGCCGTCCTCTGCCACCTGCTGCCAGTCGATCTCTCCCTGATGATAGGACACATCAATGCCGTGCATCAGGCGCAGACTGTCGTCCCGGGTCTGTATCCGGCCATTTTCCAGATAAAACGATTGCTGATCGTAGGTATTCACAGGTACATCCTCCCATATATCCAGCAGCTCTCCCTGAAAGGAAAGCTGAGGTTTTTCCGTCTCCGGTGCTTCTATGGTGCTTCCCGTCTCTCCTGTCGGGGGCACGGCGTGCTGTTCCCGCCAGCGAAGCACCCGCCAGAGAATGACGCTGATCTCCGCCCGTGTCAGCTGTCCCTCCGGCAGAAAATACAGCAGTCCATCCTGCAAAACGCCGGTGAAAATCTCCTGCTGGGTCAGCGCCAGCACCTCGCCGTCGGTACAGTCCGCAAAGGGGCTTGCCATGGAAACGGCCTCCAGTCCCATCGCCCGGGCGGTGAGACGGGCGGTGTCCAGCCGGGTAATCGTCCCGGTCAGTGGTATTTCCGGATCGTCCAGCCAGCCCTGCTCCCGTGCCAGGCGCAGATAACCTCCGGCCCAGCCATTTTCGTCGGGAGTCTGCTCCGGCCAGCCGGCAGACAGCAGAATCAGCTTCAGCGCCTCGGCCCAGCTGACGGTGTTGCCCGGGCCAAAGGTGCCGTCAGGATAGCCGGAGATCACGCCCCGGGCGCTAAGCTCCCGCACCGAAAAGGCGTACCAGCTGTTTTCCGGCACATCAGGAAAGGCTGCGCTTTCCGCCTCCAGATGGCAGGGCAGCAGCAACAGCAGACAGAGGAAAAGTGCCGTCAGGCGGGTGTAATGTTTCATGGTGGTTCCTTTCTCCGAGGGGGTGGTTTGTCGAAATCGGGAATATTATAGCACAGCTTTTCCCGGGAGGGAACCGGTAATTTCAGGAATCGGGCATTTTTCAGAATTGTGTCCCGGCTGCGTTATGCATGAAAAAAGCCGCCGCAGGCCCATGCGGCTCCTGTCAGCGGCTGTGGATTCAGTTGTGCAGCTTTCGGGTGCGAAGGGCACGGGTGGCATTGAGCACGGCCAGCACCATCACGCCCACATCGGCGAAAATGGCCCACCACATATTGGTCTTGCCCAGCGCCGTGAGGATCAGGCACAGAGCCTTTACCGTCAGGGCGAAAAGAATATTCTGCCGGACAATGCCCAGCGTGCGGCGGGCAATGGCCATCGCCAGCGGCAGCTTGCCGGGATCGTCGTCCATCAGCACCACATCGGCGGCTTCAATGGCGGCATCGGAGCCCATAGCCCCCATGGCAACGCCCACATCCGCCCGGGAAAGCACCGGTGCGTCATTTACGCCGTCTCCCACAAAGGCAAGGCTCTCCCCTTTGGGCTGGGCTGCCAGCAGGGCCTCCACCTGCTCCACCTTTTGCTGGGGCAGCAGACCGGCGTACATTTTGTCCAGCTTCAGTCTGCGGGCCACCGGCCGGGCGGCGGCCTCCCGGTCACCGGTGAGCATGACGGTCCTTTTGACCCCCAGACGCTTCAGGGCAGCAATGGCTTCCTCCGCACCTTCTTTGGGTTCGTCCGCAATGAGAACACAGCCCAGATAGCGGCCATTTTCCGCCACGAACACCTGGGTGGCTCCCGCCTCCTCCGGGGCATTCAGGCCCAGCCGGGCCATCAGTCTGGCATTTCCCGCAGCAACGGATGCACCGTCTACCGTGGCCAGCACACCTTCGCCCGGCATTTCCCGCACATCGGAAACGGTATGCTCCTCCGGTTTGCCGCTCCAGCTTTCCCGCAGACAGCGGCTGATGGGATGGTTGGAATACTGCTCTGCCAGTGCGGCACAGGCCAGCACTTTTTCTTCGGAAACACCCTCTGCCGGGCACAGCGCACGCACGCTGAACACGCCCCGGGTCAGTGTGCCGGTTTTGTCAAACACCACACAGGTGCAGCGGGCCAGCGTCTCCAGATCGTTGGAACCCTTTACCAGAATACCCCGGGCAGAGGCCCCGCCGATACCGCCGAAAAAGCTCAGCGGGATGGAGATCACCAGTGCGCAGGGGCAGCTGATGACCAGAAAGGACAGCGCCCGATAAATCCATTCGCTCCACTGGGGCGGCTGACCCAGCAGCAGCAGCAGTACCAGCGGCGGCAGCACCGCCAGCGCCAGCGCACCCGCACAGACGGCGGGGGTGTATACCCGGGCAAAGCGGGTGATAAAGCGCTCGGAACGGGCCTTTTTCATGGAAGAGCTTTCCACCAGCTCCAGAATGCGGGAAACAGTGCTCTCGCCGTAGGGCTTTGTGGTGCGGATGCGCAGCAGTCCCGTAAGATTCACGCAGCCGGAGATCACCGTCTCGCCTGCCGTCACATCCCGGGGGGCGCTTTCGCCGGTGAGGGCGCTGGTATTCAAAGAGGAGCTTCCCTCCTCCACCACGCCGTCCAGCGGGATCCGTTCGCCGGGCCGCACGATGACAATGCTGCCTACGGGAACTTCCTCCGGATCCACCACACGCTCACCGTCGGGCATCTCCAGACAGGCGGAGTCCGGCCGGATGTCCATCAGCGCGGCGATATTTTTCCGGCTCCGGCCCAATGCATAGCTCTGGAACAGCTCGCCGATCTGATAAAACACCATCACGGCCACAGCCTCGGTGGTTTCTCCCACGGCAATGGCACCGATGGTTGCAACGGCCATCAGGAAATTTTCATCAAATACCTGTCCGCCAATCACCCCATGCACGGCCCCCAGCAGGATATCATAGCCCGCGATCAGATAGGGAATCAGATAGAGCCAGGGCTTCAGCTTCCAGCCCGCCAGCGAAAGCTCCGGCAGCAAATATACGCCCAGCGTCAGCAGGGCCGCCAGCAGCACCCGTAGGAGAACCTTCTTCTGCTTTTTTGTCATAAGCGGTGCGCCTCCGTCCTGTCAGAACTGAATGTCGCAGTCCCGCTCCACCTTTTTGCAGGCCTTGAGCACGGCGGGCATGACCTGTGCCGGGTCGGCTCCTTCAGCAAACTCCACCTGCATTTTCTGGGTCATAAAGCTCACGGCAGCGGCGGCCACGCCCTCCACCTTTCCGGCGGCTTCCTCCATTTTCCGGGCGCAGTTGGCGCAGTCTACTTCGATGTTATAGGTCTTTTTCATAATGATGCTCTCCTTATCGTTGATAATTATTCTTCTTCCAGATGCTCCATGCCCATGGCAAGGATGCTGCGTACATGGTCGTCGTCCAGTGCGTAAAAGATGCTCTTGCCCTCCCGGCGGAAGCGCACCAGCTTGGCATCCTTCAGGATCCGCAGCTGGTGACTCACGGCAGACTGGGTAAGCCCCAGCAGCTGGGCAAGGTCACAGACGCAAAGCTCGCTTTCAAACAGGGCGTACAGGATGCGGATGCGGGTGCTGTCGCCAAACACCCGGAACACCTCGGACAGGTCGTACAGCAGATCGTCCTCCGGCAGCAGCTGCCGTACCTGCTCCAGCTGCTGGGGGTGGCTGTGCCGATCCTGACAGACCGGGACAGAGGGGGTATGGTCGGTTGGATGGGTCATGCAATCACGCCTTTCGCAAACATATGAACATTTGTTCATTCGTTTATTATCATACACCCTTTTCCCCGTTTGTCAAGTCCCCGGAGAAAGATTTTTTCCGGCGGATTTTCCCCTTTTTCTTTGGATTTTCCGGGGAAAAGTCCTTGACTTTTCTTTCGGATGCCCGTATAATAGTAGCGCCGCATTGAACGGGTTGAAAGTTGACCCTCCGGTCACACCCCAGGAGCGAGCCCGAAATGAAGGAGAGGTGCAAAGAGATGTACGCAATCATCAAGACCGGCGGAAAGCAGTACAAGGTTTCCGAGGGTGACGAGATCTATGTGGAAAAGCTGGATCTGGAAGACGGTGCAGCCGTTGACTTCGAGGTGCTGATGGTGGAAAAGGACGGCGCCCTGACCATGGGCGGCAAGGTTTCCGGCAAGGTCGTCAAGACCGGCAAGCAGAAGAAGGTCATCGTCTACAAGATGAAGCCCAAAAAGAACTACCGCAGAAAACAGGGTCACAGACAGCCTTATACCAAGGTCGTCATCGAGACCATCGCGTAATCACAAACTATCGGAGGTGCAATTATGGCTCATAAAAAAGGTGTCGGCTCTACGAAAAATGGCCGCGATTCCGAGTCCAAGCGCCTTGGCGTGAAGCGTGCTGACGGTCAGTTCGTTCTGGCAGGCAACATTCTCGTCAAGCAGCGCGGCACGAAAATCCATCCGGGTACCAATGTGGGCAGAGGCAGCGATGATACGCTGTTCGCTCTGGCCAACGGCACGGTTCGTTTCGAAAGACTCGGCCGTGACCGCAAGCAGGTCTCCGTGTATGAAGATGTGCAGCAGTAAGTAACTTGCTTTGCGACTCTGCCGCCCGGCGTTTGCCGGGCGGTTTTTCCTTTTTCTCTCTTCGCCGGGTTGCGGGGCATGAGTTTGGTCACAGGATGAAGGATTTAGCCCCGAAGGAGTTCGATATCTATGTGTCGGCGGTGCGGGATGCTGTGCCAGACTTCGAGAATCTGGTGGAGCGTAAGCAGGCGTTGATGCAGGCAAACCATCTGGATACCGATGTGGCTGCTGCCACGGAAGAAGTCGCAGCTGACTATGCCGGCCGGCTGATGTCTGACGGGGACACGATGGAGCAGTTCATCCAGCAGAACCGGCACCGCCCTTCCCTGCTGAAACGGATGGCCGAGGCGTTCCGGGAACTGTGGCGCAAGCTGACGGGTAAGGAGCGCACACAGGCCGAGGAAGCTGCCTATCGGCTGGAAAAGGCGTATGAGAAGGCGGTGGAAACACAGAGGAAGGCGGGGAAGAAAAACGCCACCCAGGCGGGAGGCGGAGAAAGGCTGGCGTTGAATCCTCAGTTTAGTGTGGAATTCGACCGTTGGTATAGTGACCGTGATGAAAAAAACAAGCTTAAAACAGGTGGCTATTTTCTTGTTGGTACGACTTCGGATGCGCTAAAAACTATCGGCGTTAGAGACTATTCTATTTATTGGGATAAAAGCAAACTGGCTAAAATCATGGATGACCATCCGGAGATGAGCACTGATGTAATTAAAGAAGTCCCGGATATCATGGAAAATCCCATCGTTGTTATGCAGTCTAAAACAGTCATGAATCGAATCACGCTGTATGGGCAGGTTATGGCTAAAGGTAACATACCCGTCATGGTGGCGATGGAACTCCGCCCGCAAAACAAGCGCGGTGAAATTATGGATTTTGCAAAAGTTGCCAGCGCATATGGTCGTGATACTGTGCAAGCGGACTTAAATTCCTCAGATGTATTGTATATTGACCCTAATAAAAAAAGAACCGATGCTTGGTTAGAGGCCTTAGGGCTGCAATTGCCGGCAGGGTTAACCAAGTATGGTTCCATTGCAAGTGTAACATACATGAACCGAGATGTCAATGGGAACTTTACTTTCAATGAGGGTAAAAATAAAACTCCCATGCAGATCGCGATTGAAGAAGCTCAGGCGAAAAGCAACACTAAATTTTCTCTGCGGCAGCCTATTGAAGGGCAGAATCCGTATGACGGGATTGATATTGAGTACCTGTCCCCTGAATCGATCACACCGTTTAACCCGGTGACTGATCAGGAAAAGTACGATTACCTTGTGAAGAATTTCAGTAAAAACGGCTATGACGGAAGGCCTATTGTCGTTCATGAAACACCTTACGGATATCAGGCATTGACAGGTTCTCACCGCACTTTGGCAGCGAGAGAGACTGGAATTGAAATTCCGGCAGTGGTAATCCGTGATGGGGATGTTATCGACCGCCTTTATGAAGCAAGTGACGATTGGCAACGGGCGCTGATCGCCGATGAGCTGTTCGAGGAAGGCTTAATTGATGAGCAAACCAGATATCTTCTTGCAAGGGAGAATGAGCTGAACAACGAAAACTTCAATGTTCCCATCAATAAACAGACCCGTTTCTCCCTCCGCACGGATGCGGAGCTGGAGGCGGCGGTGCGGGAGATCCAGCAGCGGCGGGAAGCCGGCTTTCTTTTCCGGAAATCATGCACGGAAGTGCTTTTTTTCTTTTCATTTCGGGAAAATCGTGTTATACTGAAGAAAATCACAACACATCAGCAAAGGATGTATACAAAAATGTTTGTAGATGTTGCAAAAATCAGGATCAAAGCCGGTAAGGGCGGCGACGGTCATATTGGCTTTCACCGGGAAAAATATGTGGCTTCCGGCGGGCCTGACGGCGGCGACGGCGGTCGGGGCGGCAATATTGTCTTTGTCACCGATCCCCATATGGCAACCCTGCTGGACTTCCGTTACAAGCGGAAATATACAGCCGAGGACGGCCAGCCCGGCGGAACCAAGCGCTGCTTCGGCAGAGACGGTGCGGATTCGGTAATTAAAGTGCCGCTGGGCACGCTGATCCGGGACGGCGACACCGGTGCGCTGCTCCATGATATGTCCGATGACAAGCCCTTTATTGCAGCCCGCGGCGGCAAAGGCGGCTGGGGCAACGCCCATTTTGCCACGCCTACCCGGCAAGCTCCCCGCTTTGCCAAGCCCGGTCAGGAAGGCGACGAGCGGTTTCTGATGCTGGAGCTGAAGCTCATCGCCGATGTGGGCCTCATCGGCTTTCCCAATGTGGGCAAGAGCACGCTGCTGTCCATGATCTCCGCAGCCCGGCCCAAAATCGCCAACTATCATTTTACCACTCTTCAGCCCAATCTGGGTGTGGTGTTTATCTCTGAGGGCTCGTCCTTTGTGTGTGCCGACATTCCCGGCATCATTGAGGGTGCGTCGGAGGGTGCCGGTCTGGGACATGATTTTCTCCGGCATATCGAGCGCTGCCGGCTGCTGGTGCATCTGGTGGATGCCGCCGGAAGCGAAGGCCGGGATCCGGTGGACGATCTGGACACCATCAACCGGGAATTGCAGCAGTACAGTCCCACACTGGCCCAGCGTCCGCAGATCATCGTGGCCAACAAATGCGATCTTCTTCCGGAGGACAGGGACAATCTCTCCCGGCTGGAGGCCCGGGCCCGGGAGCTGGGATACGCCTTCTTTTCCATTTCCGCCGCTGCCAGTCAGGGCGTGCGTGAGCTGACCTTTGCCGTGTGGAATCAGCTGCAAACGCTGCCGCCGGTGGAGGTTTTCGAGGCGGAGGTCTCGCTGGATGCCCCCGCCCAGGAGCAGGCCGAGCGGGATATTCAGATTCGCCGGGGCGACGATGCGGTATTTTATATCAGCGGCGCCTGGGTGGAGAAGATCGTTGGCTCTGTAAACTTTGACGAATATGAATCCCGGATGTATTTTGAGCGTACCCTGCGGAAGGCGGGCGTGTTTGACCTGCTGGAGCAGCGGGGCATTCAGGAGGGCGACACGGTGGATGTGCTGGGCCTCCGCTTTGAATATGTATATTGATCCCCGTTCCCCGTTAATTTGAAACAATCTATCTTCCGTACTCTGGAAGGGAGGCTGGCAGAATGAAGGGAAAACGAAGCTTCTGTATCGTGGGTGTGCTGCTGTTGCTGCTGTTGTCCGGCTGCGGCAGGGTCTATTCGGAGGCCGATCTGATTCAGCTCCGGCAGAAAGCCTATCAGGAGGGCTATCAGCTGGGCTATGATGAGGCGCTGGAGGAGCAGTCTGCCCAGCTGGAGGAGCAATATCAGCAGGGCTATGACGCAGGCACGCAGGAGGGTTATCTTCTGGGTGCGCAGGAAACCCAGTCTGCACTGCTGGAGGGCATCGGCGGCAGCTACCGTCAGGGCTATGAGACGGGCTATTCCGCAGGCTACACTTTGCAGCAGGCGGAGGAGGAACAGGCCCGGCTGGCCTATCTGGCAGCCCAGGCCGCAAAGCTTCCCGCCGTTTCGGCAAAGTCGCCGGACACCGCCGGAAGCGATTCTTCTCCGGAGCCTGACACGCCGGTGGATATTCCTCTGCCGGAGGAACCGGAAGAGCCTTCTGCCACGGGAGAGGTCTATGTCACCGCCAGCGGCACAAAATATCATCGCAGCAGCTGTGCCTATCTGAGCAAAAGCCGCAAGGGCATCAGTCTCAGTGAGGCCAGGAGCGGGGGCTATTCTCCCTGCTCCAAATGCAAGCCGCCCCAATGATGAGAGAGGAAGAACAACATGATGGATGAACAGGCACTGCGCCGCCTCTGGCTGGAGGAAGAGCGGCAGGCACATATTCACGGATGGGATTTTTCCCATCTTCACAACCGCTATACCGAGGATTATCAGCTGCCCTGGAGCTATGAAGACCTTGTGCGGGCAGCGCTGACCCCGGAAAAGCGGATTCTGGACATGGACACCGGCGGCGGAGAGATGCTGCTGTCCTTTGGCCATCCCTTTGCAAATACGGCAGCCACAGAGGCCTATCCTCCCAATGTGGCTCTGTGCCGGGAGACGCTTTTGCCCCTGGGCATTGATTTCCGGCAGGCCGACGGATGCGGGCCGCTGCCCTTTGCGGATGAAAGCTTTGATCTGGTGCTGAATCGCCACGGAAGCTTTCACTGCGGGGAGATTTTCCGGGTGCTGCGTCCCGGCGGCCGCTTTATTACCCAGCAGGTGGGCGGTGAAAATGATCGGGAGCTGGCAGAGCTGGTTTTGCCGGAGCCGCCTCCCCCGCCCAATCCCGGGCAGTATCTTGCCCCGGTGCGGGAGGAGTTTTCGCAGCTGGGCTTTCAGATTTTGCAGGCGGACGAGGTTTTCCGGCCCATTCGCTTTTACGATGTGGGGGCGCTGGTGTGGTTTGCCCGGGTGATCCCCTGGGAGTTCCCCGATTTCAGCGTAGAGCGCTGCTTTGACCGGCTGCTGTCTGCCCAGAAGCTGCTGGAACAGCAGGGCTGGCTGGAGGGACGGGTTCACCGGTTTTTGCTGGTGGCGGAAAAGCCTTCGGCGGCCCGATGAACACACGGCTCTCGCTTCCACGGGAATTACAGTCGCGGCTGGGCTCTCTGCCCTGTCAGGAGGACGGTATCGGACATTCCGGCTCCCGGGTGCTGCTGTTTCCTCAGCTGGTGCTGAAGATCGAGCCGCTGTCGCCGGAGACGGAAAATCAGCGGGCGGTGCTGGTGTGGGGACAGGGCAAGCTGCCGCTGCCCCGGCTGGAATGGTATCAGGCGCAGGAGGGCATGGCCTATACCCTGCTGTCCCGGGTGGACGGTCAGATGCTGTGTGACGAGGATCTGATGCTACAGCCTGCAAAGCTGGCCTCACTGCTGGCGGAGACGCTGCAGCTGCTCTGGCGCACCGACACGGCCGGTTGTCCGGATGGTGTCAGTCCCCTGTCCCGCAGACTGGAGCGTGCCCGTCGGCTGGTGGAGCAGGGACTGGTCAGCACGGACGATGCAGAGCCGGAAACCTACGGTAAGGGTGGCTTTGCCAATCCGGAGGCGCTGCTGCGCTGGCTGGAACAAAACCGTCCGCCGGAGGATGTGGTGTTTACCCACGGGGATCTTTCTCTGCCCAACATTTTCACCCGGCAGGGGCGCATCTGCGGGCTGATTGATCTGGGAAAGGCCGGGCCTGCGGATCGCTGGCAGGATATCGCCATTGCCCACCGCAGTCTCCATCACAACTTTGCGGGCTATTATGGCAGGGCCTATCCGGGCTATTCCCCTTCCCTGCTTTTTGATGCGCTGGGCATCCCCCCGGACAGGGAAAGGCTGCGCTATTATACCTTATTGGATGAATTGTTCTGAAACAGAAACGCCGGACAGGAAGCAAGCTGCTCCTGCCCGGCATTTTTATGTTTGCAATTATTTGACGATGACACGGTGGAAGGTCTTTTTGCCCTTGCGCAGAATCAGGTCGCCCTGCTTCAGCTCCTCCGGCGTGAACTTCCGGTCGATGGAGGAAATTTTTTCCTCTCCGGCCACAATGCCGCCCTGCTGCACCAGACGGCGGCCTTCACCCTTGGAGGGCACCAGTCCGCAGCGCACCAGCAGCTCCAGCACCGGGATGCCGTCGCCCAGCTCGGCCTCAGACAGCTCGGTGGTGGGCATATCCGCAGAAACGCCGCCGTTGGCAAACAGGGCCTTGGCCGCATCCTCCGCCTTTCTGGCCTCTTCCTCGCCGTGAACCATCTGGGTCAGCTCGAAGGCCAGAATCTCCTTGGCACGGTTCAGCTGGCTGCCTTCCCAGCTGTCCATCTCCTGAATCTGCTCCAGCGGCAGGAAGGTGAGCATCCGGATGCACTTGAGCACATCGGCGTCATCCACATTGCGCCAGTACTGGTAGAACTCGAAGGGAGAGGTCTTGTTGGGATCCAGCCAGACGGCGTTGCCGGCGGTCTTGCCCATCTTGTGGCCCTGAGAGTCGGTGAGCAGGGTGATGGTCATGGCGTGGGCATCCTTGCCCAGCTTGCGGCGGATGAGCTCGGTGCCGCCCAGCATATTGCTCCACTGGTCATCGCCGCCGAACTCCATATTGCAGCCGTATTTCTGGAACATATAATAGAAGTCGTAGGACTGCATAATCATGTAGTTGAACTCCAGGAAGGACAGACCCTTTTCCATGCGCTGCTCATAGCACTTTGCCCGGAGCATATTGTTCACGCTGAAGCAGGCGCCCACTTCCCGCAGCAGATCCACATAATTCAGCTTCAGCAGCCAGTCGGCATTGTTGACCATCATGGCCTTGCCTTCGCCAAACTCGATGAAGCGCTCCATCTGCCGCTTGAAGCATTCGGCATTGTGGTCGATGTCTTCCTTGGTGAGCATCTTGCGCATATCGGTACGGCCGGAGGGGTCGCCGATCATGGTGGTGCCGCCGCCGATCAGGGCGATAGGCTTGTTTCCGGCCATTTGCAGACGCTTCATCAGGGTCAGCGCCATAAAGTGGCCCGCCGTCAGACTGTCCGCCGTGCAGTCAAAGCCAATGTAAAAGGTGGCCTTGCCGGCGTTAATCATGGTGCGAATTTCTTCTTCGTTGGTCACCTGAGCAATAAGGCCGCGGGCAACCAGCTCTTCATAAATCTGCATTTTGTTTTCCTCCGATATATTCCTGATTTTTGTTTGCAACATTATAACAATACTTTGGGAGTGAGCACCGCAACGCCGCCGGGAGTGTCCTCGTCCAGCGTCAGACGCTCCTGCAAATATCGCACCGGGGCGCATTGTCCGGTAAACTGCTCCAGCCGCTCCAGCTGGGGAAAGCCGGTTTTATCCGTGCGGTAATGCATGGGGATGGTCACCCGGGGACAAAGCTGCTCCACCGTCTGCCGGGCCTGACAGCTGTCGATGGTATAAAAGCCGCCCACCGGAAGCATCAGGCAATCTACACCCGCCAGTTTTTGCTGTTCCTCCGCCGTCAGCAGCCGTCCCACATCCCCCAGATGTGCCACCCGCAGCCCGTCATAATGAAAGATGCGAATGGTGTTCATTCCCCGCAGACGGCCCTGCTCTCCGTCATGGGGCACGGTCAGCTCCTCCACGGTGTAGGGTGCGGCCTGACTTTTTGGAGAAAGCTCCACCGCCGGACGATAATTGTGGTCATCATGCTCATGACTGCAATATACGGCATCGGCCTGCACCCGCAGCGGCGGCAGCCCGGGAACCATGCCATCATGATAGGGGTCCAGCACCGTGCGATAGCCACCCGTTTCCAGACAGAAACAGGCGTGGCCCAGATAGGTGATGATGATCTCCATACTCTCCCTCCCATTCCGAAATAAAAAACCCTCTGCCCCAGATCGGGACAGAGGGCGACTTGCCAAAGCAAACGCGGTACCACCTCTGATTCGCCGCGCCGAGGGCGCAGCCTCCACCCGTGCCAACACACGGACGCGCGATTACGGGCGCACCCGGAGCCCGTCTACTGAGCAAATCTGCCGTTGGGGGGCCAGCTCCGCAGGGTATTCAACAGGTCTGTCTCTCCCCTTTTCACCGGACAGGGGCTCTCTGCGCAGACGAAAACCGGTCTACTTTTCCGCATCATTGCCGTAAGGACAGTATATCCAAAGCTTTTGAAAATGTCAACTGTTTTTTTGCAATCGGCGGTTTTTTCCATGTATGCGGGCCTTATTTCTGTTCATCCAAACACAATTGCACACGGTTTTGTATGGCTTTGGCGGCAGTCTGCGCGTCCTGCTGGCCGGCGA
>CAZIPA010000042.1:0-13709 GCA_964541085.1 uncultured Oscillospiraceae bacterium | reverse complement strand
TTTCTTAGAATATCACACTCCGCCCCTTTTGTCAACTCTTTTTTTCATCTTTTTTCATCTTTTTTCGGGTTTTTTCGAGTTTCTTTTTCGTATACCATATCTTGTAGTTTCCTGCACATTCAAGCCGTACGCTGCACAAGCGAAAGAAAAACAGCGGCGCAGACTGCGCTGCGCCGCCGGGGTTTTGCTTATTTCAGATACTGCTTCAGCTCGTCCGCGCGGTCGGTGCGCTCCCAGCTGAGGTCCAGATCCGGCCGGCCCAGATGACCGTAGGCCGCCACCTGCTGATAGATGGGACGCAGCAGATCCAGCTGGCGGATCATGGCCGCAGGACGCATATCAAACTTCTCCCGCACCAGCTTTGCCAGCCGCTCATCCGACAGCTTGCCCGTGCCGTAGCTGTTCACAAACACGGACACCGGCTGAGCCACGCCGATGGCATAGGCCAGCTCCAGCTCGCACTTGTCCACCAGACCCGCCGCCACCAGATTTTTGGCGATATAGCGGGCATAATAAGCCGCCGTCCGGTCCACCTTGGTGGGATCCTTGCCGGAGAAAGCGCCGCCGCCGTGGCTGGCATAGCCGCCGTAGGTGTCCACGATGATCTTACGGCCGGTCAGACCGGAGTCGCCCTGGGGGCCGCCGATGACGAAACGGCCGGTGGGATTCACATAGATTTTGGTGTCCTTGTCCAGCAGACGGGAGGGCAGCGCTTTCTGAATGACCTCCTCGATCACCGCTTCCCGCACCTGCGCCAGAGAAGCCTCCGCCAGATGCTGGGTGGAGATGACCACGGTATCAAACCGCTCGGGACGGCCCTCTTCATCATACTGCACCGTCACCTGGCTCTTGCCGTCGGGCAGCAGGAAGGGCACCCGGCCATTCTTGCGTACCTCAGCCAGCTTGCGGGTGAGTTCGTGAGCAAAGGTAATGGGGGCGGGCATGAGCTCCTTGGTCTCCCGGCAAGCATAGCCGAACATCATACCCTGATCGCCTGCGCCAATGAGATCCAGCGCGTCGCCGCCGCCGGTACGGTTTTCCAGCGCATTGTTCACGCCCATGGCAATATCCGGGCTCTGCTCATGGATGCTGGACAGCACTGCGCAGGTCTTGTAGTCAAAGCTTTCGCCGGAGCCGTCATAGCCGATCTTTTTCACGGTATCCCGCACGATCTGCTGGATATCCACATAACAGCTGGTGGTCATTTCGCCCATCACCATCACCATGCCGGTGGTCGTGCAGGTCTCGCAGGCCACATGAGCATGGGGATCCTGGGCCAGAACTGCATCCAGAACGCCATCGGACACCTGATCGCAAAGTTTGTCAGGATGGCCCTCGGTAACGCTTTCCGAGGTAAAGAGTTTTTTCACGGACATACAGATTTCCTCATTTCTGTGATATTTTTTCGAGATAAGGAAAGAAAAAAGACTCCCGAAAAGGAGTCTTGAACGCTGTGCAAGCCGCTCCTTATCGTTGTTAGCGGAACCACCTGTACTCCCGGAGGAGCAGGTTGGTGTGCGGTCACTGAGCTAACTCTCTACCGCAACTCTGGATAATGGCGTCTATTCTTTTTTCTGATCTCTGTCTACAGTATAACAGCCTTTGTGAAAAAATCAAGTGTATAAATTGTAAACAATCACAAAAGGCCGTATTTCTGCTTGACCCGCTCCAGCTTTTCCAGCATGGGCTCACCCAGCAGCCAGAGAAACAGCACCGTACCCGCCGCGTGTACCAGATCCACCGGTACACCTTTTATATAATAGGTAATCAGCATGGCCCAGGTGGGCTGGCTCTGATATTGCAGCATGGAGGCCGGATTCATGATGCCGCCGTAAATGAGCAGCACAGCCAGTGCGCCGAACACGCACAGAGACAGGCGATCCCGCCGGAGCAGTCCCTTTTGGAACAAAAGCCCCGCCGCAAAGCCGATAACGCCCATGGCAAACATCTGCCAGGGTGTCCATGGCCCCTGCTGAAAATACAGATTGGACAGCAGCATGGTCATGCTCCCCACCAGAAATCCGCTTTCCGCTCCCAGCGACACACCGGCGATAATCACCAGCGCCGCCACCGGCTTGAAGTTGGGCAGCATGAAAAATGCCATGCGTCCCGCCACGCCCAAGGCACACAGGGATGCGATCAGGATCAGCTCCCGGGCCTGAGGCTTTCGCCCCTCAAACAGCAGGAAAAATGGCAGCATACTCTCCAGAATCACCAGCAGAGAGATAAAATAATATTTCCGGTCCCCCAGCCAGTACCAGCCCACAAAAATCGTCAGAGGAATGGCCAGCAGGATCATGGCGGCGGCAGCTTTGGTGCGGCGGCTCACCGCCTGTTTTTCCGGCAGCGTGCGGGGCACAGCCGGTCGGGAGCGCCCGGAAAGCAGCAGCGCCAGCGCCCCCAGAAAGCCCAGCATCAGCACATCCCGGGCAAGCTCGTTTTCTCCCAGTCCCAGCGGCAGGCTCCAGCCCTTCCAAGCAGACAGCATGGTTGCCAGCGCCCCCAGAGCCGCCAGCCCGGCACCGATCTTTTTCCACAGCGGCAGACGGGACAGGCTCTTTTTTGCACCGGTCTCCGGCAAAAAATCCTCCGGCGAAAGCTCCTCCGGCCCATCTGGCTCCTCCGGCACATCAGGCTCCGGCGGAAGGGTTCCGCCGCAGAGAGCAATCACATCCTCCGGTGTCACCGCCTCCGGCTCCAGTCCCCGGGCCATCCGGTTGGCAGCTGTGGTATAAAAATGATTTCCGCTGAAAAATTCCCTCGGTGTGCCCGTCGCCGCCAGATTCCCGTCAAAAAACAGGGCACACACATGGGCATAGCGGGCGCAGAAAGCCAGATCGTGGCTCACCAGCAAAATCGCCGTTCCCTCTGCCAGCAGCTGCCGCAGAATGGCCGCCAGCTCCAGCTTGAAGGAGGCATCCAGCCCCTTGGTGGGCTCGTCCAGCAGCAGCAGCTCCGGCTGCTGCAGCAGCACCTTTGCCAGCGCGGCCCGCTGCTGTTCTCCGCCGGACAGGTCATAGGGATGCCGGTGCAGCAGCTCCCGCAAATGACAGAGGCGCACCACCCGGGCCAGACGGCGACCGGCCTCCTGCCGTTCCAGAGGAAGCTCCCGCAGATAGGCGGCCAGATCCTCGCCCACGGTGGATTTTACAAACAGCGCCCGGGGATTCTGGGGCAAAAAGCCCACACGCCCCGGCTTTACCTTGTCCACCGGCTGACCGAACAGACGAATGCTGCCCCGCTGGGGCTTGCGCAGTCCCGCCGCCAGCGACAGGGTTGTGGATTTTCCTGCACCGTTTCCGCCCAGCACCGCCACCAGCTGGCCCGGCTGCACTGTGAGATGCAGACCCTTCACCACATCCGGGGCCTCCGGCTCATAGCGGAACCAGACCTCTTTGGCCTCCAGCGCAGGTACACCTTCCCGGGGTGCGGGGATATCCTCCGGCGGCAGGGGCAGCAGGGGCTTTTGGGCGGCATACTGCTTCAGCCAGTCCTTGCCCTCCCGCACAGTCACGGGACATTCCAGCGCGTTGTCCACGGCGGCATAAATGCGCATGGGTGCGGGCATGGCCTCAAACATCTGATGATTGTGCTCCTTCAGCCATTGTCCCACCTGCCGGGGCGGGCCCTGCGTCAGCAGCCTTCCCCGCTCTATCACCAACACCCGGTGGGACAGTGGAAAGACCTCCTCCAGCCGGTGCTCCGTCAGAATCACCGTGGTTCCCAGCTCCCGGTTGATTCTGCCCACCGTGGCCAGAAAATCTGCCGCCGCAATGGGATCCAGCTGAGAGGTGGGCTCGTCCAGAATCAGCACAGAGGGCTGCATGGCCATAATCGCCGCCAGATTCAGCAGCTGCTTTTGACCGCCGGAGAGCTGGGACACATCCTTATAAAACCAGCTTTCCATGCCGAAAAAGCCCGCCATCTCCGCCACACGCCGCCGGATGGAGGCATTGTCCAGTCCCAGACTTTCCAGCCCGAAGGCCAGCTCATGCCAGACCTTATCCGTGACGATCTGATTGTCCGGGTCCTGCAATACAAAGCCGATTTTTGCGCTCTGGGTGCGGGCATCCACCTGGGACAGCGGTACGCCTTCAAAGAGAATCTCTCCGGTCAGTTTGCCGTGGGGTGCCAGCGCAGGCTTCAGCTGCCGCAGCAGCGTGGTTTTTCCGCAGCCGGAGGGGCCGCAGAGGGTGACGAACTCGCCCGCCTGAATGGAAAGGCTGATCTGATCCAGCACCGGTTTTTGCTGTTCCGGGTAGCAAAAGCTCACCTGTCGGAGCGTGTAGCTTTCCATTTTCCCGCCTCCCATCCTTCCAGAATCAAGGGCGCCGCATAAAGCGCCAGCATACAAAGCAAAACACTGAGGGTATAACCGTTCACCGGCGCGTATTTCACCGTGGGATACCAGCGCCAATCCAGCGTCCCGGACAGACAGCCCGCCAGACTGTAGCCGCCCAGCAGCACAAAGACCGCCGCCGCCACGCCGTCCCGCTTTTGAAAGCGATAGATGGAATAGGCCGTTCTCCCCGGCAAGCCGTAGCCACGGCTTTTCATGCTGTCCGCCGTCTCCAGACCGTTTTCCAGCGCCCAGGTCATCATCACGGAAAGGATCGTTCCCGCGCAGCGGACACGCTGCACCACCGTCCCCCGGGTCCAGTCCCGGCCCAGACAGCGCTGGCTCTGGGCAACGGATTTCATCTGCCGCACAAACCGGGGCACAAATCGCAGGGCCATGGACAGCGCCAGCGAAAGGGCCGGCACCGCCCGCCCGAACAGATATACAAATTTATCAGAAGTGATAATCTCATTAAAACAGGCAAACCATGCCACCATGGCGCCCAGCAGCGCCGCCGCTCCCAGACCGTAAAGGATGGATTCCAGCGTCAGGGGATTGCCCGAGGGGAAATAGGTCAGGATGGTCGCCCCCTGATGATTGAAGGCCGGGTTGATGATGGCCGTCAGCAGCGCCATGGGCAGCAGATATTTCACCGTCGCCCCCATGCCCCGCCAGCCCTTCAGCCGCAGACCGTAGAGCAGACCGCAGATCAGCGACAGCGCCAGACAGACCGGCTGCATCAGAAACATGGAAAAGCCCAGCACCTCCGCAAACCACAGAAAGTTTACCCAGGGATGCCAGTCTCCAAAGCTGCCCCGCATCCGTTCCCCTCCTTTCATAAAAAATCGCCTCCGGCCGATACCGCAGACGAAAAAAGCTGTTCCGGTTCCGGCTGAACAGAATACAGCGCTTCTGCGTTCCTGACTCAGCTTTTCGAAAAAGCATCACAGTGACCGACTCGCCGGGCCTCTCACCCGATTCCGCATACCGCACAAGCGGCGGAAGCGCTGTTGCTATATTGGAAATCTGAAAGAATATTATAGCAGAAAAGCCTTCTTCATGCAACTGTCCGGCGAAAAAAAGGTTTGTTTTCAAAAAAGCGGAACTTTTCCCCGAAAATCCGGTCTATAGAGACAAACAGACACGAAAGAGGTGCTTTTTATGAAGAAACAGCTGCGCGCCGCCATCTGCATTCTGCTGGCCGCCACCCTCTGGCTGGCCATGTCCGGCTGCGGTGCTTCCACGGCCAAGGACAGCAACAGCATGGCTGTGGGGAGCAGCAGCAGCTCCTACAATTCTGCCGTAAACGAATCCTACGATCTTGCCGCCGCACCGGAGACGCCCATGGAAAAGCCGTCCACGGAGGTTGTTTCGGATGACGGTTTTTCCGGAGACAGCGTGGATCTCATGTCCGCCGCCCTGCCGGACAATGTAAAGATGATCTACACCGCCAATCTGGATCTGGAGACGACCGCCTTTGACGCCACCGTCAGCGGACTCAGCACGCTGGTGCAGGAGCTGGGCGGCTGGCTTCAGGACAGCAGCCTTTACAATTATAATAATTACCGTGAGGCCAGCTACACCTTCCGTGTCCCTGCGGAGCATTTCAACGATTTCTGCCAGCGGGCCGGGGAATTGTGTACCCTGCGGAACATTCAGCGCAGCGGTGAGGATGTGAGTGAACGCTATTATGACAGCGAATCCCGTCTTGCCACCCAGCGCACCAAGCTGGCACGGCTTCAGGAGCTGCTGGCCCAGGCGGAGAAGATGGAGGACATCATCACGCTGGAAAGCGCCATTTCCGAAACGGAACTGGCCATTGAACAGCTCACCGGCACGCTGCGCCATTATGATTCTCTGGTGGGCTATTCCACCGTGTACATTTCCCTGTCGGAGGTTTACAAAATCACGCCTGTGGAGGAACCGGCCATTGGCTTCTGGGCCAAGCTGGGCGCTGCCTTCCAGTCGGGCACCCGCTATTTTGTGGACGATGTGCAGGATCTGATGCTGAGCTTTGCCCGGGGCTGGGCCGGATGGCTGATCTTCCTGCTGATCGTTGCCGCCGTGATTCTGCTGGTGCGCCGCAGACTGCGCCGCCGCAAGGCAAAAAAGGCACAGCAGACCGCCCCCGCCGAGGATTCTCCCGCACAGAAATAAACGCATAAACAACGAAACCGACCTGTGATTGCGCACATTGCGATCATAGGCCGGTTTTTTGTAATGATGAGGGGAAAGCGCCTTTGGCGCAATGATATCGGCTTGCGGCGATGATATCTTCTTCGAAGATGAAATCGGACTTGCGCCCGATGATATCCCTGCGGGGATGGGAAGAAGTGATGCGCCTGCGGCGTGAGGTTTTCGGGCTTGGCTCTCCCTTTGGGAGAGCTGTCACCGCAGGTGACTGAGAGGGTTGTCCTTTCGTCCCCCGTTCTTGGCTCCCCGCCGACGAGTGTCGGCGGGGCTTGCTGCGCAAGCTGCCCGGCAGGGGATGATTATGCTATAAAATCATTAAGCGCTAAAATCTGTGGGATTGTTTGCGCCTAAAACCCTCTCAGTCAGTGCTTCGCACCGCCAGCTCTCCCAGAGGGAGAGCCAAGCCCGAATGCCGTCAGCTGATATCCTTGCGCCGCAAGGCGCTACTCCCCACTCGAAACAGCAGCCAGCCCAGCACACCGCCCAGGGTGTTCAGAATGAGGTCATCCACATCCACACTCCGGCCGATGAACTGCTGGCAAAACTCGATGGTAAAGGATGCGGCAAAGCACAGTCCCACCGTCCGGGCAAAGCTGCGCAGCCGGGGCCACAGCACCGGGATCAGCGTCCCCAGCGGCACAAACACCACCACATTGCCCACCAGATTGACAAGCTTTTGCGCGGGCGTTCCATAATACCAGAACCGGCGGATGGTGTCCAGCGGCAGCAGATTGATCTCCCGCCCGGTCTGCCAGCGCAAAAGGGCATCCTCCAGTGCCTCTCTCAGCCCCGGCCAATATCGACCCGGCCGCAGCGTCTGGGTACACAGGCCCCAGCTGTACAGGACAAACACCGCCAGCAGCAGCTCCCGACCCCAGCGGGGCTTTTGCCGCTTTTTCAGCAGATACAGTCCCCGGGCCGCCAGCCACACCGGCAATCCCAGCAGCATCATCCAGCCCCAGCGGCCCATATGGGCCAGAACCGCACTCATTTCAGCTTCACCATCTGCAAAATGCCGTCGGCAATGGCCTGAGCATAGGCATCCCAGTGGCTGTCCAGCAGCGCATTGTCCTCTGCGTCATCCAAAAAGCCCAGCTCCACCAGACAGGCGGGCATTTCCGTGCGGCCCACCACGGTATAGCTGATATCCGCATTTCCGGCAGTGCCGTGCTTCACGCCCCGCACCTTCTGCACGCCCACCTGCTCCAGCGCATTCATGATATTTTTGGCCAGACGGCATTCGGCCTTTTCCGCCAGATGGGAGGTCCAGACCTCCACACCCTTGCCGCCGCCGCTGTTCCGATGAAGGGAGACAAACAGCGTGGCCTTCGCCCCGTTGGCCACATCCACCCGCTGCTGCAATTCCAGAAAGGTGTCGTCCTCCCGGGTCATCACCACGGAAAGATTGTCAAATCCGGCCTGCTCCAGCTTTTCCCGCACCAGCAGGCCCATGCGAAGATTGTCATCCTTTTCCAGCCGCTCTCCGTTCACCGCGCCCGCATCGGTATCGCCGTGGCCCGGATCCAGACAGATCAATATTTCATCCGGCACCTGAAAATCATCTCCGGCGGCGGAGGAGGGCAGCGCCCCCCGCAGCTTCAGCGCCAGCAGTCCCAGCACCAGAAATGCCAGCAGCACCAGCAGAATCAACAGCATGGCCCGGCTTTTTTTCGGCCCGTTTTTCCGGGAGCGGGCTTGGGTATCACTCATAGTGGTTTTCTCCTTTCACATATCCGAACTGCTCCAGCACCTTCAGCGTCTCCGTCAGCTGGCTCCGGTCATAGGCCGCCACCGACTGTACGCCGTTTCCGAACAGGTAAATGTACATCAGGCAGGGTTTATCCTCCTCCGGCTGCCAGCTTCCCAGACCATTTTCCAGAATATCCTGCCGCAGGGCCGCCTTCAGTTCCTTCAGCTGATGGACATCGGTAACGGTTCCCCAGCTGTATTGGCTGTCACCGTTGGGGAAAGTGAGGATCAGATCATCCCCGCTGCCCAGCGAAAACTCCATGGAGCTGACAGGTTCATCCTCCGGCAGCATTCCCGCCGCCCGAGCCTCCGGCCGGGCCAGCAGTGCCGCCAGACGGGAAATGGCAGAATCCTCCCGCTCCAGCGCCGCCCGCTCCCAGCCCAGGGTATAGCTGCGCTCCAGCGTGGAGCCGTCCTTCAGGGTATAGCTCAGGCCCACCTGCCGCCGGAACTCCGACTGCGCGGAAGCCTTTTCCTGGGCAAGAAGAATCCGGTGCAGCGTCTCCGCCTGCTCCAGCTCGTCCGGCTCCGTCAGCAGCAGAGTATATTCCTCCGAGGACAGCCGCAGCTCGGCCACCTCCGCCGCCTCCGGTATCTGTCTCACAACGCCAAACAGATCCCCCCACAGGGCCAGCACCGCCAGCACAATGGCAAGCGCCAGCGCCGCCATTCCCAGCCACTGCTTTTTGTCAAACACACGAAAGCTCTTTTTCAGCAGCATGGCCGCGGCAAACCAGCCAATGCCGCCGCCCAGCAGCAGACTGACCAGCAGACACACCGGCTCCGCCGCCAGCTGAAACAGCAGCAGCCACAGCATCCAGCCCAGCGTCAGGCTGCATCCCAGCGCAAAGCACACCTGAAGCACAGGCCGCAGCACCGGCACGGCTACCACATCTCCGGCACTCTCCGAGGCCCGTCTGCGATACAGCAGCAGCGAAAGCAGCGAAAGCACCAGCGCCACGCCGCCATAGATCAGCAGCAGGGGATATTGCAGCCCTGCCCACGGAGAGGCGCTTTCCGGATTCCAATAGGCGTTGCCGGTGGAAAGCAGCCGGACCAGCGGCGAAAGCCCCGTAAGATACAGCGGCAGATCGTTGATGCCCGGCAAAAACCGCACGGCAATATTCTGCGCCAGCGCCTCGCACACATACACGCCCAGATTCACCAGCAGATACAGCACTGCCAGTGCGGGCAGACTGCCGGTGAGCATGGCGGTAAAGGTGCCGATGGCAAAAAACAGCAGCTGCTGAAGACAGACAGCGCCCAGCCAGTACAGCAGCACCCGCCCCAGTCCGGGACAGCCCGCCGCCGCCGCACACAGATAGGACACCAGCGCCAGAATGCAGTTGGGCAGCAGGGTGAACATCAGCCCGGAAAGCCAGTGGGACACAAAGGCGCTCTCCCTTGTCACCGGCAGGGCATGATGCAGGCTGACGCTGCGGGCGGAGGTCAGATAGCTCCACACCGCCATGGCGCACAGCAGTCCGCAGGCAAAGGCAATCAGCAGCCCCGTGGTCTGGGCAGAGGTGAGAATCTTCTGCCGGGCCCATTCACTCTGCCGGGCCAGCGTCTCGATGCTCTCTCCGTCGCTGAAGGTGTTCAGCAGACCCACCGGTAAAATCAGCGTCCAGATCGCCAGATAGCCCGCCCATACCGGCCAGAAGCGGGTGAGATCCTTCCGGATCAGCGGCCAGCAGGGCTTACAGCAGAATTTCCCGGATGTCATGGTCGGCACCTCCCAGCTCATAAATGAAGATTTCCTCCAGCGTCAGCGGCAGAATATCATAAAATATCGGCACCATCGCCTCCACTGCCTGAGCGGCCCGGGCCTGTCCCGTGCGGAGAATGTAGGTGTGAATCTTTCCCGTGACGCTGTGATGGAGCACCGGCAGCTGCGCTATGGCCTCCGGCGGCTCATTTTCCCGGAACACCAGCTGAAGCTTGACAAAATCCTCCTGAAGCTCGTTCAGCGAACGCTCCAGCAGCAGCTCTCCCCGGTTGATGATGCACACATGGTCACACACATCCTCCAGCTCCCGGAGATTGTGAGAGGACACCGCCACCGTCACGCCCCGCTGCTGCATTTCTCCCAGAATCAGCTGCCACAGCTGGCGGCGCATCACCGGATCCAGTCCGTCCACCGGCTCATCCAGCAGCAGCACCTCCGGCCGCAGACTCAGCGCCAGCCAGAAAAATGCCTGCTTCTGCATTCCCTTGGACAGATGGCGGATGGGTGCATCGGGATTGATGGGAAACAGCTCGCCCAGCCGCCGGAACAGCGCCGGGTCAAAGCCGGGATAAAAGCCCCGATAAAACCGCGCCATATCCCGCAGACTGGAGGACACAAAATAATATAAGTCATCGGGCAGATAGGCCATCCGCCGCTTGGCTTCCGGATTTTCCCACACAGGCGCACCGTCCAGCAGCACCCGGCCCCCGTCCGGGCGGCAGACACCGGCCATACAGCGCATCAATGTGGTCTTGCCCGCACCGTTGGGCCCCACCAGACCGCACACGGAACCGACGGGGACGGTCATGGTCAGCTGCCGCAGGGCCTGGGTCTGCTCAAACCGCTTGGAAACCGACTGAAGCTGTATCATGTCTCACTCCCTCCCGTCCCTGCGATTCGCTGCAAAATTTCCTCCTGCGATACGCCCGCAAAGCGCAGCTCTGCCGCGGCAGTCTCCAGCTGGAGCCACAGCAGCTGCATCCGTTCCTGCCGGGCCGCCGGTGCGGCAGCCGCGAAACAGCCCTTGCCAGGCAGCAGCACGGTATAACCCTCCTGCTCCAGCCGGTGATAGGCCCGCTGGATGGTGTTGGGATTGATGGCCAGACGGGCCGCCAGTTCCCGCACGGAGGGCAGTTTTTCTCCCGGCGCAATGCCGCCGCTGATAATCAGCCGCCGCAGATTGTCGGTGATCTGTTCATAAATGGGCTTGGGATCCCGGGTGTTGATGACGATCATGGGAATGCCTCCCTTCTGTATGTTAAAGCAAAACTGTATCGACTGTACTAATGCAATTATGGCAGTTGCCGCCGTCCCTGTCAACCCCTCCCGGCAAACCCTAAGAAATTCTTTAACATTGTGTCCGGCCCTTTCTCCGGGCATCCCTTGCAATTCCTTTTCCGCTTTGCTATAATGAAGCAAACCATTCTGAGGAGGCATTTCTATGACACAGCAGCAGCGGGCGCTTTTGCTACAGCTGGAACAGCAGCTGGGCACCCAGCCGGAGCAGATCAGCCATTACATTTTCACCCATGCGGAGCTGGGCTTGCGGGAATATCAGTCTGCGGCCTATCTTGCGGATTATATGGAAAAACAGGGCTTCGCCGTCATCCGTGGCATCTGCGGTCTGGAGACAGCCTTTTCTGCCGTGTGGGGAGCGTCGGGGCCCTGCATTGCGTTTTTGTCGGAATATGATGCGCTGGCGGGCTACGGCCCGGAAAACAAAGACCCCGGCCACGCCTGCGGTCACAACTGGATCGCCGGCACAACGGCAGGGGCTGCGGTGACGCTTGCCAATCTGTGTAAAGCGGAGGGCCTTGCCGCCCGTGTGCTGCTGGTGGGCTGCCCTGCGGAGGAAACCTTCAGCGCCAAAGCCATTCTGGCCCAGCATGGAATTTTCGACGGTGTAGACTGCGCTCTGCAAGCCCATCTGGGCGATGTGAACATTGCCTATCCCTGGTCGCTGGCGCTGGGCACCCGGCAGCTGATTTATACCGGCAAGGCGGCTCATGCGGCGGCTGCACCCTGGAACGGCATCAACGCTCTGGATGCAGTGCGGCTGTTTTTCAACGGCATTGATGCCCTGCGGCAGCAGGTGCGTCCGGATGTGCGCATTCACGGAGTGATTCAGGAGGGCGGACAGGCCGCCAACAGCATTCCCGAGCGGGCCTCCTGCCTGTTTTATATCCGTTCGGCCCGGTGGGCAGAATTGCAGCAGCTGCTGCAGCGGGTGGAGGATATCGCCCGGGGGGCGGCGCTGATGACCGGCGCACAGCTGGAGATTCGCTATCCGGAGCAGCCCATGCAGGATCTTTTGCCGGTGCCCGCTTTGCAGGAGCTGGCGGCAGCATGGATGGCCAGCGAAGGAATGGAATCCCTCTCCCGTCAGCAGTGCCGGGAGCTCAGCCGGGGCTCTACCGATGTGGGCAATGTGAGCTATGTCTGTCCCACCCAGTATCTGGAGATTGACCCGGCCTGCGGCAAGCCCTTTCTGGGGCACACCCAGGCGGCACTGGAGCTGGCAGACGAGCCCTCCTATCCGGCGCTGCATCGGGCCATCCGGGTGTTGGCCGGGATGGGTGCAGAGCTGATTCTGGATGCCGATCTGCGCCGCCGCTGCCATGAAGAATGGGCAAAAGCCGTAGAATCAGGCTACAATTCGTAATATTCTGTCGAAAAATATCAAACAGTATTGAAAATCCCACCACCACCCCTGCGGAATGGTCTTGACAAAGCGCCCGGCATTCGCTATAATGATAGGGCATGAAACCCGGGTGTAGCGCAGCTGGTAGCGCGCTTGGTTCGGGACCAAGAGGCCGTGGGTTCAAATCCCGCCACTCGGACCATGCAGAGTGTCCTTATAGGATCTGAGTATCCTGTAATGGACACTCTGCTTTTTTATGTAGAAAACGGTGAAAAGCCGGAGCTGTCGATGCTCACCCGTTCCCGCAGGCACAGCAGCTTGACCTTATGTTCGGTCAGCAGATCGATGTACTGCTTTGTCATGCCCCAGTCCCGCCCTATGCGGTCAAGGCTGCTTATCAGCACCACATCCACCTTTCCGGCAAGAACGGCCTCTGTCACCTCTTGCAGAGCCGGACGGTCAAGGGTCATTCCAGAGCCATGCTCGGCGGCAGCACCAACGATGGTGTACCCGGCTTGTTCCGCATAGCGGCGAAGCTCCTCGGCCTGCCGTTCCAAAGAAAAGCTATCATCGTGAGCGACACGGCAATAAAAATATGATTTCATCGTGTCGTACCTCCTATACCGCAACCTGTTCCGGGGCGTAGCTGAGTGCTACGCCTTTTCTCGTTTCCATGATAATGTCGGCCTCCGGGATCTTCCGGCGATCCGGCACATCAAAGGCACCGATGCAGTTGTAGTAGATTACGACACGCTGGTTGGTAACGCCGTCCTGCTTTTCGGCGTGGTACACCTCAATGTGGTCGATCAGCTCCGCGACCATACGCTTTGTGATGGCAGTCGCGTCCGTGTACCGCCGCACCGTTTCAAGGAAATCGTCAATGTCCATGCGCTTGCTCTCGTCCTTTTTCAGTTCCAGCCGCAGCGCCTTGATCTTCTTGGCGTTTTCACCCTGCTCCTGTTCATAGCGTTTGGACATTTTGGCAAACCGGGCATCGTCGATCTTACCCAGCTTTTCGTGGTATTCGGTCTTTCGCTGATTGGCGAGTTGTTGTACCT
>CAZIPA010000041.1:0-13953 GCA_964541085.1 uncultured Oscillospiraceae bacterium | reverse complement strand
CAGCTGATTTGTAATCAGCAGGTCGGGGGTTCGAATCCGTCCACCAGCTCCATTCCGGAAACTTGACGCAGGGAAACATGGGAGTGTTCCCGAGTGGCCAAAGGGGGCAGACTGTAAATCTGTTGGCAGTGCCTACGGTGGTTCGAATCCACCCGCTCCCACCAAAAAGCCTTCACAGGAAACTGTGAAGGTTTTTTATTTTTATTTTTTCGAAAAGTAAAGGGAGCAGAGAAATCTGCTCCCTTGTTCATTCTGTTTCTTTTCCCGGAAACAGCAGCTTGCGCATCAGATCGGCGGGAATCACTGTGAGGGACAGCAGCAGCACCTGTCCCAGCATGGCGGCGGGAAGGGGCTGGGTGCGGAAGAGGGTGCCGCCAAAATACAGCAGTCCCAGCTGCACCACGCCGGTGAGGGCGATAATCGCCAAAAAGGCCCGATTGTGCAGCAGTCCAGCCAGCAGATTGGCCCGTTCTGTGCGGGCGCAAAAGGCCGCAGCCAGTCCGGAAAAGACAAACAGGGCAAAAAATGCCGAGAGAAACCGTCCGCTTTCCCACTGAAACTGTTCCCGGAACAGTGGCAGACGGAGAAATGCGGCGCACAGCGCCGTCATATACAGGCACAGTCCGCCGATCTGCCGGGCCATGCTGCGGGTGAGCACCGGCGTATCCCGGGGCAGGGGCGGGCGCAGCATATACCGCTCCATGGGCGGCTCTCCGGCGAAGGCCAGCCCGGCCAGCGTATCCATAATCATGTTGATCCAGAGCATCTGAATCACCGTCACCGGCGTTTCCACACCCAAAAACGGCCCCAGAACGGACACGGCAACGGCGGTAAAGTTCAGCGTCAGCTGGAACACCAGAAAGCGCTGGATGCTGTGAAAAATGGTGCGGCCAAAGAGAATCGCCTTTTCGATGGAGGCAATGTTGTCGTCCAGAATGATGATGTCGCCCGCATCCCGGGCCACCCGGGTGCCGCTGCCCATGGCAAAGCCCACATCCGCCAGCCGCAGAGCCGGTGCATCGTTGATGCCATCGCCGGTCATTCCGGTGACATGGCCCGCTTCCTGTGCGATGCGAACCAGACGGCTTTTGTCCGTTGGCAGCGCCCGGGCTACCACCCGCAGGGCAGGGAGAGCGTCGGCCACCTGCGGATCGGACATCTGTGACAGATCATGAGAGGTGAGCACCAGACCGCCGCCACGCAGCAGACCCGCCCCGGAGGCAATGGCACGGGCCGTTTCCGGGCTGTCTCCCGTGACCATCACCACCTGGACCCCTGCCGACTGGATCCGGCGAACCGCTCCGGGTGCTTCCTTGCGCAGCCCGTCACGAATCAGCGCCAGCGCCAGCAGAATCAGCCCCGAGGGCTCCGCATTTTCCGCGGCACAGAGACAAAGCACCCGGACACCCTGCTGAGCCTGCTTTTGCCACAGCGGCGCAAGAGCGTCAGAGGACAGGGGATGCAGTCCATCCTCTTTGAGAAATCGCGTACAGCGGGGCAGGAGCAGCTCCGGCGCGCCCTTGATATAGCAGGGAAAGCTGCCGCCTTCCACCGAAGCCGCCGCGTATTTCCGGGCGGAATCAAAGGGCTGATAACGAACCCGGCGGGCGGAAACCGGAGCTTTTCCCGCCAGCTCCAGCAGCGCCCGGTCGGTCGCGTTGCCGCCGGCGGGGCCGTGAGGACTCCATCCGGCAGAGGTGTTCAGCAGACAGCATTCCCGCAGCGCCGCAGATAACCGGGACTGTTCTGCCAGCGCACCGGGGGAAAGGGTGCTTCCGTCACCCAAAAGCAGACCCTCCACCGTCAGCCGTCCCCGGGTGAGAGTGCCGGTTTTGTCGGTGAACAGCAGATCCAAGCTTCCGGCGGTTTCAATGCCGGTGAGCTTGCGCACCATCACGCCGTTTTTCTGCATCCGGAGCATACTGCGGGAAAGCACCACGGTAATCATCATGGGCAGCCCCTCCGGCACGGCTACAATGACCACACTGATGGCCAGCGTCGCCGCATGGAGCAGCACCTCCAGCAGGGCATCCGGCCGGGAAAGCTGCGCCAGCATCAGGGACGGCACGAAAGCGTTGTCAATGACGATCTGGTGGAACAGATCAGCCAGCGCCACCAGCAGCGCCGCACCATAGCCCAGACGGCTCATGGATCGGGCCAGCCGTCCCAGCCGCAGCTTCAGAGGGCTTTCCCGGGGCTGTTCTCCCAGCGATTGGGCCATGCTGCCGAACAGCGTCTGTTCCCCGGTGCGCAGCACCTGCATCAGTCCTTCGCCGGAGGCAATGTTTGCGCCGCGAAACAGCAGGTGTGGGCTGGCAGGATCCCATCGTTCCGGCATTTCCGGGGGCGCAGGCTGCTTGCGGCATTCCCGGCTTTCGCCTGTGAGGGCAGACTGGTCACAGTACACCTCTCCCTTCACCAGAACGCCGTCTGCCGGGATGCCCTCTCCGGCCTCCAGCAGCACCAGATCGCCGGGAACCAGCTCTTCAGCAGACACCTCCTGCAACAGCGCCTCCCGGCGTACCCGACAGGTGGTGCGGGAAGCCTCCTGCTGAAGGCGCAGAAAGGCGTTTTCGCTGCTGGATTCTGAGAGGGTGGAGATCAGCGCCGCCGCAAACACCGCAGCGGCAATGCCTGCTGTCTCAAACCATCCTTCGCCCCGAAAGAGAAACAGCAGATTTACTGCCAGCGCTATCAGCAGGATTTTAATGATCGGGTCGCTGAGATTTTCCAGCAGTCGGGCGGCAAAGGATTTTCGCCGGGGCAGGGGAAGGGCATTGCTGCCATATGCCTCCCGGGCGACCGCCACCTCAAAGCTTCGCAGGCCGGTGGCCTGATTGGTTTCCATAGCATCACACTCCCAGTGCAGTTTGGTACAAGCCTATGCAGGGGCCGGGCAGGCTATGCCTGCGCTTTTTCCGCATAATGGCGGGCCGGGGCGCATAGGCTGGAGCAGCAGACTGGCAAGGGGAGTGTGGAAGCGTGACAGAAAACATGGAGGAACGGGCCTGTGTGCTGGGTAATTATATTGTGGAGCACCGGGCAACCGTTCGTGCGGCGGCAAAGCGGTACGGCTTGAGCAAATCCAGCGTACATAAGGATGTGACCACCCGGCTGTATACCATTAATCCCGGGCTGTATCGGCAGGTGCGGGCCGTTCTGGAGGAAAACAAGCGGGAAAGGCATCTCCGGGGCGGACAGGCGACACGGGAAAAATATCGCCGGATGCATACGGAATCATAAAAAATACACACAGGGAAGCGTGTCCCTGTGTGTGAATCTGCGTAAAGCTCAGTGCAGCAGCTTAAGATAATCCTCCGGTGCGTCCACATTGCCCACGGCGGAGAAGGAGAGCCTGTCCCAATCCAGCAGCTCCCGGGCCAGCGCCAGCACATCCTCCCGGGTGACGGCCTCCAGCAGAGCGACTGTTTCCTCCGGGGAAACAAAGGTGCCGAAGGTCATTTCGCTGCGGGCCATGGCGGACATCCGGGCGCTGGTGCTTTCCAGCCCCATGAGAAGGGATGCCTTCAGCTGCTCCCTGGCCCGGACGAGCTCATCCTGCGTGATGCCCTGCTCCCGCAGCAGCAAAAGCTCTTCCCGGATTATATGCAGGGCATCCTGCTGCATTTTCCGGCCCAGCGCCACATAGACCCCCAGCACACCGGCGTTGGCGTACAGGCTGGTATAGCTGTAAATGGAATAGCACAGACCGGCCCGCTCCCGCACCCGCTGGAACAGGCGGCTGCTCATACCGGCGCCCAGCACATTGTTCAGCACTGCCAGCGGATAGCGTTTGGGATCGGCGGCGGCCACGGCAGGAAAGACAAGTAAAAGATGATTCTGCTCGATCTCCTTGCGCTTGACTACGGCAGCAGTTTGGTAGGAGGCGGCGGGCAGCACCGTCTTTTCTCCGGCGGGAACGGCGGAAAACAGGTCAAAAACCGTCTTCAGATCCTTGTCCGTAAAGCTGCCGGAAAGGGTCACCAGCATATTTTCACCGGTGTACCGGCGGCGGCAGTAATCTGCCATGGCCTTGTGGTCGATGGACGCCAGCGTCTCCGGTGTACCCAGAATGGGCCGTCCCAACGGCTGCTGCGGGAAGCAGGCGGCGGAAAGCAGCTCTGCCACCAGATCCTCCGGCGTGTCCTCACACATACCGATTTCCTCCAGCACAACGCCCCGCTCCAGCTCCAGCTCCTTCTGGGCAAAGGCGGAATGCAGCACCATATCACACAGCAGCTCCGCTGCCGTCTGCACATGGGTATCCAGTGTGCGGGCATAAAAGCAGGTGTGCTCCTTGGTGGTAAAGGCGTTGACCTGTCCGCCGATGGTGTCAAAGGCTTGTGCCAGCTGGGCGGCGGAACGGGTCTCCGTGCCTTTGAACAGCATATGCTCGATGAAATGCGCCATGCCGGAAAGCTCCTCCGGCTCGTGGCAGCTGCCGTTTTCCACCCATACGCCAATGGCGCAGGAGCGGACATGATCCAGCGGCTCAAACAATATGCGAACGCCGTTGGGAAGTATCTTTTTTTCTACCATAAGGAGCCATCCTTTCTAAGAGGCGGGCAGCGCCCGCACCGGATTCAGTTCGTGTCCGGCGGGACGGAAACCGGAAGCGCTTCCTCCCATTCCAGACCGCTGTCTCCGGCGGTACAGGTGGAACGGAAGGTGGTTTCCTGCCCGTAATTATCCAGAATCTGTAGTTGATAGGTAAGTGTCTGTCCCTTTTGCAGCTGTAGCTTCAGGGGAAAATCCTCCGGCGAGCCGGGGGTCAGCCGATATCGGCCCGCATCCATATCGGATGTGTGGGAGACGGTCAGCGTCTCCTGATAGAGAAGCGTGTCCTCCAGCCAGAGGGTATAGACGGCAGCTTCCGGCTGTAGCTGGGGAAGCGGCGCATACACCGTCAGCAAGGGGGACTCAGCGGTGGTGGTGGTCGAAGTGCCAAAGGAAGAGGAATAGGTCAGAGAGGTCAGCGCCTGCAAGCTTCCCGTCAGCGCCAGCTGAAAGGCCTCACGGCTCAGAGCCAGTCCGGCAGATTTCCAGGAGGAATGCTGCACGGTGCCCTCTGCATCCCGCAGACGCAGACTGTAACACAGCTGGGCATCGCTTTCGTACAAAGGCAGGGTAAACTGCGATTGGGCATTGGGATAGGCAGATACCCACGCGGTTTCGTCCTGTTGGGTCTGGCCGCTTTCATCCGTCCATTGCAGCAGAAACTGCACCTGCGTCTCCGGCGCAACGCTTTTCAGCTGGGCAGAAAGGGAGAGTGTTACCGTTCCCGCCGAATAATCGCAGCCGGAAACCTGAATATCCATGCTGCTTACCGGGTCGTTCTGTTCCTCCAAAACGGAGAGAATGGTGCTGCGCAGGGAGCTGCTCTGGTGGCTTACGGAGGATTCCAGCGTAGAAAGGCGATTCCGCACATCGGCCAGCTCTCTCCGCAGCCTTTGATTGTTGGCGGCGGGAATCAGAAAGACCGCCAGCAAAATGCCTGCGGCAGCCGCCAGGGAGGCGATTTTTGCCCAGAGAGGAACCGTGCGGCGTGGGGCGGACTGCTGCTGACTGTAACGCTGCAAAAGGGCCTCCAGCCGCTGTTCTGCATCCGGGGAGAATGCGGGCGTTTCCGCGGATTCCTCCGCAGGGTTTTCCGCCTCGGGCGCTGCTTCTTCGGGGGCGGACTCCAGCCCCAGCAGCATCTCCAGCCGCACATGGAACAGACGGCTCATCTGGATCAGCGTATCCAGCTCCGGTACGCCGCCGTCACCCTCCCATTTGCTGACCGCCTGCCGGGACACATGAAGCGTCTCTCCCAGCGCCTCCTGACTGAGCCCGGCTTCTTTGCGCAGGGCCTGAATTCTTTGGCCTAAGGTTGTCATGATCTGTGGTCTCCGTTCCTGATTTTTTCTGTAGCATAGCAAAAATCGGGAAAAATTGCTACCAAACGGGCGTTTCGATTTGTCAACGCGCCGTTGACAGCGGGAAATTTTGAAAAATAGGCAGGCAAACGCCTGCCTATTGGAGTGTGTGTCGGAAGCGGGGGATTATTCGCCCTTTTCGGCCATTTCCTTCAGAGCCTGCTTGCGGGACAGATTGATGCGGCCCTTTTCATCGATCTCGATGACCTTGCACCAGGTCTCGTCGCCGATGTTCAGCACATCCTCGACCTTTTCCACAAAGCGGTTGGCCAGATGGTTGATGCGGATCAGACCCTCCTTGCCGGGAGCGATTTCCACGAAGGCGCCGAAGTTCATGATCCGGGTCACCTTGCCGCAGTACAGATCGCCCACCTCGGGATCCTTGGCAATGGCCTCGATCATCTGACGGGCCTTTTCGCCGTCGGCAGCATTGATGGCCGCAATGCACACGGTGCCGTCATCCTCGATGTCAATCTTGGTGTTGGTGTCAGCGGTGATCTTCTGAATCACAGCGCCGCCCTTGCCGATGACCTCGCGGATCTTGTCGGGATTGATGGTGATCTTCAGCATCTTGGGAGCGAAGGGGCTGACCTCGGGCCGGGGCTGGGGAATGGCCTTCAGCATGATCTCGTCCAGAATTTCCAGACGGGCGTTGCGGGTCTTTTCAAAAGCCTCTTCGATGATCTCATAGGTCAGGCCGTCATTCTTGATGTCCACCTGAATGGCAGTGATGCCCTTCTTGGTGCCGCCCACCTTAAAGTCCATATCGCCGAAGAAGTCTTCGATGCCCTGAATGTCGGTGAAGGTGATGTGACGGTCGCCCTCGGTCACCAGACCGCAGGAAATGCCGGCCACAGGAGCCTTGATGGGCACACCGGCATCCATCAGAGCCAGCGTGCTGCCGCAGATGGAGCCCTGAGAGGTGGAGCCGTTGGAGGACAGAACCTCACTCACCAGACGCAGCGCATAGGGGAACTCCTCCTCGGAGGGGATTACGGGCAGCAGCGCCTTTTCCGCCAGAGCGCCATGGCCGATCTCACGACGGCCGGGGCTGCGGGAGGGACGGGCTTCGCCCACGCTGTAGCTGGGGAAGTTGTAATGATGCATATAGCGCTTTTCGGTTTCTTCAAAGGTGGTGTCCAGCTCCTGAGCGTCACGCAGGGTGCCCAGGGTGCAGATGGTCAGCACCTGGGTCTGGCCACGGGTGAACATACCGCTGCCGTGAACCCGGGGAATCAGACCCACTTCGGCGGCCAGCGGACGAACCTCAGTCAGGCTGCGGCCATCCACACGGCGGCCCTCGTCCAGAATCAGACGGCGCACCACATATTTCTGGAGCTTGTACATACATTCACCGATCTGCGCAGCGCTGTCGGGATATTCCTCGGCAAAATGCTCGGTCACATCGGCGGTAATCGCGTCAATGCGGGCATCCCGCACGGTCTTGTCATCGGTGTCCACGGCTTCCTTCACGGCGTTCATGGCATAGCCCTTCACAGCCTCGAACAGCTCCTCAGAGACCTTCATGCTGGGATAGACGGCGGGCTCCTTGAAGTTTTCCGCCTTGATATTGCGGATGAACTGGATCAGATCCTGAATGACGGCGTGGCCGCGCTTGATGGCCTCCAGCATCATATCATCGGGGAACTGGTCGGCACCGGCCTCGATCATGACCACCTTTTCCATGCTGCCCGCAACGGTAAGATGCAGCTGAGAACGCTTGTGCTGGTCGCTGTTGGGGCAGATGATATAGCCTTCCTCATCGGTATAGCCCACCTGAATGCCGGCGATGGGGCCCTTCCAGGGGATGTCGGACACGGACAGGGCAATGGACGCGCCCAGCATGGCGGCCACTTCGGGAGATTCGTTGTGATTCACGCTCATGACGGTGCAGCTGACGCACACATCGTTCCGCATATCCGAGGGGAAGAAGGGGCGAATCTGCCGGTCAATCATACGGGAGGCCAGAATGGCCCGTTCGCCGGGACGGCCCTCACGGCGCAGGAAGCTGCCGGGGATACGGCCCACGGCGTAGAGCTTTTCTTCATAGTCCACGCTCAGCGGGAAAAAGTCGATACCGTCACGGGGGGCCTTTGCCATGGTGACACAGGTGAGCACTGTCGTGTCACCGAAGGACACCAGCGCCGCACCATTGGCCAGACCGGCCATTTTGCCAAGCTCCACCTTGAGCTTGCGGCCGCCCAGCGTCGTTTCATAAACGCGATAGTCGGGGAAGGTTGCGTGTTTAACCATTTTGGGGTTCCACCTTTCTTATTATATAATGTGTGGTTTCCCGTGGCGGCTCTTAGCATTTGAAGCGGAGCAAAACACCGGCAACAGCTGCGGCTTTCGCCCTCCTTCAACTGCTAAAAGGCTCGTCCGGGATGCGGGGAGATTGCACAGAAGAGGGACGCGGAAAGCGTCCCCCTTCGGGCTGGGATTACTTGCGCAGATTGTTGGCAGCGACGGCGGCACGATAGCGCTCGATGTCCTTCCGCTGGAGATAGTCCAGCAGACGGCGGCGCTGGCCGACCATCTTCAGCAGGCCGCGCTGGCTGTGCTTGTCATTGCGATGCACCTTCAGATGCTCATTCAGCTCGTTGATACGAACGGTGAGAATGGCGATCTGCACCTCGGGAGAGCCGGTATCGGTCTCATGCAGGCGGTGGTTTTCAATGACCTGGGACTTGGTTTCCTTGAGAATCATGGGGATATTCCTCCTTTTATAATTTGTCCTGAGGGCTGAGTGTCGGTGTGAGGAATGCGGCAGCCGGAAGGGGCTGCAACGGGCCGGACACTAAGCGCCTGGACACGCAAACTTATCATAACACAGCTTTTCGCAAAAGTAAAGAAAAATGTGCGGGAGTTTCACCATTGTTTTTCCGGGGTTTACCCGGGGAAAAGTTACAAGGTTGTCATTGTCAATGCGCAGGTTGCACAAAAAATCAGCTCAAATTTTGTGTAAAATGACGAAACGCAAGGTGCCCCCCAGAAAAATTGTTAAAGAAAGATTGATTTCTGATTCGATATGTGATAAACTACTCAGCACATAGGGCATAAGCCCAAAAATGAAAAAGGAGAGACACACATGAAGAAGTATATCGCTTTGCTGCTGGCAGCGATGATGATTCTGGCCTGTGTCGCCGGCTGCGGCAACAATAACAATGCCCCCAGCAACGACGATCCCAGCCAGGGTCAGACCCCCAGCACGCCCTCTACTCCGGACAACCCCAGCACTCCGGTTGAGGACGAACCCCAGGTCGGCCCCGACGGCCGTGAATTCGCGGATGAGCAGGTTTATCGCGCTGTTTATTCTAGCGAAATGACCACCATGAACTATCTGTATTCCGGTTCTACCTCCGAGCTGACCGTTGGTGCTAACACCATCGACTCTCTGGTGGAGAACGACACTTACGGCAACATCGTTCCTTCCGGCGCTGAGAGCTGGGAGACCTCCGATGACGGCCTGACCTGGACCTTCCATCTGCGTCCCGGCCAGTACTGGTACGACAACACCGGCGCACAGAAGGATCCCGTCACCGCTCACGACTATGTGGCCGCTGCCCGTTATCTGTGCGATTCTCAGTATGACTGCGGTAACAGCTATCTGATGGACGGCTGGATCGTGGGTGCTGAAGAGCTGCTGGAGTACACCGCTGCTCAGCTGGTTGCTGTTCCCCAGGGCGAAGAGACCTGGACTGACGAAGACAACTACGACGATTATGTCGTGGATGAGAACGGCGTCATCTATGAGATCAAGTGGACTGACGACGGCAAGGTGAAAGAGTATGTCGAGATGGCCGTGGTCACTTATGAGGATCTGGGCGTTGAGGCTCTGGACGATCTGACTCTGGTCTATCACCTGGTCAAGCCCCGTCCCTACTTCCTGACCGCTCTGCAGTTTGGTTCCTACTGGCCCGCTCCCGCCAACCTGATCTTCGAGCTGGGCGAGCGCTACGCTCTGGACAACACCACCATGTGGTTCAACGGCGCTTACATTCTGGAGACCTTCCAGCCCCAGCAGTCCCGTATCTATGTGAAGAACGAGAACAACTGGGATGCTGAGCACATCTACATCGAGCGCATCGAGCAGACCTACAACACCGAAGCTGCCACCATCGAGACCGAGCTGTTCCTGCGCGGCGAAGTGGATGCCTGCGGCATCGGCGCTGATATCGTCGCTGACTGGCTGGCTGATCCTGAGAAGTCCATGATGATTTCCACCAGCCGCGTCACCGCTGACTACTCCTACTTCTTCGGCTTCAACTTTGAGCCCAAGTTCGACGCTGAGTATGAGCCCGAGAACTGGATCAAGGCTGTTAACAACGAAAACTTCCGTAAGTCCATCTTCCATGCTCTGAATCGTGTGGACTTCACCGCCGCTTACTTCCCCGGCGATGATCCCTCTATCCACCTGATCAACACTGTCACTCCCAAGGGCTTCTCCGTCAACGATGGCAAGGACTTCGTCAACTATGGCGGTCTGGCTGCCTACACTGCCGGCGAGAGCTTTGACGAGGCCAAGGCTGTGGAATATCGCGATCTGGCGAAGTCCGAGCTGGAAGCCGCTGGCGCTACCTTCCCCATCAAGGTTGTCATGAACTACAACGCTTCCATGTCTGACTGGGGCAATGCCTCTCTGGTCGTGGAGCAGCAGATGGAGAAGCTGCTGGGTGCCGATTACATTGATGTCATCATCGTGGAATATTCCGGTACCTCCTTCCTGAACGACACCCGTCGTAACGGCAACTACGGTCTGCAGCTGCTGAACTGGGGCGCCGACTTCATGGATCCCGAGACCTGGGCTGATCCCTTCGAGCGCGAGAACAGCTACAACTTCTTCTGCCATGACACCGATACCTATCGTGTGTTCCAGGATACCAAGACCGCTGAGACCAATGCTCTGATCGACGAGTATTTCGCTCTGTGGGATTATGCCCGTACCTGCACCTCCGATATGGATGAGCGTTATGAGGCTTTTGCCGCTGCCGAGTCCTTCTATCTGGACCACGCCATCGTGATCCCCATGTTCATCTCCGGCGGTTCCTACCAGGCCACCAAGCTGAACGGCTTCGAAGGCCAGTACGCCATGATGGGTCAGTCCACCTCTCGTTACAAGGGCCAGCATGTCTATAAGACCGCTATGTCTCAGGATATGTTTGACGAGCAGTACGAGGCTTGGAGCGCTGCTCTGGGCAACTGATCTCTCCACCGTAACAAATCTCTAACGGAGATATCCTGCGCTGGGGTACGCAAGTACCCCAGCATTCCTGTGAAAAACCGGAAAGCGGCTCTGCTCTGTTTTTTCGGAGCAGAGCCATTTTGAATTTTGCATAAACTCCACTCCTGACGGCGATTATGCCGATCCCACGGAAGAAATGAAGGAGATACATCGTGCTGAAATACTCGATCAAACGCTTACTCCGGGCAATGCTGACACTGGTAATTCTGATTACCGTGGTCTTCGCGCTGCTGCGATTCATGCCGGAGGAAGGCTACTTCAACAACTATGAAAAGCTCTCTCCCACCCAGATTAAGGTGGGCCTGGAGAAAATGGGCCTGAATGACCCGCTCTATGAGCAGGTTTTCCGGTTCATCACAAATCTGCTGAAAGGCGATCTGGGCGTGTCCTACCGTTACCGCGTCAACGCACAGATTTCCGATATTGTTGGTTCCAAGATGGGCATCTCCATGAAAGTGGGTCTGGTGTCTATGGCTGTGAGCCTGCCGCTGGGCATGATCCTGGGCGTGCTGATGGCTCTGAGCAAGGGCGGCTTTATGGACAAGCTGGGCAATGCCTACATCGTGTTCATTCAGGCCGTGCCCAATGCCGTTTACTTCATCTTTATTCAGCTGTACGGCTCCACCTGGCTGGGCGTGAATATGCTGTATAAAGAGGGCGACTGGACAACTTTGATCCTGCCCGTCATTTCTATGGCTCTTCCCTCCATTTCCAGCTATGCCATGTGGCTGCGCCGGTACATGGTGGACGAGACCAACAAGGACTATATCAAGCTGGCCCGGGCCAAGGGTGTGCCCAATGCCACCATCTGGTTCCGCCATGTGTTCCGCAACTCTGTGGTGCCCATGGTCAACCTGATCCCCGGTTCCATTCTGCTGACGGTTTCCGGTTCCATCTACACCGAGTCTCTCTATTCCATCCCCGGAATGGGCGGCCTGCTGGTGGATGTCATCAAGCGTCAGGACAATAACATGGTTCTGGTGCTGGTGGTCATCTTCTCCATTCTCAGCGTTGTGGGCCTGCTGCTGGGCGATATCCTGATGGGTATCGTGGATCCCCGTATCAGCTTTGCAAAGAAGGAGGGAGCCAGATGAGCAAGTATTCTCCCAAAGATCAAATCAGCGCCAAGCTGGAAGAAGGCATTACCCAGCAGACCCAGGCTGTGGCTATGGCGGACAAGGACGACCTGACTGCCGAAGAAATTCAGCTGCTGTCTGCGGACGAGTTTGTACCGGTTGAGTACGACGAGGCCGAGGCTGAGCGTGCCGGTTATACCAACTATTCCTATTGGCGTTCCACCTTTATCATGTTCCTGAAGAACAAGCTGGCGGTTTCCATGCTGGTTCTGATGCTGGTGCTGGTGATTTTCACCTTCATTCAGCCCTATCTGCCCAATCAGTATGACCCCAACTATGTAAACTATTATGACGAGACTGCCGTCTGGATCACCGTGACCGAGGATGCCAAGGCTGAAGCCTCCGGTATTCGCTGGACCCGTGACGAGGATCCCGTGGAAGTCAATCCTGAAGTTTCCACCATCGCCTATGTGCAGGTTCCCGAGAGCTGGGGCAATCCCAAGTTCTTCTGCCAGGGCGAGGACAAGGTACCCGTTGAGCTGACTGCCGGCGAGCATAAGGGCTGGTACTATGTGCAGGTGCCCGTGGAGACTCCCTATCTGTATGTGAACTCTGAGGATGGCACCCAGACCACCTATCATCAGGCGGTTTGGATCACCCTGTCCATGACGGACAGCGGCATGGGCGCTTATTTCTCCAGCTCCAAGCAGACCGACGGCGATCTGCTGGAGGGCGGACCCGAAGGAACCGTTCTGACCTACCTGCAAATGCCCGAGGATTGGGGCAAGCCCAATGTTATCGGCGCCGGCAAGCTCAACGGCTCTGAAAAGTCTCCCGTGGAGTTCACCCAGCTGTATGACAACTGGTATTATGCGTTCATCCCCGAGTCTCAGGTGAAGCTGACCATCTACTCTGAGGATGGCAGCCAGAAGTGCATCAACCCCGCTTATGCCGAAGTGGCTGAGCCTACCGATGTTACGCCGGTCAACGCCTTCGTGAAGAACGAGCGTCCCAACAGCGTCTTCTGGTTCGGCACCAACGACGTGGGTCAGGATCTGTGGGCCCGTATGTGGTCCGGTACCCGTACCTCTCTGTTCATCGGCCTGGTCGTCGCTGCGGTGGAAGCCGTTGTGGGCATTCTGGGCGGTCTGCTGTGGGGCTATGTGCGCAAGCTGGACTTCCTGTTTACCGAGTTCTACAACCTGGTGAACAACATTCCCTCTACCATTATTCTGACGCTGGCCTCCTATGTGATGCGGCCCGGCATCCGGACCATTATTATAGCCATGTGTATCACAGGCTGGATTGGTCTGGCCCGATTCATCCGTAACCAGGTGGTCATCATCCGTGACCGTGACTTCAACCTGGCCTCCCGCTGCCTGGGCACTCCCACCCGCCGGATCATTATCAAGAACCTGCTGCCGCAGATGGTTTCCGTTATCATGCTGCAGATGGCTCTGGCAATCCCCGGCGCAATCGGTTCCGAAGTGTTCCTGGCGTATATCGGTCTGGGCCTGCCCATCAAGACCCCGTCTCTGGGCAACCTGGTGAACAAGGGCCGTGCCATGATGATGGCTCCAACCCTGCGGTATCAGCTGATTATCCCCGCCATTATTCTTTCCATCATTACGATCTGCTTCTATCTGGTGGGCAATGCCTTCTCCGATGCGGCAGACCCGAGAAACCATGTGTAAGGAGGGGTCATGATGCAAAAAGA
>CAZIPA010000040.1:0-14622 GCA_964541085.1 uncultured Oscillospiraceae bacterium | reverse complement strand
CGGCGCAATGAACTGGCGGCTTATGATCCGTTTTTGATTATTCCCACTCGATGGTGGCGGGGGGCTTGGACGTGATATCGTAGACGATGCGGTTGATGCCCTGGACCTCGTTGACGATGCGGGTGCTGATTTTGTCCAGCACGTCATAGGGGATTCTCGCCCAGTCGGCGGTCATGAAGTCCGCGGTCGTGACGGCCCGGAGGGCCAGGGTGTAGTCGTAGGTCCGGCCGTCGCCCATGACGCCCACGCTGCGGGTGTTGGTCAGGACGGCGAAATACTGGTTCATATTCTTGTCCTCGCCGGCCTTGGCGATCTCGTCCCGGAAGATGAAATCGGCCTGGCGCAGGGTGTCGGCCTTCTCCTTGGTGATCTCGCCGATGATGCGGATGGCAAGGCCGGGACCGGGGAAGGGCTGGCGGGTCACCAGGTACTCGGGCAGGCCCAGCTCCCGTCCCAGCTGACGGACCTCGTCCTTGAACAGCATCCGCAGCGGCTCGATAATCTCCTTGAAGTCCACATAATCCGGCAGACCGCCCACATTATGATGGCTCTTGATGACGGCAGCCTTGCCTGCGCCCGACTCGATCACATCGGGATAAATGGTGCCCTGGGCCAGAAAATCCACGGCGCCGATCTTTTTGGATTCTTCCTCAAACACCCGGATGAACTCTTCGCCGATGATCTTGCGCTTGCGCTCCGGCTCGGAAACACCCTCCAGCTTTTTCAAAAAGCGGGCCTCCGCATTGACACGGACAAAATTGATATCCCACTTGGCAAAGGCGTTTTCCACCTCGTCGCCCTCGTTCAGACGCATCAGGCCGTGATCCACGAACACGCAGGTGAGCTGGGGGCCCACAGCCTCTGCCAGCAGCGCCGCCACCACAGAGGAATCCACGCCGCCGGACAGAGCCAGCAGCACCTTGCCGTCGCCCACCTTTTCCCGCACGGCGGCAATGGCGGTATTTTTATAATCGCCCATGGTCCAGTCGCCCTTTGCATGGCACACCTGATACAGGAAATTGCGGAGCATATCCTTACCGTGCTGGGTATGATTGACCTCCGGATGGAACTGCACGCCGAAAAAGCCCCGTGCTTCGTCACAGATGGCCACATTGGGACAGGCCTCGGAATGAGCCGTAAGGGCAAAGCCTTCGGGCACCTTTTCCATATAGTCCCCATGGCTCATCCAGGTAATGCCCTTTTCCGGCAGACCCCGGAACAGGGCGCAGTCGGTGTTGAAAAAGGTTTCCGTCTTGCCATATTCCCGGGCGGAAGCGTCGGCAGCAGGCACCACCTTGCCGCCCAGATGATAGGCCAGCAGCTGGCAGCCGTAGCAGATGCCCAGAACGGGAATGCCCAGCTCAAAGATTTCCGGATCGCAATGGGGCGACTCCTCCAGATAGACGCTGTTGGGGCCGCCGGTGAGAATGATGCCGATGGGAGCCAGCTCCCGAACCTCCCGGGCGCTGATATCGCCGGAACGCACCAGAGAATACACATTGCACTCCCGCACACGCCGGGCAATGAGCTCCTTGTACTGTCCGCCGAAATCCAGGATCAGAACGCACTGAGACTTCATACGAATCCTCCATTGTTTATGTTATTTTTTGTTTGTCAGAACATCTGGATATATTCATCCCGTGCCGCACCTACGGAGACATATTTGATGGGACAGTCCACCGCCTCCTCCAGAAAGCGGATGTAATCCAGCGCCGCCCGGGGCAGCTCCTCTTTCCGTTGGCAGCCGGACACATCGCCAAAGCCGGGCAGCAGCCGGATCACAGGCCGGGCCCGGAGCAGACGATCGCCGGTGGGAAAGTCCCGGGTGATGCAGCCATCCACCGCATAGGCAGTGCAGACCGGAATGCTCTCCCTATAGGATAACACATCCAGCTTGGTTAATGCAAGATAATCTGCACCCTGTATTTTCACGCCGTAGCGGGAAGCGGGCACATCAAAGGGGCCAACCCGTCTTGGACGGCCGGTGGCCGCGCCATATTCGCCCCCTGCCTGCCGCAGGGCCTCCGCCTCCGGGCCAAACTGCTCTACGGTAAAGGGGCCCTCGCCCACACAGGTGGAATAGGCTTTCATAATGCCGATGCTCTCATCCAGCCGCAGACCGGGCACGCCGGCACCGATGGGCGCATAGGCCGCCAGCGTATTGGAGGATGAGGTGTATGGATAAATGCCAAAGTCAATATCCCGCAGCGCACCCAGCTGGGCCTCGAAGAGAATGTTCTTCCCCGCCTCCGCCGCCTGCGACAGAAACGCCGTTCCGTCACAGATATAGTCCTGCCAGGGCTTGCCGTAGCGCTCCAGCCATGCCAGCAGCTCCTCCGGGTCGAGAGGCTCCCGGCCATAGCCGGTGAAGGTGATATTTTTCCACTCCGTCAGCGCCCGCACCTTTTCCGCCAGCGTATCCCAGTGGAGCAGATCCTCCAGCCGCAGCGCCTTTTTCATATATTTGTCTCCGTAAACCGGCGCAATGCCCCGGCGGGTGGAGCCGTATTGCCTGTCTGCCAGACGCTCCTCCTCCAGCACATCCTGCATCCGGTGATAGGGCATACAGATGACGGCATGGCTGCTGAGCTTCAGATGCTCCGGCGTGATGGCAATGCCCGCCTGACGGAGCATTTCCGTCTCCCGGCACAGATGCTCCAGATCCACCACCACACCGTTGCCGATGAGATTGACGGTGTTGCTCCGGAGAATGCCGGAGGGCAGCAGGTTCAGCACAAACTTGCCCTGATCGTTCACCACGGTATGTCCGGCGTTGTTGCCGCCCTGATAGCGGCAGATGATCTCATAATTTTGGGAGAGCAGGTCCACCATCCGGCCCTTGCCCTCGTCACCCCAGTTGATTCCCACAATGGCTGTCAGCATTGCAGCAGCTCCTTTCTGTCTGTTGTTCGTTTATACCTGTATCCGGGCATCCTCCCGGCAGGCCAGCCAGCTTTCATTTTCCGCCAGCACCGCCCGCACCTGGGCCAGATAGTCCACTGTCTGCTCCCGGGCCATACCGGTCAGGTCGCTCCGGTTCAAAATCTCCTGAATCTCCTCCATGGTGATGCCAAAGGCAGGATCGGCGGCGATGCGCTCCAGCAGATCGTTGTCCGCCCCTTCCTCCTTGATGCTCCGGCCTGCCGCCACAGAATGCCGGCGAATGGCCTCATGCAGCGTCTGCCGGTCGCCGCCCTTCTGCACACAGTGCATCAGGATGTTCTCCGTCGCCAGAAAGGGCAGCTCCTCCCGCAGCTGGCGCTCCAGCACCCGGGGATAGACCCGCAGGCCCCGGATCACATTGATATACAGGGTCAGCAGTCCGTCTGTAGCCAGAAATGCCTCCGGCAGACTGATCCGCCGGTTGGCAGAATCGTCCAGCGTCCGCTCCAGCCACTGGGTTCCCGCCGTCATGGCCGGATTCAGCGCGTCGGCGATGACATAGCGGGCCAGGGCGCAGATGCGCTCGGAACGCATGGGATTCCGCTTGTAGGCCATAGCCGAAGAGCCCACCTGTCCCGCCTCAAAGGGTTCGTCCACCGCCTTCAGATGGGACAGCAGACGGATATCTCCGGCGAACTTCATGGCGCTCTGGGCGATGCCCGACAGCACCGAAAGGATGAAATAATCCACCTTGCGGGAATAGGTCTGTCCGCTGACGGGATACACCTGAGAAAAGCCCATTTTTTCCGCGATCCGCTTTTCCAGCTGCCGCACCTTGTCCCGGTCTCCGGCAAACAGTTCCAGAAAGCTGGCAGCCGTTCCGGTGGTGCCCCGGCAGCCCAGCAGCTTCAGCCCGTTCAGCACCTGATCCAGATGCTCCAGATCCATCATCAGATCCTGAAGCCACAGGGTGGCACGCTTGCCCAGGGTGGTGGGCTGGGCCGCCTGAAAATGAGTATAGGCCAGCGCGGGCTGGGCCTGATAGGCTTCGGCAAACTCCGTCAGCGCGGCAATGGCCTGCAACAGCAGCTGCCGGATGCGCCGCAGGGCGTCCCGCTGCAAAATCACATCGGTATTGTCCCCCACAAAGCAGCTGGTGGCCCCCAGATGAATAATGGGCCGGGCCTTGGGGCAGGCCGCACCGAAGGTATGAATGTGGGCCATCACATCGTGCCGCAGCTCCCGCTCCTTTTCCGCCGCCATGGTGTAGTCAATATCCGTAAGATGCGCCCGCATTTCCGCCAGCTGTTCCTCTGTAATGTCCAGTCCCAGCTCCTTCTGGGCCTCCGCCAGCGCCAGCCACAGCCTGCGCCAGGTGGAAAACTTCCGGTCATCGGAAAAAATCTCCTGCATCTCCCGGCCCGCATACCTTCGGCACAGGGGATTTTCGTATCGTTCCCTCATGAAAAGCCTCCTTTTTCCGGGCAGAATGGGATGGGGGCTTGCCCGGCGTTTCCGCTGAAAAATCAGAAAACGCTCATCATACAGAAAGGGCGATGGCCTGCCTGCTGATGCGCGTCATGTCCACGGGCGAAATCTTACCGCAAATCCGGCGGCTTGTCAATGCCTTTTCCGGGGAAAAATCCGAAAAAAGGAAGATTTTTAACGCCCTCCCCTGCTGTCCTCCTTTCCCGGGCGGAGAGGGCGAAAGCCGTTGACTTTCCTGCGGTTCTGTGGTATGCTGGCCTTCGTGTGGGTCTCGGCCCGAATCTACAGAAAAGGAGCGCTGCCGCCACCCTTTCGCGGCGTTTTTTGTCTTATGCAGCAGAAATCGAAGATCCAGCTCTCGGATCATTTTACCTATTCCCGTCTGTTCCGTTTCACCCTGCCCTCCATTGTGATGATGGTGTTCACCTCCATCTACGGCGTGGTGGACGGTTATTTTGTGTCCAACTTTGCCGGCAGCACGGCCTTCGCCGCCATCAATCTGGTGATGCCCTTTATTATGATTCTGGGCGGCATGGGCTTTATGATCGGCACCGGCGGCACGGCGCTGGTTTCCCGCAAGCTGGGCGAAGGGGATCCGGAAAAGGCCAACCGGTATTTTTCCATGATGATTCTTCTCACGGTGATATTGGGCGTGGTGCTTTCCATTGCGGGTCTGATCTTTATGGAGCCCATATCCCTGCTGCTGGGCGCAACGGAGGAGATGCTCCCCTACTGCGTTCTGTATGGCCGGATCAACATCGGCTTTACCGTCACCTTCATGCTGCAAAATGTGTTCCAGAGCTTTCTCATCGCAGCGGAAAAGCCCAAGCTGGGTCTGATTACCACCGTGGCCGCCGGCTGCACCAACATGGTGCTGGATGCGCTGTTTGTGGGTGTGCTGCCCTGGGGCGTGGCCGGTGCGGCCATTGCCACCGGTCTGAGCCAGCTGGTGGGCGGCGTGATTCCCCTGATTTATTTCCTCCGGCCCAATGACAGCCCTCTGCGGCTGCGTCCGGCCAAGCTGGAGGCCCGTCCCATTCTGCAAGCCTGTGCCAACGGCTCCTCCGAGCTGATGAGCAATATTTCTTCCTCGCTGGTGAGTATGCTGTACAATTTCCAGCTGCTGAAGTATCTGGGAGAAAACGGCATTTCCGCCTATGGGGTGCTGATGTATGTGCAGTTTATTTTCATCGCCATCGCCGTGGGCTATTCCATCGGCAGCGCCCCGGTCATCAGCTTTCATTACGGTGCGCTCCATTATGATGAGCTGAAAAATATGCTGAAGAAAAGTGTGCTGCTCACGGGCATTGCGGGTATTGTGCTTTCGGTGCTGGCCTGGCTGCTGGCACCCACGCTGGCGGGCATTTTCGTGGGCTATGACGCCGCACTGCTGGAGCTGACGATTCACGCCTTCCGGCTGTTCTGCTTCTCCTTCCTGCTGTCCAGCTTCAACATTTTCGTCTCCTCCTTCTTTACGGCGCTGAACGACGGCGGCGTTTCCGCAGCGGTTTCCTTCCTGCGGACGCTGGTGTTCCAGACCTCGGCCGTGCTCTTCCTGCCGGTGCTGCTGAACAGCTCTGACGGCATCTGGCTGGCCAACATGGCGGCGGAAATCTGCGCCTTTGTGATCTCCATCCTCTTCCTGCTGACCAAACGGAAAAAATACCGCTATTTCTAACCATAAAAGCAACGGGTATCCGGCAAGGCCGGGTACCCGGTTTTTTTGTATGATGCCCTCACGCTCCGCGCGCTTCCTTTCGCAGGGTGCGGAGATAGGGCAGCACCAGTGCGGCGGACACCACCAGCGCCAGCCCGTCGGCCAGCGGCGTTGCCCAAGCAATGCCGGACACGCCCAGCCGTGCGTTGAACAGCAGCATCAGCGGGATATCCAGTCCGCCCTTGCGCAGCAGGGACAGAATCAGCGGCTGAAGCTTTTTTCCCGTGGCCTGAAACAGGGTAATCACCAGAAAATTCAGTGCCGTGGTGGGACAGGCCAGACAGACGATGCGCAGAAAGTTTCTGCCATATTCCACCGTTGTGCCGTCGGAAATAAAGCAGCGGGTCATGGGCCCCGCCCCGAAAAACATTAGCGCCATACCGGCAAAGGCCACCGCAAGACAATCCACCAGCAGCGTTTTCAGCGCCGCCAGCATCCGTTTCCGGTTGCCGGAGCTGTAATTGTAGCCGATGAGGGGCAGCGTCCCCTGAGTCATGCCCTGGGCGATGGCAAAGGCCAGCAGGTCAATTTTTTTGGCAATGCCCATGCCCGCCACCGCCTCGTTGGAATAGCCGGCAATGATCCGGTTCAGGGTCAGGTTGGACAGGGTTCCCATCACGGAAATGACACAGCTGGGAAAGCCCACCGCCAGCACTTCTCCGGGGATGCCCTGCTTCAGCGTCAGACAGCGGGGCGAGGGCGTAATTACCGTCTGCTTCCGGATGCGGTACAGGAACAGCAGGAAATAGATCATCGCCGCCACATTGGACAGCATGGTTGCAATGGCCGCTCCGGCGATCTCCATGCGGAACAGGAAAATGAACACCGGGTCGATGAGAATGTTCAGAATGCCGCCCAGCGCCACGCCAAAGCTGGCCTGCGCAGAATAGCCCTCCGCACGGATCAGATGGGCCAGCGTCGCATTGAGCACCGTAGGAACCGCTCCCAGTCCGATGGTCCAGAACACATAGGAGGCACAATGGGAAAAGGTCTCCGCATCCGCACCGAACAGGGGCAGCAGCACTCCCCGCAGCAGGGTCACGCCGGTACCGAAGCAAAAGGCCGCCGCTGCCGCGCCCCAGATGCAGAAGGAAGCGGTGCTTCTGGCCTTTTCCCGGTTGCCGGCCCCCAGACAGCGGGAAATGAAGCTGGCGCCGCCGATGCCGAACAGGTTTGCCAGCGCCGTCAGAAACATAAACAGCGGCATGGCCAGCGTGGCGGCTGCCACCTGATTGGGGTCGCCCAGTTGACCGATGAAAAAGGTATCTGCCATATTGTAGATCACGGTGATGATCTGACTGATCACCGTAGGCACGGCCAGAGAAATCACCGCCCGTTGCACGGGGTCGGTGGTAAACAGCGCATTTCTGCTTTGTTCCGTTTTCATACGCTGCCCTCCGTTTCTGCCCGCTCCAGTCCCAGCACACAGGTACGGATGGCCATTTGAAAGCTTTCTCCCACATCCACCGGCAAATGGGAGAAAAATCCCGCATCCTCCTGTGAGGCAAAGCCGTGAATCACGCCACGCAGGATCCGCTGCCAGTGATAAGCTTCCTCCCGGGTGAGACGATAACCCTCCAGCGCCCGCAAAAAGGGGCCCGATACGCAGCTGGAAGCCTCCGTCATGCCGTCCCAGGCCGAGGCTGCCATGCGGATAATCAGCCGGTACAGCTCTCCGTGCTCCCGGGTAAAACGGCGATAAGCCTCCGCCAGCGCAAAAATGGCCTCCTCCCGCTGCTTGCCCTCCATGGCCTTCAGCTCTGCGTCCCGCTGCATTCTCATGGCGTAGCCGCAGACCTCCGTCAAAAGGACATCCATGCTTTTCACATGATGATACAAAGAGGCAGTTTGAATGTTCAGCGACTCCGCCAGCGCCCGCATGGAAAAGGCTCCTGCCCCCTGCTGCTCCACCAGCTTTGCCGCTGCCTCCACCACCTGCGCCGAATCCAGTCCGCTTCGTGGCATCGTGCATTCTCCTTTCAAAACCTAATGTCATTAGGTTTTGAGTATAGCACTTTTGTGGGGGAATGTCAAGCGGGTGCGCCGCAGGCGCTGTGATATCGCATGACTGCGCTTGGTTTTCACGCTTGGCTCTCCCTCTGGGAGAGCTGGCGGCGAAGCCGACTGAGAGGGCTGCAATAGAATTGCAAATACTCCCACAGATTTTATCGCTCAATGATTTTATAGCATAATCATCCCCTGCCGGACAGCTTGCGCAGCAAGCCCCCGCCGCCGAGTGGCGGCGTCATGCCGCAGGGCGGCGCAGAACTGCGTCAACCGAGGCGGTTAAATGAAAGGGGGCCCCCGCAAAATCGAAGATTTTGTGGGGAACTAGGGAGCCAGGAACGGGGGACGAAAGAACAACCCTCTCAGTCACCTGCGGTGACAGCTCTCCCAAAGGGAGAGCCAAGCCCGAAAACCTCACGCCGCAAGGCGCACCCCATCACGCCCGCAGGCACCGTGTGCGCAATCATCTTTCACAAAAATCATCTGGGGGGGGTGAAGGTGCCCGTGCGCAGTTTGACAAAAATGACATATAATTTCAAAAATGTTCTTGACAACCATCTCCACGGGAAATATAATGTAGAAAAAAAGAAAAAAGGGGGGGCAGCCCTATGCTGCATCGTAAACAGTTTGCCGTTGTTTTTACTGCCCTTCTTCTGATTCTGCTTTTGCTGCTCTCCGCCTGTGCACAGAAGCTGGCGAATGGACAGCCCTCCCAGACGGATACGCCGGACACCACACCGGACAGCTCAACGGACACAGAAGAGCCCGTGCAGCCTGTGCAGACGGATACGCCGACACAGACGGAAACGGTCGTGCGCAATACTGACCCGGCGAGAAGCAACCCCGACTCTGACGGCAAAACGGTGCGCTTTTATCTGGCACTTCCCCGGGAAATCGTGGAAAATGAAAACCGCACCTTTTATCTGGCTCCGGCAGGGGTGGATGGCACCAAGCGAAGCCTGAAGCTGGAGGATGGGCATCTTCATGTGGAGGAATCTCTGCGGGAAACGGCAGAGCATAAATATGATTTTTACCTGTTCCGGGTGGAAGTAACGCTGCCGGAGCACACCCAGCCCATTTATGATTTGCGGTCAGTGGACAACGATGCCATGGAGGGCACGAGTCCTACCTATTGGACGCAGATTCATATTGCGGATGAGGCCACCGTGGTGCGCATTGCGCCCCGGGAATGGATGCTTTATGAGGATGACTTCAGCCGCGCTTCCACCGGGGAGTTTTTGGGGCTGACCGCCGTTCACCACGGTTCGGAATATGTGTCGGTGGAGCAGCGGACGCTGCCCTGTGCCGACTGTCCTGCGGAATGGCCGGGACTGGAGCAATATACCGATTGCAGCGTGGTGTATACCACTACCCGGTACTATAAAAATCCCTTCCTGCCGGAGGTGGAGCGGGAGGAAGCCAGCAATCAGGTGACATTCTACTCTTCTTCCACCAGCAGCGGCGCATGGAAAACCTACATTTCCCCGGAAGGTGCGGAGGATTGGGTTTCTATTGGCCTTTATTCCGATAACGACCAGGTGACCGGAGAAAGCTGCAAAAACAGCATGAATATGCATGGGCAGGATTGGAGTATGTTCCGGTTCACCGTCACCTTCTCCCAGCCCGTTACAACCAATCTGTTTGAAATCAAATGGGTGGTGGAGGATGAATCCGTTGCAGGTGCGCCCTATGAATGCGCCCACTGGCACAATCTGCGCCTGGACGAAGGGGTGCTGCTGCGGGAAACCTATGCCTGTGCCAGTTGGACGGATTTTCCTGCCGCCAATACATTGATTTATGAGCCGGTGATCCTCTGTGACGAATGCCCGGAGGAATGGCACATCGTCCGGCGCAACTGATTCTGCCGGAAAATCCCATCCTCTATCTGAAAACTGCAACGAAAACGCCCCGGAACACACCGTTCCGGGGCCTGTTTGTTTTTGCGCTGCGGGCGGGCAATCAGCCCAGAATGACCTCCACGGCCTCCTCCGGCAGAAATACGCCCTTCATATCATATTTGTTGAAGCCGCCGTAATCCTTCAGCGCCCGTCCCTCCAGAAAATAGCTGCGGATAAAGCGCTTTCCGTCCACGCAGGTCCAGTTTTCTCCGTCCCACACATGGCCGTCCTCATCGGCGGTTCTGCCCTTCAGCGTCAGATCCACCTGACGGTTGTGATTGGTCATCAGGTCGATGAGCTGATCGGTGGTCAGCTCCTTTTCTACCTTTTCGATGCGGTCATATACCTTCATGCTGCTGCTCCTTTCAGCCGATATATCCGGCTGCCTTCAGCAGCTGGGTGGCCTTTTCCAGATTGGCTTCGCTCATCATCACCAGCGGACCGGTGCAGCCCATGCCGGTTTCCGCATAAATGCCGTTTTTCCACAGCACCTTTGCTGCATCCTCCAGATCCATCACCTCAATGCCGGGGATGCTGGCGGTACAGGGCTCCGCCGGGGGGCATTTGACCTCTTCCGCTGCCTCAGCGGGCTTGGAAGCGGCCTTGCGGGCGGCAAGAATCCTGCTCAGACCGGCCTTTTCGGCGGCGGCAAACTCCTGCTTTGCGATGGCAAACACCTTTCCCCGCACCAGCTGAGCCGCATATTCCAGCGCATTGGCAATGAGCGGTGCGCCGGAGGCCCGGGAGATAATGAGAATGAGCTTTTCATAATCCATGCCGATGCCGGGGCCATAACCGTAGCCGGTGGCTTCAAAGCTGCCGCCGGTGGTATAGGCGCTCATCAGCTTAATCAGCACATTGCCCGTCAGGCTGTCTGTCACCAGCACATCTGGCGTGCCCTGAAGCACATCGTTGCCCCGCAGAACTGCGCCGCCGTCCGCCCGGGCAGAGGTGGCCCAGGTCAGAGGATAGCCGCCCTCCCGCAGCTGGTTCAGCGCCATTTCCGTCTGCCGTGCGCCGTCCACATTCAGGATGCCCACGGTAGGCTCCTGCACGCCGCAGGCTTTGGCGGTGATGATGCCATAAATGGCATTTTTAATCATGCCCTCGATCCGGTCAGAGCTGGAGGTTCCGGTGGTGGTAGCCACGAACATTTCCCTGCCCCGTGCGGGCGTAATGACCCGGCCCACGGTGGAAACGCCGATGGGGAAGGGAAAATGCATGGTAACAGCGCCGTCAACCTCGCCATTTTCCACCATTTCTTCCATCTTTTTGTGGCCCTCTTCATCGTCTTTCACGGGAATGGTGGTCACGCCCTCGGCCTCCAGAGAGCCGATATAATACACATCCACGCCCCGCTTTGCGGCCATCCGGGCGGCCTGCATGGCATTTTCCTCGCCGTGCTCACTGCCCATGCCGGTCAGAGCGATTTTCGGACGAACGCCAAAGCTGCCGGATTCCAGCCCTTCTGCCATCTGCAAAAAGGTCTGGGCAATGGTTTTTTCCAGATTACTCATGTTGCAGCCTCCCGGTTACTGGGCCTGCGCCAGCAGCATGGCAGCAAAGTCCTTCATGGCCTTGGCGATCATGCCCTTGACCTCTTCTTCGCTGACACCGTCCTCGGCCTTTTCTGCGCCGGTGTTGGCCTGAATCACAAAGGAAACGCCGTCAAACAGGTTGGTCATGCGGCCCAGGAACAGAGAACCCTTGCCGATAATCATCACCCGGTTGGCACGGCCCGCCAGAATGTCCTCCCGGGCAAAGCCCAGATAGGGTACGCCGGAGGGAATGTGGCCCTGAGTGGGTGCCCAGCCGGTAAGACCGTGCTTTGCAGCAAAGGAAGCCAGCTCGGACTTGGGCAGGTCGCCCCGCTTGACCGCCAGAGCTGCGATCATCTTATAGTTGGCCAGCGGCACATCACCGGCACCGGCGGGCTTGGTAATGTCGGGATTCTGCATTTCCGGAGAGAATTTGTCGATATCCGTCACCTTCAGGCCCACACGATCCAGCGGATCGGTGACCAGAGAGCCGATGACATTCTGCGGTGCAGAGCCGGTGCCCACGGTGTGGCGGCCCAGAATGTTCAGATTGAACTCGGGGCTGACGCCGTCATCCTGAGTAATGACCACGGCAAAGCCGCCGATCATATCCTCCAGTGCGGGCAGACCCTTTTTCACATGATCCTTGCCGTTCATGCCCAGCTTGGCGGTGCAGCCGCCGGCCGTGACCATGACGGTCTTATAAGCGCCGGCCGCCACCAGAGAAGCAGCCTCCACAATGGCGTGAGCCGGGCCTGCGCAGAAGCCACGGGTATCCGAGCCGGTAGCACCGGTCAGACCGGCAATTTCCGCCGCAGCCTTGGCAAAGTTGCCGCCGCCCCGCTGGTTCATGTCGCCGCAGGCCTCTTCGGCGCAGTCGATGATATATTCCACATCGCTCTTCTGGATGCCGGTATTCTTCACCGCATGGAGCATGGCCAGCACGGAGGAAGCCTTGGACACCAGATTTTCCAGCATGACATGGGAGGACAGGTTGATATCAATATCGTGGGCACGGTTGACGCAGCCCACCAGCACATTGTTGTGATACAGCGGCTCGGCGTGCTCCTCCTGCACAAAATGTTCCACGGAGGACAGCTCCACGCCCTCGGTGACCCGGGCCAGAATGCTCTCATCCATGACCTCATTCTGGGCCAGTGCGGGCTTGTGGGCGGCGACAAATTTCTTATCCAGCTTGACCAGATCGAATACATCGCAGGCCTGCATCAGCAGCAGGAACTCCTCCTGGGGCATCATCTGGCCAAACTTGCCGTAACGGGCGTTCACATCGCAGATCTTGTCATACCAGGGCTGAGGAATCTGGGACAGCTCATCGGGGGTCTTGTTGCCGATGTAGACCTGATTGGGCCAATAAGCCAGCGCCTGTTCAAAGGTGCGGATGTGGGAGGGAAGCTCCTTCAGATATTCGCTCTCGGGGTTGACAATGCGCTCGGTGGTCTGGGTGGTGCCGTTCCACAGAACCATGTCGGGGGTATGGGCCAGAATATAGCTGGCACCCTTGATTACACTTTTCAAATCGTCCACGACCTTTCGAAATATGATTTCATGAATAATGGGTGGGTTGAAGAGGTGTGCAAAGCTTTTGCGCCCTCTCCGTCAGCGCCTTGCACTGACAGCTCTTCCAAAGGGAGAGCCAAGCAGGAAAACCTCACGCCGCAGGCGCATCTCTTCTTCTCATCCCCGCAGGGATATCATCGCCGAAAGCGATTTCATCTTCGAAGAAGATATCACCGGCGAAGCCGATATCGTTGTGCCGCAAGGCGCAAGCCCCGCCGCCGAGTGGCGGCGTCATGCCGCAGGAAGGCGCAGGAGTGCGCCAACCGAGGCGGTTGAATTGGAAGGGGGTCCCCGCAAAACCTGTTTTGCGGGGGAAGAATTCAACGGCGGGGCGGCGGAAACCCGCCGCCCCGGAGCTCTGTCATTCGCCCAAGTACTTGCAGTATTGCTCACGAATGCTGCTCATTTCGTTGATGATATCATCAACATCCAGAACCATCTCCATCATGGAGACCTGCTCGTCGTAGACAGCTTCATCGAACTCAGCCTTTACTTCAGGCTCGCACACATGGTAAACCGTGAGTCCCAACTGGACTCCTGTCAACGGACCGGCATAGGTGGGGTCACCATTGGTGACCGTCTCAGCAGCGAGACCGGAAGCTTCACCTTCAGATGCGCCCAGCAGAACGACTACATTCTCGGGACCATACTGTTCGGCAAACTCCTTGACTCTCTTCTGATTTTCCAGATCCATTGCACCAGCGGCAGTTCAGACGAAGCACTCCGTCGAGGAGAAAACAACTTCGGCTCCGGCAGACTCGGCGCACGCCGCAATGGCGGGACCGGGGATACCGTCACGGTCGCCGATGATAACGACCTTTTTGCCCTCTAAGATGCTCATGTCTTATCCTCCTTCTTCAGTATTTATAGAAAGGCTTTCGCCTGACTATACAGATTGTGCGGGATATCTCTTTAGAGATATTTTTGATCATCGCCTCGACATTTTCAGGAGTCGCATCGTTTCCCCTGCACGCAGGCGTGCCGGGGGCCCCGTTTTTCATAGATTTCCGGCAAGTGAATTGCCGAAAATCCTGCGCCGCACTGGCGGCGGGACGGACGACGCCCGAGGCTGGCGATGCTGCTGAAGCTCAGCAGTACTTTTTGATCATCGCCTCGACATTTTCAGGAGTCGCATCGTTTCCCCTGCACGCAGGCGTGCCGGGGGCCCCGTTTTTCATAGATTTCCGGCAAGTGAATTGCCGAAAATCCTGCGCCGCACTGGCGGCGGGACGGACGACGCCCGAGGCTGGCGATGCTGCTGAAGCTCAGCAGTACTTTTTAATCATCGCCTCGACATTTTCAGGAGTTGCGTCGTTTCCCCTGCACGCAGGCGTGCCGGGGGCCCCGTTTTTCATAGATTTCCGGCAAGTGAATTGCCGAAAATCCTGCGCCGCACTGGCGGCGGGACGGACGACGCCCGAGGCTGGCGATGCTGCTGAAGCTCAGCAGTACTTTTTGATCATCGCCTCGACATTTTCAGGGGTGGCGTCGTCCTTGACACAGCTGTCGATCA
>CAZIPA010000039.1:0-15816 GCA_964541085.1 uncultured Oscillospiraceae bacterium | reverse complement strand
CAGTTTCGCGGCGAATGTGATGTGCGGGTGTGGCTGTGCCAGATCGGGAAAAACACCTGGTATTCCTGGCAGAAAAAGCATAAGCGGCAGAGCCCGCTGCCGGTGGACGAGCTGCCGGAGCAGCCCTCTCCCGCACCCGGCCCGGAGGAACTGGCCTGTGACCGGGATACGGCCCGCCGTCTGCGGGCGGCGCTCCATCGTCTGCCGGAGCCCTATCGGGAAGTGTTCCTGTGGCGGGTTTATGGACAGCTGTCCTTTGGAGAAATCGGCGAGCTGTTCGGCAAAACGGACAACTGGGCCTGTGTCACCTATCATCGGGCGAGAAACAGGCTGCGGGAAGAATGGGAGGATGAAACATGAAGCAGCAATGTAGTGTTGTGCGGGATCTGCTGCCCCTGTATCTGGAGGAAATGACCAGTGCGGATACGGCGGCCTTTTTGCAGACCCATCTGAAGGAATGCCCCGACTGTGCGGCGGCGCTGGAAGCCATGCGGCAAAAAGCCCCCACGGACGCTGCGCCCCCGGCAGAACCGGATACCCGGGAGCTGGAGGCCATGCTGCGGACGCTGCGCAGACGGTTTCGGAAAAAGCAGGGAAGGGTGCTGGGCATTGTGCTGGCCATCGTGCTGGCGGTGCTGTTGCTGCTGCACTTTTTCCCGGTGTACCGGCTGGTACAGCTGGCACCGACAGCCTCCTATTACACCCCAAAGGAGCTGGTGATGGCCCTTTCCATCGGCAGCACCGCCGACCGGACAGAGGCTCAGTGGATTCTCCGGCAGGCGGACGCGGCCTTTCAGGAGCATCGGCACACCCGGGAGGAAAATCAGCAGAAATACGGACTCCTTTCCCGCTATGCCAGCCACAGTGACAGCTATCCGGGTGTGTCCTTTGTGAATCATTCGCTGGAGCTGTGGTCTGCCCATCTGGGGAAGAACGAGGGATATCTGTGGGTGAAATACACCTGTGAAGCCTTTGATGCGGCGGGAGATACCGTCCACGGCAGCTGGGATGTTGAGGCCCTCTGGCGGGTGGAAAAGGATGCCGACGGACAATGGACCGTGGTGCAGATTCGGGAGCATCCCTGAGGAAACGCCATGATAGAGCTGTTTTTAGAGGTCGTTCCCATCACGCTGCTGGTGGGAACGGTATATGGACTGTTTCGCCGACGCAAACTTTCCCGGCGGGGTGAGGCGTGGCGCTGGCGGCAGGAGGTGCCCCGGCTGCTGCTGGTGTGCTATCTTACGGGGCTGTTCAATCTGGTGCTGGTTCCGGCGAATCTCTGGAGCAGAATCTGGTATTTCCTCCGCTGGGGCTGGTTTGGAACCGGGCTTGCGCCGCTGTTTTCCGGAGAATTTCAGCTGATTCCCACGGGACTGCGGGTGCTGCGGGGTGAGTTGACGGTGGACAGCTGGGTGCGCACCATGCTGGTAGGCAATGTGCTCATGTTTCTGCCCATGGGCGTGCTGGTGCCGCCGGTGTTTCCCGGGCTGCGGATGGGGGACAGCTGGAAGCTGGCGCTGGCCGTGCCGCTGGGGATCGAGCTGCTCCAGCCCATCATCGGACGCAGCTTTGATGTGGATGATCTGCTGATGAATGCGCTGGGCATCCTTGTGAGCTTTCCCCTGGGCTGCCTTTTGCGAAAGAAGCTATAACAGGCAAAACAAAACGGAGACGGATCAATTCCGTCTCCGCTATATTTTTTGTCATCTTACAGCAGCGCCAGACTGCGCAGCAGGAAGATCCAGCCGGTGATGGTCACCGAGGCAAACAGCGTGGTCAGCACCACCACGCCGGAGGCCAGCTGACTGTCCGCACCCATCTGCTTCGCCATAATATAGCCGCTGGGCGTGGAAGGCGAGCCCAGCATGATAAGAATGGCCATCAGCTGTTCATTGCGGAAGCCCAGCGCCACCGCCAGCGGCAGAAAGGCCATGGGCAGCAGCACCAGCTTGGTCAGCGCCGCCACGGAGACCGGCCCGGCCTTTTCCCGGGCGTTCTGCCAGACAAAGCCCGCACCGATGGCCAGCAGCGCCAGCGGCGTTGCCAGCTGTCCCACCAGCGACACGGTTTTGGTCACCATAGCGGGGAGAGGCAGCTTCAGCAGGGCAAAGGGCATTCCCACCACAATTCCCAGAATAATGGGATTTTTACACACATTGATGGCCGCCCGCCTGATGCCGGCGCTGCCCTTCTGCCGGTCGCCGCCGGATTCCAGCACCAGCACCAGCACGGCGAAGATGTTGTACAGCGGCACAGAGGCCAGAATCATCAGCGGCGCGTAGCCTGCGTCGCCGTAAACATTGGTAATCAGCGCCGCCCCCAGAATGGCGGCAGAGGAACGGTAGGCCCCCTGTACAAAGGCGCCCACCTGTTCCCGGTGCTTCAGCAGCAGCCGGGCCAGCAGCCAGATCAGCAGAATGCTCACCAGCGTCACCGATGCGCCGAACACCACGAACTTTCCGTCCAGCAGCTGAGAGGGATCCATCTGGGCAATGTCCAGAAACAGCATGGCCGGCAGCGCCACATGAAACACCAGCTTGTCCGCCACCCGGATAAACTCATCGGTCAAAAATCCCACACGCTTCAGCACCCAGCCCAGCACCATCAGGGCAAACACCGGGACTGTGGCGTTGAGACTGTATAAAAAGTTTTGCAGCATGAAAAACCCCTCCTTGCAGGCAAGCCTATCATAGCATAAAAGTCCGGCGGATGGAACCGCAAACGGAGAATTCTTCGCCGGTTTTCGGGGAAAAATTTAAGATTTTTTTAGTAATTCCCCGTAGAATCAGCAGAGGAACTGTGATATACTGTAACAACATGGGCTCGAAGGCCGAGCCGGAAAGAATATGAATTTCAGAAGTATATCAGGAGATTTTGCATATGGGTAAGCATGAGGTCGTCCGCAGTGTGAATGGCGGCATGAAAACAGGAAAGAAAAGAAAGGGCAGAGGCTGGCTGGTTGTGCTGGCGGTGCTGGCGGTAATCGGCTGCTTTGCGGCGTGGTTTTTGACCCAGCGGCCCAGCCAGAATGCGGTGGGCAAGCCCAACAGCGACGACAGGCAGCAGGAACAGCCGGACGAGACTCCCGACACCCCCGACGAGCCGGAGGAGCCGGAGGATCCCAACCGCCCCGACAACGGCGAAAATGCCGACGGGGAAAAGGTCATGCAGGACGGCGTTTATACCATTCTGCTGGCCGGAACCTTTGATAACTACAACACCGATACCATGATGCTCTGCCGGGTGGATGCCAACACCAATCAGGTGAATATGGTCTCCATCAACCGGGACAGTCAGGTGGACAGCAAAATAAACAACAAGCGCATCAACTGCCGCTATGGCTATGCGGGCATTGAGGATATGTGTCAGGCCGTGACGGATATCACCGGCGTTCCCGTGAACTATTATGTGGTCATCAACGGCAACTCCTTTGAGGAAATGATCGACCTGATCGGCGGCGTGGAATATACCGTGCCCTATGATATGTATCACGGGGACACTGACCCCAATTCTCACATCGACCTGAAGGCGGGCACCTATACCCTCACCGGCAAGCAGGCCCAGCAGTATGTGCGCTTCCGCAGCACCAAGGAAAACGATTTTGGCCGGGTCAACCGGCAGAAGGATTTTCTGGTGGAGGTGCTCCGGCAGGTCAAGGCCAAGTTTACCCTGGCCCAGGTGAAGGATTACATCTCCATTTTCAACGAAAATGTGGAAACCAATATGAATGTGCAGAATATGGTCTGGTTCTATCTCAATGTGCTCAACGAGATGGACTTCGGCACGGATATCATCACCGATACCCTGCCCTATGACCACACCGGCCATTATACCTATGTGTATTCCGATGGCCGGACAAGCACGGCGGCCTATGTGTATCTGGATGAAGGCCAGATCGTCGAGTTTGTCAACCAGTATCTGAATCCCTACACCACGGACATCAGCGAAAAGGATGTCATCGTGGGTCATTTCGAGGATTGACACCCAGCAAACATCATCCTCCCCCGTCTGCATTGGCACTGTCCACAGCCGGGGGAGTTTTTTTCGGAGGCGGATATGAAACAGAAGGAAGCCCATTTTTGCCCCTATGGCAGCCGCTGCGGCGGCTGTAATCTGGGTGCGCTGCCCTATGCCGCACAGCTGGAGCGCAAGACCCGGCGGATACAGACGCTGCTGGAACCCTTCGGCGGAAGGGTGGAGGACTGTGTGCCCGGCCCCCGGGAGGGCTGCCGCAACAAGGTGCATCTGGTGTTCGGCATGGACGGAGGAAAGCCTGCCGTAGGCTTTTTCAGCGCGGAGACCCACCGGATGGTGCGGGTGAAAAGCTGCCCCATGCATGGAGACTGGTTTCCCATTCTGGCGGAGACGCTGGAGGAATGGGCCGGACGGTTTTCCATTCCGGTGTATGAGCCCCGCACCGGCAGAGGTCTGCTGCGGTTTGCGGCGGGACGCTATCTGAACGGACGGCTGATGCTCACCGTCGTCTCCCGCTCGGGACGGGTGCCGGGGCTTGCGGTGCTCCATGCTCTGCTGGAGCAGCGGCTGGGCAGCATCTCTCTGTGGCTGAATCTCAACGACCGGCGGGACAGTGCGATTTTTTCCGGCAGTCCCCGGCATATCGCAGGGCCCGGGCGGCTGGAGGCTTCGCTGCTGGGAGTGGAGTTTGGTCTGACACCGGAGGCGTTTTTTCAGGTGAATGAAGAGATGGCGGCACGGCTGTATACCGACATTGCCCGTCTGGCAAAGGAGCGGAAGGCAAAGCAGCTGGTGGATGCCTACAGCGGCATCGGCATCACCTCTCTGCTGTTTGCCCGGGCGGGGATGCAGGTTGTCAGCGTGGAGCAGGTGCCTGCTGCCGTGGAGAGCGCCCGGACACTGGCCCGGCGCAACGGCCTTTCCAGACAGATACAGGCCCTGTGCGGCGATTGCGCAAGGGTGCTGCCCCGGCTGCGGCTGGAGGGGGAGACACTGTTTTTTGTTGACCCGCCCCGGCGGGGTCTGGGAGAAAGCGTCTGCCGCACCGTTGTCCGGTTTGCGCCCCGGGACATTCTCTATCTGTCCTGCAATCCGGAGAGCCTGGCAGAGGATCTGAAGCGTCTGCAAGTCGGCGGCTACCGTCTGGAGCTGGCCCGCCCCTATGACCTTTTCCCCAATACAGATCATGTGGAGACGGTATGTTTGCTGTCAAGAAAAGAAAAGTAAACAACTGAAATGTGCTGAAATAAAGGGATTCCGAGCATAAGTCCAATTTAGGAAAATCTCGGAATTCCTTTTAGTGTTTTTACAGTTCATCGTTAGTTGATGAATTTTTAACTAAAATGTGCTATAATAAATGAGAATTATTAAGTGAGTAAGTAATAAATATTTGCCGGCTTCCAATTTATAGAGATAGACACATTCCTTACAACATAAGGAGTTGGTTCGTTCCCGTCAATCTATGATATTAACGGCATTGTCTTGCCCCGTTGTGAATGTGTGTCTGATAGCAAGAAAATAAGGAGAAAAATATGGGATTATTTGATTTTTTAAAGAAAAAGAAAGTTGAGTTAACTGATGAGCAACAAAAGTGGAATATCATGTGGGAAATGTGGTCAGAAGGAAAAGTCAAGTCACCTTATGAAGAACTAATGACTTATCAAAGTGAGATTAACAATGGTGGACACGATCAATATTTTGTAAATGTTGAAAATAATGGTGACATACAAAAAGAAATGTCTGCGTTGAAAACTATTTTATCAGAAAAATTAGCCGAGAATCTGGAAAAGGCTTATCAGGCATATTTACTGTTAGAAGAAAAAGATGATGAAAAAGCCGAAAATATTATGGAACAGTGCGACGATATGTTTTATGAAAATGAAGAAGAAATAAATCGCTTATTGGAAGGATATGCCACCAGAATAGAATTATAAGTTGTAGATATGACTCTGCAATATAGACAGTGATTCGTTCCCGTCAACCTATGATATTAACGGCATTCGAATGAAGAATTGGTCTGTGGATTATGTTCTGGATTGCCGCAAGGATTACGGCTGGCTTGTCCGGTAAAACCGAACAGCAAAATAAAAAATCGGGAGTTCCCACAGGGGGAACTCCCTTTTGTTTCGCTTATGAAAGGAATCAGACGGCGGGGATGACCAGAGTCTGGCCAACAAAGATCAGGTTGGGATTCTTGATGATGTCGGCGTTGGCCTCATAAATCTTTTCCCACAGATAGCCGCTGCCCAGCAGACGCTTGGCAATGCTCCACAGGCTGTCGCCCTTGACGACCACATAGGTGGTGGCGGGCTGCTCGGCGGGAGTGACGGGCTCAACGGGGGCAACGGGCTCCACGGGAGCAACAGGCTCCACGGGAGCGACGGGCTCTTCGGGAGTCTCGGGCTCTTCCACAACCTCAGTGATGAGGGTGATGCGGCCTTCGGGTGCAGCATAAGCTTCGCCGATGACGCCGCCCAGCTCCTCGGTGACATACGCCATCACGGCTTCGTCCAGAGGCACGCCGGTGTCAAACTGAGATTCCGCAGAGGCGAAGGCATAATAGGTGTCGCCGCCGGCGGCGCAGAAGTTGTTGGTGATGACGGCATACAGCTCGTCAGCCTTGAACTCCTTGCCGTTGATCTCCTGAATGGAGACACGGTTGATGGTCTTGGGGCCATAATAGGTGGAGCCGGGATAGGTCTCTTCATTGGCATCATATTCCTTGGTGGTGTCAATGGAGAACTTCATGCCGGAAACCTGGGGGAAGCCGCCCACGGCGCCGGGAGTGCAGTAGGTAGAAGCTTCCAGAGCCTCCAGCAGCTTTTCGCCGGTGATATAAACAACAGCCACGGTGTTGCCGAAGGGCAGCACGGTGTTGATGTCGTTCTTGGTCACATCGCCGGGCTGGATGGCAGCACGGATACCGCCGCCGTTGGTGATGGCGACCACATGGTCAGCATCCACTTCCAGACCGTCCTTGTTCTGCATGACCTGCCAGACCATGGCATCGGTAATCAGGTTGCCGTTGTTGGTCTCGCTGTCGCGGTTGCCGTTGGGAGCCTTGGCGCCGTTCAGAGTGACTTCGCTCTTGGCAAAGACAGTGCCGTATTCGGCCTGCACACGGTCGATGATGACCTGAGCAGCGGCGGCAACAGCAGCGTCAGCTTCGTAGTTGGCCACGGTGGTCTCGTTGCCCTCGGCATCGGTCTCGGTGCCGTAGACGGGCAGCAGCTCGTTGCTCTCAATGGCCTTGGTCTCGTTGTCGATGACGATGACGCCAATGTTGTTGAAAGCAGTACCGGTGGACTGGATGGGCTCGCCGTTTTCACCGGCGGTCATCACGCTGTGAGAATGGGCATCAATGATGAAATCAATGCCTTCCACCTTGGAATACAGATCATAGGAACGATAGGGCTCGGACTCGGCATCCACGCCCAGATGGCTCAGGCAGATCACGATGTCTGCATCGGCCAGAGCGGCAACCTGCGCTGCGGCAGCGGCGTAGAAATCGTCGTTGACAGCAAAGGTCAGGCCCTTGATCAGAGCGGGGTTGGTCTTGGTCTGGGCTTCGGGCGTCTCCATGCCGAAGAAGCCGATCTTCACGCCCTGCTCGGTGGTGTAGATATAGTTGGCATCAAAGATGGTGTTGCCCTCTGTATCAAACACATTAGAGCACAGAACCTTAAAGGTGGCAGCCTTCATGTTTTCCGCCAGCTGTGCATAGCCGTAGTCAAACTCATGGTTGCCCAGAGAAACGATGTCATAGCCGACAGCGTTCATCATGTCCACGGCATCCTTGCCCTTGGTGGTGCTCACATAGGTAGTGCCCTGGCTGAAGTCGCCGGCATCCACCAGAATGACCTGAGCACCGGCAGCCTCATACTGCGCCTTGACGGCGGCAATGTAGGCATAGCCTTCAACGGCACCGTGCACATCGTTGGAGTGCAGGATCACGGTCTTGCCTGCCATCGTAGCCGGATTTTCGGCGATCAGCATGGGAGTGTCCGCCGTGACTTCGTCTGCAAAGGCGGGAATGGCCATCGTAAATACCATGGCCACCGCCAGAAGCAGTGCGAGGATTTTCCGATTTTTCATGGGATATCGCTCACTTTCTTATTTATTTATGCCGCAGTACGGCACAATATGATTGTACACCAATTTTCCGAAAAAGAGAAGAGGGGAAAGCACAAAAAATACATGAAGATTTTTCTGAAAATTCGGCAGAGCAGTACAAAGAAACCTCTTGTCAATCGGGGGAGAGTTGTTATACAATAATTAGGTTATTGAAAAAATGTCGTTTTTGACAGAAAGCTGGGGAAAGTGTTATGCAAAAGCTGGGCTTTGACAATCAGATGTACATTGCGCGGCAGTCAGAGGAGATTCAGCGGCGGATTCAGCAGTTCGGCGGCAAGCTCTATCTGGAGTTCGGCGGCAAGCTGTTTGACGACTATCACGCCTCCCGGGTGCTTCCGGGCTTTGCGCCGGACAGCAAGATCCAGATGCTGAAATCCATGGCGGACAAGGCGGAGATCATCATCGCCATCAACGCCGGAGACATTGTAAAAAACAAGATCCGGGGCGATCTGGGCATCACCTACGACCAGGATGTGCTGCGGCTCATTGACGCCTTCCGGGAGTTTGGCCTGTATGTGAGCTCCGTGGTCATCACCCGCTACAACGGCGAGCTGTCCGCTCAGAGCTTCCAGCAGAAGCTGGAGAAGCTGGGCCTGCGGGTCTATCGCCATTATCCCATCGAGGGCTATCCCTATAATATCACCGGCATTATCAGCGAACAGGGCTTTGGCCGGAACGAATATGTGGAGACCCAGCGGCCGCTGGTGGTGGTTACGGCACCCGGCCCCGGCTCCGGCAAGCTGGCCGTGTGTCTCAGTCAGCTGTACCATGAAAATCTTCACGGCATCAACGCGGGCTATGCCAAGTTTGAAACCTTCCCCATCTGGAACCTGCCTCTGAAGCATCCGGTGAATCTGGCCTATGAGGCGGCGACGGCGGATCTGAACGATGTGAATATGATCGACCCCTATCATCTGGAGCACTACGGTGTGACCACGGTGAATTACAACCGGGATGTGGAGGCGTTCCCCGTGCTCAACGCCATGTTTGAGCGCATCAACGGCAGCAGCCCCTATCATTCGCCCACGGATATGGGCGTGAATATGGCGGGCTATGCCATGGTGGACGATGAAGCCTGCTGTGAAGCATCCAAGGCGGAGATCATCCGCCGGTATTATGCGGCCCTGTGCGATCTGCGCAAGGGCACCGGCGGCGAGGCTGCGGTGGAAAAAATCGAGATGCTCATGCGCCAGCTGGGCATCAGCACGGCAGACCGTCCCGTGGTGGCGGCGGCTCAGGCCCGGGCAGAGCAGACAGGAAAGCCCGCCGTGGCCATCCAGCTTCCCGACGGCAGACTGGCAACCGGACGCACCTCCGAGCTGCTGGGCCCCTCTGCGGCGGCGCTGCTCAACGCAGTAAAGGGACTGTGCAACATTCCCCGGGAGGACAATCTGATTACCCGGGGCGTCATCGACCCCATTCAGGTGCTGAAAACCGACATTCTGGGCAACCACAATCCCCGGCTCCATTCGGATGAGGTGCTGGTGGCTCTGTCCATCAGCGCAGCCCTCAGCGGAGAAGCCCAGCGGGCCTTTTCCCATCTGACCGATCTGCGGGGCTGTGAGGCCCATTCCACGGTGATTCTGTCTCAGGTGGACGCAGATATCTATCGCAAGCTGGGCATTCATCTGACCTGTGACCCGGCCTATCAGACCAAGCGCCTCTATCACAAATAAACGCCGGACGGCGGAAAAAACGGCGCATTTTCCCCGCTTGCTGGAGAAAGGCCGGATTTTTCTCCAAGATGTACGAAAAAAGTGCGGGAAAAGTCCATTCTTTGGCGATTTGCCCGTGGGAAAATCCTTGACTTTTCGCCGTAAGGGTTTTAAGATATGTATATGTAGAGGTTGGGCACAAGGGCCCAACGGAAGTATCGTAAAATTTTTATTGGGAGGTACATACCAATGAATGCTTACATGCAGAGAGTCCTTGAAGAAGTCAAGGCTCGCAATCCTCATGAGAAACTGTTCCTGCAGACCGTGGAAGAAGTCTTCGAGTCTCTGGAGCCTATCGTCGAGAAGAACTGCGAACTGTATGAGAAGAACGCCATCCTGGAAAGAATGTGCGAGCCCGATCGTCAGATCCAGTTCCGTGTGACCTGGGTTGACGACGCCGGCAAGCCCCATGTCAACCGTGGCTTCCGCGTTCAGTTCAACAGCGCCATCGGACCCTACAAGGGCGGCCTGCGTTTCGCTGACAATGTCACCCTGGATACCATGAAGTTCCTGGGCTTCGAGCAGACCTTCAAGAACAGCCTGACCAGCCTGCCTCTGGGCGGCGGCAAGGGCGGCTCCGACTTCTCCCCCATCGGCAAGTCCGATATGGAAGTCATGCGCTTCTGCCAGGCCTTCATGACCGAGCTGTGGCGTCATATTGGTCCCGATGTGGATGTCCCCGCTGGTGATATCGGTGTCGGCGGCCGCGAAATCGGCTATCTGTACGGCCAGTACAAGCGCATCAAGGCTGTCTGGGAGAACGGCGTTCTCACCGGTAAGGGCTTCAGCTACGGCGGCTCTCTGATCCGTCCCGAGGCTACCGGCTACGGTGCTGTTTATTATCTGGTGGAAGTGCTGAAGCACTTCGGCGAGACCATCGAAGGCAAGCGCATCGCCATCTCCGGTTACGGCAATGTGGGCTGGGGCATCATGAAGAAGGCCGCTCAGCTGGGCGCTAAGGTCACCTACTTCGCAGGTCCCGACGGATACATCCATGATCCCGATGGCGTTACCGGCGAGAAGCTGGACTACATCCTCGAGATGCGTGCCAAGGATCCCATGCACTGCGCTCCCTATGCTGAGAAGTATCCCAACGCCGAGTTCGTTCCCGGTACCAAGTGCTGGGGCGTGAAGGATGTGGATGTCTATATGCCCGCCGCCACTCAGAACGATGTCAACGAAGCCTGGGCTCAGAAGATCATCGACTCCGGCGTGAAGTACTACATCGAAGTCGCCAATATGCCCACCACCAACGAAGCTCTGGCCATGCTGCGCAAGGCCGGCCACATCGTGGTCGCCCCCTCCAAGGCCGTGAACGCTGGCGGCGTTGCCACCTCCGGTTTCGAAATGTCTCAGAACTCCATGCGTTACTGCTGGTCTGCTGAGGAAGTGGACGAGAAGCTGCACACCACGATGAAGAACATCTACGCCGCTTCTGTGGAAGCTGCTGAGAAGGCTGGCCTGGGCTATGACTTGGTCGCCGGCGGTAACATTGCGGGCTTCCTGCGTGTTGCTGACGCTATGATCGCTCAGGGTTTGGTCTAATCCGAACCGCGTCTGATACAACTCCATAAAAGCAACCAAGCGCCGGGCCTTGTGCCCGGCGCTTTTCTGTTTGCCTAAAACCATTTTCACTGCGCAGCGTTATCACCGCCCGGAGAAAAGCAGTCAGCAGCTCTGTTTTTCGGAAATGTCCTTTATCACCATTAAAATATGTTCAGCCTGTTTCGGTGTCAGCTTTTCCAACTCGGACAAAAGCTCCTGCGTCTTATGCGGCGCAGCAACACCGGTGTTGAAAAACTCCTGCGGGGTAATGTTCAGATATTCGCAGATATAGAAGAAGCCGGTCATGGACGGCAATGTCCGCCGGTTTTCGATCTTGTTGATATAGCTTTCGCTCTGCCCCAGAGAAAGACTCATATCCCTTGCTGAAACACCCCTCTGCGTCCGCAGCGCAGAAAGCCGGGATGCAAACCAGTCCAGATAGTCCATAGAATCACCTCGCTGCATATAGTATAATTCCCGATTCGTGATTTCCTGCGGATTTGCAGGATATATTTTTCTTTTCAGAGATAATAAAAATCACGCCACTATGCAGTAAATGTGCATAAATAGCGTGATTTTTGATGTTTTGTTGCGTTTTGTAAGCTCAAAAGCTCATAATAATACAGCGGTGTTTCGGACTTGTCGCTTGCCTGTCGCTTAAATCTGCAAGCAGATACTAAAAGATAGCAGGAGATAAGCGACAAGCACCTTCCTGTTAGTTGCCGCTATTGAAACGGATTAAAGTATCCCAGTCAATCGAGCCATCCTCTTTGCAATACTTGACAGTGAATTCCCGAACCATCCTGTTTTCGGCCTTTGCATATGCTTCCTCAAATTCTTTTGCATATTCATCAGGCTTTGTTCCCATAAAACTAATAATCTTGGTGTAGAACTCAGGGTCGCCTGTAAGCCATTCCCAAAAGTCCTTTCCCGCAAGTTCTCTGTAGAATTTTTCGTTCCCGGCCTTCACTTTTTTCTTTCCATATCCATAACCAACAACGGGTAAAAATGCTTTTTTAGCCTGCTGTGCACGCTTTTGTGCGGACTGGAAGTTCTGTTCTTGCCGCTTTCTGCTGTCAGCATTGAAAACAGACGTTCCACTTTTTACAGCTATGCTATAAATGGTATTGTCCTTATCAACAGTAATATCTACACCTTCGGTTACTGCTTTTTGCCCACCGGACACAACAATTGCAATCGGCTCAAAAAAGGTATTACCGAACACCGTTTCTTCGCTGGAAGAAACATATGCAGCAAGAATACCGTCAACAATTTGGCCAGCACTGCTAATACCCTTTGCCCGATACAGATACGGATTTTTTCGTTTGAGAATTTTGTCCACATCGATGCCGTCAAGGGTTTTCGTCAATGAAGTGTAAAACTCTGTCAGGGAATGGCTGACTGCTTCGATAACAGCGGCTTCGTCATAGCTGGAATTCAACGGTTCAATATTCAACATTTGAGCTTCCTCCTAACCGAATTGCTTCTTGAATTTTATCGTGTACATTTGTTCCACGGATGCGCTTAACCCGAACTTCATGTTTTTCCATTGCAACAGAAATAAGCATTTCGCCAATGGCTCTTGCAAGTCCTACAGGGACGGCATTTCCGATTTGCTTATATTGACTAACCACTGTTCCTATGAAATTCCAATTATCTGGAAACTGTTGTATTCTTGCGTATTCAGCTACGCTCAAGGGCCTATCCATAGTTGGATGGCACATCATCGTTGCCTTTTGCACAGGACTGGTAACTACTGTTGGACTGGGTTGTGAATAGGATAACCTGCGATAAAAGCCCACCTTTCCGCCCCCAGATAGATATGCTCCTCCCATGGCTTCTTGGATAATTTCTTCTGGCAAATCACGCCAATTTCCGCCTTCTGGAACCATGCGCAAATATTTAAGCCGGTTTTCACTGAAAGCGGCACAATTACCAGGGGTATTCTCCAAGTCTTTTATTGCCTCACCCAGAGTTTTCCAACGGAATGCCGGATTTTGATGTACATGGAAATGTGTTGGAACGGGTAGAAAGATATCTTCGTTATCTCTACTGCCTATCAACACAAACCGTTCTCGGAATTGCGGAACACCATAATTTACAGCATCCAGAATCCCATAAACTGTTTTGTAATTTAGTTTTTGAAATTCTTCCAGAATGATATCCAAAACCTTGATTTTTGTGTTATTTCCGTTTTCGTCTTTGAGCATCGCACTCATAAGTCCTTTGACATTTTCCATGACAAAGAAACGAGGGCGGATTTCATCGATCATACGGACAAACTCACGAAACAAACTACCCCTGGGGTCGTTAATTCCAAGTCGCTTTCCGGCTGTAGAAAATGGCTGGCACGGTGGGCCACCACAAATCAAGAAAGGTTCACCAATTTTCATATGTGATGCTGTCAAAAGTTCATTTGCAGAAATGTTGCGAATATCGCCCAAAATACCATTGTGCCCGTTGGCAATCATCGTTTGTACGCAATAATCATCAAAATCTTGCCCAATTTGAATGTCTATTCCGGCTTCTAACAGTCCTATATCAAGCCCCATTGCACCTGAAAAAAGCGATATGGAACGGGTATCTAAATCGCAACGGTTATCTTTATCCGTAATTTGCATTACTCTGCACTCTCTTTCCTGATTTCTACGATATCGTCAAGTCCGCATTGCAGGGCAGTTGCGACTTTTGCCAATGTTTCCATTGAAACAGGTTCATCCCGGCCCATTTTTGCAAGCATATTGGTACTAATCCCAGATAGCTTGCGCATTTCGGTCTTGGTCAGTTTGTGGTCAATCAATATTTTCCATAGCTTGTTATAGCTGTATGTCATTAGAAAAGCCCTCCCGCGCACTTCTTCATTGAGAATTATAGCACGAAAGGGCGAAACTTTCAATATTTGATTGTAAAATAGGATATTATATTTCAATTCTGTCGTGCCCGTCTGCTGCAGTACAGGGCCAAATCTTGTTTGTAACCCTCGAATGTGTCGATTCGGGTAATATCATACAGAACGCCCCTGTGGCGTACCACATGGGCCGTGGTCAGGTCGGTTCGGTAATTCACCTGAAATAATACTTCTTCCTTGTAATTGGTCGTTGCGGCGGCGAATACCTCTTTGCCGGACAGTTGACGGAAATAGGCCCATACCGGTGTCCCCAACGGTAGCAGTGTGGTGGTGCTGAACCCGGCTTCGTCCCGAACCGTTACCGGGGTCAGGATTTCGATTTTCTTGTCTTTCAGCTTCATATACGCCCCTCCTAAATTGCGCTTGTGTATTCGGTGTAATGCTCATATAGCCCCACATAGCAGTCCAGCAACGCCGCCGTGCCGTCAATCCGCTGTTTGGGTGACTGGTTCTTTATGGGAACAATGTTGCCGTTGCGGTCGGTCTGCACCCCTGTGTTGGTCAGGCGCCATTTCAGAATGGGGTGGTTGTTATAAATGACCTTGTGAGCCTGCAAATCCGAACCCAACATCTGCATAGGCAGGGACAGGGTCTTTGCCCCCTGAATGCACCGAACCATGTTAAATCCCTGCATTTGCATTTCTTCCACAAAATACCGGGCAGAATAGCTGTCATAATAGACCCACGCCGGGAATAAATCATATTTTGCTATGATTTCCACGAACCATTGTGTCACATCGGAATAGTTGATTGTATTTCCGGTACACAGCCGCAACAGCCCACGGTCAAACCATTTGTCATAGGGTATTTTGTCCTGTTGCACACGTTCCTGCAGGCGGTCGGCGGGTATCCAGTACATTTGCGTAATATATTTCCGGTCATCGCCCCGTTTCATAAGTAGTAGGCTTGCACAGGTCAGGTCGGTGGTAATGGATAGATCAACGCCACCAATACAGTATCCGCCCCGAAAATCTTCCAGGTCAAATGCGGTTTCGTTGTTAATGTCATCAAAGGACAACCACGCCGTTTTGACCGTTTCCCGGACATTAAATTCCTTGCACAGAACGCCGGACAGTTCATTGCGGTTCTGCTTTGCCCGTTCCACTTTGGCGGTCAGGTCATCCAACTTCTTGATAGACCCCAATGCAGGATTTGCTTTTATCCATGCTGCCGGGTCTGTCCATTCGCTACGGTCATCCAGTTCATACAGCACAGGTAGAAAATGGGGGTCGGAAACTGCGCCGTCTGCCACGCTTGCGGCATAGCTGTACATATCATCATAAATGCATTCCCGAACCGTTCCGGCGGTGGTAATCATTACAAGTAGGGGCTGCCGCCGTGCCGCCATACTCTGCCGCATGACTTCATACAGGTTTCTGTCCTTTACACCGTGCAGTTCGTCCATAATCACAAAACTTGCGTTCAAGCCGTCAAGGGTATCGGAGTTGCGGGCAAGGGGTTGGAATTTGGACATGGTTCTGTCATAATACAGGTCATTTTTTCGCTTGCGGAAATGCTTTGCCAGTGCCGGGGACTGTT
>CAZIPA010000038.1:0-16918 GCA_964541085.1 uncultured Oscillospiraceae bacterium | reverse complement strand
AGCAGGAGTTCTACGCAGAGCGCGGCTTCCAGAATGAGCCCCAGCGCTGCAAGGCCTGCCGTGATGCAAGAAAGCAGGCGGCCCGTGGCCCCCGCGAGTATTTCACCGCCACCTGCGCCGCTTGCGGCAAGGAAGCCAAGGTCCCCTTTGAGCCCAAGACGGATCGCCCCGTCTACTGCTCTGAGTGCTTCGCCAAGATGCGCGAGCAGGCCTGATTGCTGACCTGAATCAACACGCCGAAACGCCGCTCTCCAGCGGCGTTTCTTTTCAAATGTGCAGTTTTCCCGCCGATGCTGAAATTTTTGTTGAAAAGCGGGACAGGCTATTGTATAATCAGAATGTCAAATATTCAAACAGGAGGAAACCGACAATGACCGTTACCAAGGAAAGCCTGATCGGCGATATTCTGGATCATGATATCGAGACCGCGCAGTTCTTCTTCGAGATCGGCATGGGCTGCCTGGGCTGCCCCCATTCCCGCATGGAGAGCGTTGCGGAAGCCTGCGATGTGCATGGCACGGATGCGGATGCTCTGGTGAAGAAGATCAACGAGTTTTTGGCCACCAAGGAATAAGGCTGAAGGCTGCGTTCCGAAAGCAAAGTTCACGAGCTGGCCAGGGGGCAACCCCTGGCTTGCTTTTTGAGGAGGGAATATCATGGAGCTGACACCCAGACTGGCGCTGGCTGCGGACTATTGCCGGGGCAGCCGCCGGGTGATTGATGTGGGCTGTGACCACGCCTATCTTTCCATTGCGCTGGTGCGGCAGGGCGTGGAGCGGGCCTATGCCTCCGATCTGCGGCCGGGGCCACTGGCGGCAGCAAAGGCGCATATCGCAGCCGTGGGAGAGGAAGGGCGCATTTCCACCGTGCTCTGCTCCGGGCTGGAGGCATTTTCTCCCGAGGATGCGGATACCGTCGTCATCTGCGGCATGGGCGGAGAACTGATTGCATCCATTCTGGAGGCGGCGCCGTGGACGAAGCAGGGAGAGCATCGCCTGATTTTGCAGCCCATGACCCAGAGCCAGCGGCTGCGGCAATGGCTGGCGGAAGCGGGCTATACCGTGGAACGGGAGGGCCTTGCCCGGGAGGGGAAACACCTTTACACCCTTTTGCAGGCAAGGGGCGGAAAGCCTCCCATGGGGGAGGAAACCGGCTATCTTTTTACCCGGCACCTGACGGCGGACCCGCTGTTTCCCGACTATCTGCGCCAGCTGCGGAATAAATATGCCAGAGCTGCGGCGGGCAAACAGGCGGCGGGTCTCCCCACACCGGAGGAGGATGCCATTTTGAAACGACTGGAGGAATGGAGTCATGGCGCTTGACAGTCTGATGATCGGAGGTCTGGCCCGGGAGCTGGACAGCCGCCTGGCGGGGGCACGGGTGGATAAGGTCACCATGCCCCGGCGGGATCGGATCATTCTGCATCTTCGGGCACAGGAGGGCAATGTGCGGCTGCTTTTGTGCGCGGGCAACAGTGCCAGAATGCATCTGACCCGGGAAAAATATGACAATCCGGAAACCCCGCCCATGCTTTGTATGCTGCTGCGCAAGCAGATGGGCGGCGGCAGGATTCTCAGCGTCACCCAGCCGGAGCATGAGAGGCTGCTGGAGCTGCGTTTTACCGCGCTGGATGAGCTGGGCGTGGCGGCGGAAAAGCGACTGATCTGCGAAATGATGGGCCGCATGACCAACCTGATTCTGGTGGGGCCGGATGATATTATCATTGCCTGCACCCATGCGGCCTCCTATGAGACTTCGGAACGGGCAGTGCAGCCCGGTCTGCGCTATCGCCGTCCCCTGCGGCAGGAAAAACCCTCTCTGTGGGAGCTGGAGGAAGGGCAGCTCACCGAGCTCTGTCGGGCTGCTGCCGGAGACCCCAGAGGTCTCTGCGACCGCATCGGCGGGATATCGCCTGCCATTGCCGGAGAAATGTGCTTTCGAGGCGGTACGCCGGAGGGCACGGCACAGGAGCTGCTGAAGCTGCGGGAGCTGCCGCCGGAGCCCTGGCTGGTGGAAAAGCCCAACGGCAGCCGGGACATTTCTACTCTGGAAAATCGACAAAATCCCAATACAAAGAGTATAAAATACGATTCTTTTTCCGAATTGTTGGATGATTTCTACAGCGCCCAGACCCGACAGGAGGATTTGCGCGCTCTGAACGGCAGCATCGTCAAGGCCATGACCACCCGGCGTAACCGTCTTCAGCGAAAGCTGGCGGGACAGCGGCAGGAGCTTTTGCAGGCGGAGGAGCGGGAAAAGCTCAAGCGCACCGCCGATCTGATTACCGCAAATCTCTACGCCATTCGTCCCGGTATGGAGCGGGTGGAGCTGACGGATTATTTTGACCCGGCGCTGCCGCAGGTGACAGTGACGCTGGATCCTCTGCTGTCGCCGCAGGAAAATGCCCAGCGGCTGTTTTCCAAATATACCCGGCTGAAGCGGGCGGAGGAAGCCCTCACCCACCAGATCGCACTGGGCGAGGCCGAGCTGGAATATGTGGAAAATGTCCTTTACACCCTTGCCGCGGCCGGAGACGGTGCGCAGATTCGGGAGATTCGGGAGGAGCTGGTGCAGGCGGGCTATCTGCGTCCCACGGAAAAGGGTCGCCGCAAGCCAAAGCCGGTGAGCTTCCATCCCCGGGAATATGCGGTGGATGGCGGCCTGACGGTGCTCTGCGGCAGAAATAACCGGGAAAATGACGAGCTGACCCATCGCCGGGCGGCGAAAACCGATCTGTGGTTCCATGCCCGCAATGTGCCCGGCAGTCATGCGGTGCTGCTGACTCAGGGACAGCAGCCCTCGGAAAAGGCCATACAGCAGGCGGCAGCCATTGCGGCCAGCTTCAGCAGCGCAGCCAATCAGCCCCGGGTGGCGGTGGATTATACCCAGATTCGCCGGGTGAAAAAGCCTCAGGGTGCCCGTCCCGGCATGGTGAATTATTTTGAATACAAAACGATTCTGGCCCAGCCGGCCCTGCCAGAAGCCGAAGAATAACCGGAAATCGCCTGTCCGGAAACACAGGACAGCTGCATTTGCATAAATCGCCCCCTTCTTCCATACACTTTCGGAGGAAGGGGCGATTGTTTTGTATCACAAAGAAAAACGGCTGTGGCCGCTGCTTTTGCATCTGGGCATCCCGCTGGCCGTGGGCGGTGCGTCCTATCTGCTCACCGGCAGGGAAGCCATGGAGAGCTATGCTCAGCTGCCCCAGCCGCCGCTGGCTCCGCCGGGCTGGCTGTTTCCCGTGGTGTGGACGGTGCTTTACGGGCTGATGGGCCTTTCCGCGTGGCTGGTGTGGCGGAAAAAGGGTCGCCGGAGGGCGCTGGAGCCCTATGCGCTTCAGCTGCTGCTGAACGGCCTCTGGACACCGGTATTTTTCCGTCTGCGGCTGTGGTGGGCGGCGCTGGCGGTGCTGGCAGCGCTGGAGGGAACGATTCTGTGGATGATAGCCGCCTTTCGCCGGGTGGACCGTCGGGCCGGCAATTTGCAGCTTCCCTATGCTCTGTGGGTGGCCTTTGCCGGCTATCTCAACGCCGCTGTGGCGATGATGCAGGGATGATGCAAGGGGTATCAAACGGCCTCCGTTGTGGGACGGAGGCTTTTTTGGATTTACAAAAAGGTGGCTTTTTTGTCAGGGCAGCAGCAGCCGCACCGCCACGCCGGACAGGAGAAACACGGCAAGATCGGCGCACAGGGCGGCCCAAAGGGTATAGCGGGTATCCTTCAGCCCCAGTGCGGCAGAATAGACGGCGACGGTGTAAAAGCTGGTTTCACTGCTGCCCAGCATCACGGCGGCAATCCGTCCCGGCCGACTGTCCGGCCCCACGGCAGAGAGAATGGAAGCGCCCAGCGACAGTGCGCCGCTGCCGGAAAAGGGCCGCAGCAGAGCCAGCGGCAGACATTCCTCCGGGATCCCCAGCGGCTGCAAAAGGGGTGCCAGCGTGTGAGAAAGCAGCGTAATGGCACCGCTTGCCCGCAGCATGGAAATAGCCACCAGCATCACCAGCACGGCGGGAAAAATGCTGGCGCACACCCGCAGACCGGCACGCATCCCGCAAAGCAGGGCGTCATACAAATCTACCCCCTGATACAGTCCGTAAAGGAGAATGCCCGCCATCATCAGGGGCACAACCCACGCCGTCACGGAAACAGCCTCCGCAGCAGCTTTGCCGCGGCAACGCCCACCACAACCGAGCACACACTGGTCAGCCACACGGCTGGCAGAATGTCATAGGGCGAGGCGCAGCCCGCAGCGGCCCGCAGCGCAGCCACCGAGGTGGGCAGCAGCTGGATGGAGGCGGTGTTGATGACCAGCAGCAGAAAGACATTGTGGGGCGTCTCTCCCCGTGCTTCCGCCAGCTGATGGAGACGCCGGGCGGCACGAATCCCGGCAGGCGTGGCGGCAGAGCCCAGCCCCAGCAGATTGGCGGCCATATTCTGCGAAATGGCAGTCCGGGCGGCGCTGTCTCTTCCGTCCGGCCCGAACAGCGCACCGATCAGCGGCTGAAGCAGCCGGGCAATTTTTTCGGAAAGACCGCTGCGGTTCATCACCTCCATTAGTCCGCTCCAGAGGCACAGACTCCCGCCAATGGAAAGCATCAGCCGGACGGCTTCTTCTCCGCCGGTGATTCCGGCCTGAGAAACCGCATCCATGCGCCCCAGCAAACCGCCGAAGATTACCGCCGCCGCGAACAGCAGCACCAGCACCCGGGACATCAGCATTTTCGTCATCCTTTCTGGAATTGTGACAAAATAACCATAAACCGAAGGTAAAGAAAGCCAAAACTTGTACGGCTTTCCAGTTGACAAATCTTGTAAGACGGTGCAAAATAGAAGAACATTATTGTAAAGGAGCTTGGTTATGAAATCTACCGGTATTGTCAGACATATCGACAACCTGGGCCGTATCACGCTGCCCATCGAGCTGCGCAAGACTCTGGAAATGGCCTGCGGCGATCCTCTGGAAATCTATACCGAAGGTAACTCTGTGGTGCTGCGCAAGCATGAGTCCAGCTGCGTTTTCTGCGGCAGCAGCAAAAAGGTCACACTGTACAAGGACAAGTGCATCTGCGATAATTGCAGAAGAGAGCTTGCTCTGTAAGACAGAACCGCCTGCGGGGAGGGAACTCCCCGCTTTTCTTTTTCCCTGCTATGAAATGCTGCGGGGGAAGAAAATATGCGGGAAATTCGGGAATTTTACATTTTTGCTGTTTACTTTTTCCTGCCGCTTGGTTATGATAGGAATAATGAAACTTTATGCCTTCGGCAGGGGGAGCGACGGATATGAAAAAAGATAAGGTGAAGGACTATACAGACTATCTCATCGGTGCGGTGACCAAGAGCACCGGCCAGAAGCTCAAGGAATTTTTCTTCGGCAAGGGCAAGACCATGAACTGCTATCAGGCCCGCAGCCGTGACGGACAGGTAATGCTGCTCTGGATGGAGGCCTATCGCTGGAGCTCCATCTACTGCTATCCCTGTGTGCTGGAAACGCCGGAGGAAACCATGGTGTTTGAAACCGGCGCTGTGCTGGATTGTAAGGAAAACAACGCCCGTCTGGTGGAGCGCTGGACGGCCACCGTCAATCGGGAAAATATCGTCACCGATTATGAGGTGGAGGAGCTGAAGCGGGAGGATTTTTACGAGATGTTCCGCCGCTATCGGAAGGAAGATCTGGATCGTGCCATCGCTCAGGCCGAGCGGGAAAACGGCATTGTGCGGGAGGACACCCCGGAAGAGCTGCCCGAGGCGAGATCAGAGGAGCTGCCGGAAGTCACGCCGGAGGATCCGGAATAAACAAATGAAAAAGCATCCCCGGATACGGCAGATATCGCCCCAGGGGATGCTCTTTTTTTATCTGACAGTCTTACAGGCCAAAGCCGCCGTCCACGCCCAGCACCTGTCCGGTGATAAAGGCGGCAGCCTCCGAGCAGAGGAACAGGGCGGCCTCCGCCACATCCTCCGGCGCACCGATCCGGCCCAGCGGGGTTTCCCCGGCCAGAGCGGCCATGGTCGCATCATCAAAGCAGGCGCACATTTCCGTCCGGATCACTCCCGGAGCGAGACAGTTTACCCGAATGCCGGAGGGGCCAACCTCCTTGGCCAGTCCCCGGGTCAGACCGAGAATACCGGCCTTTGCTGCGGAATAATGCACCTCACAGGAAGCGCCGCAGATGCCCCACACCGAGGACAGATTCACAATGGCACCCCGGTGCCGGGCTAGCATAGCGGGCAGCACCGCCCGGTTAAAGGCAAACACGCCGCCCAGATCAATGTCCAGCATCCGCCGCCAGTCGTCGTCGGTAATGTCGGAAAACAGCTTTTGCTGGGCCACACCGGCGCAGCACACCAGCGCGTCCAGATGACCATAGCGCTCCAGCACCTGCCGGACGCAGGCGTTCACCGCCTCCGGACAGGCCACATCGGCGGAAAAGGCTTCACAGTCGCAGCCCATGTCCCGCAGCTCCTGCCGCAGACTCTGAGCAGCAGCGTGATTTTTGCCGTAGTGGAGCGCCACCTGCCAGCCCTCCCGGGCAAAGACACGGGCACAGGCGCTGCCGATTCCGCCGGAGGCTCCGGTAATCAAAACGGTTTTTCCCATGGGCAAAGACCCCTCTCTGAAAAAATCAATCTCAGTGTAACACAAAGCGCAGAAAAAGTACAGCATCCGGGCATATTTCCTCCATCCACGGAAAGCCTATGAAAAAAGGGAGGTGTTTCCGTGAACAAGCTGGCGCTGGCTCTGGCCATCATCGGAGGAATCAACTGGGGATTGATGGGCCTGCTGCAATTTGATCTGGTGGCGTGGATTTTTGGAGGAAGCTCGGCTCTGGGCAGCCGCGTGGTCTATGGCCTTGTGGGACTGGCGGCGCTGTGGTGCATCGGGCTTTTGTTTCAGCCCCGGGAAGAGGGCATGGCATGATTTTGAAAAACACCTGCGGTACGCGGACGGGGAGATGACGGAAGACCCTTGTCCGCGGCCTTTTTTTGTGGTATACTGTGCCCAAAGACGGCCACCGACAGGCGCGGCGGCCAAAGCGGGTAAAGGAAGCGTGCCTATGAAAACCTTCAGCGGAAGAGCATACGCCAAGCTGAATCTGTATCTCAGCATTCAGGGCCTCCGTCCGGACGGCTATCATGAGCTGGAGACGATCTTTCAGGCCATCAGTCTGTGTGATCTGGTGTCCGTCACCGTGCATCGGCAGGGAGGCATTTCACTCCGGTGCAGTCTGCCCTATCTGCCCACAGATCAGCGAAATCTGGCGGTGAAGGCAGCCAATCTGTTTTTCGAGCTTTCCGGCATCCGGAATCCGGGGCTGAATATCAATATCAAAAAGAGCATTCCCGTGGGCGCGGGCATGGCCGGCGGGAGCACCGACGCGGCCTGTGTGCTGCGGCTGCTGAACCGTGCCTTTGGAACGCCGCTGAATGAAAAGACCCTTTATCGGGGGGCGCTGAGTCTGGGGGCGGATGTGCCCTTCTGTCTCATGGGCGGGACAGCGCTGGCAGGCGGCACGGGAGAAAAGCTGCGTCCGCTGGCCACGCCGGAGCATTGCTGGTTCGCCATCGGCAAGCCCGCCTTTTCCGTTTCCACCAAAGCGGCCTTCCAGCTGTTTGACGAGGGCGGCTGGGGCCCCGGCCCGGGCAGTCTTGCCCTGCGGCAGGCCATGGAACGGCAGTCGCCGGAGGAAATGGGCCCGCTGCTGTACAATTCTCTGGAGCAGCCGGTGGCGCGGCAGCATTCCCGCATTGCAGAGCTGCGGCAGTGTCTGCTGGAGCAGGGCGCACTGGGCGCAAGAATGACGGGAAGCGGCTCGGCGGTCTTTGGTCTGTTTTCTCAGCAGAGCCGGGCAGAGCAGGCGGCGGCAGCCATGGAGCCTCTGTGCCGGGGCGTGTATGTGGCCCGGGCTTTGAGCACTCATCCGAACGATCTCCGGACGGACGCGCCGGAGCAGGAATAAGCAGACAGAAACGAAAGGAAGCGGTAGCATGGAAGCACGGCTGAAAGAGGAAATCCTCCGTCAGGTGGCGGAATATCCCGGACACACATCAATCTACTATCAGGAACTGGACAGCGGCGAAAGCTGGGAGTATAACGCGCTGGAGCCTATGGGTGCGGCCAGCGTCATCAAGCTGACGGTCATGGCAGAGCTGTTTCGGCAGATCGACGCCGGTCTGGTGCGGCGGGATCAGAAAATCGCCGTGCGGGACGAGGATCGGGTGCCCATCTGCGGTGTGCTGACCATGATGCATACCGGATTGGAGGTGACCCCCATCGACCTTTGCTGGCTGATGATTACCATCTCCGACAATATGGCCACCAACCTGCTGATCGACCTGCTGGGACTGGAAAACATCCAGAGCAACAACCGCCGGCTGGGTCTGGAGGGCATGGAGCTCAATCGCAAGCTTTTTGAAAAGCGTCCGGCCTTCCGGGGCAAGCGCAACACCGTTTCCGCCCGGGGCGCGGCCCGTCTGCTGGAGCTGATCTGGAAAAAGCAGCTGGTCAGCCCGCAGGCCAGCGAGGAAATGCTGGCAATGCTGCTGGCCCAGCAGTGTACCAACAAAATGCCCCTGCTGCTGGCAGAGGGAGAAACTGCCCACAAAACCGGCGAGGACGAGGGCATTACCCACGATGTGGGCATTGTACTGGCAAAGAGACCGTTTCTGGTGTGCTTCTGCAACTGGCAGCTGGAGCCGGGCACCGAGGGCCCGCTGAACATCCAGATCGGCCGGATTACCAAGGCGCTGTATGACGCCAACGGCGGCGCGCCCCAGCAGAACTGAAAGAGAGAGGTGTTATTATGGCATATGTCGATAAAAGTACCAGCCACCTGTACAGCGTGTATTTCGCGCCCCGTGGCCGTGACAGAATGTATGCGCTGGGAATGCAGATTGCCCAGCTCCATCTGAGCCCCTTTGACCGGATCATCGGCGTGATCGGTGAGGCCGGTTCGGGAAAAAGTATGCTGGTCAAGGGAATGTTCCCCGGTCTGGAGCTGACCAACGATGATGAAGGCGTGAACACCCGTCCGCTGCCGCTGATGGCGCAGGAGGAGGAAAACCGCTTTTATTCCCCCCATACCTATCATATGGATGTGCGCTTTGAGCTGGGCTTCAGCCAGATGCATATGCTGGTGGATGCCACCCTTCAGGCCATTGCCCGGGGCAAGCGGGTGGTGATCGAGCATTTTGACCTGCTGCAGGAGCATCTGGGCATGAACGCCGACCTGATTATCGGCATCGGTGAAGAGGTCATTGTCACCCGGCCCAATGTGTTCGGCCCCCTGCCGGGAGAGATTGCCCGCATCGTACATAAATCCATCCGCATCCGTCAGATGGCTCATACGGCAGAGGATCTCTGCGAGCGGCATATGTCCCCGGCGGAATACAGCCGCTGTGAGCATGACGACATCAAAAACGGCTTTTTGCTGGTGTTCCCCGACCGTCCGCCGGAGGTGGATATTCCCGCACTGGAGGCTGCCGTGCTGGAGGATATTGCCGCCAATCTGCCGGTGGAATATGTGGATGACCGCCATGTGAGCATCGGCGGACGCATCCATCGCTGCACCGGCCCCCGCACCCATGTGTCCGAAACGGGTGAGATTCAGGGCTTCCGTCTGCTGCCCAAGCCCATTTACGACGACCGGAAGGATCGCTGGCTGCTGGTAGGCCGTGTCGGCCCGAAACAGCCCGATCAGCTGGGCTACATCAACAATATGGAGCTGGATTAAGCCCATGAAGATGATGGGAATTGATCTGGGCAAGGCCCGGACGGGTGTCTGTGTGTCCGATCTCAGCGGCTTTCTGGCGGGGCGGAGCATCACCGTTGCCGAGCACAACCGGCAGCGTCTGCTGGAGGCCATCTGCCGGGAGATCGAAGCGGAAAAGCCCCAGCGGCTGGTGCTGGGCCTGCCGCTGAACATGAACGGCACCGAAGGCCCCAAGGCGCAGGAGTGCCGGGAGTTTGCGGCCCAGCTGGAGGCGGCCTCCGGGCTGGAGGTGGTGCTCTGGGATGAACGGTGCAGCAGCGTCACTGCCAACCGGATTCTCAGCGACGCTGGGAAAAAGCGTGGCAAGCAGCGGGCGCAGGTGGATGCCGTGGCGGCGCAGATCATTCTGCAAGGCTATCTGGACTATTACAACCTGCATAAAAATAGCTGAAAAATACAGAAAGTTGTCGAAAGAGGCGGAAAAATGGAACTGACAGAGCTTTTGAAGGCACGGTATTCCGTGCGGAAATTTGCGGACAAGCCGGTGGAGGCGGAAAAGCTGCAACAGATTCTGGAGGCGGGGGCCTGCGCTCCCACGGCGAAAAACCGTCAGCCCCAGCATATCTATGTGCTGAAGAGCCCGGAGGCGCTGGAAAAGATTCGGGGCATTACGGCCTGTGCTTTCAATGCGCCGGTGGTGCTGCTGATCTGCGGCGATGCCCGGGAGGGCTGGGTCAATCCCTATAACCAGCGCAACGCCACCGAGATGGACTGCACCATCGTCAACACCCAGATGATGCTGCAGGCCCAGGCGCTGGGACTGGGCAGCTGCTGGGTCTGCTGGTTTGATACCCAGGAGGTGCAAAAGCAGTTTGCCCTGCCGGACAGTCACGAGCCCTTTGCCCTGCTGCCGCTGGGCTATCCGGCGGAGGACAGCCATCCCAGCAAGATGCACGCCAGCCGCAAGCCGCTGAGCGAGACGGTGACGGAGCTGTAAAGGAAAATCCCTTTTCATACAAAACATCCTCATGGAGCACTTCCATGAGGATGCTGTTTTTTAGAAGCTTTTTTCTCAGAACATCCGGTACAGCAGGGCGGCAAATTCTGCCCGGGTGATGGTGCCGGTGGGATTCACCTGATTTTTGTCATTGCCCGTGACAACGCCCAGCGTAGACAGCAGCTCCAGATGATCCCGGGACCAGCCGGGAATGGCGGCTGCGTCGGCAAAGGTGCAGGCAGCATAGCTGTAGCCCCGGGGCAGGGTGCGGCCCAGCATAGTCATGATCTGCGCCCGGGTGCAGCTGGCATCGGGATTGAGCACCGAGCGGCCTTTGGAATCCACCGAGCCCTTCATCATGCCCAGCGCATACATGGCCTTTACATGGGGCAGGGCCCAGGCGGGAATCTTGTCCGCATCGGTATAGGGCAGCACCGTGTCCGCATAGCGGGTGGTGTCCACGCCCAGATAGCGGGAAAGCATGGTGGCGGCCATGGCGTTGGTCACCTCATCGCCGGGATGGAACTTTTCCGCATCGGAAAATACGCCCTTGGCATGGAGATACTCCACGGCGGCGGCAGACCAGTGTCCGTTCAGATCGGAGAAGGTGGGTGCGGCAGCCGTTCCCACATCCACGCTGGTTCGTGCCAGATTGCCCATGGAATCCCGGGCCGTGACGGTAACGCGGTGCCGTGCTCCGTCGGTGGGCAGCGCACAGGTGAGAGTCGTGCCGGTATACTGGAAGGCGGCAGAGGCTCCGTCCAGCGAGACAAAGATATCACCGGCGGAAAGGGTATCTGCGGCATCCCGCACGGTGGCCTTCAGCGTGCCCTCGGAGGATTCCACGGTAATCACCGGCGGCGTGGTGTCCCGGGCGGCAGAGCCGTGATGGGCGCAAAGCTGATCCAGCCACAATGTGCCGCTGCCTTCCCCTCTCCGGGCAAAGCCCAGCAGGGAAACGGCCTCTGCGGGGACCTCCGCTGCCACCGTCTGCCACCCGTCACCGGACAGAGTGAAGGACTGGGCGATCAGCGAAGCATCCGTATCGGCAGGGGCAAAGAGGAAATACCATTCTCCGCTGCCTTTGGCCATGACGGAAACATGGGAAATATTCTCCAGGACGATTTCCTCCGGGAAGAGATACTCCGCCAGCTGGTCAGCGGTGCCGGTATAGGTGAGCCTGGCCGAGCCGAGACCGTAGCGGACATTTTCCGGCAGCGTCTCCTGCAAAGCCTCCATTTGGGCGTTGCCGTAGAGATTCAGGGTGAAGGCTTCAAAATCCGCCAGAATGTCGGCGGGCTGTTCGGTGACGGTTACGGGAATGGTGCAGGAGGTGGCACCGTAGGAGACGGTCACGCTGCCGCTGCCGGACAGGAGGGAAGCGGTGAACACGCCGTTTTCGTCCACCGTGCCCACATTGCCCTGCACGGTAAAGGTAAACTGATCGTCGGTGCAGGTGATGGGGCGAATGCCGTCACTGGCCCACACATCCAGATCAACCGTTCCGCCGGGATCCAGCGTCAGAGCTGTCAGGGCGCTGCCGCCGGAATACAGCTTCAGCGTGGGAACATAGCTCACCACGGTATAGGATGCGGTCTGACAATCCAGCCGGGAGGTATAGACCTGATAGGTTCCCGACTGATAGGGGGCATAATAAACGCCGTCCGATACCCAGCCGCCGTCGGCGGTCAGCAGGTCGGTGGCATCGGAAAAGCCCAGATAATCCCGGTTGTAGGAGACGGCGCTGACCTCCAGCCTGCCGCCCGCCAGCAGGGTTGCGGAGCGGGGATAGACCACACTGCCCCGGAGAGCGGTATCAAAATCGCCGAAAACGCTGTTTTCCGCCACGAAGAGAATATAGGTGGCGCAGGAACGGGGGGTGCCCTCCGAGGGAGAGGACAGCACCGCTGCACTTTTGCCCGGATAGGCCGCCGCCAGAATGGAAGAGCCGCCGCCGTCCAGATTGAGCACCTGAACGCAGCCATCGTCCAGCAGCAGCTGGGCAGCATCCTTGAGAGAAATGCCGGTGCTCAGACTGCTCTGCCGTCCGTCACACTCCAGAATCCGGAAGGAGCCGTCCTCCCGAACGCCCAGCACCGTGCGGGGGGCGACTTCCGAGGTGGCATCGACGGTGAGCTCACCGTTTTTCGCCAGCATATTGCCGCCGCCGGAGCTCCAGCGCACCTGTTCCCAGAGGGGATCCTCCGTCTGTGCCAGCAGCGTGACCACATCGCCGACGATCAGATCGGACAGGGTTGCGCCGGTGGTGCAGGTATCGGTGAGACTGAGCACCAGCTGTCCCGGCTGCAGGGGTGTGCCGTTGGTGCGGGCGTTGGAAATCACCCGGGCCTGCAGGGGCTGGCCCAGAGCAAGCACATCCTCCGGCTCCAGCAGCTCCAGCACCACCTCCGTACCGGCGGCAGTGGTCGCCGTGGTGGCATCAAAATCCGGCGTGTAAAGATAAATGCCCGAGGCCGTGCGCACATTGTTCAGAGCATAGATGGGCTTGACCGAGCCGTCGGCACAGGTCAGGCTGATGGACAGGCGGGGCGCACCGGCAATGGCCGTGCCGTCCTCCAGAAAGCCCACGGCATTCCATGCGCCGTCGGAGGATACCAGCCGCCCGTTTTGAATGGTCATGCCTGTGGGCACACCGGAGCCGGTAAAGAAAAAGTCGGCGTTGACAGCCGCCAGAACCCGATAGCCCAGACTCTCTCCATAGGAGATCACGGTGCTGATGGTGGATTTTCCGTTGAGATAGCTGCCGTAAAGCACGATGGGGCGTACGCCGCTGTCGGGGGTATAATCCAGCGAAAACAGCTGCCGCAGCTTTCCGGCTTCGGTATAACCGTTGCCCTGGGTCAGGGTCAGACCGTCGCCCAGAACAGTTTGTGTGGTGTAGGTCAGCTCACCTGCCGCTGCGGTGGGGAAGGGGAGCAGTGCCGCCGTCAGGGTCAGAACCAGCAGCAGCGAACAAATACGGGTTGCGATGGATTTCATGGGAACTCCTTTCCAATGGGTACGGGTAATCAGCTTCCTTTATTATACCGGAATCTGACGGGAAAGAACACCCCTGCAATTCTGAAAAAATTATGAAATCTCAGCTGGCCTTTCCCTGTGCCGATCAGACCGTCCTTTGAGAAAACTGCGAAAAGCCGTGATTGCGTTATCACGGCTTTTGTAAAAATCAGCAGACGGTGCGCAGCTGATTTCTCTGAAATTGTGAAAGAGGCTGGGATGCTGCTTTGCCCTGCCTTTTTAATTCCGGGAGCACTTTTCCGCATCAATGGCCAGCACCACCATCAGGGCATACAGGGCGTTGGCAGGATCGTCCACGGTGATGGAATAAGTGTCCGTCCAGTTCCAGAGCTCCTTGCTGATGGTGGCCACACACTGGCCCATGGAATCCACAATGGTATAATCCCACTCCAAAAAGCTGCCCTCCACCTGCCAGCCATTGAAATCCAGCGAAAAGGCCGGGCGGAACAGCGTAAACTCCTTTTTCAGCGTTCCCAGCAGAGCATCGCCCTGATAAAAATCAAAGTGGGGCAAAAAGCGGAGCACCTGCTCCTTCACCGTGCCCAGAATATAGCCGTCAGCATCCAGAATCTGAAGCTTGTGTCCCCAGGCCAGCTGGCCTTTGACGGTAAAGACGGTGCTGCCGTCCTCGCCGTAAATATCATAGCTGTCGAACCAGGAAAACATCCGCTGCTTAAAGAGTAATTTCATATGCTGCACCTCCAATATAAAATCAGTATATCAGAAACAGTCCTGCGGCGCAAGGGAAAATCACGCTTGCCAAGCGGGGCGGAACATGGTATGCTGGAGACAAAGCTGGATTGCGAAAGTGAGGCAAGGTTTATGAAACAAAAGCTGGCCCGGGAGCTGCTGCAATTTATCCGCAGGAGCCCCAGCTGTTACCATGTGATTGCAGGATTTGAAACGCTGCTGGAGGAGGCAGGCTATACGCCCCTCCGGGAGGAGGAAAAGTGGAGCATCGTCCCCGGCGGACGGTATTATGTCACCCGCAACGGTTCCTCTCTCATTGCCTTCCGCACGCCGGAGACGCTGGAGGGCGGCTTTATGATGGCGGCGGCCCATTCGGATTCTCCCACCTTCAAGCTGAAGGCCCAGGCAGAGAAGGCAGCAGGACAGTATGTGCAGCTGAGCACGGAAAAATACGGCGGAATGCTTATGAGCACCTGGCTGGACAGACCGCTGTCTGTGGCGGGAAGAGTGCTGGTGCAGCAGGGAGATGCCATTGAGACCCGTCTGGTGGACATCGACCGGGATCTGCTGGTGATTCCCAATGTGGCCATTCATATGGATCGCACGGCCAACGACGGCAAAAAATATCTGGCCAACATTGACACGCTGCCCCTGCTGGGCGGCCCGTCAGCCAAAGGAAGTCTGCTGCCGCTGGTGGCGGAGAGCGCCGGTGCTGCGCCGGAGGCGGTGCTGGATCACGATCTGTTCCTGTATTGCCGGGAAAACGGAACGCTGCTGGGGGCGGAGGAAGGCTATATCCTGTCTCCCAAGCTGGACGATCTGGAATGTGCCTATGGCTGTATGCAGGGATTTTTGCAGGCGGAGGACTCCAACGGCATTCCCGTATGCTGCGTGTTTGACAACGAAGAGGTGGGCAGCTCCACCAAGCAGGGGGCGGCCTCGGCCTTTTTGCGGGACACCCTGCGGCGCATCGTCCGGGGACTGGGACTGGATGAGGAAGCCTATCAGTCCATGCTGGCCCGGAGCTTTCTGGTGTCGGCGGACAATGCTCATGCCCAGCATCCCAATCATCCGGAATATGCGGACAGCGGCAACTGCCCCTATCTGAATCAGGGCATCGTGGTAAAATACAATGCCAACCAGCGCTATACCACCGACGGCGTTTCCGGCGCGATTTTCCGCAGCGTCTGCCGGGAGGCGGAGGTGCCGGTGCAGGTGTTTGCCAACCGTTCCGATCTGGGCGGCGGAAGCACTCTGGGCAGCATCGCCAACACCATGGTTCCCGTGAATACGGTGGACATCGGCCTGCCCCAGCTGGCCATGCACTCTGCCGTGGAAACCGCCGGTGTGGAGGATCTGTACAGTCTGGTCAGAGCCATGACCTGCTATTATGGCAAGACCCTCTGCAAGGAAGCGGCGGGCGTTTATCGCCTGAAGTAACCGTTTTATCTGCGCATGAATCCATCTCCGGCGGCAAATGCTATGTCCGGAGGTGGATTTTTTATGAAGCAGAAGGAAAAAAGCGGGAAAAAGCCCGTGCAGCCTGCGGTATCTCCGGCCGGTGTGCGGGCAGATCGTCTGCGTCCCGGCAACATTCCCGAGCCTGACCGGGACAGCGTGGAGGAAGAGCGCCGCTGGCAGGAGGAACACATTCAATAAAACAGCCCGCCATCCGGGGAGCGCAGCCGCCGTGCCGCGCTCCTTTTGTCATTTGGCAGCATTTGAAAATCCGGGGCGATGGCTTGCGCGGCGGGCAAGGGTGTGGTATAATGAAGCTGTATAAGAAAGAAGAGAACAGAGAACATCACCAAGGAGGCGTGATACAAGTATGATGACTTATCAGCAAATCAGTCAGGATCCGGCCATTCGCACCTATATTGCCAAGGCGGATGAATCCCTGATCGCCCTGGGCTTTACCGAGCACAGCTTTGCCCATGTGACCCATGTGGCGGAAATGACCGGCTACATTCTGCAATGTCTGGAATATCCGGAGCGCACCATTGAGGTGGCCAAAATTGCGGCCTATCTCCACGATATCGGCAATCTGGTGAACCGGGTGGAGCACAGCCAGAGCGGCGCGGTTATGGCCTTCCGCATTCTCAACGAGCGGGGCTTTGACCCGGAGGAAATCGCCACCATCACCACCGCCATCGGCAACCATGACGAGGGCACCGGCGTCCCGGTAAACGCCGTGGCGGCAGCCCTGATTCTGGCAGACAAGTCCGATGTGCGCCGCAGCCGTGTGCGCAACCGGGATATCGGCAGCTTTGACATTCATGACCGGGTGAATTATTCCGTCACCAAGTCCGAGCTGAAGATCAACGAGGCCCGGACACTCATCAAGCTGAAGCTGACGGTTGACACCCATTTTGGCTCTGTGATGGATTATTTCGAGATTTTCATGAACCGTATGATCCTCTGCCGCAAGGCGGCGGAAAAGCTGGGCCTGCAATTCAAGCTGATGATTAACGAGCAGCAG
>CAZIPA010000037.1:0-18797 GCA_964541085.1 uncultured Oscillospiraceae bacterium | reverse complement strand
TGGGCTTCGTGTAGTTTTGCTTTTTTAGTGTCTACTTTTTCTTGACAAGTGCACCCGGAGACATCCTCCGGAGCCTTTTTGTCTGCTGTGCAATTTACAAATTCGTTTCTGACGCCTGCGGCAATCTGCGCTTTTCTGCCCAGGCAGACAGCTGATCCAGAATGGGAATCAGCTCGCCGCCCATGTCCGTGACGGCATATTCCACCCGCACCGGCACCTCCAGATATTCCGTCCTGCGCACCAGTCCGTCGGCCTCCAGTTCCCGCAGCGCCCGGGCCAGCACCTCGTTGGACACCCGATCCAGCCTGCGGCGCAGGGCATTGTACCGCAGCGGGCCGGAAGCGCCCAGAGCGCAGAGGATCTGTGCCTTCCATTTTCCGCCGATGCACTGCATGGCCGAATGCAGCGGGCAGCGCTCCAGACAGGGGCAATCATATTCACTGTGCTTTGTCATGGGCAGTCACTCCCTTCTGACCTGCTTCGGAAAAAGTGCGTTCTTGCGTCCTCCCGCCCCTCCGTGGTATGCTGAAGCTATCTTTGGCAGGAGGTCTTGTTATGCTTTCGGTTTATTTGCAGGGGCTGACCATGGGTTTGGCCTATGTAGCGCCCATCGGTGCGCAGAATCTGTTTCTCATCCAGACGGCTATGGGAAAGGATCGCCGCCGGGCCTTTTTTACGGCGCTGATTCTGGTGTGCATGGATGTGCCGCTGGGCATGGCCTGTTTCTTCGGCGCGGGTGCGCTGATGACCCGGTTTCCCCTGCTGCAAAAAATCATTTTATGCGTGGGCAGCGTCATTCTGCTGTGGACAGGCTTTCAGCTGCTGCGCTCCAAGCCCCAGTCCGTCACCGGTGAAGCCCGGGCGGAAAGCTGGGGAAGGGTGATCCTCACCGCCTTTGTGGTGACCTGGTGCAATCCCCAGGCCCTGCTGGACGGTACGCTGATGCTGGGCGCGGTGCGGGCAACCCTGTCCGCCGGACAGGCACCCTTTTTCGTGCTGGGCACCGCCTCCGCCTCCACCCTGTGGTTTCTGGGCATGACCACCCTGCTCACCCTGTTCCGGGAAAAAATCGGCCCCCGGGTGCTGCTGTGGATTCAGCGTATCTGCGGCGGTGTTCTCATGTTCTACGGCGCAAAGCTGCTGTGGAGCTTTGTCCGGCTGCTGTTGGGATAAGGGCTGTTACAGCTCCCGTCTGCCCTCCAGCGCCCGGGCAAGGGTCACTTCGTCGGAAAACTCCAGATGTCCGCCTACGGGCACACCGTAGGCCAGCCGCGTCACCTTCACCTGAAAGGGCTTCAGCAGCTTTGTGAGATACAGTGCCGTGGTTTCTCCCTCGGTATCGGGATTGGTAGCCATAATGATCTCCTGCACCTGTCCCTCGGCCACCCGATGAAGCAGCTCCCGCACACGCAGCTGCTCCGGCCCCACATCATTCAGCGGGGAGATCACCCCGTGGAGCACATGATACAGCCCGTGATATTCCCGGGTGCGCTCGATGGCCACCAGATCCTTGGGGTCTGCCACCACACAGATGGTCGAGGCATCCCGGCGGGAGTCGGCGCAGATGGGGCAGATTTCCCCCTCGGTGAGATTCTGGCACACCTTGCAGGTGTGGATGGAGCTGCGGGCATCCAAAATGGCCTGAGCAAACTCCTCCGCCCCGCCCTGAGGCAGACTCAGCAGATGAAAGGCCAGACGCTGGGCCGATTTGTGTCCCACGCCCGGCAAACGCTGAAACTGCTCGATGAGCTTTTCCAGCGGTGCTGCATAATACTGCATGGAGCCTTAAAAGCCCAGTCCGCCGCCCATGCCGCCGGTGAGCTTCTGCATCTCCCGGTTGGTGGTCTCTTCACACTGGCGCAGGGCATCGTTCACGGCAGTCATCACCAGATCGGTGAGCATTTCCACATCCTCCGGGTCCACAGCCTCGGGCTTGATTTCCAGTGCGGTGAGCTGCTTGTTCACCACTGTGGCGCTGACCACGCCGCCGCCGGCGGAGGCCGTAAAGGAAAGCTGCTCCAGCTCTTCCTGCTTCTTCAGCATTTCCGCCTGCAATTTCTGTGCCTGCTTCATCATGGCCTGCATATTCATGCCGCCGGGGATCATTCTTCCGGGTTTCATGGTTCGTTTCTCCTTTAATTCATATAATAATTACTTTTTTTCACGGATTTCCACGCCCATCCGCCGGGCATTGGCCAGAATCTCTTCCAGCGCAGAGCCGGGCTTGGCTGTGACGGCGGGCTCTGCCGGCTTTTCCGGCTCCGGGATGGGTGCTTTCGCAGCCGTACCCTGCTTGTGGAGCTGGACACCGCTGTGACCGCAGGCCACCGCCGCCTCCCGCAGCAGCTGCTGCACGGCGGGCTTGTTCATAAAGATCATGCTCTCTTCCCGGCAGGCAATGTCCAGAATGCCGTTTTTCACACACATCCGGGAGAGATTCAGATAGGTGCGCACAGCGCCGCTGACCCTGGGCCCCACCACTGCCAGAAAGGCGGAACGCACGGCGGGGTCATCCTCCTCCGTGTCGGATGCGGCAGTTCGCACCGGCGGCGCAGTCTCAGCAGCCTTTGGCATGGCCGCTTCCCGCTGGGGGGCGGTCTCTTTTCGTTCCGGCGCGGGGGCCGGTTCGCTGACCGGGGCCGGATTGTGCACTGTCGGGGCTGCCGTTCTTTGCGGGGCCGCAGCAGCTCGGGCTGCCGCCGGAGCCTCCGTCGGGCTTGCAGCGCCAAAGCCGTGACGCAGCGCCATTTTCAGCAGACACATCTCTCCGTCCGTGCGCTTGATGGCGGTACGGGTGAGACGGGTGAGCAGATCGCTGACGCAGCGGACGAAATATTCCAGCTCCTCCGGGTTTGCATCCCTTGCCAGCGTGCGGATGATCTCCGGCCGGGCGGCAGAGGAGGACATGAGATATTCCTCCCGTCCTGTGGCCCGCAGCAGATAGACATCCCGCAGCAGGGACAGCAGCTGGTCAAACAGGGACACCATATCCCGTCCCTCCAGATAGCTGCCGGTAAACAGCTCCAGCGCACCGGCGGCATCTCCCGCCTGCACTGCCTGATACAGCCGCAGCACGGTATCGCCGGAGGGTACGCCCAGCGCCTCGGTGACACGGTTCAGATCAATGTTCCCGTCGGCGGAAACGCTTCTGTCCAGCAGAGAAATGGCGTCCCGCATACTGCCGTCGCCCAGTCGGGCCAGCAGCGCGGCAGCGGCACTCTCCAGTGTAAAGCCCTCGGCAGCGGCGATCTGGTGGAGCCGGGCGGCGATGATCTCCGGAGGGATCCGGCGAAAATCATACCGCTGACACCGGGACAGCACCGTGGCGGGCACCTTGTGAATCTCCGTGGTAGCCAGAATGAACAGCACATGCTCCGGCGGTTCCTCCAGAGTTTTCAGCAGGGCGTTGAAGGCCCCGGCAGACAGCATATGCACCTCGTCAATGATATACACCCGTTTTTTCAGAGCGGTGGGAGAAAAGGCAGCTTCCTCCCGAATGTCCCGGATGTTGTCCACGCCGTTGTTGGAGGCCGCGTCGATCTCGCTCACATCCAGCGCCGCATCCTCCAGAATGGAACGGCAGGCCGCACACCGGTTGCAGGGAGAGCCGTTCACCGGATGCTCACAGCACACCGCCCGGGCCAGAATCTTGGCGCAGGTGGTTTTGCCCGTGCCCCGGGTTCCGGTAAACAGATAGGCATGGCTCACCCGGTCGGTTTCCACCTGGGTTTTCAGAGCCGAGGTAATGTGCTCCTGTCCGAACACATCTTCAAAGACGAGCGGCCGCCATTTTCGATACAGTGCCAGATGCTGTGCCACAGCTTGTTCCTCCCTTGCGGTTATGAAAAAAGAGCGGGATGTCCGTCAGGCCCCTTTCCTCCGACGCTTTTCCCCATCATCAGCCCCACAGCCCGGTCTGCACCGGTTGACCGCGGCACACACGACATACCGCTTAATGCTGCTCGGTTCCCCGCCTGACATGGTTCACGGTCACGCGCTGCGCGGGACCGGCAGAGACGCAATGGGCCATGAGGCTGATGATATGGAAAAGGCTGCCGGACTGTTGGCCAAAGGCGGAATCAGCCGCTCCGTTTCCTGTGTTTCCTTACAAATGCTATTATATACGATTCTTTTCCGTTTTGCAATCCGTCAGCGGGGATTTTTTGTATTTTCCCCGCGCAGACCCGCCAGCGTCTCCGCCACGGTTTCATGCTTCAGCTGCCGCACATCAAATTTGGCCAGCTTGAAAATCAGCTGCATCACCGGCCCGCTGAGGCACACCAGAATCACCGTGCCCACGCCCACCGTGCCGCCCAGCGCCCAGCCCAGCAGCAGCGCGCAGCCCTCCAGCAGCACACGGATGCCGCCTACCGGCCATTTTTTCAGCCTGCGGGTCAAAACGCACATCAGGCCGTCCCGGGGGCCGCTGCCCAGCCGCGCGGACATATAGATATACATTCCCAGCGCCGCGGGAATCAGACTCAGCACACAGAGAATCAGCCGGGGCAGCGTGTCCACGCTCATGGCCAGCCCCCGATAATCGGGCAGCAGGGCAAAGCCGGGAATCATATCGCCGGTGCAGAGATCCACAATGTTGCCGCAGATGAGAATGTTGATAAAGGTGCCAAAGCCCACCCGTTCTCCGCACAGCACATCAATCAGCAGAATGGTCAGACCGATGGCAATATTGGCCCGGCCAAAGGTAATCAGATCGCCGCCGCCGGGAAGTGTAATGCCCAGCAGCCCCTGCAAAAACCGGGCCATGCCGTCGTTGAGCACATCCCAGGGCTCCATTCCCAGATCGGCCACCAGCGCCATGGCAGAACCAAAGCTCATCACCGCCAGACCGCACAGCAGACGGACAAATTTTTTCACAGTGCTTTTCAAAAAATCAGGCTCCCTCCGGTGTTGATTCCATACAAGGGCTATCATAGCACAGACCGCCGTCCTTGTCAAAAAAAAGTTCTTGACATTTGCCCCCGGTGCGTGTATCATACTTATGTTATCCTTGTCTGCATTATGTGCAGGCCATTTGTCCAGAAGGAGGTGCAAAGAGAATGCCCAAAATCACCGGAAAGTATGAGACGATTTTCATCGTCAACGCCACGCTGACCGAAGAGGCTATCAATGCTGTGGTGGAGAAGTTCACCAACCTGATCGCCGCCAACGGTGAGATCACCAAGATCGAGCAGTGGGGCAAGCGCCGCATGGCTTACGCTATCGACGATATGCCCGAAGGCTACTATGTTTTCGTGGAATTCGATTCCAAGCCCGAGTTCCCCGCCGAGCTCGACCGTATCTACAAGATTACGGACGGCGTGATCCGCTCTATCATCGTAGCAAAGGAATAAGGGGGAGCATGAAATGCTGAATAAAGCCATTCTCATGGGCAGACTGACTGCCGACCCCGAGCTCCGCAAGACCCAGAACGGAACATCCGTCACGACCTTTACCCTTGCCGTGAACCGCAGCTATACCCGCTCCGGCGAACAGCCCCAGACCGATTTCATTGATATCGTGGCCTGGCGCAACACCGCCGAGTTTGTCAGCCGCTATTTCACCAAGGGCCAGCTTGTGGCCGTAGAGGGACAGATCCAGACCAGAACCTGGGAGGACAAGTCCGGCCAGAAGCGCAAATCTGTGGAGGTCGTCGCCAGCGAAGTATTCTTTGCCGAACCCAAACGGGACGGCCAGACCCGGCGGGATGCCCCCTCCGGCTTCGATTCCATGCCCAGCGGCATGGGCGGCAATGAGTTTGCTGCATTGCCCGGTGACGATAGCGATCTCCCGTTTTAACCTTTTCAGAAGGAGGAACGATCATGGAAAGAGAAAACAGACCGGAGCGTCCGGCCCGCGACAATCGCCGCCGCCGGAAAGTTTGCCAGTTCTGCGTGGATAAGGTTGCGTCCATCGACTTCAAGGATGCTGCCAAGCTGCGGAAGTACACTTCCGATCGCGGCAAGATCCTGCCCCGCCGTATGACCGGTGTCTGCGCCATGCATCAGCGTCAGCTGACCACGGCCATCAAGCGCGCCCGTCATGTGGCTCTGCTGCCCTACACCGCAGACTGAGCATCACTGTATCCAATGCACCAGACACCCCCTCGCGGGGTGTCTTTTTTGTTTTCAGAGGGATTGCGCCAGAAAGGCGATTTTCCCGCCGCAACGGCCTTTTCTGTGATTCCATTTGTTGTTTTGCACAAAATTTCAAGCTTATCTTTGTGCAAACTGCCGGATTGACAGTGAAAAGAGGCTCTGTTATAATTAAGACAAGAAGTTTAGCCGCAGAATGATTGACCGGAAACGGTCAGCCGAATTACCGGAGAGGGGTGAGTCCCATGCAGATCGAAACGGAAACCTCCGCACACTTCCGCCCGGAAGTGGAATCTTTGAACCATCCTGAAACGAAAGTGGGTACTCGCATGAAACGCTATTTGGCTATTGTTCTGCTCACCGCACTGGTGCTGGCCCTCTGCCTGCCCATTTTCGCGCGGTATGAGGTGTGTTCCAGCTGTGGAAAAGGACGGCTGGAGCCTTATGATGAAGATTCGTGGGATGTGTGGTGCAGCAAGTGTGGAAAATATGTTACATACACTGTTGTTTATGAACAATGCACTATCTGCCCGGCAGGAGATTCCGACGAAATCTATGGCTGTGCGCATCGTGTGAAGTAAAAAGATATAAGAGCACCAGAGGCAGGTTAACTGCCTCTGGTATTTTTGTAATTGAAGAGGTTTACTTATGCTTAATTGTACTTTTACGCATTTCAGCATGAAACAGTTTCTCAGAACTCCGGGGAAAATGAGCTTACATTTTGCTTTATTTGCAGCAACAGCGATGTTTTTGTGTCTTGGGCTAAATTTGCACCAATATGCAGCTGAAAATCTGGATGCGGTGTATAACGCTTTCGATATTACTGCTGTCCCAGATTTCAAAGGGAATATAAACTCCGTTGGTGAGATGTGTGAAGATATCAATAGCAATGATTATATCGGTTATTATTCCTGTCAAGCAGAAAACTATGACCTGCTTCCTTTAACACAATTAGAGGGAGTAATTGATTATGATATCAGGAATCAATTCGGAGCTTATGTTTCAAACGCTTCAGCAAAGATGTTTCGAGCTTGTACCAACTTTAGCATCAAAGAATATAACCGAGCTAAAGTGATATGTTTTACACCGGCAAGCAGTCAAGGGGCAACGATTCCGACCAAGGGGGATGCATATATTCCGGTTTATGTAAAGTGGGCAGCCGCGCGGGAATCCGATTCACCGGAATCTGTGATACAACAACTGAAAATTCGAAATTATTATGAGCAGGAATACACACTGGAGCCGGGAAAAGAGTACATTGCGGTTTTGGGATATTTTTGCGGAGCGGGCGAGGATGTGTACCATCTGACAGATGATCCGGAAGGGAATGTTCGGTTTCGTGTCAGCTCCAATGGTGTGTATTATATGGAGGATACATGGCACAGCAGGCTTCCATTTTCGTGGTTTACGGAAAATTATGACGGGTTCTGGCAGACAGAGATGGGTGACTATTACCGCCAAATCGCAGAGGCGGTGGAGTATTCGGCTTATTCTCTGACCGCCGTGACGGTGAATCGTCTGGATGGCATTTCTGCTTTTAGCGAAAACCGGGTCTGGGTCAGCCGAGGTCGGGACTTTACGGAAGAAGAAATTGAATCCGGCGCAAAGGTCTGTCTGGTCAGTCGGTGGATGGCTGACCATATGGAATGGAAAGTGGGGGACACACTGGACTTGAACTTTTTCCCCTGCGATTATCTTTACACGGCAGGAGACTATGCCCAGTACAGTGTTTGCCGTCAGGATACCATTGAAGCTTCTCCCATTTACCATTATGAGGAAGCTGACTATCCTTCTCAATACCACGATTTCCCTTCCATGCACATCTTCGATCAGGGCGAATACGAGATCATCGGAATTTATGACGGTCTGTTGGGTTGCGGGAGAGACGGAACGGCTGTACCGTGTGAAGATGGAGCGATTTGCGATAATACAGCGGGCAAAGGCGTATATATTTTGAATGTCTACATCCCCTCCAATTCCGTGGCAAACCAGCCCACGCCGAAGCTTTCTGAGAACAACACCACCCTTTGGATCAATCCGAAAAAGCTTTTGGATTTTCAGGCGGCGCTGGAATCCTCCGGTCTGACGGCAAAGCAGGAGACCGGCTACACCATGAATGTGACGGTGTACGACCACAATCTCAGCCAGCTGGCCCCCGGGCTGGAGAGTCTTTCCCAAATCAGCAAATTGATTCTGGTGCTCTCCGGCCTGACGGCATTGCTCACCGTGGTGGCTTTCGCCGTGTTGTATATGGTGCAAAATAAACGCCAGATTGCGGCTTTCCGTGCCATCGGCATGAGCAAGCGTCAGGTGGCGGTGCTGCTGCTGTTTGCGGTGCTCTTGGTGTGCATCTTGGGTGCGGGCGCGGGGGCCTTCGCCGGGCAGAAAATCTCCGCCAGCGTCACCCAAAGCATTCTGGAAACCGCCGCCGAAAACCGCTCTGACCCCAGCTTTTCCGCAACTTTGGCCGATGCGGACGAGGAAGCGGAAGCCTTCACCTATCTGGAGCAGGAAAATCCCCTCTTCCCCATCTTCACCTGGGCGGGAATTTCGCTGACACTCATCCTTGCCATGCTCATCTGCTTCGCAAACGAAAGCAAAAAATCCCCCATGCTGCTGCTGGGGACGAAAGAATAATTGAGCAAAAAGTTAAGGCACCCCAGACGGGGTGCCTTTTTCTTGTGCTTATGCCGCGGACACCGGCTGCCGCAACTGTCGCAGGGTTTTGACAATCAGCGCTGCCGAGATGACTGCCGTCAGCACATCGGACACGGGCATGGACAAGAGCACGCCATCCAGTCCGAAAAACCGGGGCAGCAGCAGGGCAAAGCCCACGCCGAACACAATCTCCCGCACCATGGAAAGCAGCGTGGATTCCACTGCCCGGCCCATGGCTTGCAGGAAAATAAAGGTTGCCTTATTCACGCAGGCCAGCACCAGCATACACAGATACACCCGGAACGCCTTCACCGCAAAGGCGGTATAATAGCTGCTCTCATTGGCTGCGCCAAAAATGCGAATCAGCGCCCCGGGGAAGCATTCCACAATTACCAGTGCCACAGCGCCGATGCACGTCTCCCAAAGCAGCAGCCGGAGAAACAGCTGTCTGACCCGTTCCGGCTGCTGTGCGCCCATATTATAGCCCACCACCGGAATGCAGCCCGCCGCCATGCCGATGACAATGGAAATGACAATCTGGAAAAACTTCATGACGATGCCCACCACCGCCATGGGAATCTGGGCATATTGGGTCTGTCCAAAAATGGCATCCATTGCGCCATAGCGCCGCAGCATATTGTTGATAGCCGCCATGGCCGCCACCAGAGAAATCTGCGCCAGAAAGCTGCACAGGCCCAGCGACAGGGTTTTTCCGAGGATGTGTCCCCGGGGCCGAAGGTCTGCCAGACGGGGCCGAAGGAGCTTTGCCCGGCAGAGATAGCCCACCGAAAGGGCCGCCGTGGCTGCCTGTCCGATCACCGTAGCCACCGCCGCGCCCATCATTCCCCAGTGGAAAACGAAGATGAACAGCGGGTCCAGCAAAATGTTGAGCACCGCACCCAGCAGCGTCGCCAGCATGGCAAACCGGGGATTTCCGTCGGCCCGGATGATGGGATTCAGCGCCTGTCCCAGCATATACAGCGGGATGCCCAGGGTGATCCAGAAAAAATATTCCCGGGAAAAGGCCATGGTCTCCGGGTTGACATTGCCGCCAAAGGCGGTGAGCAGAGGGTCGGCCAGCAGCAGATACACCGCCGTCAGCAGCAGGCTGCTTCCCAGACACAGCACCACCGAATTGCCCACGCTGCGGGTGGCGTTTTCCGGACGGTTGCTGCCCAGCGCAATGCTGCAATAGGCGCAGCAGCCGTCTCCGATCATCACGGCAATGCCCAGCGCAATCACCGTCAGCGGGAACACCACAGTGTTGGCGGCGTTGCCATAGGAGCCCAGATAGGCGGCGTTGGCGATGAAAATCTGATCCACAATGTTGTACAGCGCTCCCACCAGCAGAGAGATCACGCAGGGCAGGGCGTAGCGGCCCATGAGCTTGCCCACCGGCTGGGTGGCAAGGGGCGACTGCATTTGTTCTTCCATAAAAAATACCTCCTGAAATGCAAAAAATGCGCAGGCCCAGAAAACTGGACTTACGCATTTCGCTGCTCGTTGCCGCTATTATAGCAGATTTTTCAGCCGTTTGCAAAGGGATTTTGCGCTTTTTCCTCACATTTCCTCCCAGAAGGCATCAAACTCGGCCTCGGATACCGGGCCGCCGTGGGATAGAATCTCATAGTCCTCCCCCTGCCAGCGATAGCGGATGTCCGTCGGCTGATAGCCCTGCCGGAGATAGAACTGCCTGCGGCGACGGCGCTGGTCATTGTTGGGTGCGTCCGCCCGCTCCCGCTCAATGTCCACAATGATCCGTCTGCCGGGCCGACCGGCGTGCAGTGCCGCCAGCGTCTGAGCACCATAGCCCTGCCCCCGCAGTCCTTCCTCCACGGCAAAATAGATGATATGAGAAAGCTCCCGCCCGTTCAGCAGACAGACAAAGCCGCAAAAGCGCAGGCCGTCCTGCAACGCCATCATTTCTGCCACGCCCTGCGGATCCCCGAACAGTCCCCGGAAGGGACGGCGCTCATTTTGGGGAAAGGCCCGCCGATACAGGGCCTCGATTTTGGGAAGATTTTCCGTTTCCGCCGTCACCGGCACCAATGTCAACATGATGTTTCTCCTTTCTCCGTATGCTTCCACACCTGCTTCAGCAGGAAGATCGCCATCACCGCCGCCAGCACTGCCGTACCGAAGAGATTCATCCAGATGCCGTTCAGCCCCAGCTGCCACAGGCACGCCAGCAGCAGCGCCGGAAACACCAGCGCCACGCCCACCGACAGCGCCGCCGCATGAAGCGGTTTGCCGATGGCGCTGAGAAAGCTCTGGGCCGCCATGGGGAACCAGCGCACCAGATAGGTCATGGAAAACAGCCGCAAAGCCTGCGTCGCCAGCGTCAGCAGCTGGGCATCCTGACTGTCCACAAACAGGCCCGCCACCGTCTCCGCACCGAAAAACAGCAGCGCCGACGCACCCACGCTGACCACACTGCCGCCCAGATAGTTGCAGCGGACGATTTTCCGCACCCGGGAATAGCTCTCCGCACCCCAGTTGAAGCCCAGCGCCGGGGCCAGTGCGTCGTTCATACCATAGAGCAGCGGCTGACACAGATCGTTGGCGTACATCAGCACAGAATAGGCCGCCACAGCGGTCGTTCCGCCGCCAATGCCCAGTGCCTGTGTGCCCAGCGTCACCAGAGAAACATTCATCAGCACGGAGGTCACACGGCTGGCGATATTGTTCAGAAAGGTCGGCGCGCCGCAGGCGCCGATCTGCCGCAGAATGGCTCCGCTGAACCGGGGCCTGACAAACCGCAGCAGCGTCTTTTTCCGCAGGAAGGGATACAGCGCCGCCGCGGCGCACACCAGCATGGCAGCGCAGGCCGCCAGCGCCGAGCCTGTCACATCCATTTCCAGCACCAGCAGAAACAGCACCAGCAGTCCGATGGTAGCAGCGTTGGAAAAAATGTTGATGAGCATACTGGTCTTTACCAGTCCGCTGATGCGGAGATAGTTGTCCATGGCAAAAAACACCGTGGTAAAGGGGCTGAACAGGGCATAGGTGCGGGTGTATTTTGCTGCCGTGGCCACCACGCTTTCTTCCGTTCCCATCAGACGCACCAGCGGCTCTGCCGCAAAGAACATCAATCCGCCCATCACCAGCGCCGCCAGCAGAATCAGCACCATGGCGCAGGAAAAAATATTGTTGGCCGTTTCCTCATTCTTTCGCCCCAGGGCTATGGAAATGGGCGCGGAGGAACCGACGCCGATCATATCCGCCAGAGAAAAGTTAATCATGACCACCGGCAGGGCGATATTCACCGCCGCCAGCGCCGCCTCCCCCAGCTTTTGTCCGATGAACACGCCCTCTACCGTACTGTAGATGGACATGGTAAACATACTGATCATGCCCGGCAGAGCCGTGACAAAAAACAGCCTCCAGGGGGACATGGAGGCAAACATGGCTTTGGTATCCCGTTTCATAGCTTCTCCTTTTTGCGATTACAATTTGCGAATTTCCTGTTCAAAGGCTCCCGCATAGGCCCGCAATCCCTGCAAAACAGCCTTCCGCCGCCCTTCCTCCAGCGTTCCAAAGGCCCGCAGGCCCGCCTCCCAATAGGGCTCCACCACCCCTTCGGCAAAGGCATACCCCGCCGCCGTGAGGCAGATGCACTTGCTGCGGCGGTCGGTTTCCTCCGGTTCCAGCGTCACCCAGCCCTTCTGCTGAAAGCCACGGATGACCATGTTTACCGTCTGCTTGGGATACAGCGTTGTCTGAGAAATGTCCTTCTGGGTGCAGCGCCGGTATTCATACAGCGTCTCCAGAATATACAGGCTCATATAGGTCAGCCCGTTTTTCCGGGCATATTCCTCATACAGGGTATCCATGGACTGCATCGTCCGGAAAAATCCCATGAGTTCCCGATCCAGCGCACCGCCGATGTGCTCCGCCATGGTTTCGCTTCCTTCCATTTGGTAAATGTTTTGGACTATTGTAGCACAGCACCCCCGAGGATGCAACCGGGAGAAAATGAACGCCCTGTGAATTTTTCTCTGCAAAACAAAAAACAGGCGGCAAAGGCCGTCTGCCCCGCCGCCTGTCTTGTCGTTCAGTTAGAAAATCTGACCTTCCTTTTGCTGTTTTTCCCGGGCGGGAAAGCGCCGGTCAAAGACCTCCGCCGCGTCCTCGTCCACCTGATAGCAGCTCGAGGGCACATACACACCGGTGACATTCCGGAGATAGCCCGGCTCCAGCTCCCTGCACAGGAAGAAGGATGCGTCTGCGCCCTCCGGCAGATCGGGATAGCGAATGCCGAACCGGCTGGCAAAGGTAAAGCCGCTCCCGCCGTAAAAGCCGATGTCGCCTTCAAAGCAAAGTGCGCCCAGACCGGCCGCCCGAGCCCGCTCCAGCGTGGCATCCAGCAGCAGCCTTCCATAGCCCTGTCCCTGATATTCCGGCGCAATGGAAAGGGGGCCCATGGAGCCGATGGGAAGCCGTCTTCCGTCGTCCGCCGCAATGGCAGCCCGCACAAAGACATTCTGCCCGATGATCCCACCGTCCTTTTCCAGAACAAAGTTCAGCTCCGGCAGAAAATCCGGATGCTCCCGCATCTGATGCAGCACATAATGCTCCAGACAGCCGGGCCGGTAGACATTCCAAAAGGTCTCCCGCACCAGCGCCTCCACGGTGTGCCGTTCTTCTTTTCGTTCCAAACGAATGCTGCAGTCCTGTTTTTTCATTGTTTTTCCTCCTGAAATGGTTGACCGAACCTCCGGGAGGGTTGCGTGAAGATTGAATTGCGCAGCCTCCCGGTTACGCCGCAATCTCCTTTGCACCGATTGTCTTTTTCAAAAAGCAATCTCCTTCAAATATTTATATTTCCTGCCCGTGGGCAAAGATTTCTGTAACGCGATTCAGTGCCGGTCCTCTTCGCCGTTCTTCAGCAGCAGCATCATGGCGGTGAAGTCCTGGGTCAGCATCCGGGAAATTTCCTCCATGGAAAAATCGCACATTCCCGTGGCGCACAGGGTGCCGATGCCGAAGGTATGGATCCAGGAATGCCGGAACAGCTCCATCGCCGCCTCCGCAGACAGGCCGTAATCCCGCTGGATAGCCGTCAGACATTCCTCCGCGACGGTGCCCAGACGGGCAAGAACTTCTTCAAAGGAGGTGACCTCCGGGTTTTCGCTCATGAAAATCAGGCGATACAGCTGGGGCTCCTCCTTGGCAAACAGGATCATCTGCATCCCCACCTGCTTGAACAGGGGGATATCCTTCCCCGCCTTGTGGGCGTAGGATTCAAACCGTGCCATGGCGGCCTCCCGCACGGTGCCGATGACCTCCTGCATGGAATCAAACAGGGTGAAAATCGGTGTGGCGGAAGAATTGACGGCCCGGCCCAGAGCCTTTGCCGTCAGGGCATCCAGTCCTCCCCGGGACACAATTCCCAGAGCGGCGTTGGTAATCTCTTCTCTTGTACACTTGGGTTTCGGCGGCATGATACCTCTCCTTTGCGCTGTATTTTCTGCGACATATATTCTGTAACGATAATTCCATTATACACAGATTTCCTCCGCTGTCAAGAGGAAAGCGGCGAATCCGCTCATTCCTCCGGCCCCAGATGATTTTCTCCCCACCGGGCCAGCTCGGTAAACACCGGCAGCAGCGCCCTGCCCTTTTCCGTAAGGGAATATTCCACCCGGGGCGGAATCTCGTTGAACTGTTCCCGATGGACGATTCCCAGCTTTTCCAGATCCCGCAGGGTGCTGGTGAGCATGGTGTTGGTGATCCGGGGAACGGCCTTTTTCAGCTGGCCAAAGCGGCAGCTGGGCTGTTTGCAGAGGGCATAAATAATGTGCGTCCGCCATTTTCCGCTGAGCAGCTCCAGCGTTCTGCGCATGGGGCAGTTGTCCCGCACCTCTGCGGTCATCACCCGCTGGAGATATTCTTCCGCATTCAGATCCTGTTTCATAACGCCCTCCGGTATGGTGAAATGTACTATGTATGTTTTTTCTGCGTACTTGTGCCCGTTTCCAATACATAGTATAATTTTCATACCGACATTTGTCAAGGAGGCACACTATGAAAACCGCAATCGTTTATTATTCCCATCATCACGGCAACACGAAAAAGCTGCTGGATGCCATCGCGCAGAAGCATGAGGTCACGCTGCTGGATGTGACGTACAACCCCACCCCCGATCTGTCCGCCTATGACCGCATCGGCTTTGCCTCCGGCATCTACTATTCCAAGTTTCACAAGACGCTGCTCCAGTATGCGGAGAAGTATCTGCCCGGCGGAAAGGAGACCTTTTTCCTGTACACCTACGGTGCGGAAAAGAAGGGCTATACCGACGCCATCCGTGGGGCGGTTGCCAAACACAACGCCCGGATTCTGGGAGAGTTTGGATGCTTTGGCTTCAACACCTTCGGCCCCTTCAAGCTCATCGGCGGCATCGCCAAGGGTCATCCCGATCAGGACGACCTGGCCCGGGCCGTGACCTTCTACGAATCGCTGTAATCGGACGGCAGGGAAAGCTTTTTCCCTGCCATTTTTGTTATGCGGGGATTTTTTGCCAGAATCGCTTTCCTTTTTGCGAAAAAAGCAGTAGAATAAAGCTGCTGCTTTTATGCAGGAGGCCGGAAGCATCCACCGGGATGCCGCCCCTCCCCCGGCAGCAAAGGAGGCCGCCAGAATGAATCCCCGTTTTTACCTGCACGATTCCGATCGTGCCGCACTGCAAACGCTGCAAGCCATCCCGGGCTTTACCCAGCTGTTCCGGGCGTTTCTGAATGTCTGGAGCGAAAAGCAGTTTCACATTGAAAATATGTCCACCAACCTGCGCATCAGCGAAAAGCAGCTGCCCGGCTATTATGCCATGCTGCCGCCCATCTGCGAAAAGCTGGGCATTGCGGTTCCGGAGCTGTATCTGAAGCTGGATGTAGCGCCCAACGCCTATACCGCGGGCGACACCCATCCCTTTATTGTGATGACCTCTGGCCTGCTGGAGACCATGCCGGAGTCGCTGATTCCCACGGTGTTGGCCCACGAATGCGGTCATATTGCCTGTCATCACAGTCTGTATACCACTATGGGCCGCATCATTCTCAGTGAGGCCGCCGGTTCTCTGGGGCTGAGTGATCTGGCTCTGCTGCCCATTCAGGTGGCCTTTTCCTACTGGATGCGGTGCAGCGAGCTGTCGGCCGACCGCGCGGCTTCCATTTGTGACGGCACGCCGGATAAAGTGGTGGAAATGTGTATGCGCTTTGCCGGTCTGGACAAGGATATTCTTGCCGAGGCCAATGTGGACGAGTTTATGCGGCAGGCGCTGGAATATCAGGAAATGATCCGTGATTCCAAGTGGAACAAAACGCTGGAGTTTTATCTGCTCCGGCAGATGGATCATCCCCTGAATGCCGTAAGGGCCTATGAGTGTGCCCAGTGGGCGAAAAATCCACGGTATGAAAAGCTGGTCGCCTTTGCCCGCAGCGGCTCCGGCTCCGGCGACTCAGCGCTGACCGCCTGTTTGCAGGAGATTCCCATGCCCGAGGCGTCCCGGCATTATGTGGGCAAGCCGCTGGAGGAAGTCCAGTCGGCCCTTTCGGCGCTGGGCTTCACCCATATCCGCTCCGTCAAGCTCACGCAAAAGGGCCTGATGGTCCGGGAAGGTCAGGTGCTGAACGTCCGCATCAACGGGAAGGATGGCTTCGCCATGTGTGAATGGTATCCCGTAGATTCGGACATTGTGCTGGAATATTATGGTCCCGAAACCCCTGAGGAGATCGCCGCCGCCCACCCGGGCCAACTGCGGGTGCCCAATTCCTCCCGGTACTATCTGGGGCGCACCTTTGAAGAAGTGGCGGAGGAATTGCAGGCCGCCGGTTTTACCCGGCTGGGGCTGGAGGAGCAACAAAAGGCCAGGCGTGGGCTGCTGACGAAAAACGGCAGTGTCGCCGTCATCTCCATCAACGGCCAGACCCAGTTTGCCAAAGGGGAATGGTTTGACGAAAACGCCTGCATCCGCATCACCTATCACACCTTTGCGGACAAGCCGGCAAAGCCCGAAGACTGAGGCGAAGAAGCCCAGGACAATGGAACAAAGATGCCCGTACCGGCCGGTACGGGCGTTTCTGTTTGGACTTCCCACGCGATTATCGAAAGCCAGTGTTTCCAAGGGCTTTCGGGATGCGAAAGGTGAAATGAGTTTATTCCCACTCGCTCCCTTTAGAAAAATTCTAAACAGTTTTGCTTATGGGATTTGACTCAGATTATTTATATTGCTTTCATTATCAGTCCCTGCATAGTGACGGCGATGAGGTCGATGGTACTCAGCAGCTCATCGGGAACGCTGTCCCCGGCGCTCCAGCTTTGTACGGAACGGCATCATTTGCGGAGACCAAATGATGGATAGGGCTTAAATAAATGCTGGTGATAATCAAGCCCCAATAAATTAAAATGGAAAATGTCGACTTTTTGCCAAGTTTGTGATATAATTAATAAAATAAAGCATCGTTTAGGAGGTTGCGCTAATGTGTAGCGATAATACCCCGCATTTTCCGTACATACACGGCAATTAAACTTCTCCCTGCAAGAATTACAGAATCTCGTTGATGCCAACGATATCATTACTGATCCAGATTATCAGCGGAGATATGTTTACGATACCAAACACGCCTCAAAGCTCATTGAATCTATTTTGATCGGAATTCCTATCCCTATCATTTACTTGGCAGAAGAAGACGAGGGAATATATTCTGTTATAGACGGTCAGCAAAGGATAACATCTTTTGTTAAGTATTTGAAAAATGAATTTGCGTTAGTTGGATTAACAACATTGTCGAACTTAAACGGTTTGTTTTATAAAGAATTAGATAAGACGACTCAGCGGCGGCTAAAAATACAGACAATTTCAGCTGTATGCATTGAAAAAGGCTCTGAGGATTTAAAATACGAGATTTTTTCTCGTTTAAACCTTGGGGCGGTAAAGTTAAAAGACCAAGAGGTTCGAAACTGTATTTACCGCGGCAGTTTCAATGATATGCTTAAAGATATTGCAGCAACAAACCCGACATTGAAGCTGCTTTTTCATGATGACAATAAGCGGTTTGCATATGAAGAGAGAATTTTGCGGTTCTTCACGCTGCGAAATTATATGCAGCTCAAGGGAACCTACAAAATCATGATGAATGAATATATGCAAAAGCATCAAAACGACACGGAGGAGCAAATTCGAGCCGCAAAAAATCAATATAATAGTTTAATCGAATTAGTTAAAACGGTTATGGGTGACGATGCCTTCTTTTCTTTTTCCAATGATCATCGTCGGAAGTTTAATGGGGCCGTATATGACTCTATCATTATCCCATTTTCTTTCTTCCAGAAGCGAGCCATCATGAAACACGCGGATGAAATTCGAAACGAGATAAACGCTTTGAAGCAGAATAATACCGAGTATCAGAGTTGGGTATATGTTGGAACGAATGCTGGAATGAGAATTCGAAACAGAATTGATGCCGTAATGCACATTATGAACAGGATAACCGCTTCAGACAGTACGGCTTATGGTAAGAGGCTCTTCGATTCATCAATTAAGGACCAATTATTTCATTCAGGATATATATGTAGCTACTGTGGCAATCAAATTTTGTCTATTGACGATTGTGAGATTGACCATATTATCCCCTACGACCGCGGGGGACCGACAGAAATCGAAAATGCACAGCTTCTGCACAAATGGTGCAATAGAAGCAAAGGGAGTTTAACGGTTCCTCTCGGAGACTTTGAAGACGATAGTGAAAGTGACGAAGAATAACGCAATAATAGTTTACTCGAATTGAGGTTTAGAAAAAGGCAGAAAGGATTCGCTCACATCACGCTGGTGCACCCTTAGATGTTATCAAAAGCAGAACCGAAAGAGCGTTCACTTATGGTGGATGCGCCGAAAGAGGACAAATGAGATAAAAAGAAAAGGTCTTACCGACTGTCAAAAAATCGGTAAGACCTTTGTCATATTTAGAATAAAGTTTTCTGCACCTGCAAGCCAGTGGTTACCTTGGGTGTAAACCCGATAAACACGGTTTTGAAAAGTGCTATCAATCTGCT
>CAZIPA010000036.1:0-19391 GCA_964541085.1 uncultured Oscillospiraceae bacterium | reverse complement strand
CCCCCCTCCTGCACCACCCCTAACGCCCGCTCAGTCGCCGCGGGGCTTCCCTCTGCGCAAGCACCCGCCCTTGGCACTCCTCTCGCCCGATTTCATTTTCTGAAAAGGAGCTTTTTATTTTTATGAAACACGCTGTTGCCCTTTTGTCCTGTGTGCTGGCACTGGTGCTCTGTCTCGGCGGCTGCGGTGTGGAGGACAGCACGGAGCCTTCACTGCTCACGCCGGAGATCCCTTCCGCCTCTCAGGAGCCGGAAACGCCGGAAGTGCCCGTCCTTCCCGAGCCTGTTCTCCCGGAGGAGCCTCAGCTGCCGGAGGATCCGGAAGCGCCGGAGGATGCCCTCACCGCACAGGCCCGGGCCATTCTGGAGACGCTCACAGAGGAACAGGTGCTGGGCCAGCTGTTTTTTGCCCGCCGTCCCGCCTCCGATGCTGCCGCTGTGATGGCGGAGTATCAGCTGGGCGGCTATCTGCTGTTTCGACGGGACTATCAGGACGGCTTGGGAGAATGGCTCACCCGGGATGCCTTTTTGCGGCAGCTGGAAACCGACCGGGCGGCAGCAGTGATCCCTCCTTTTTTCGGCACGGATGAAGAGGGCGGCACGGTTTGCCGGGCCAGTCAGAATCCCCATCTGTTTTCCCAAAAATTCGCCTCTCCCCAAAAGCTCTACCGTCAGGGCGGGCTGGAGGCTCTGCGGCAGGATGCGGCGGACAAAAGCCGTGGGCTGCTGGAGCTGGGCATCAACATCAATTTTGCCCCGGTGGCGGATGTGTCCACGGACAGCGGCGACTTTATCTATGCCCGTTCACTGGGACAGGGGGCCGAGGAAACTGCCGCCTATACCGCCGCTGTGGTGGAGGAAATGCAGGGGGCGGGGATGGGCTCTGTGCTGAAGCATTTTCCCGGCTATGGCAGCAACGGCGACACCCACACCGATGTGATTACCGACAGCCGCCCCCGGGCGGATTTTGACAGCTGCGATTTTCTCCCCTTTCAGGCGGGGATTCAGGCGGGCGCCACTGCGGTGCTGGTCAGCCACAATATTGTAGAATGTATGGATGCGGCCCTTCCTGCTTCTCTTTCTCCGGAGGTTCACCGGGTGCTGCGGGAGGAGCTGGGCTTTTCCGGGCTGATTCTCACAGACGATCTGGCCATGGATGCAGTGCGGCAATATACCGACGACGGCTCTGCCGCTGTGCTGGCGCTGCTGGCGGGAAATGACATGGTGGTGACCTCTGACCCCGTAGGGGACATTTCCGCCGTACAGGCCGCGCTGGAGGCCGGAACGCTGGAATGGGACAGTCTGCGGCAGGCCTGTCTGCGGGTGCTGCGGGCAAAGCTGGCGCTGGGCATTCTTTCTCCCGCCAACTGAGGCTTTTCCGGAGATATTCCCGGATTCTTGCCCTTTCGCCCTTGCGTCTGGGGAATCGGTATGATATACTGCATAGTGGAGGGATTTGCAATGCTTATTTATGATGATATTCGTTTCAAACTGAACAATATGAAGCCCAAACTGGATGATCTGCGTCAGGCGCTGGATCTGGACAAGGGGCAGGAGGAGATTTCCGCACTGGAAAAGCAGTCGGCGGAGCCTGCCTTTTGGGACGATCCCGCCAACAGCCAGAAGGTGCTCCAGCGCATCAAGCAGCTGAAGGACAAGGCCGCCGGTTTCAGCAGCCTTGTGACCATGTTTGAGGATGTGGTCACCACCATTGAAATGGCCGAGGAGATGGAGGACGAGAGCCTCTTTCCCGAGGTGCAGGAGGGCTTTAAGCGCACGGAGGCCGAGCTGGAGCGTCAGACGCTGACCACGCTGCTTTCCGGCGAATATGACGGCAACAATGCCATTCTCAGCTTCCACGCCGGTGCCGGCGGTACGGAGGCCATGGACTGGACGCAGATGCTGGTGCGGATGTATCAGCACTGGGCCGATTCCAAGGGCTTCCGCTGGAAAATGCTGGACGAGCTGGACGGCGAAGACGCAGGCCTGAAGAGTGCGGAAATGCTCATCGAGGGCGAAAATGCCTATGGCTATCTGAAGAGCGAGCACGGCGTTCACCGGCTGGTGCGGGTGTCTCCCTTTGACGCCTCCGGCCGCCGCCAGACCAGCTTTGCCGCACTGGAGGTCATGCCCGAAATGCCCGACGATGTGGACATTGACATTCGTCCCGAGGATCTGAAGGTGGATACCTACCGTTCCTCCGGTGCGGGCGGACAGCATGTGAACAAGACGGAATCCGCCATCCGCATTACCCACATTCCCTCCGGCGTGGTGGTTGCCTGCCAGACCGAGCGGAGCCAGATTCAGAACCGTGCCACCGCCATGAAGATGCTGAAATCCCGTCTGATGGAGATCAAGCAGCGGGAGCATCTGGACAAAATCGAGGATATCAAGGGTGTGCAGATGAAGATCGAATGGGGCAGCCAGATTCGCTCCTATGTGTTCATGCCCTATACGCTGGTGAAGGATCACCGCACCGGCTTTGAAAACGGCAACATCGGCGCTGTCATGGACGGCGACCTCGATGGGTTTATCAACGCTTATCTGAAATGCTCCGCCACCGGCGAATGGGCAAAATAAAAACCAGCTGCCGCCGTCCATAGGCGCAGCAAGCGCCTCGCCGACGAGTGTCGGCGTCATGCCGCAGGAAGCCCCGGAAGCGGGGCGACCGAGGCGGTTGAATTTGAAGGGGCCCCCGCAAAACCTGTTTTGTGGGGAAACGGCGATCTGGATGGGTTTATCAACGCCTATTTGAAATGCTCCGCCACCGGCGAATGGGCGAAATAAAAACCAGCTGCCGCCGTCCATAGGCGCAGCAAGCGCCTCTGCACAAGCGGGACGCTGTTACAACCCTTCCGGTTTCGCTGCGCTCAACCACCTCCCCTTGCACAGGGGAGGCGCCGGCAAAGGCAGCTTGCTTCCGCAAATATCCAAAGGCTCCCTTGTGTAAAGGGAGCTGGCGGCGAAGCCGTCTGAGGGATTGTACTTTCGTCCTTCGTTCTTGGCTCCCTCTGAGCAGGCCGACTGCGAGTACCACACCTTTATTGTAATTTCCCCCGCAAGAACGATTTTGAAAGGAGCCATTCTCATGTTTCAACCGCGTCAGCCCTATGAGCGTCCGGCCCTGAAGCAGGACGCGAAAACCACCATGTCCCGCCTTTCTCCGAAGATCTATCTTGTCACCCTGCTGTTTCTGGTGCTGCAATATCTGCCCACACTGGTGCAGGGCAGCGCCACCGGCAATGTCTGGGCGCTGATTGCCTCCGGCAATTATGACGAATATCTGGAAAATATGCTCGTCTCCGCCGCAGGCCGGGGCGCGGCACTTTCTCTGGTGGCGCTGCTGTTGCAGCTGTTCCTCACCATTCTTTCCATCGGCTATGCCCGCTATTGCCTGAAAGCCTCCCGGGAAGAGGAATGTTCCACCGCCGATCTGTTCAGCTGCTTCTCCCAGTTCTGGCGCTTCTTTGTGCTGGAGCTTTTGATGGGATTGTTCATTATGCTGTGGAGCTGCCTGCTGGTGATTCCGGGCATTATCGCCTCGCTGGCCTACAGCCAGGCCATCAACCTGATGCTGGATGATCCCACCCTGTCCCCCATGGAAGCCATCCGCCGCAGCAAGGCGCTGATGCGTGGCCACAAGTGGGAATATTTTGTGATGCAGCTGTCCTTCTTCGGCTGGTCGCTGCTGTCTGTGTTCACCTTCAATCTGCTGAACATCTGGCTCCAGCCCTACATGAGCCTGACTTATGCCAATTATTACAACAGCCTCATCGGCTGGCAGCCGCCTGTGACCTGTGCGGACGACGGCTCCGGCGATGCGTCCGGCTGGAACAACCCGTCCCAGACCGATCCCCAGGAATGGTGGAAGGAATAATTCCGAAAAAAGCATTGCTCCGGCAAGCCTGACTTTGGCTGCCGGAGCTTTTTTCACGGGTCAATCCCGAAAATCGAACAGGTCCTTCGGCTGAATCTCCAGTACCTCGCACAAACGGAAGATCAAATCAAAGGACACGCCCACATTGCCCAGCTCGATGGCGCTGATGTGGCTGCGGTCAATGTCCGCCAGCTCGGCCAGCTGGAGCTGGGTCAGCTTTTTCCGTTTCCGATAATACACCACATTCAGCCCGAACTTTTCGTAAAGCGCCTTGTATTCCTTTTTCATGCGCATCCCTCCCTTTCCCATTTTATAGGTATGCGCACCGGCGATAAACCTTGCGAAAACAGCGCAGCGCTATTGACACAGGTCATTTGCTTTGTTAAAATGGACATAACCTCCGAGGCCCCCTCCTCGAAGGCACCCGAGGGAAGGAGACTGGTCTTTCTCTCAAAAAAACGGCGAAGGCATTTCCGCTGTGCCTTCGCCGTTTCTTTTTTTGCGTTTTTTCAAAGAAAAGAGGCCGTCGGGATGTGCTCCCAGACGGCCCCTTTGACGGGAATGAAAAAGGAAATACGATCGTGCAATCGTTGTGTAAACTCAGTTGCCCTGGGCTTCCCGCTCCGCCAGCTGCTTTTCATACTGCTCCAGCTCATACTGGTTGCAGGTGATGAAGTGACGGGGACGGATCTCCTTCCAGAAGGGCTTATCCTCCGTGTAATTGTGGATGGAGGGATCATAGACCTCCAGCTGCTTGTTCTTCTCCTCCCGGGGATCGGGCTGGGGAATGGCAGACAGCAGGGCACGGGTGTAGGGATGGAGGGGATATTCAAACAGCTCCTCCGTATCCGCCAGCTCCACAATAACGCCCTTGTGAATGACCGCAATCCGGTCGGCGATAAAGCGCATCACAGACAGGTCGTGGGAGATGAACAGATAGGTCAGACCACGCTGCTGCTGCATGGCAGACAGCAGGTTCAGCACCTGGGCACGGATGGACACATCCAGTGCGGAGATGGGCTCGTCGGCGATGATGAACTCAGGCTCCATAATCAGGGAGCGGGCCACGCCGATACGCTGCCGCTGGCCGCCGGAGAACTCGTGGGGGAAGCGGCTGGCAAACTCGGGCAGCAGACCCACATCCGACAGAATCTGGGCTACGCGCTTGCTGCGTTCTTCCTTGCTCAGCTCGGGATGGATGTTGATGAGGCCCTCGGAGACGATATAATCCACCTTGGCACGCTCGTTCAGAGAGGCCATGGGATCCTGGAAGATCATCTGAATCTGCTGGGTCACCTGCTTATCCAGCTCGGGGCTGATCTTGCCGCTGATGCGCTGACCCTTGTACAGGATCTCGCCGCTGGCGGCGGGATTGATGCGGATGATGGCACGGCCGATGGTGGTCTTGCCGGAGCCAGATTCACCTACCAGACCGAAGGTTTCACCCTTATAGATGTCGAAGGACACGCCCTTCACAGCCACAAAGGGCTTGCGCTTGGAGCCGAACTGCACGGACAGGTTCTTCACCTCGATGAGCTTCTCGGTAAAGTCCTTCCGGGTGGCGGCATGACGGTGCTTGTTGGCTTCCCGGGCCTTGGCGATGGAGGTATTGGGGGGCTCCACCTTGGGGGCACGGGGATCCAGCAGCCAGGTGCGGGCCTTGTGGGTGGGAGAGACCTCGAAATAGGGGGGCCGCTCCAGCAGGTCGATCTCCATGGCATACCGGTTGCGGGGTGCAAAGGCATCGCCCCGAATCTCCGTATACAGGTTGGGCGGCGTACCTTCGATGGAGAACAGAGGCTCACCCTTGATGCCCAGCTGGGGCAGAGAGGACAGCAGGGCCCAGGTATAGGGATGCTTGGGCTCATAGAAAACCTCTTCGCAGGTGCCGATCTCCACGATATCGCCGGCGTACATCACAGCCACACGGTCTGCCACATTGGCCACCACGCCCAGGTCGTGGGTGATATAGATGATGGTGAGATGATACTTGGATTGCAGCTTTCTCAGCAGAGAAAGAATCTGCGCCTGAATGGTCACATCCAGTGCGGTGGTGGGCTCGTCGCACACCAGAATCTTGGGGTTGCAGGCGATGGCGATGGCGATGACCACACGCTGCCGCATACCGCCGGAGAACTCATGGGGATATTCCTTCACACGCTTTTCCGGCTCCAGAATGCCCACATCGTTGAGGATCTCAATGACACGCTCCTGAGCGGCGGCGCCACGCAGGCCCTGATGCAGCTCGAGAGCTTCCCGAATCTGGGTGCCGATGGTCTGGAGGGGATCCAGAGCGGTCATGGGGTCCTGGAAGACGATGGCGATTTCCTTGCCGCGAATCTTCACCCAGTCGTCATTGTCCTTATACTCGGCCACATTCACGCCGTTGTACCAGATTTCGCCGGATTCGATCCAGCCGTTCTTGTCCAGCATACCGATGAAGGATTTGCAGAACACGGACTTACCGGAGCCGGATTCGCCCACGATGGCCAGACTTTCGCCGCGATGCAGGTCCAGGCTGACGCCCCGCAGAGCAGTCAGCTCCTGTCCACGCATGGAGAACTTGACAACCAGATCCTTAACAGAAAGGATCACATCGTTTGCATTGGGATTATTGTTCTGAATTTGCTGTTCCATAGCTGCCTGACCTCCTTACACATGGTTGCGCGGGTCGGAAGCATCCGCGAACTTATTGCCCAGCACATAGAAGCAGATGGTCACGGCGCCCACAATTAGCGCCGGGAAAATCAGCTGGTACATCTGACTGGGGTTCATCATGACCCTTCGGCCCTCATCCACCAGATTGCCCAGCGACGGGGTGTCCACAGGCAGGCCCAGACCGATGTAGGTCAGCCACACTTCGGAGCCGATAACGCCGGGGATGGACAGTGCCATATCCATCATGACCACGGAAACCACCTGGGGCAGCAGGTTTTTGGTGATGACCCGATGCACGGGAGTGCCCAGGCAGCGGGAAGCCAGATTGTATTCCCGGTCACGGATGATGATAATCAGGTTACGAATCCATTTTGCCGTGCCTACCCAGCCGGTCATACACATACAGATGATGATGGTTTTCAGGCCGGGCCGCAGCACATAGGCCAGCAGGGTCTGGAGAATGGTGGTGGGCACATTGTTGATCACATTGTAGATTTCCGTAATCAGCGGATCCAGAATGCGCACATAGCCCCACAGAGCGCCGATGACGATGCCCAGCGTGGTGGTAATCAGCACGGACACCACGGCGATGAACAGAGAGGTACGGGTACCGCTCCAGATACGGGCCCACAGGTCCTGACCGATGATGTTGGTGCCGAACCAGAACTCCTTGCCCGGGCGGACATTACGGTACTGGTGGCCAGTGGCGGGATCCAGGAAGATCTCCGTGGGATCCTTCTGTCCGGGCAGGATGGGCTGAATAAAGGTAAACAGCAGCAGCGCGGCCAGAAAGATCAGGATGACGCGGGTAAGATGGGATTTCAGGAACAGCTTGAAGGTGCTGCCCCAATAAGAGTAGCCGGAATAAGCGACGGATTCGGAGGCCTCTTTGTTAAAGGTCACAAAGCTGAACAGCTCCTGCTCGCTCATCTGGTTGATTTCTTTCATAGGCTTGGACATTATCGGCCGCCTCCTCTCTTGGTCAGCGTAATACGGGGGTCACAGACCATCATGGCAAGGTCGCCCAGCAGCAGGCTCACCACGCTGAGCACCGCATAGAACAGAACCATCGTCTGCACCAGCGGGTTATCCTGTGCCTGAATGGCCTTAATGAGCAGACCGCCCATGCCGGGGATGGAATACAGAGATTCCACATAGAGGGAGCCGGAAATGGTGAAGATCAGGGAAGAGGGCAGAATCTGCGCGAAGGGCGCGAAGGCGTTGCGCAGCACATGCTTGCTCATGATCTTCTTTTCGGAAAGGCCCTTGGCCCGGGCCAGCTTTACATAGTCAGAGTTGATCTGGTCCATCATATAGCGGCGAATCCACATGGCGTTGGAGGCGATGCCGCCCAGCGACATGGAGATGACCGGCAGGATATAGGTGATTGCGGAGTTTGCCTTCCAAAGCATACTGATATGCAGCACCTTTGTTCCGAAATATTGCAGGAACAGCAGGATGACCATGGAGGGCAGTGCCTGAATAATCATGATGTAGATGTTGCCCAGCGTGTCCGCCAGCTTGCCATAGCGCCGCACCATCAGCAGGCCCAGCGCGATACCCAGCGTCAGCGAAACCGCCAGTGACAGAATGCCCAACCGGAAGGAGGGGCCGATTTTCGGGGCAATAACCGTCCAGACGGACTTACCCGCGAAGTAGGTAATGGATGTTCCAAAGTCCAGATGCACCAGGTCTACCAGATAGTTCCACAGCTGAACCAGAACTGGCTTGTCCAGACCGTATTTTGCCAGAACCGCCTGTTTGGTGAGATCGTCCATCTTGTCCGCGCGGTCGCCGAAGTAGGTATCCACCGGCATCAGGCGCATCAGCAGGAAGACGATGACAATCACCAGAAACAGGGAGATCAGCGACCGGCCGAGTCGTCCCAGAATATATTTGATGATTTCCAATTTCGTGTACCTCACAATGCAGATTGGGCGGGCCACAGGCCCGGGGAAGAAAGCGGGAGCCGCGCCGCATTGGCGGCGCGGCCCCTTTTCATTTTACGGTTTCAGTGCTTGTCGCGCGTCAGAGTGCGAATTAGTAATCCACGCCCTGAATCTTGCCGGCAGCTTCCAGAGCGGCCAGAGCCTCGGCACGCTCCTGCTCCCAGATCTCCAGACCGGCGTAATACTCATCGGTATTCAGACCGTCGGTGTAGATGTACTGGTACTTATAACGGCCATCGGATGCACCGAAGGCAGCATACTGGGACTCGAAGGGCATCAGCGTGGAGCCCATGTAGCCCGTACCGCCGCGCATATAGGGGATCACCAGGCACTGCTCGTTGACCAGCCAGTTTTCGGCCTCGGCGAACATCTCGTAACGCTTGGCGATATCCACCACTTCGGCAGCGGCTTCGTCGATCATCTTATCGTAAACGATGTCGTAGTAGAACTTGCCGTCCTTGGCCTCGATGGAGCCCTCAACATAAGTATCGGACACCTGAGCCATGCCGTCGGCCATGAAGATCCAGTTGCGGCGGTTGGAACCAAAGGCGGTGAAGGGGTCGGTGTTGGTCAGAGGATCCTGATAGTCGGGATACCAGCTGTTGTAGTTCAGGCAGTAGTTACCGGAACGGAGAACAGCCTCGGTATAACCGTCATCGGGATAGCCTTCCAGAACCACATCAATGTAGTCGGTGCCCAGGTTGCGCTCCAGGAACTGCTCCAGCAGCTGGACGCGCTGGGTATCAGCAGTCCACTCGGTGTCGTAGGGGACATAGACGATCACGGGGAAGTGAGCGCCGGCGGCGGTCAGCTCCTCGATGGCCTTGGCCTTGTACTCGTTGGCCAGCTCCACATTGTAGGTCTCGGAAGCGGCGAACTCGCCCAGGCCACCCATTTCGGTGTAGTCCTTACCGTCGGCAGAAAGGAAGTCGTGGCAGACCATGGTGTTCTGCACATGAGCCTCAGCATTGTAGGGGTCCGCGATCTGGATCATGGAGACCTTGTCAAAGGCGTGCATGATGGACTTACGGAAGTTCACATTGTTGACGGCCAGCTTCCAGTTATCGGGCTCATACTTCTCGTCAAAGTTGGGCCAGAAGTTGAAGTAGTACAGATAGGTCCAGTAGGAGGGACGGCAGGGACGGATCATGTCGAACTTGGCAGGATCGTTCAGCCACTCATCCAGCTGGTCAGAGGGCACATCGCAGGAGTCCACTTCGCCGCGCAGGAACATTTCGGGCTCCACGCTGCCGGCCTCGGCGTTGAAGATCTGGGTGATGCGGGTGATGTGCATATTCTCCAGATCCCAATAGACGGGGTTCAGGTCAGCCACGATGACAGAAGCGGGCTCATACTCGGTCATAACATACTCGCCGCAGTAGAGGCGGGTCTCGTTATCGGTGAGGAACTGATCGCCCATTTCTTCCATGTAAGCCTTGTTGGCGGGGAAGAAGTTGTTGTAGGTCAGAGAAGACAGGAAGTAGGGAGCGGGGCTGGTCAGGGTGTACTCCAGAGTGTAATCGTCCAGAGCCTTGACGCCAACCTTGGTGAAGTCCGCAGCCTCTCCATTGATCATGGCGGTGTAGTACTCCTCAGCACCCACCAGGATGTACATCATGTCAGCCAGCAGAGAGCCGTTGGCGGGATCCAGGATGTATTCGCAGGAGGTGACCCAGTCATGGGCGGTGATGGGAGCATAGGGCTTCAGATCGTAGGTCAGCCACTCCATGCCCTCACGGATGTGGAAGGTCCAGACCAGGCCGTCATCGGAACGCTCCCAGCTCTCAGCCAGACAGGGCTGGCAGATGCCGTAGTTGTCATATTCCACCAGAGTATCAATGTACATGGCGGGAGTGGTAGAGGAGGTGACCAGATAGTTCCAGTTCACGATTTCATCGCTGAACAGATAGGTCAGCTCGGTTCTGTCGGCCACGCGGGCAGTCTCACTGGTGAACTTGGTCTCCAGCTGAGAGTTGTCGCCGCTGGTGGTGTCCAGATTGTAAACCAGCTTGTAGCTGCCATCGCTGTTCTTGGGATGGCCTTCTTCGGCGGTATTGCCGCCATCAGTGTTGGGGGTCTGGCCGCCGTTGCTGCTGGGCTGGTCATTGTTGGCGTTGTTGTCGCCGCCGCAACCGGCCAGCAGAGACACCATCATGACGATGCAGAGCAGCAGAGCCAGAACCTTCAGGTTCTTGTTCTTCATGTTTTTGCCTCCTAATTTTTGTTTTGGCACAACTTACACCTCGGGTGCCTGATAACCGAAGTATAATTTTGAACAGATTATAAACCTTTTCCCCTGTCTCACGCAAGGGCCGAAGGCAATTCCTAACATTTTCTTAACGCCAGGGTGTTTCTTTTTTAACGCCGCCGAATTATAATATGCTTGAGTATTTCTGCGGGAAGGGGGAGCTTTGTATGCTGAATCGGCTGCGCAAGCTGGTCAGCTGGATCTGGCGCAACCGGAACCGGCGGATCGTCACCGTTGCCGCCATTCTGGCTGCGGTGGTCAATGTGCTCGCCCTGCAATTCTGGGGCATTCCGGAGCTGGGCCTGCTGATCTCCTGGGTGCTGGCCTATGTTGTATCCACCCTGACCCGGGAACGGTATCTGGCCCTGGGCGCGTCCTGCATCTCCCTGATGGAGACGCTGACGCTGCTGCTGCTGGCCCCGGTGCTGCCCTCGCCGCTGGCCCACGGCACAGCGCTGGTGATCCTCACCGCAATGTATGTGCTGATGACCATGAGCATGATTACCAACATCCGTCAGCAGGAATATTTTTCAACCGAAGAAGCTGACCGGCAGCTGCTGTATAAAACCACGGTAAACGAGCTGCTGCAGGCCCGGGGACTGGATCCCATCTGTTCCACCGTGGTAACGGCGGTCGAGGAGCTTTACAGCCGTCCGGCGGTGCTTTTCCTGCGGGACAGGCAGGGCAATGTTTACGCCCCCTGCCGGGCTCCGGCGGGTCTGGTATTTTATAAAGGTGAATATGACACGGCAGCGAAGGTCTTTGCCACCGGTCAGCCGGCAGGCCGCTTTGAAGAGTGCGGGCGGCAGTCGCCCTTTCTGTTTTTCCCGTTAAAATCCGATGATGAGACGGTGGCGGTGCTGGCGCTGCTTTACGGCGACGGCGATTATGTAGACGCCCGGATGCTGGACGAGTTTCTGGAGCTCACCCGGCAGGCGGCCAAATCCATCGGCTATCAGATTCTGGCGGACCGGCAGCAGCACGCCCTGCTGGAGCGGGAGCGGGAGCGGATGCGGGCAGATTTTCTCCGGGGAATGTCCCACGATATCCGTTCGCCCCTCACTGGCATTATGAGCGCCTGCTCCACCCTGCTGCAATCGAAGGATCAGATTGCCCCGGAGGTGCGTGACCGGCTGCTGAACAATATTCATGAGGAATCCGAGGGTCTGTGTCACATGGTGGAAAATCTTCTTTCCATCACCCGGGTCAACTCGGTTACGGCCCCGGTGCAGAAATCTCCCGAGCTGGCGGAGGACATCATCGGTGAAGTGGCCGCCCGGTGTACCAAGCGCTTCCCCAGCCTGCAATTCTGTCTTTCCACCCCGGATGAGCCGCTGATGGTTCCCATGGATGCCACGCTGATTATTCAGGTGCTGATGAATCTGGTGGAAAACTCTGCGAAATACAGCGGCACCGACTGGGTCGCCATTCATGCCGCCGTGGAGGGCAGCTTTGCCGTGTTTACCGTGCGGGACTGGGGCGTGGGTCTGTCTCAGGATATTATGGGAGAGCTCTTTACCCCCATCGACCGCAGCGACCAGATTCCCGGCCACGGTCTGGGCATTGGTCTTTCCATCTGTCAGACCATCATTCAGGCCCACGGCGGCACCATCACCGGCAAAAATGACCCGGAGGACGGCGGTGCGGTGTTTACCTTTACTTTGCCTTTGGAGGAAGCGGAATGAAAAAGCCTGTTATTCTCATCGTGGAGGACGACAATTACATCACGAATATTCTGAAATCTCTGCTGGAGGCCAACAACTTTCAGGTGTTTTCCACCGTCACCGGCAAGGGTGCCCTTCAGCTGGCGGCCTCCCATGTGCCCGATGTGGTGCTGCTGGATCTGGGATTGCCGGATATGGACGGGGTGAGTGTGCTCACCAGCCTGCGCCAGTGGTTCGCCGGGCCGGTGATTATCATCTCTGCCCGGACGCAGGAAGCGGAAAAGGTGCAGGCGCTGGATCTGGGGGCGGACGATTATATCAACAAGCCCTTCAGCGCGCCGGAGCTGCTGGCCCGCATCCGGGTGGCTCTGCGGCAGATGAACCGTGCCGCCGGAGCGATGATGCCCGCCTCCAGCTACACGGTGGGCGACCTGACGGTGGATTTTCAGAACAGCCGGGTGCTCATGGGACAGGAGGAGATTCATCTCACCCGTCTGGAATATCGCATTGTGGAGCTGCTGGCCCGGGCCCCGGGACGGGTGCTGACCCATTCCTTCATCATCTCCAGCGTGTGGGGGCCCTATGCGCCCTCGGACAACAACCTCATCCTGCGGGTGAACATCGCCAACATCCGCCGGAAAATCGAAAAAAACCACAACGCCCCCCGCTATATTCTGGCGGAGATCGGCGTGGGCTACCGTCTGGCCGACGCAGAGACCTTTGCCGCGGAGGAAGCCCTGCGGCGCGGCGATGACTGATTCTGTGTAAGCAATTTTGCTGACAATATTTTATTCTTGACTGAAAGTGGGGAACATCCATGAAACATCTGTTGACCCTTCGGCGTATCAGCGCCCTGCTGCTGTGCCTGCTTCTGTGCATCAGCGCCTGCTTTGCGGAAGGCGCCCCGGCGGACGGTGCCTCCGAAGAAGCTCCCGAGGCGGAGAGCCAGGAGCCCTTTGCCCTGACCAACGCCAATATGGCCATTCTTTACGAGCCCCAGACGGATACCATTCTGTATGAGCTGGCTCCCGACAAGCACAATCCGCCCGCCAGCATGACCAAGGTGATGACCGCCGTGCTGGTGCTGGAAAATGTGGAGGATCTCACTGAAATGGTCACCGTTCCGGCGGAGGCCCTTTCTCCCGAATACTGCTACTGGATGGACACCGACCATCTGCTGGAGGGCGAACAGCACACGGTGATGGATCTGCTGAAATATCTGCTGATCCCCTCCGGCAATGAATCCGCCACCACCCTGGCCTATTATGTCACCGGCGGCGATATTCCCGGCTTTATTCAGATGATGAACGACAAGGCCGCCGAGCTGGGCATGACGGAGACCCATTATGAGGATCCCCACGGCCTGTCTGACGATTCCTACATCAGCGTCCGGGATATGCTGACCCTGAGCCAGTATGCCATGCAGTTCCCCGTGTTCCGGAACATCGTCAAGCTGAAGGGCGGCACCCTGCCTGCCTCCGGCCCCCGTGTCACTCCCATGACCTTTTCCACCACCAACCGGGTGATGAATCCCGGCAGCAACAAGGCCTATCAGACCGACTTTGCCTCGGATGTGCTGGGCATCAAAACCGGCTCCACCCCTGCCGCCGGCTATAATCTGGCCTCCTGCATGAAAAAGGACGATCTGGAGTTTTACAGCGTGGTCATGCGTTGCAGCGGCACGCTGGACGGACGGGAGTTTGTCTACGGCCACTATACCGAGACCATCAATCTGCTCACCTATGCCCGCCAGTTTTCCAAGAAGGGCTATGCCGCCGGAGAGACCGTGCAGGAATGCTCCCTCTTTGGCATTCTGGGCAGCAGGATTCCCGTGCAGGCCCAGAGCGATCTGTACATTCTGGAGCGGGATGAGAAGGAGCTGGCTCCGGAGCTGGTGCTGGAGGTCAGCGGCAGCGCCGTCCGGCAGGGCGATGTGATCGGCCGGGTGATTCTGTCCGATGAGTTTGGCAATGTGCGGGAAACGCCGCTGGTGGCCGGTGCCGATTGCCAGCGCAGCCTGCTGCTGCCCATTCTGGCGGTGGTGATCGTGGCTGCTATTGCGGTGGTCACCGTGCTGGTGCAGAAGAAGAAAAGGACCCCCGCTCCCATTGCGCAGCCGGGCGAAGACAACGAGACTGAAAAGGAATAATCATATGAACGAACAGATGCAGGCCCGCATCCGTGCCATTTTCCATCGCTGGCAGCAGGGTATCTGTCCCGGCGGACAGGTGCTGGTGCGGCGTGGGGGCCAGACGGTTTTTGAAGAATGCTTCGGCTATGCCGATGTGGAAAATCAGGTGCCCGTCACCCCGGAGACGGTGTTTCATGCCGCCTCCGTCTCCAAGCAGTTCACCGTTATGCTGGTGCTGCTGCTGTGTCAGGAGGGGCTGGTAGAGCTGGAAGGGGATATCCGCCGGTATGTGCCGCAGTATCTGGCCACGGACAGCCCCATCACCGTACACGATCTCATGTCCAACTGCTCCGGTCTGCGGGATCTCTTTGAGCTTCAGGATCTTATGGGCATTTCCAACGATGACCTGACCTCCCAGAATTTTGTGCTGAAGCTGAACGCCCGGCAGAAGGAGGTCAACTTCCCCGCCCGCAGCCGTTTTTCCTACTGCAACACCAACTTTTCCCTGCTGGCTGCCATTGCGGAAGCCGTCACCGGCAAGCCCTTTCCCCAGCTGCTGCGGGAACGCATCCTGATGCCGCTGGGCATGGAGCATTCGCAGGTGTGTGACCGCTACTGGCTGCGCATCCCCGGCAGAGCCTGCTCCTATACCGATGACGGCACGGTGTTTCATTACAATCCCCTGCTGTACGGCATTTACGGCGGCACCTGTCTGAACACCACCGCCCGGGATCTGGCACGGTGGATGGAAAATTACCGTTCCTGTCTGGTGTGCTCTCCGGAGACCGTCCGGCTGATGAGCACCCCCACCCAGCTGAAGGACAACGCCCCCACCACCTACGGCTGCGGCCTGTGGGGCGGCGAGAAGGAGGGTCTGCGGTATTTCATGCATGTGGGAGAGGATGCGGGCTTCCGCTCCATCACCCTGCGTCTGCCGGAGGAGGATGTGGATGTGGTGATCCTGTCCAACACCGACAACACCTATACCGAGGATTCTGCCTGGCGCATTGTGCGCATTCTGCTGGAGCTGCCTGAAAAGGAGGCCCCGGCTCTGCCCACCGGCGGGCCGCTGAAGTCTCTTTCCGAGGCTGCGGGCTTCTATTATGCCAGCCTGCCTTCCTCCGGCATCTTTGTCATCACAGAGCGGGAGGGGCAGCTGTTCCTCCGGCAGAAATACGGTCTGGCTCCGCTGACACCGGTGGAAAACCGGCTGTATCGGCTGGGCAGACAGGAAGTATACTTCCTGCTGGGCGAAGACGGGCCCCGCTATATCTCCCCGGAGGGCACGGTTGCCCTGACGAAGGCGCAGGATGCCCCCGTTTCGCCCGAGCTGGCCCGGCGCTGCGTGGGACGCTATCTTTCCCCCGAGCTGGATGCCGTTTATACCGTCACCTTTGAAGACGGCACGCTGTATCTGGAGCAGCTGCGCCGGGGCAAAACGCCCCTGCATCCGGTGGAGGGCGGCCGCTTTGTGACGGAATATGCCCGCAGCTGCTTTGTAGCGTTCCAGCTGCCGGAGGATGGCCCGGCTTCCGGTCTGACCCTGTCCGGCGTACGGGTGTCCGCCCTGCCTTTTACACGGCTTTCATAACATTTCACGGATAACAGAAAGGATGTATCCCTATGAGAATTGACAGTATTGATCTTTATCTGGTGGAAAATCGCTTCCACAAGCCCTGGCGCACGGCCTATGGCGCGGATGCGGGCAATGCGGTGCTGCTCACCCGTCTGCGCTCCGGCGACCATGAAGGCTGGAGCGAGGCCAGCCCCCTGCCCGGCCCCACCTATTGCTATGAATACGGCGACGGTCTGTTTCAGGTGGCTTCCCGCTTTCTGACCCCCATGGTGCTGGGCAAGGAGTTTGACACCCCCCAGCAGCTGATGGCCGCCATGTCCACCATCAAGGGCAATCCCTTTGCCAAGTCCGGCATTGAAATGGCCTGGTGGACGCTGGAAGCGGAGATTCGCGGCATTCCTCTGCATACGCTGCTGTGCCCGGAGAGCAAAAATACCCATGTGGACGAGGGCGCGGGCTTTGGCGTGTGCGATACGCTGGACGAGCTCATTGCTCAGGTGGGCGAGGCGCTGGACAGCGGTGCCAAGCGTGTCAAGCTGAAGGCTATGCACGGCTGGGATGTGGATATGGTGCAGGCGGTGCGCTCCACCTTCCCCAACGGCGTGTTCCACATTGACTGCAACTCCTCCTACACCATCGACGAGGCGGATGTGTTCCGCAAGATGGACAGGTTCCATCTGGCCATGATCGAGCAGCCCTTCAGCCCCATGGACATTCTGGATCATTCCAAGCTGCAAAAGATGATCGAAACGCCCATCTGTCTGGACGAGAGCATCACCGATCCCTTTGTGGCCCGTCAGGCGCTGGAGCTGGGTGCCTGCGGCTTTATCAACATCAAGCCTGCCCGGGTGGGCGGCCTGTCCAATTCTCTGGAAATCAACCGTCTCTGCCAGCAGGCCGGCGTTGGCTGCTGGGTGGGCGGCATGATGGAAAGCGATGTGGGCAAGAGCATCTGCGCTGAGCTGGCTCTGGCGGACAACATGGTTTATCCCCATGATATCACCGCCGAGTGCGACAACTATCCCGAGCCCATCGCCGTGCATCCTCTGGAGCACAGCGCCCCCTGGCAGTATGCCGCCTCCACCACCCCCGGCACCCCCATCAAGCCCAACATGGAAAAGATGCTGGCCAAGGCCACCCGTCATTTCCACAAGGACGCCGAATAATGCAACCCTTCATTGCCCGGAGATGCTTCTCCGGGCATTTTTGCGCGGCGCTATGGATTTTTCCGGCGGCTTCTGCTATACTGAAGAAAGGATGGTTGCGGGGCACGCCCGGGCAGCGTCAAATCTGGCCCCATAAACTTTTCATAAATTGGCACTTCACATCGGGTCAGAATGCGGTATGATAAGGGCAGAAAACCGCAAGGGAGTCTGACACCATGAAAAACAACAAGCTGCACACCCTCATCCTCACTGCCCTGTTTGCCGCCCTGACCTGCGTCGCCACGCTGGTCATTCATATCCCCACCATCGCCGGTTATACCAATCTGGGGGACGGCATGGTGCTGCTGGGGGCATTTTTGCTGGGGCCGCTGTACGGCGGTCTGGCCGGCGGATTGGGCTCTGCCCTGGCCGATCTGATCTCCGGCTACACCTGGTATGTGCCCGGCTCCTTTCTCATCAAGGGGCTGGTGGGCGTGTTTGCTGGGCTGCTGGTGCGGGGCAGTCTGCAAAAGCACGGGAAGGCCACCCTGCCCGCACTGATTCTGGCCGCCGTGCCCCCGGAGCTGTTTATGGCGGCGGGATATTTTGGCTATAAGGCCCTGATTTTAGGCAAGCCTGCCGGTGCGCTGGAGAGTGTTCCCGGCAATCTCATGCAGGCACTTGCCGGATGTATTATTTCGATCCTGCTCTATCGGCTGCTGATTCGTGTGCCGGAGGTGCGGGAGCGTTCTTGGAAAGGTCGTTGATTGTATGTACGAAGAAATCACCCAACAGGCCCGTCAGGCTGTGACGGAGCTTTTGGATCAGGCAGGGCTCAAGCCCGGCCAGCTTCTGGTGATCGGCTGTTCCTCCAGCGAAATGGTGGGCCAGCGCATCGGCAAGGGCTCCAGCATGGAGGCCGCCAGGGCTGCCTTTGCGGGCATTTATCCCGTGTTGCAGGAGCGGGGCATCCGTCTGGCGGTGCAGTGCTGCGAGCATCTGAACCGGGCCCTGATCGTGGAGCGGGAGACGGCGGAGCATTTTGGCTTTGAGATCGTCAATGTAGTGCCCCAGCCTCACGCCGGAGGCTCCTTTGCGGTGACGGCCTATGCTGCCTTTGAAGCGCCGGTGGCGGTGGAGTCTATTGTGGCGGATGCCGGTCTGGACATCGGCGGAACCCTTGTCGGAATGCATCTTCGCCGGGTGGCCGTGCCCGTGCGCCTGTCTTTGAATCAGATCGGCGAGGCCCGCATTCTGTGCGCCCGTACCCGGCCCAAATATATCGGCGGCCAGCGGGCAGCCTATCTGGAGCTGTAATCATGGCGCAGGCGTATGATGCCGCCCGCATGGCGGAAAATGTGGCCCGCATCCGGGAGGAGATGGCCCAGGCGGCCCGGGACGCCGGAAGAGCACCGGAGGAGGTGCGTCTTTGTGCCGTCTGCAAGACCCGTCTGCCGGAGACCGTCCGGGAAAGCGCCCTGCTGCCGGTGGATCTTTTCGGGGAGAATCATATGCAGGAGCTGCTGGTGAATCATGCCGCCGGGGCCTATCTGGAAAAGCCCGTGCATTTTATCGGCCATCTGCAAACCAACAAGGTGAAAAAGGTGGTGGGCGTGGCCCACTGCATCCAGAGTGTGGACAGCGCCCGTCTGCTGGAGGCCATCGGCAAAGAGGCGGAAAAGCAGGGACTGGTGCAGGACATTCTGCTGGAGCTGAACATCGGAGAGGAGAGCACCAAAACCGGCGCTGCGGCTGACGCATTGTTCCCGCTGCTGGAGCGGGCAGAGGCGCTGACCTCTGTGCGGGTGCGGGGGCTGATGGCCATTCCTCCCGCCTTTGACAACAGCGACGAAAGCCGCCGGTATTTTGCCATGCTGCGGGAGCTGCTGGAGCAGGCCAGAGGGCGGCATTATGCCCGTGCCCTGCTGGACACCCTGTCCATGGGCATGAGCGGCAGCTATCTGGCGGCCATTCGGGAGGGTGCCACCATCGTCCGGGTGGGAACGGCCATTTACGGCCCCCGGGATTATCCCCAGAAAGCGCTGTAAGCAGCTGTTGGATCATAACAAAAGCGCCGGAGCAAACGCCCCGGTGCACTTGTCAAGAAAAAGTAGACACTAAAAAAGCAAAACTACACGAAGCCC
>CAZIPA010000035.1:0-20462 GCA_964541085.1 uncultured Oscillospiraceae bacterium | reverse complement strand
CTGGGCTTCGTGTAGTTTTGCTTTTTTAGTGTCTACTTTTTCTTGACAAGTGCAATCTCTGCGATTGCGGGCAATGTTTTTATGGATGACTTTATTTGCCGCTTTCCGGAGAAATGCTTTTCACGGCATCGCTCCAGGGGGTATTGCAGCAGTCGGAGGGCATTCTCCAGGCGCCTCTGGGCGAAAGGCTCAGCGGGCCGATCATGGGGCCGTCCGGCATACAGGAGCGCTTGTACTGCTGGGAGAAGAACCGGCGGATGCACTGCCTCAGCCAGAAGGCGATATAGTCGCTGTCATATTCGCCCCGGAAGGCGTGGCAGGCCATGCGATGAATCTTTTCCGGCGTAAAGCCATAGCGCAGCAGATAATACAGGAAGAAGTCGTGCAGCTCGTAGGGGCCCACGATGCTTTCGGTTTTCTGAGCGATCTCACCCTCTTTGGCGGGCAGAAGCTCGGGAGAAACCGGCGTATCCAGAATATCCGTCAGGATGGCCCGAAGGTTTTCATTGCCGCAGCTTTCCGCATACCAGCGCACGATCTGACGAATCTGGGTCTTGGGAATGCCGGCGTTGACGCCGTACATACTCATATGGTCGCCGTTGTAGGTGGCCCAGCCCAGCGCCAGCTCGCTGAAATCGCCGGTGCCCACCACAATGCCACCCAGCTGGTTGGACAGGTCCATCAGCACCTGGGTGCGCTCCCGGGCCTGGGCGTTTTCAAAGGTCACATCATGATTTTCGGGGTCGTGGCCGATGTCGGCAAAATGACGGCTCACCGCATCGCCGATGGGGATGCACCGCATGGGGATGCCCAGCTCCTTACACAAAAGCTCTGCATTGCTGCGGGTACGGCTGGTGGTTCCAAAGCAGGGCATGGTAATGGCGGCCACCTGCTCCGGGCTCTGACCGGTGATCTCCATGGCCCGGTGACACACCAGCAGGGCCAGTGTGGAATCCAGTCCGCCGGACACGCCGATCACAGCGGCACTGGCATGAATATGGGACAGTCGGCGGGCCAGCGCCTGACTCTGCATCTGGAAAATATGGCCGCACTCCTCGGCCTGTGCCGCAGGTTCCTCCGGCAGATAGGGATCCCGGGGAATGTGCCGGGTCAGCCGGGTCTCGGTCAGCGGCATGGAAAAGCCTGTGCCGGACTCCAGCGTGTCTGCGTCCATACCGGGATAGGTGGTGGTCTTGCGCCGCTGGGCTGCCAGCTGCTGCACATCCACCTCGGTGATAATCATGCCCGTTTCAAAGGGTCTGGTTTCCGCCAGCAGCTGACCGTTTTCGCAGATGATCTGCTGGCCGGAGAACACCTGATCTCCGGAGCTTTCCTGCACGCCCGCATCGGAAAGAATATATGCGCAGCGCAGCTTCTGGCTCTGGGCCGTCACCAGCAGACGATGCTCCTGCACCCGTCCGATGCCGTCATGACTGGCGCACAGATTGCCGATGATGGCAGCACCTGCCCGGCACAGCTCTGCCGAGGGCGACACCGGTACCCAGAGATCCTCGCAAATCTCCAGACCCACGGAAAACTCCGGATTTTCCTGACAGTAGAACACCTGTCCCGGGCCGAAGGGCACATATTCGGGTTCGCCATCCAGCTCTGCCCCCGGCAGCCGCACCAGCGACAGCTTTTCCGGGGCGGGGGTAAAGATGCGGGTCTCATAAAACTCTTCATAATTGCACAGGTTGGCCTTGGGCACCACACCCAGAATCTCTCCCTGATACAGCATCACGGCGCAGTTGAACAGCTTGCCCAGATGCCGCACAGGCATACCCACCGCCAGCAGCAGCTCCAGCTCCCGGGTCTGCTGACGCAGCTGCTTCAGGGCAGCCTCCGCGCTGTCCAGCAGGGTCTTCTGGAAAAACAGGTCTCCGCAGGTGTAGCCCGTTATGGACAGCTCCGGCGTCACCAGCAGCTTTACGCCCTCTTCTGCTGCCTTGTGGGCCTGTTCCACGATTTTTTCCGCATTATAACGGCAGTCTGCCAGCCGCAGCTCCGGGGCCACAGACGCAACTTTAATCCATCCATCCTTCATAGAGAATGTCTCCTTTCCGGCTCATCCGTGGCGGGTGGGCCGATGCTCTGCCTCTATTATAACTTTTTTCTGCCAAAAGGCAAGAAAATCATAGCGAAAAACACTTCCTTGTGGTATGATACTCTCGAACGGGAGGGAACGCATTTGAACGGCTGTACATTATGCCCCCGGGCCTGCGGCGTTGACCGGGTTCGGCAGCGGGGCTTTTGCGGTATGGGCATGGAGCTTCGTGCCGCCAGAGCCGCAGAGCATCTCTGGGAAGAGCCCTGCATCAGCGGTACACGGGGATCGGGAACGGTGTTTTTTTCCGGCTGTACGCTGGGCTGTGTCTTCTGTCAGAATCACACCATCAGCCACGGGGGCTTCGGCGCGGAAATATCGCCCCGGCGGCTGGCGGAAATCTTTCAGGAGCTGGAGCGCAGCGGCGTACACAATCTGAATCTTGTCACGCCCACGCACTTTACACCACAGATTTTGCAGGCACTGGAGCTGGCAAAGCCCGGCATTCCCGTGGTGATGAACACCGGCGGCTATGAGCGGGTGGAGACGCTGAAGCTGTGGGAAGGACACATTTCTATTTATCTGCCCGATCTGAAATATTACAGCGCAGCGCTTTCTCAAAAATATTCCGCGGCGGGGGACTATTTTGCCTTTGCCTCCGAAGCCATTCTGGAAATGCACCGGCAGCAGCCGCAGCTGGTCTGGGATGGGCCGCTGCTGCGCCGGGGACTGGTGATCCGGCATCTGGTGCTGCCGGGCTGTATGCGGGATTCGCTGAAGCTCATGGACTGGCTTTCCCACGCGCTTCCGGCAGAAAGCTTTCTGCTGAGCCTGATGAGCCAGTATACTCCTACGCCCGCCTGTCAGGCCTTCCCGGAGATCAACCGGCGCATTACCACCTATGAATATGAAAAGGTGGCGGAACGGGCACGGGAGCTGGGCTTTCAGGGCTTTGGACAGGAACGGCGCTCGGCCCGGGAGGAATATACTCCCTCCTTCCGGCTGGAGGGCATTGTGCCGGAATCTTCCAATTTGCAGCTATAATACAGATCATTGACCATAAGGAGGAAACGCATATGTATCGGAAGGAAATCGAAGCCTATTTCGCCGACAAGCAGGACCAGATTCTGGCGGATATCGCCCGTCTGGTGAACATCAAAAGCGAACGGGAGCCCATGCAGAAGGGAATGCCCTTTGGCAAGGGGCCCTATCTGGCGCTGATGGAAAGCAAAAAGCTGGCGGAGGAACGGGGCCTCTCCACCAAAAATTTTGACAACTATGTGATTACCGCAGAGATCGGGCCGCAGCCTGCCTATCTGGGCATTCTGGCTCATGTGGATGTGGTCAGCGAGGGCAGCGGCTGGACGGTGCCGCCCTATGAGATGACCATCCGGGACGGCCGTATCTATGGCCGCGGCACGGCTGACGACAAGGGCCCCGCTGTGGTGGCTCTGTGGGCGCTGAAGGCCGCGCAGGAGCTCTGCCCCCAGCTGTCCCGGGGCGTGCGGCTGATTCTGGGCTCGGCTGAGGAAACCGGCAGCGAGGATCTGGAGCATTATCTGCCGCTGGAGGCCGCACCGCCGCTGAGCTTTTCTCCCGACGCGGAGTATCCGCTGATCAATCTGGAAAAGGGCGGCTATAAGCCGGTGTTCGGTGCAAAATGGGATGAGGAAACGGCGCTGCCCCGGGTCTGTGCCATTCACGGCGGTACCACCACCAACATTGTCACCCGGGAATGTGATGCCTGGCTGGAGGGCATTTCCGCCGACGCAGTGCGTCCCCTGATGGAGCAGCAGCAGGCGGAGACCGGCGTGCTCTTTACCCTGACGGAGGAGGGCAAAAAGCTGCATCTCCATGCGCTGGGTGTCAGCGCTCACGCGGCCTCTCCCGAAACCGGAAAGAATGCCCAGATCGCCATGGTGGGTCTGCTGGCAAAGCTGCCCCTGGCAGAATCCTGCGGACAGGAGACCATCTGCAATCTGGCCCGGCTATTCCCCTTTGGCGATGACTATGGTCAGGCGCTGGGCGTGGCCCAGGAGGACGAGGTTTCCGGCAAGCTGACGCTGGTGTTTTCCAAGCTGGAGTTTTTCACCACCGGCTTTCTCGCCCAGTTTGACAGCCGCTGCCCCCTGTGCGCCAATGAAGGCAATGTGCGGGCCGTGGTGGAAGCTGCCTTTGATGCCTGCCATTTTGAGATTCTGGAGCGTCCCCGGATGTTCCCGCCCCATCATACCCCGGCGGATTCTCTGCTGTGCCGCACCCTGCTGGAGACCTATGAGGATCATACCGGCCAGAAGGGCGAATGCCTTGCCATCGGCGGCGGCACCTATGTTCACGACATTGAAGGCGGCGTAGCCTTTGGCTGTGCCATGCCCGGCACAGATAACCGAATGCACGGTGCGGACGAGTTTGCGGTGATCGACGAGCTGATGACCAGCGCAAAAATCTTCACCGATGCCATCCTCCGTCTGTGCAAATAATTTCCCCTCCTGAAAAGGAAATCCTCCGTATGGTCAAATCATACGGAGGATCTTTTTTGCCGTGGGTCATGTCTCGGCCTTCTGAGCGTTGTCGCAAAGGTGCAGCAGCGGACACTGGGCGCATTTGGGGCTGCGGGCCGTACACACATCCCGTCCGAAATGCACCAGTCTGTGACAGAGACTGGCCTGTTCCTCCGGCTCCACCACCTGCTTCAGCGCCATTTCCACCTTGTATGGATCCTTGCCGCACTCCGGAGGCACCAGACCCAGCCGGCCGCTGATGCGGATGCAGTGGGTATCGGCCACCACGGCAGGCTTGCCGTAAATGTCCGAAAGAATCAGGTTTGCCGTTTTCCGTCCCACGCCGGGCAGGGTCAGCAGCTCCTCCATGGTATCCGGCACACGCCCGCCGAAACGCTCCAGCAGAATGCGCGCGCTGCTCTGGATGTCCTTTGCCTTGGTGCGGAACAGTCCGCAGGGCTTGACAATGGCGCACAGCTCCTCCAGATCGGCCTCTGCCAGCGCCTGAAGGGTGGAAAACCGGCCGTACAGCTCCTTTGTTACAATGTTGACCCGGGCATCGGTACACTGGGCCGAAAGCCGGGTGGAGAACAGCAGCTCATAATCCTTTTCCGCCGTGAGAGAGCAGGTATCGGGATAACGCTCCCGCAAAAGCTCCACCACTGCCGCCGCTTTTTCCTTTCTTTCCATGAAAAAATCACCGCCTAAATGTAAACTCCTCTTGAATTGATTATACTGCCGGATTGAAAATCCTGCAAGAACCGTTTATAATAACTTTATTATCCTGCCGAAATTTTTGATATAAAGAAGGGCTTTCATGAAAAAACCGTTTCTTCGGATCATTCTGTATATGATGATAATGGTGGGCTCTCAGATTCTGGCCAGTCTGGTGGTGGGGGTGCTCTGCTGCGGCGGCGATCTCCAGAGCATGAGTCTGGCGGAGGCTGACAACGCCATGCTGGAGGCCATCTATGCCAATCAGACACTGCTGCTGCTGATCTCCTATGGAATTGTTGTGCTGGTGCTGTGTTTGCTGGCTCTGAAAAACCGGATTTCTCTCATTCAATATACCGGCCTGCACCGGAAGAGCACCGGAAAGCCCATTGTGCTGGCCATGCTGCTGGGGCTGGCAAGCTGCTTCTGGGTGTCCTTTGCGGTAGCGCTGGCTCCCTGGCCGGAGGCATGGATCAGCGATTATTCCCAGGCATCCTCCGTGCTGACCACTTCCTCTCCCCTGCTGGACGCGGCTGCTACCGTGCTGTTCGGGCCGATTATCGAAGAGGTTCTCTTCCGGGGACTGATCTATGATACACTGCTTACCGTCACGCCCGCCGGGGTGGCTGTGGTGATGCAGGCCATTCTCTTTGGCGGCGTTCACTCCGGGCCTATCTGGATGATCTATGCCTTTGTGGTGGGCTGTGCGCTGGGCTATGTGCGCAAGCGTACCGGCAGTCTCTGGCCCTGTCTGGGGATGCACATTGCCTTTAACGGCTCATCCTATCTGTTCGGCCTGTTTGCCCAGCAGCTGGGCTCCAACGGTATGGTCATTGTGCTGGCATTTCTGGGCAGTGCGGCGGCGGTGATCGCCCTGCTGTTTGCCCTTCAGCGCTGCACCACACCGGAAGCTCCGACGGCAGCATGACGCCTTTGCCGCAAAGTGCGGCCTGATCCCGTTTTTCTTTTCCAGGATTTTGATATTTCAACACGACAGGAGGACACTATTATGGCAGAACACCGCATTCCCAAGCGCAGTGAGGTTCAGAAGGAAAACACCTGGGCCACAGAGGACATTTTCCCCTCGGATGCCGCATGGAGCACGGAGTATGAAGCCTTGAAATCTCTTCCCGCACAGGTGGCGGCTTTTCAGGGCAAGCTGGGTGACAGCGCGGCCTCCCTGCTGCACTACTATCAGAGCATGGACGAGGCCGAGCGCCGGCTCTCCCTGCTGTTCAACTATGCCTCCCGCAAGGGTGACGAGGATATCGGCAACAGCTTTTATCAGGATATGCGCAGCAAGGCCATGTCTCTGATTATCGCCATACAGAGCGCTACAGCCTTTGCCGTGCCCGAGCTGCTGGCCATTCCGGAGGAAACGCTGGAGGGCTTCTTCGCACAGGAGGAGGCGCTGCGGGTCTATCGCCGTCCCATTCAGAATGTGCGCCGCATGAAGGCCCACATTCTGTCTCCCCAGGAGGAGGCGCTGCTGGCAGCGGCAGGAGAAATCTCCAATGCTCCCTCCAACATTGCCTCCAGCTTCCGCAATGCCGATCTCCATTTCCCCGATGTTACCGACAGCAGGGGCCAGACCCATCCTTTGACCCAGGGCAGTCTGGTGTTCCTGCTGCGGGGCGATGATGTGGGTCTGCGCAAGACCACCTTTGAGACCTTCTACAACACCCTGTACGGCTATCGCAATTCCATGGCCGCCATGCTGGACGGTCACTTCAAGCAGCTGATTTTCCACGCCAAGGCACGGCATTATAACTCCACACTGGAGGCCTCTCTGGATGAGACCGAGGTTCCCACCTCCGTTTATCACAGCCTGATCGAAGCCGTCCACAGCAATATGGACAAGATGTACCGTTATATGGCCCTGCGGAAAAAGCTGCTGGGTCTGGACGAGCTGCATATGTACGATGTGTATACGCCCATGGTGGCCGAGGCTTCTCAGCCCATCCCCTATGCCCAGGCCAAGGAAAATGTGCTGGAGGCGCTGGCGGTGCTGGGTGAGGATTATACCGCCCTGCTGAAGGAAGGCTTTGACAACCGCTGGATTGATGTGTATGAAAATGAGGGCAAGCGCGGCGGCGCCTATTCCTCCGGCGGTGATCCCCATCCCTATGTGCTGCTGAATCACAAGGACGATCTGGACAGCCAGTTTACGCTGGCCCACGAGATGGGACACTCTCTGCACACCTATTATTCTCTGAAGAATCAGCCCCGCTGCACTGCGGATTATGTGATCTTTGTGGCGGAAGTGGCCTCTACCTGCAACGAGGTTCTGATGATGCAGCATCTGCTGAAGACCACCACGGACAAAAAGCAGCGGGCCTATCTCATCAATCATTTTCTGGAGCAGTTCCGCACCACCCTGTATCGTCAGACCATGTTTGCGGAGTTTGAAAAGATCATGGGCGAAGCTGCCGAAAGCGGTCAGACCCTCACGGCGGACTTTTTGTGCAAGGCCTATCACGATCTGAACAAGCTGTATTACGGCGACAACATCGTGGTGGATGACGGCATTGCCATGGAATGGGCCAGAATCCCCCACTTCTATTACAATTATTATGTGTTCCAGTATGCCACCGGCTTTTCTGCCGCCATTGCCATTGCCATGCGCATCCTGAAGGAGGGCGCACCTGCCGTGGCGGATTATAAGAAGTTCCTGTCCTCCGGCGGCAGTCAGGATCCCATTTCCCTGCTGAAGATCGCCGGTGTGGATATGGCCTCTCCCAAGCCGGTGAACGACGCGCTGGAGCTGTTCGGTCAGCTGCTGGACGAAATGGAGGAGCTCTGCCGGTAATCGGCACCCGGTTTTTCAAAGCATCACAACCCACGGGCAGACCCGGCGTGTCTGTGTCTGCCCGGTTTTCTGCTTGCGGCAGCATTGACCGCAGCCACGGTTCCGCAGCGATTCGGCAGCCGGGGACATTCAACCATCAACCAGCGGGGCCTGTTCCCCGTGCATCAGACGAAAGAAGGATTCGCCCATGTTCTCCATTTTTACCGACACCTCCGCCAATCTGGATACCGCCCTGCTCCAAAGCAGACAGATCAGCGTGATCCCCTTCCATTATTATCTGGACGGTCAGGAGCAGACCTGTCATGATTTGCAGGATTTTGACGGGCCAGCCTATTATCAGGCCATGCGCAGCGGCGTAAAGGCCACCACCTCCCAGATCGTACCCCAGGAATATATTGACGCCTTTCTTCCCGTGCTGGAGCGGGGTGAGGATGTGCTGCTGGTCAGTATGTCCTCCGGCGTCAGCGGCGCTTTTTCCTCTGCGGGAATCGCGGCTCAGCAGCTGCGGGAGGAGTTTCCCGGGCGGCAAATTTTTCTGGTGGACACGCTGGGCGCATCGCTGGGCGAGGGTCTGCTGGTGCTTCAGGCAGCGGACTGCCGGGACAAAGGGATGTCTCTGGCGGAAACCGCGTCCTATCTCAACGAGCTGCGCTATTCCATGTGTCAGGTGTTTACCGTGGGCGATCTGAAATATCTCCGGGCGGCGGGACGGCTGTCCAATCTGACCTCCATGCTGGGCATCGCGCTGCACATCAAGCCTCTTCTGAAGGGCAATGAAGAGGGCAAGATCGTGGGCTTTGGCAAGGTGCTGGGCCGGGAAAAATCCATCCACGCTCTGGCAGAGCATTATGACACCTGGGTGCGGGATGCGGAGCATCAGGTCATCGGCATTTCCCATGGCGATTGTCCGCAGGATGCGGCTCTGCTGGCAAAGCTGCTGTGCCGGAATCATCCGCCCCGGGAGATTCTGACCGTCTGCCATGAGCCCGCCACCGGCTCTCATGTGGGGCCGGGAATGCTGGCCGTCTTTTTCCTGGGGGACAAGTCCTTCCGCAGCGCAAAGCATTGAGCCTGCCCTCCCCTGCTATCTCAAATAATAAAAGCCTCCGTAAATGCGCAGCCACAAAAGGCCGTCTTACGGAGGCTTTTTCTGTTGTCAGGACAGACCCAGAAGGGTTTCGGCCAGCGCCAGCGTTTCCGCCGGTGTGCGGCTGTCCTCCCGCAGGAGTACCGGAAAGCCGGAATGAAGAAACGCCTGATACCGCTCCGGCGAATTGATTTTTGCCAGACATTGACGAAAGTTTTCCAGTGCGGCCTCCGGGTCGGGTTCCTCCAGCAGCAGACGGTACAGAAACTGCTTTTCCCGGTCAGGGCGCTGAAAAAAGCGGTTGACGGAGATTTCCGGCGGTGCCAGCATGATCAGCACATGAGCGGGGTCAGCCCATTCCCGCAGCTGCTCCACGGGAAGGTTGGTGTCCACAAAGATTTTCTGCGTTGTCTCCCGGCGCAGCTGTTCTAAGATTCGCCGCTCCAGCACCGCGCATTCCAGCGTCACGCCATCAACCCACGCGGCATAATCCTCCGGCGTGCGGCGGATGAAATCCCGCCAGTCCCGCAGGTCACGGGTGTAGGTCAGATTGGGAAAGGCTTTCGCGTCCAGTCCGGCCAGCAGACAGTTGTGATAATTTTCCTCACAGGCGATGCCGTGATGCTTTTCTGCAAGGTTTTTGACCAGCGTGGATTTTCCCGCATAGGCCGTACCATTGATAAACCAGACATTTTCCAGCCGCATCTGCCGGAGGACACTCCTTTCGGATGAAAATTTGTAAAGCCGCATAAACTGCAAGTTTTGGAATGCTGGCCATCTTTCCGAAAAATGGCGTGCAATTTTCGGTAATCCACCGCTGTGGAAAAGTGAAAGGCTTGATTTTACGGGGTTTTTCACATTTTCCACAGTGTTTTTCACAGGAAAAGCCCCCGAAAAACGAAAACCATTTGTAATTATCCATCCCTTCCGGGCGCTTTTTTCACAGCACGGTTTCCCGATCCATGGAGCGATACTGGATGGCCTCTGCCGTATGGGCGGCGGAAATGCACTCCTCCCCCGCCAGATCGGCGATGGTGCGCGCCACCTTCAGTATCCGGTCATAGGAGCGGGCGGACAGGCCCAGCCGGTCAAAGGAATCCTCCAGCATTCGGCGGGCATCTTCCGTCAGCGGGCAGCAGTCCCGCATCATGCCCGGCTGGAGCTGGGCATTGCAGTGAATGCCGGTGCCGTGATAGCGACGCAGCTGAATCTCCCGGGCACGGTTTACCCGGGCACGAATCTGCTCTGAGCTTTCTGCCGGGGTGCGATCCTTCAGCTGCTCATAGGAGACGCTGGGCACGGAAATCTGCAAATCCATCCGATCCAGCATGGGGCCGGAAATCCGTTTCCGATAGCTGCGGACGCTCTGCTCCGAACAGGTACACCGGCCGGAGGGATGTCCGTAATAGCCGCAGCGGCAGGGATTCATGGCGCATACCAGCATAAAGCGGCTGGGATAGGTATAGGTGCCAGCAATTCTGGAAACCGTCACCTGTCCGTCCTCCAGCGGCTGACGCAGGGTTTCGATCACATCCCGCCGGAACTCCGGCAGCTCGTCCAGAAACAGTACGCCGTTGTGGGACAGGGAAATCTCTCCCGGCTTGGGCCGTCCGGCACCGCCGCCTGCCATACCCACGGCAGAGACGGTATGATGGGGACTGCGGAAGGGCCGGGACTGGAGCATGGGCTGGTCCTTGCCCAGAAGCCCCGCCACGGAATAGACCTTGCTGGTCTCCAGCGACTCCTCCAGGGTCATATCCGGCAGAATGGAGGGCAGACGCTTGGCAAGCATACTTTTGCCGCTGCCCGGCGGGCCGATCATCAGCACATGATGGGAGCCAGCGGCGGCGATCTCCAGAGCACGCTTGACGCCCTCCTGTCCCATCACATCGGAAAAATCCATGCTTTCGCCCCGCCTGGTCTGAAAAACAAAGGGCGGCTCGGGCACAATGGGTTCCGTGCCCTCCAGATGACGCACCAGCTGGGCCACATCATGCAGCGGATACACCGTCAGGCCCTGACATACGCTGGCCTCTGCGGCATTTTCCGCCGGGACAAACAGCTGACGCAGACCCGCCTCCCGGGCAGCCAGCGCCATGGGCAGCACGCCGGAGGCCGGACACAGCCTGCCCTCCAGACTCAGCTCTCCCAGAAAGCCTGCGTCTGCCGGCGGCGGAGGCAGCTGACCCGATGCGCACAGCAGGCCCACCAGCATGGGAAGATCGTAAACCGGGCCCTCCTTTTTCAGGCTGCCCGGGGCAAGATTCACCGTAATGCGCCGCTGGGGAAAATTGAAGCCGCAGTTTTTGACCGCAGCCCGCACCCGGTCCCGGGCCTCCTTTACCGATGCATCCGGCAGGCCCACAATATCAAACTGCGGCAGCCCGCCGCTGAGGTCACACTGGCACAGCACCGGCTGTCCCTGAATCCCCACGATTCCACAGGAGTGAATGTTTGCTACCATACATGGCTTCCTCCCCGCTGTTGTTCTGCTGCGGGCCGCGCCCGCCTTTGCCCCTATGATAGCATACTCTGACGCTCTGCGCAATCGGCACTTCCCCCGCAGGTGGAGGTTTTTTCATATTTTTTCCGGTAATTTCCGGATTTTTCAGCAGTTTCTCAGCAGGTGGGAAACGGGCAGAAAAAATTCTCTGATTTTTTACGAAAAAATCTGCGAAAGCGGTTTACATCCCGGGATTTTCCTGCTACAATGAAGCTTGGTCTATTATGTCCATTTTTAACCTTGCAAATATAAAAGGAGGCAATCCATCTATGGCAAGAAAAATGAAATCCATGGACGGCAACAACGCTGCGGCGCATGTATCCTATGCATTCACCGAAGTTGCTGCCATCTACCCCATCACGCCCTCCAGCCCCATGGCCGACTTTGTTGACCAGTGGTCCGCCAATGGTCTGAAGAACATCTTCGGCAATCAGGTGAAGGTCGTGGAGATGCAGTCTGAGGCCGGCGCTGCCGGTGCCGTTCACGGCAGTCTGGGCACCGGTGCCCTGACCACCACCTACACTGCGTCCCAGGGTCTGCTGCTGATGATCCCCAATATGTACAAGATCGCGGCAGAGCAGCTCCCCTCCGTGTTCCATGTTTCCGCCCGTACCGTTTCCACCCATGCGCTGAACATCTTCGGTGATCACTCCGATGTGTACGCCTGCCGTCAGACCGGCTTTGCCATGCTGTGCGAAACCAACCCCCAGGAAGTTATGGATCTCTCTCCCGTGGCCCATCTGGCCGCTCTGGAGGGCAAGGTTCCCTTCATTAACTTCTTCGATGGCTTCCGTACCTCTCATGAGATCCAGAAGATCGCTGTCTGGGATTATGAGGATCTGAAGGATCTGTGTCCCATGGACGCCGTCAAGGCTTTCAAGGAGCACGCTCTGAATCCCGAGCATCCCGCCATGCGCGGCTCTCACGAAAACGGCGACATCTTCTTCCAGCATCGTGAGGCCTGCAACAACTATTATGCTGCTCTGCCCGCAGTGGTCGAGAAGTATATGCACAAGATCAACGAAAAGCTGGGCACCGATTATCAGCTGTTCAACTACTACGGCGATCCCAACGCTGACCGCGTGATCATCGCCATGGGCTCCATCAACGATGTGGCCGAGGAAGTCATCGACTACCTGAACGCCCACGGCGAGAAGGTCGGTCTGGTGAAGGTCCGTCTGTTCCGCCCGTTCTGTGCCGAGAAGCTGCTGGCCGCCATCCCCGCCAGCTGCAAGCAGATCGCTGTTCTGGATCGCACCAAGGAGCCCGGCTCCCTGGGTGAGCCTCTGTATCAGGATGTGGTCACCTCTCTGGCCAACGCCGGCAAGAACGACATCAAGGTCTACGGCGGCCGTTACGGTCTGGGCTCCAAGGATACGCCTCCCGCATCCGTCTTCGCTGTCTACACCGCCATGCAGAACGGCACCATTCAGCGCCAGTTCACCATCGGCATCGTGGACGATGTTACCAACCTGTCTCTGCCCGAGGATAAGAACGCTCCCAACACTGCCGCAGAAGGCACCATCGAGTGCAAGTTCTGGGGTCTGGGCGGCGACGGTACCGTGGGCGCCAACAAGAACTCCATCAAGATCATCGGCGACCATACTGATAAGTATGTTCAGGCTTACTTCCAGTATGACTCCAAGAAGACCGGCGGCGTGACCATCAGCCACCTGCGCTTCGGCGACAAGCCCATCAAGAGCCCCTACTATATCAACAAGGCTGACTTTGTGGCCTGCCACAATCCCTCCTATGTTGTCAAGGGCTTCAAGATGGTGCAGGATGTCAAGCCCGGCGGTATCTTCATGATCAACTGCCAGTGGACTCCCGAGGAGCTGGAGCATCATATGCCCGCCGAGTCCAAGCGCTATATCGCACAGAACAACATTCAGCTCTATACCATCAACGCCATTGATCTGGCCATCGAGATCGGTATGGGCAAGCGCAACAACACCATTCTGCAGTCTGCCTTCTTCACCCTGGCCAATGTCATGCCTCAGGAAGAGGCTATCGGCTACATGAAGGCCGCTGCCACCAAGTCCTACCTGAAGAAGGGCCAGGATGTGGTGGATATGAACCACAAGGCCATTGATCTGGGCGCTACCGCCTTCAAGAAGATTGATGTCCCCGCTTCCTGGGCTACCGCCGAGGATGCCAAGGATGCTGCCGCTCTGGAAGGCAAGCCCGAGCTGGTGAAGATGGTCAAGAACATTCTGAATCCCGTTGGCAAGATGGACGGCGACAGCCTGCCCGTTTCTGCCTTTATGGATCATGTGGACGGCCAGTTTGAGCTGGGCGCATCTGCCTATGAGAAGCGCGGCGTTGCCGTCACCGTTCCCAGCTGGGATGCTTCCAAGTGCATTCAGTGCAACCAGTGCGCTTATGTCTGCCCCCATGCCACCATCCGTCCCTACGCTCTGACCGAGGCTGAGGTCGCCGCCGCTCCCGCGGGTCTGAAGACCGCTCCCATCAAGGCCGGCAAGGGCAAGGATGTTTACACCTTCACCATGGGCGTCTCTCCCCTGGATTGTATGGGCTGCGGCGTCTGCGTGGGCGTCTGCCCGGTGAAGGCCATCACCATGGCTCCTCAGGAGCACGAGGCCGAGCAGGCCAAGGTCTGGGATTATCTGGTGTCCGAGAAGGTCGCCGACAAGCCCGATATGCAGGATAACACCGTCAAGGGCAGCCAGTTCAAGCAGCCCTATCTGCAGTTCTCCGGCTCCTGCGCCGGCTGCGCCGAGACCTCTTATGCCCGTCTGGTGACCCAGCTGTTCGGCGATCGGATGTATATCTCCAACGCCACCGGCTGCTCCTCCATCTGGGGTGGTCCCGCTGCTACTTCTCCCTACTGCACCGATAAGAACGGCCATGGTCCCGCCTGGTGCAACTCCCTGTTCGAGGACAACGCCGAGCATGGTCTGGGCATGGCTACTGCTGTGAAGTATCGCCGCAGCAATCTGGCTGAGACCGTCAAGCAGCTCATCGCCGTGGAATACTGCGACGCTGATCTGAAGGCTGCCGGTCAGGCCTGGCTGGATGTGATGAACGACGGCGAAGCCTCCAAGGCTGCTTCTGCCAAGCTGGTGGAAGAGCTGAACGCTTCCGTGATGGACGGCTGCACCTGCGACGCCTGCACGCTGGGCCGCAAGGTTCTGGCTGACAAGGATCTGCTGGTGAAGAAGAGCCAGTGGATCTTCGGCGGCGACGGCTGGGCTTACGATATCGGTTACGGCGGTCTGGATCATGTCCTGGCTTCCGGCGAGGATGTCAATGTGTTCGTCTTCGATACCGAGGTCTATTCCAACACCGGCGGACAGGCTTCCAAGGCTTCCAACATCGGTCAGGTGGCTCAGTTTGCCGCTTCCGGTAAGGAAATGAAGAAGAAGTCCCTGTCTGAGATCGCCATGGCTTACGGCTATGTGTATGTTGCTCAGGTGGCTATGGGCGCCAACCCCGCTCAGACCATCAAGGCCATCACCGAGGCTGAAGCTTACCATGGTCCCTCTCTGATCATCGGCTACAGCCCCTGCGAGATGCACTCCATCAAGGGCGGCATGACCAACTGCCAGGCCGAGATGAAGAAGGCTGTGGAATGCGGCTACTGGAACCTGTTCCGCTTCAATCCCGCTGCTGACAAGAAGTTCACGCTGGATTCCAAGGCTCCCGCCGGCGGCTATCAGGAGTTCCTGATGAACGAAGCCCGCTACAGCCGTCTGACCCGTGAGTTCCCCGAGCGCGCCAATGTTCTGTTCGCGAAGAACGAGGCCGCTGCCAAGGAGCGTTATGAGCATCTGCTCAAGCTGATCGACATGTACGACTAATCGTTCTGCCGACACAGGACAATCGCATATCTTACACAATGCCCGCACGGTTAATCCGTGCGGGTGTTTTTATGCAAAAAACCGCCCCGGCGGGAGCCGTGGGCGGTAAGCGGAAAGGCTGCGTGGTTATTCTTTCGTCCCAAGCAGCAGCATGGGGGATTTTTTGCTTTCGTTGGCGAAGCAGATGAGCATGGCAATAATGAGTGCCAGAGAAATTCCTGCCCATGTGAAGATGGGGAATAAGGGGTTCTCCTGCTCCAGATAGGTGAAGGCTTCCGCTTCTTCATCAGCATCGGCTAAAGTGGCGGAAAAGCTGGGGTCAGAACGGTTTTCGGCGGCGGTTTCCAGAATGCTCTGGGTGACGCTGGCGGAGATTTTCTGTCCGGCGAAAGCGCCTGCACCCGCACCCAAGATGCAAACCAGCAGTACCGCAAACAGCAGCAGCACCGCCACCTGACGCTTGCTCATGCCAATCGCCCGAAAGGCGGCAATCTGGCGTTTATTTTGCACCGTGTACAACACAGCGAAAGCAATCACGGTGAGCAACGCCGTCAGGCCGGAAAGCACTAAAATCAATTTGCTGATTTGCGACAGGCTCTCCAGACCGGGGGCCAGCTGGCTGAGATTGTGGTCATATACCGTCACATTCATGGTATAACCGGTTTCCTGTCTGGCCGTCAGGCCGGAGGATTCCAATGCCGCCTGAAAATCCAGCAGCTTTTTCGGATTGATCCACAGGGTTGTGTTGTTCTCCGACAGCTTCGGCGTGGGCTGGTTGGCCACGGAATTGGAGGGGATGTAGACATTCATGAAGAAAACGCCTTTCCCGCTGGTTCCGTCGATAACATTTCGAGTACCTTCCGGTCGAACACCGTCATCTGCCCGTTCCCGGCCAAAGCTCACTAAGCCATAATAAATCCCCACGATTTCATATTCGCCCTGATCGAAGATGTGCATGGAAGGAAAATCGTGGTATTGGGAAGGATAATCCGCCTCGTCTGGATGGTAAATTGGCGATGCCTCTATGATTTCCTGCTGGCAGAAGGAATATTGCTGGTAATCACTGGGACCGTAAAGGTATTCGCAGGGATAGAAGCTCATGTCGATGGTATCGCCCACCTTCCAGCCCATATGATTCGCCATCCAGTCGCTGACCAGACAGACTTTCTTGCCGGATTCCAGTTCCTCCTCCGTAAATTCCCGGCCTTCGCTGATCCAAACCCGGTTTTCTTCAAAGGCAGCAATGCCGTCCAGACGGTTCACCGTTACAGCGGTCAAAGAATAGGCAGAATATTCCATAGCTTCCGCAATCTGCCGGTAATAGTCCCCCATTTCCGTCTGCCAGAGGCCGTCATAATTTTCTGTAAACCAGGGAAAATCCATTCCACTGTAATACCCGATTCTCTCCTGCGTCCCATCGCCTGCTACATCGAAGCGGCTGGAATGCTCGAAAAAATTTGGGGGAGATGGTACATATCATAGGCCGTATTATGCATTTCGCCCAATATCGCTACATATTCCTTCTCCGGCTCCAGCACAAATTCCCGCTCATAACCATTCCGAATTGTCAGCGTTTGCACCACAGATTCCGGCGAATCCGACACCCGGGCAGCGGCCCACTTCACATACACCGGAATATTGGCCTGTCCCAGCACCTTGCCTTCCCGCTTTGGAATGACCGTTTCCTGACTGGTGGCCAATGTAAAACAAATGACTGTTGCATTACCGTATGCATTCCCAGCCCAACTTGCGTTGACGGAAAACAGCTTCGCAGAAGCGTTGGAGACATAAGCTCCAAACTGATTCCGGATGTCATAATCCATGACTCCTTCCAGCTGTGTCAATGGGGTCAGATCATAATTTTCCGCTTCACATAAAAAATAACCCGCATATTCCGGGTCAGCCAAGTCTTCACACAGTTCGCCATAGGTATTCAAATTTCCCCGAAAGCTGGGCAGTGCCGTCACATCGAACGCTGTATAGACAGCGTTCAGATTGGAAGAAGCATACTGATATAAATTCAGCCCAAGGCATAGAAAGGCAGCGACCAACAGCGGCAGCACAAAATACAGCACGATTTTCATGGGCGTGCGCAGCAGCTGTTTCAGACTGTAGGGAATCGTTTCATGCAGTTTCATGGGGAAGCTCCTTTCCTTTTTATTACTTTTTAGTATATCCTATGCCTTTTGCCGTGTCAATCGCTTTTTCAAAAAACAACATAAAACAAATGGCAGACCCGGAGGTGGGTCTGCCAATTTTTTGCTCAACTATTCCTTCGCCCCAAGCAGCAGCATGGGGGATTTTTTGCTTTCGTTCATGAAGCAGATGAGCATGGCAATGATGAGGGCCAGAGAGATACCCGCCCAGGTGAAGATGGGGAATAAGGGGTTCTCCTGCTCCAGATAGGTGAAGGCTTCCGCGTCCTCGTCCGCATCCGCAATGGTGGCGGAAAAGCTGGGGTCGGAACGGTTTTCGGCGGCGGTTTCCAGAATGCTCTGGGTGACCTGTGCGGAGATTTTCTGTCCGGCGAAGGCTCCTGCGCCCGCACCCAAGATGCACACCAGCAAGACGGCAAACAGCAGCAGCACCGCCACCTGACGCTTGCTCATGCCGATGGCACGGAAAGCCGCAATCTGGCGCTTATTTTGCACCATGTACAAGACTGCGAAAGCAATTACGGTGAGCAGCGACGTCAGGCCGGAGAGCACTAAAATCAGCTTGCTGATTTGCGACAGGCTCTCAATCCCGGGGGCCAGCTGGCTGAGATTGTGGTCATATACCGTCACATTCATGGTATAACCGGTTTCCTGTCTGGCCGTCAGGCCGGAGGATTCCAATGCCGCCTGAAAATCCAGCAGCTTTTTCGGATTGATCCACAGGGTTGTGTTGTTCTCCGACAGCTTCGGCGTGGGCTGGTTTGCCACGGAATTGGAGGGGATGTAGACATTCATGAAATATACGCCTTCACCGTTGGTGCTTTTATGTGTTTCGTGCAGCATATCAGAGTCATCCCGAACCAAACCATGCCCCACTAAACCGTCATAAATGCCAATAATCTCATACTCGCCCTGATCGAAGATGTGCATGGAGGGAAAGTCGTGATAGCGGGAGGAATAGTCGGCTTCATCCGGATGGTAAATGGGAGAGGCTTCAATGGTGTCTTGTCGGCAAACGCTATACTGCCCATAATCGCCAGCCGCATAAACATAATCGCAGGGGAAGAAGTTCATGTCGATGGTATCGCCCACCTTCCAACCCATATGATTCGCCAGCCAGTTGCTGATGAGGCAGACTTTGGCACCGGATTGCAGTTCTTCTTCTGTGAATTCCCGTCCCTGGCTGACCCAGACTTTATTATTATAAAAAGCCGGAACGCCGCTCAAATCATTGACTGTTACGGCGGTCAGGGCATGGCTGGTATACTCCAGCGCTTCTGCCGTCTGGCGGAAATAGTCCCCCTGCTCCGTCTGCCAAAAGCCATCATAATATTCCACCAGCGGCGAAAACGGAACATCACTGATGGGTTGGAAGATGAAAACACTATCCATATCGTAAACATATTCACCGTTTTTGCTTACATAAAAAAAAGAACTGACCGCTTCATCTTTTAGATCGGCCAGATGATACACATCCGTTCCCAGCCCGTGCCAGCGATTCAGCAATGCAATATACTCTTTCCCCGGTTCCAGAATAAAAGTCTGCTCTGTATTATTTGCCATTCCCAAATTCCGTAACACAGATTCGGGAGCATCCGAATCATCTGCCGCCGCCCATTTCACATATACAGGAAGCTCTATGCTGGTTTTTGCTTCGAAAACACACGGCTCCGATTTTGCAATCGAAAAACAGAACACAGCCGCTCTGTAGTTTTCGTGAATATTCCAACACCATGTGTTCTGATACAGTTTGGCCCCTTCGTTGGCAACATAGGCTCCGAACTGGTTTCGCACATCATAATTCGTTACGCCTTCCAGCTGTGACAGCTGCGTCAGGTCATAATTTTCTGCTTCGCAAGAAAAAAAGCCAACATAATCTTCGGCGGTCATGTCATCACATAACGCACCCTGCGAATTGATGTTGGCGGTAAAATCCGGGACGGCAACGATTTCGAATGCATTATATACCGCATCTAAATTATCCGCAGCGTACTGCCGAAGGTTCAGCCCAAGACAAAGAAACGCAGAAACCAGAGCAGGAAGCATAATGTACAAAACCAACTTTATTGGTGTCCTCAAAAGTTGCTTGAAACTGAAATGGGTTAGATTGCGTAGTTTCATTTTATCAACTCCTTATTGCAACAGTCCAGAGGCGGCAAAGCCGCCTCTGGACATAATCTTCATCAACCTATCTGTACTTTGCGGCCATGTGCCGACAGCCATAGTCGGCGTCTTTATCTCCGGCATCGCAATTGGGATTGCTGCATGCTTCATAAACTACGGTGTTCGTGACATATTCGCCACAGTCCTCACACCATTCATCCCAAGTGTCCACATAGTCGGTCACCAACCGCCCATTTCCACAGCTGGAACACACCTCATACCGTGCGAAAATGGGCAGGCAGAGGGCCAGCACCAGTGCGGTGAGCAGAACGATAGCCAAATAGCGTTTCATGCGAGTACCCACTTTCGTTTCGGGATGGTTCAAATATTCCACTTCCGGGCGGAAGTGCGCGGAGGTTTCCGTTTCGATCTGCATGGGACTCACCCCTCTCCGGTAATTCGGCTGACCGTTTCCGGTCAATCATCCTGCGGCAAAACTTCTTGTCTTTATTATAACAGAGCCTCTTTTCGCTGTCAATCCGGCAGATTGCACAAAGATACAGCTCAAATTTTGTGCAAAATAACAAATGGAATCACAGAAAAGGCCGTTGCGGCGGGAAAAACGCCTTTCTGGTGCAATCCATGCTAAGAAAAAAACGCACCCGGAGGTTAGCCGGGTGGTCGTAAAACAGTAAAATCAAAAATGGTGAAAACCTTGAGTTTT
>CAZIPA010000034.1:0-21856 GCA_964541085.1 uncultured Oscillospiraceae bacterium | reverse complement strand
ACAGTGCGGTAGCGGAGGTCATTGTAAAGCTGGTCAGCAATCCGAGGTTTGCTGCTATGATGCAGGAAAAGATCAGCATGAAGGTGGATACCACCGCCATTGAGCAGGAAATCGCCAATTATGAAAAGCAGCTTCGGCAGAGCTATGCAACCAAAACACGGCTGATGGATGAAATTGATTCCCTTGACCCCGACGACAAGCACTACTACAAGCGTAAGGCAGACCTTGATGACCGTCTTTACAAAATGTACGATAAGATCGAGGAAGCCGAGACACTGCTGATCGAAGCCAGAGCCAAGAAAACTGCCATTGAAGCCGAAAAGCTGACCGCCGATAATATCTACAAAGTGCTGGTTTACTTTGATAAGCTGTACGCCGTGATGGACGAGCAGGATCGGCGCAGACTCATGGAATCGCTGATCTCCGAAATCCAAATCTATGAAGAACGACAGTCCAACGGACAGTGGCTCAAGTCCATCAAGTTCAAGCTTCCGATCATTGAGGAAGATATGGAAATGGGTTTGGACAATGATACACATATGGAGACGGTTGTCTTGCTTTCCAAACTCCAATATAATAATAGATAAGCAGCCTTTGCAGGCATAAAGCAAAGCACGCAGCCACGGAAAAAGTGATCTGCGTGCTTTTTTCTGTTTGTGTTACGGCTGGGCGGGAGTTTCCGGGGAAGCGGGGGCCTGCTCCTGCCGCAAAAGGGCAACACGCAGACGCAGCTGCTGGAGCTTGTCCTTGCCGTTGATGTTGAGCTTTTCATAAATGTCCCGGCGATAGGAATAGATGGTGCTCTTCTGATATTGCAGATGCTCGGCGGATTCCTGGGGCGAAAGGCCGTCCACCATATCGTCAATCACCAGCCGCTGCTTTTCTGTGAGCTTGTCATATTCCGAACGGAACAGGGCATATTCTGCCGGATCCAGCTCGTCCCGCCGCCGGGTGGCCAGCTGCCGTGCATCGGCCTGCACTTCCTCCAGCTGGCTTTGTGTCTCGGCAAAACGATTCTCCAGCGATTCCTTTTCGCCCTCCAGCGTGTCCACCTGCGCCCGGTGAGTCGCCTCCCGGGCGGTGATGGCATCCGTCAGCGGCTCGAAATCCTCAAAGGACAGCGCACCCCGGTCGGGAGCCGCGCTTTGCAGCCGTTTCATATCCGCATATACCGGCTGGAGATAGCGCCGGGCAAAATAGATGCAGCAGGCCACCGCGAAGAACAGCAGCAAAAAGGCAAACAGTGCCGTCTGCACCGCACTGCCCAGCGCCTCCTGCCGATAATCCTCTCCGGGAATGAGCACCGTCAGACGATGCACACGGCTGTCGCTCTGGAGCAGACTGACCTGCTCACTTTTGCCCACAAAATCAAAGTCGCCGCCGGAGACGGAGATCAGTCCGCCGCTCTGCTTTTTCACCGACAGTGCACCGTCGGGCAGGGTGCAGGAGCCGTCTCTGGTATAGGTAATCAGCGCCGTGGCCGCATCCAGACTGTTGCCGTTGTCGGCCGAGAGAAGGCAGACCAGACGGTTGAGATCCGAGGGCTGCTCAAAGTGAGAGCAGAAATAGGTCTGATTCACTGCAAAGCCGCAGATACCGTATATGCGGCCATCCCGGCTCCAAAGGGGAACGGTGAGCAGTATGGCCCGCTCGGAGGTTCCCGGAAGGGTGATCAGATCGGTGATGCGGCAGCAGTCCCACAGGGAATCGCCCGATGCCACCAGACATTCCACATAATTGGGAAACTGCGCCGTGCGAAACTCCTGCTGCCATTTCCGGTGGGGCATTACATCCTGCGCCTTGCCCACATCAGCCATGCCCCGAAACAGCAAAAGCTCGTTGCCGGAGCGCTCCGCGTTGTTTTTCTGCACATACAGGCCGCTGCGCACATCCGGCGCACTGTCTGTCCGCATGGAAGCCTCCAGAATCACAAAGGCCCCGGAGCAGCGGGTCTGACGGATGTACTGACAAAGGGGCTCCAGCATGGCCTCCTCCACGGCAGCCAGCGTCTTCAGATTGCCGGTGAGCCGGTCAAAGGGCGTGGCGTTCCGGGCCAGCTGATCCTCTAAAATGTCCGTCATATCGGCGGAAAGATGCACGGCGGAGGTGCCTACATTCTGCCAGAGGGCGCGCATATCGTCCCGGAAAAAGTCCAGCTGGGTTTGCAGCGTGTGCGCCAGCTCTGCCCGGGGACTGCTGATTCGCCCAAAGGAAAACAGGCCGATGCACACTGCCGCCACCAACAGTGCCGCCAGCGCCGCCATATACCAGCCCAGCTTGTGCCGCATGGAGCGCCGGGCTGTATGAAAATATCGGGGGCCCTTCATCGGATGCTCCGGAAGTATTCCCAGGTCTCCTCGGCCAGCGCCTCTACGGATTCTCCGTTGGCTGCCCGGGCGGGCAGCTCCTTCTGCATCTGACGCAGACCGTCATAAAGGGTGTAAATGCTGTCATAATAGCCCGGGAAATTGGGCTCCGATACCGGTGTGCAGGTCTCCTGGGCATCCTTCAGAGCGGAATAGAGGGCCACATAGCTTTTCTCAGGGAAGTCATAGGTGTCCAGATCAATGCCGTCAAAGGCACCTGTCCGCACGGGCATATAGCCGGTGCCTGCCACGAAATCCAGATTGCGCTGGGCCTCCGTCAGCCAGTCTACAAACAGCGCCGCAGCCTCGGCCTTCTGTTCCGTGGTCTTGCAGGCGGCAATGCCCACGCCCGCCTGGGTCATCAGCGGCTCGCTGCCTTCTGCGTGAGGCATGGGCAGGGCGTGGAAGTTCATGGGTTCGCTGGTGCCGTCGGCATAGGACACCGTATCATTAAAATAAAGGATTGCCGCACAGGAGCCCAGACCGCACAGGGCCTCGCCGGTCATCACCTGGGTGTTGGAGTACAGGTCAGACACCTGCACATGACCCTGCACCAGCGACCGGGCCAGCTGCATCCAGCTTTCCTTCAGAACGGGATTGTCAAAATCATACCAGCCGTCCTCGGTATAAAAATCCTCCGCTCCGTGCTCCATGGCGGTGAGCTCCACTGCGCGGATGGGATAATCCATGGCGCAGAAAACCTCGCCGCCGGACCATTCATAATAGCGTTCGGCAGCGGCGTACAGACCTTCCCAGGTGGAAAGATCGTCATAGGTCACGCCGGTTTCGGCAGAAAACCGGTCAAACCGGCTGCCGTTGAACATGAGCACATGGGTGGATTTGGACACGGGGAAGATGTAGAGCTTGCCGTCCAGCTCACCGTCCGCCAGAAAACCGGGGAGGAACTCCGCCAGCGCCTCTTCGGAAAAATGCTCCTTCCAGTCCAGCAGATTGTCCACGCCCAGCTCCATGGCGTTGTTCAGGTGACAGGTAAACAGATCGGGCATTTCCGCATCGGAATCCTGCGCCTGACTTTCCAGCAGCAGCTCACCGATACGGCTGGTGCTGCTCTGGGCGGTGACCTTCACACGAACGCCCTTTTCCCGTCCTGTCGTGCGGTTGAACTCTTCCACCAGCACATCCATGGGGGAACCGGCCTGGTCGCCGTATATATGCCAGAAGGTGAGCTCCACCGGATCCTGCGGGTCCAACAGAGATTTGCTGCCGCAGCCGGCCAGTGAAAGCAGCAGCAAACCGGCCAGCAGGAGGGCTGTCATTTTCCGCGTCATAAAAAAATCCTCCCAAAATGAAATTTTCGCTGTACCCTAACCCTAAACAGCGGAATTTAGGGTATACAAAGGGGGCTGACTGTGATAAAAAACAGTCAGGTGTACCGAAATCCCTTTCGGTCTGCACCAAGCGAACTGGAAAGTAGAAAGTGGGCGAAGCATCTCGTCTGTCTCGACCACAGACTGGGATCCGTTCGTTGCCTGGCCCGCGACGAACGGCGCTCACTTTTATCCTTTCCATTATAGCCGGAACGGAACCTTTTTTCAAGGTAAAATTGGAAAAAGTCCCTCCGGCAGACCGTCATTTTTTCGTGCCGGACACTCCGGCACACAACCAATCAGGACCGAAAAAAGGAGGAAAAAAACAGTGAAAAAACGAATTCTGAGCATTCTGCTCTGCCTTGTCATGGTGGTGAGTCTGCTTCCTGTTACGGGCTTGGCGGCGGGACGGTTTACCGATGTCACGGAAGACCGCTGGTTTTACAGGGATGTGGAGTTTGCTGTGGCGCAGGGTCTGGTAAACGGCACAACCCCCACCACCTATTCGCCCAACAACAATCTGGACTATGGCTCTGCTGTCAAGCTGGCGGCCTGTATGCATAAAAAAGTGACCCAGGGCAACACGGATTTCACGGCGAGTTCCCCCTGGTATCAGGTCTATGTGGACTATGCTCTTGCCAACGGTATCATCTCTGCCGACAAGACCTATGACTGGAGAGCCAACGCCACCCGTGCGGGCTATATGGAGATTTTCGTCAATGCCATTCCCGATACCGGCCTGAAAAACGGCTATACCGAGCTTGCGGCCATCAACCGGGTGGATGACGGCACGATTCCCGATCTGTCCATGGATCTGCCGCAGGCAGCTGCCATTTACAAGCTTTACCGGGCGGGTATTTTGCAGGGCAGCGATGCTGTTACCCACCAGTGCAACCCCGGCAACTATATCCAGCGCAGTGAGGTTGCCACCATTCTGGCCCGTATGATGGATGCCTCCAGACGCATTTCCTTCGAAATGATCGCCGACGGCACGACAACGCCCGCCGGTGGCCTGACCATCACCAGCCAGCCTGTGGATGCCACTGCCGCGCCGGGTGAAAAGGCTCAGTTTACCGTGGCCGTGTCCGGCGGCAAGGGTCCCTATACCTACAAGTGGTTTGTCTCTGCTGACGGCGCAAACTGGACGGCCATTGTCAACAACAGCCAGTACAGCGGCTGCGCCACCGCCACCCTGACGGTGAAGGCCGATGCCACCACGAATCTGAGCTATCGCTGCGAGATTACCGATGCTAACCATGGCAGCGTGACCTCCAACGCCGCCAGACTGACCGTGGGTGCCAGCACACTGGCCATCACCATGCAGCCTGTGGATGCTGTCGCCGAGGCGGGTGAGCAGGCCGGCTTCAAGGTCGCCGTGTCCGGCGGCAAGGCCCCCTATACCTACCAGTGGCAGCTGCAAAGCGAGGGCTCCACGGACTGGTCCGATCTCAAGAATAACGCTGTTATCAGCGGCGCGAACACCGATGAGCTGTGGACGGTGGTGAATGAGCAGGACTTTATCTATGGCTATCACTATCGCTGCAAGATCACCGATGCCGCAGGCGCTGTGGTTTGTTCTCAGGTCGTCCGTGTCCATGAAAAGCAGTCCGTCAGCACGCTGGCCATCACCAGCCAGCCTGTGGATGCCGTCGCCGAGGCGGGTGAGCAGGCCAGCTTCCAGGTGACCGTCACCGGCGGTAAGGCCCCCTATAACTACCAGTGGCAGCTGCAAAGCGAGGGCTCCACGGACTGGTCCGATCTCAAGGATAATGCTGTTATCTACGGCGCAAACACCGATGAGCTGTGGACGGTGGTGGATGAACAGGACTTCATCTATGGCTATCACTATCGCTGCAAGATCACCGATGCCGCAGGCGCTGTGGTTTGTTCTCAGGCTGTCCGCGTCCATGAAAAGCAGTCCGTCAGCACGCTGGCCATCACTATGCAGCCTGTGGATGCCGTCGCTGAGGCGGGCGAGCAGGCCATCTTCAAGGTCGCCGTATCCGGCGGCAAGACTCCCTATACCTACCAGTGGCAGCTGCAAAGTGAGGGCTCCACGGACTGGTCCGATCTCAAGAATAACGCTGTTATCAGCGGCGCGAACACCGATGAGCTGTGGACGGTGGTGAATGAGCAGGACTTTATCTATGGCTATCACTATCGCTGCAAGATCACCGATGCCGCAGGCGCTGTGGTTTGTTCTCAGGCTGTCCGCGTCCATGAAAAGCAGTCCACCAGCACCGGCGGCCTGACCATCACAACGCAGCCCAGAAGCGCAAAGGCTCCCATGGGCGAAACGGTCTCCTTCACCGTGGGAATTTCCGGCGGCAAGGGTCCCATCTCCTACCAGTGGCAGTATTCCGTCGACGCAGGTAAGAACTGGAAGCCTGTGGCCAACAGCACCAAATACGGCGGCGTTTCCAGCGCCACGCTTACGGTGAAGATTGAAAGTGCGCGGACGGACACCGATTCCCTGATCTACCGCTGCAAGGTCTCCGACGCGGCACACACCGTGCTGTGGTCCGACAATGTGACCGCCATCTGCCAAAAGCCCCGCGTCAGCCACTGAGAAAATCGCGGGACTGACTGTGCGGCCCAATGACAAGCGAAAGGAGAGAGCTCTTTGAAACATCTGAAAAAACTCACCATTCTGCACTCCAATGATATGCACGGCGATTTTCTGGCGGAGGAAGTGGATGAAAAGCTGGTGGGCGGCGTATCGCTGCTGTCCGGCTATGTGAACAAGGTGCGCAGTGAAGAAAAGAATATGATCTATGCCATCGCGGGCGATATGTTCCGCGGCTCCGTCATCGACTCGGAGTATAAAGGCATTTCTACCATCGGCATCATGAATCTGCTGGGGCCGGATGTGGCTACCATCGGCAACCACGAGGTGGATTATGGTCTGGCGCATCTGCTGTTTCTGGAAAAATGTGCGAACTTCCCCATCATCAACGCCAATTTCCATATCAAGGCCAACCACAAGCGGCTGTTCCAGCCGCACTATATTGCCAACATCGACGGAATGAAGGTGCTCTTTATCGGCATCATCACCGAGGATGTGCTGGCGCAGACCAAGAGCGATGAGGTCATCGGCTCCTTTGTGGACATCGGTGAGGCGGCCCGTGAGGTGGGCAACATCTGCAACACCTACAACGCCATCGACATTGATTTCACCGTGCTGCTGACCCACATCGGCTTTGAAGAGGACAAAAAGCTGGCGGCCCTGCTGGATCCCGACTGGGGCGTGGACATCATCATCGGCGGACACTCCCACACCTTCCTCACCGAGCCCGCCAAGGTCAACGATATCTATATCGTGCAGGCCGGAACCGGCACCGACCAGATCGGCCGGTTTGACATTATGGTGGATACCGACCGCAATGCCATCGATACCTTCACCTGGCAGCTCATCCCCATCAACGATGAGCACTGCCCCCGGGATGAGGAGATGGAAAAGTTCATTCACCACTATCAGAAGGCCACTTCGGAAAAATATGACCGCATCGTGACCCGCTTTGCCGACAAGCTGACCCATCCCGCCCGCAATCAGGAAACGGCGCTGGGCGATCTCATTGCCGATATCATGCGGGACAGTCTGGGCATTGATGTGATGTTCATGGGTTCCGGTGCCATCCGGAGCTATTTCCTGGGCCCGGTGGTGCATTATGCGGATCTGGTGGAATGCCTTCCCTATGACGATGCGGTGTATCTGCTCCGCGTCACCGGAACGCAGCTGGAGCGGATGCTGCGCCATGTGCTGCGGGAGGAGGCCTTCCAGGGCGATCATACGGAGTTTTACCAGTTTTCCCACGGAATGCGTATGGTCTGGGAGCGGGGCGCACAGCGCTTCCGTGAGCTGACACTGGACGGAGAGCCCCTCCATCCCGACCGGCTCTATTCCATCGCCATGCAGAAATATCATTTCAGCAATCTCAAGCCCTTCCTGGATATTACCCTGGAGGAGGCGGAGCAAAACGGAAAATCGCGGGTGCTGACCACCTCGCTCAACGCCGTGGTGGAGGAATATCTTTCCACCCATTCCCATCTGAATCGTCAGGTGGAGGGACGGCTTGTGGTGGAGCCCTGACGCCGGTCTGTATCAGAGGAGGTACATAACATGACGGTAACATTGCAACGGATCCCCGGTACTCTTTCCGAATTTGAGGCGCTGCCCCTGGGCACGGTGGAGGAGGTCTGTGCGGGCTTTCTCTGCGCACTGAGCCTCTATCTGAAGGACAAGGACGCAGGCGTAGAGGCTATGAACCGGCTGCGCGGCCCCCGTCCCATGACTCCCTATGACACGCAGTTTCTGCGGGACCGTCTGCGGGGCAAGGAATATCTGCCGCTGGCCTATTTCGAGGGAGCCACCCCGGAAAACAGCTATACCCCCCGTCAGCCCTACACCCTGAATGTGCTGTCCGATCCCCGTCCGCAGGATGTGGAGGAGGGCTATGTCCGGGTGTTTCTGAAAACGGCGGGAGCCGATTCTCCCCGGCCCATGAAGCTGCGGTGCAAGCCCTCCACCGGCCAGTGGTTCCTGTGGGAGTATTCCAGCATTCTCAGCGGTATCCGGATGCCTGCGGCACAGGATCCCTGGGCATAACACACTATTATTAAAAACAGCAAAGCCTTTTGAACAACTGACATATTATTTATTTTCATTTCAGAGAGGAGAACGATTATGGGTCTTATCAAAGCAGCGTTAGGCGCAGCCGGAGGCGTACTGGCAGATCAGTGGAAGGAATATTTTTACTGCGAATCCATTGCGGCCGATGTGCTGGCAGTCAAGGGCCAGAAGAAAGTCACCGGCCGTTCCAGCAATACCCGGGGTGATGACAACATCATTTCCAACGGCTCCATCATCGCCGTGGCAGACGGCCAGTGTATGCTCATCGTGGAGCAGGGCAAGGTAGTAGATGTGTGTGCCGAGCCCGGCGAATATACCTACGATATGTCCACGGAACCCAGCATTTTCACCGGCAATCTGGGTGAGAGCGTGCGAAGCGTGTTCTCCAACATCGGCAAGCGGTTTACCTTTGGCGGCGAAGCACCCAAGGACCAGCGGGTCTATTACTTCAACACCAAGGAGCTCACCGGCAACAAATACGGCACTGCCTCTCCCGTGCCCTTCCGGGTGGTGGATCAGCGTGCCGGTATCGACATCGACATCAACATTCGCTGCTTTGGCGAATACAGCCTGCGGCTTTCCAACCCCCTGCTGTTCTATACCAATGTCTGCGGTAATGTAAGCGAAGAATACAAGACTGCCCAGATCATGGGCCAGATGCGCACCGAGCTGCTGACTGCCCTTCAGCCCGCCTTTGCCCGCATCAGCGAAATGGGCATCCGCTACAGCGCTCTGCCCGGCCACACGCTGGAGCTGGCGGACGCACTGAACGAGCAGCTTTCCTCCAGATGGCGTGATCTCCGCGGTATGGAGATCGTCTCCTTCGGCGTTTCCTCCGTGAAGGCCGAGGAAGAGGACGAAAAGATGCTCAAGGAGCTGCAGCGCAACGCCGCCTTTATGGATCCTACCCGTGCGGCAGCCCACCTGGTGGGTGCCCAGGCTTCTGCCATGCAGGCAGCTGCCAGCAATCAGGACACCGGTGCGGCCATGGCCTTTATGGGCATGAATATGGCCGGTCAGGCCGGCGGCATGAATGCCCAGAATCTGTTCCAGATGGGTCAGCAGCAGCAGATGCAGCAGGCTCAGATGCAGCAGCAGGCAGCCCCTGCGGCTCCGGCCGGATGGACCTGCTCCTGCGGTCAGACGGGCATCACCGGCAAGTTCTGCCCCAACTGCGGCAGCAAAAAGCCCGAGCCCAAGCCTGCTGCCGGAAGCTGGAAGTGCTCCTGCGGCGCTACCGCCACCGGCAAGTTCTGCCCGGAATGCGGCTCTCCCAAGCCCGCCGAGGATGGCTGGACCTGCTCCTGCGGTGCGGTGAACAAGGGCAAGTTCTGCGCAGAATGCGGCGCGAAAAAGCCCGCCGGTGTGCCCCAGTATAAGTGCGACAAGTGCGGCTGGGAGCCGGAAAAGGGCACACAGCCTCCCAAGTTCTGCCCGGAGTGCGGCGACCCCTTTGACAACGGCGACATCGTGTGATGAAGCGCCGGATGCTGAAAATCTTCCTTGTGATCCTGCTGGGCGGGGCACTGATTCTGGGCGGCTGTCTGCTCTATCGTGTGTTCGTCACAGACCGGATCGCAGACAAGGGCGGCATGGAAAATCCCGATGCCGCCGGTATCCTGGAGGAAACCCCGTCTCCTGCCCCGCAGGGGACGGAACCCTCCGAATAAATAACAAAGGAGCGTTGAACAATGGGACTGTTTGGAAATCTCTTTTCGAAAAAGGAATGCTCCGTCTGCGGCGGCGAGATCGGCCTGCTGGGCAATCGCAAGCTGGAGGACGGAAATCTCTGCAAAAACTGTGCGAAAAAGCTCTCTCCCTGGTTTTCCGAGCGCCGTCATTCTACGGTAGCGGAAATCGAGCAGCAGCTTGCCTATCGTGAGGAAAATCAGAAAAAGGCGGCACAGTTTGGCATCAGCCGTTCCATCGGCGAGGAGTGGAAGCTCCTGCTGGACGAGAGCCATCGCTGGCTCACCGTGACCCGGGCCCGGAATCTGGCAGATGCCAATCCGGACATTCTGGATTTCCAGGATATCACCGGCTGCCGCATGGACATTGACCAGAACCGCACCGAGCTGATGCGGGATGGCCCCAACGACAAGAAAATCAGCTACAATCCGCCCCGCTATGAGCACACCTATCAGTTTGACATCATCATCACGGTGAATAATCCCTATTTTGATGAAATGCGTTTCCGCCTCAATTCCGATACGGTAACGGTCATGCAGGGTGTCTCCAGCGGTGTCAGCGGCAACTTTGGCCGCCTGCTGGATTCTCTGGCCAACAGCGGCTTTGACCCCATGAACGATCACACCTACCGTCAGTATTATCAGATGGCCCAGCAGATCTGCGAAGAGATTCGCCGGGTGCAGGAGCTCGTCCGCAATGGCGGCGCCCAGCAGGCAGCTCCCCAGAACGCGCCTCAGAACGCGCCCCAGCAGACGGCCCAGAGCGCCCCGGCCAATGGCCCGTGGAATTGCCCGGCCTGCGGCGGCGCCAACAGCGGCAAATTCTGCGAATACTGCGGCACGCCCCGTCCGTAACCCGGCCGGTGGCCGATCCATGGAAAAGGAGGAGAAACAATGCCAGCACAGGTAACCAATTATCAATGCCCAAGCTGTACCGGCCCGCTGCATTTTGCGGGCGCGTCCGGCAAGCTGGAATGTGAATACTGCGGCTCGTCCTATGATGTGGCCGAGATCGAGGCGCTGTACGCCGACAAAAATCAGCAGGCGGCAGCGGCCCAGCAGACTGCCGAGGCCAAAGCGGCCCAGACCGGAGCCAACGGAGACGGCTGGGATACCTCCGGCATGAGTGCCGACTGGGGCGCAGACGGCGAGGGAATGAAGGCATACTCCTGCCCCTCCTGCGGTGCGGAGCTGATCTGTGACGCTTCCACTGCCGCCACCTCCTGCCCCTATTGCGGCAACCCCACGGTGGTGCCGGGGCAGTTTTCCGGCACACTGAAGCCGGAGTTCGTCATTCCCTTCAAGCTGTCCAAGGATGATGCGGTGAAGGCCCTGAAAAAGCACTACAAGGGCAAGCCCTTTCTGCCGAAATCCTTCACCAGCGGAAACCATATTCAGGAGATCAAGGGCGTCTATGTCCCCTTCTGGCTGTTTGACGGTGAGGCCGAGGGCAGCGCAAGCTTTGAAGCCACCACCTCCAGCACCCAGCGGCAGGGAGATCGGGAGATCACCCAGACCCAGCATTTTGAGGTCTTCCGCACAGGCACCCTTGCCTTTGAAAAAATCCCTGTGGATGCCTCCAGCAAAATGCCGGACAATCATATGGATTCTCTGGAACCCTACAATTATCAGGAGCTCAAGCCCTTCTCCACGGCCTATCTCCCCGGATATCTGGCAGACCGCTTTGATATCAGCGCAGAGGAGTGCAGCCAGCGGGCAGACGAGCGCTGTGAAAACACCCTGAATGCGGCGCTGGAAGAAAGCGTCAAGGGCTATGATTCCTGCACCCGCACCGGCGGTCATGTGAATCTGCGGCGGGGAAAGGTGCATTATGCCCTGCTGCCCGTCTGGATGCTGAACACCAAATGGAACGGCAAGGATTATCTCTTTGCCATGAACGGTCAGACCGGACGGCTGGTGGGTGATCTGCCCATGAGCTGGGGCAAATTCTGGACGACCTTTGCCGCCATCGCCGTGCCCCTGAGCATCATCGGCACCCTCATCACGCTGCTGTAAGGAGGAAAGGATCATGAAAAAGAGAATTTCAGTCCTGTGCATGGCGCTGCTTCTGGCCCTGAGCCTCTGCGTTCCCGCACTGGCCCTCGACGGCAAGATGGAATATGTCTTTGATCCCGATGATCTGTTCACCTATTATGAATGGGAACAGCTGGAGATCAAGGCAGCGGATATTTCCCAGCGCCACGGCTGCGGTGTTTACATCCAGTTTGTGTGCGATTACAACGATTATGACTATGGCGGACTGCGGGATACCGCCGAAACCTTCTATATCGGCTATGAGCTGGGCGAAGGCGAGGGAAGCAACGGCATTTTGCTGCTGGTGAGCTTTTACACCGGGGAATATTACCTCTATGTCTATGGCGACGACGCCAGCTTTGCCTTTGATGAAACGGGCCTTGCCGAGCTGGAAGATGCCTTCCTGCCCCTCTTTGCCGAGGAGGACTGGTGCGGCGGCTTCCACGCCTATCTGGAAGCCTGTGACGAGGCGCTGACCTATGCCGAAACGATCTCCACGGTGCCGGGTGCCGCTACGGAGCCGGATGCAGCCACGGAATCCGGCGCCACAATGCGCAGGATCCTCACGGTGGTGGGCATTTCCTGCCTGATCTCCCTGCTGATCTGTCTGGGACTCAAGGGCAAGATGAAGTCCGTCCGCCGCAAATCCGAGGCGAAAAGATACACCGTCAACGGCGGCTTGCAGCTGACGGAGCAGTATGACCGCTTTACCCACACCACGGAAAGCGTCCGCCGGATCGACAACGGCGGCTCCTCCGGCAGCAAGGGCGGCAGCGGCAGCGGCGGCAAAATCTGAGGAGGGACGGCTATGAAGCACAACCTCTTTCGCCGATTTGCGGCGCTGGCGCTGTCTCTGCTGATGCTGGCAAGCCTTGCGGCCTGCGGCAGCACCTCCGGCAATGAAACGCCGGAGGACGGCAACACGCCCCCCAAGACCCAGGGCAGCTCCGGCAAGATTGAACGGCCTCAAAAGCCCAACCCGTCGGAAACCCCGGAAACCCCCGCAGACCCTGATACGCCGGACACTCCCGCCCAGCCGGAAGTTCCCGACGAGCCGGTAGAGCCCGCTGAGTTCAGCTACAGCGACAAGGCGCAGGCCGCCATTGAAGGTCTGTATGTCAACTACTGGCAGGAGCTCTTCGCTGCGTCCTATCTGGGCTATCGGGAAGAGGGCGACACCCGCTCTCTGGCGGCATGGTTACAGGATAACTGCCCCATGATCGCGACCTTCTGGCCCTTTTTGGCGGAGATTCCCCAGGAGGATATTATTGGGGAATACGGCGATCTCTATTGCATCGTGCCCATGGACGGAAGCCTTACCTTCACCGTCAAGGGCGTGGAGTGGGAGCAGGGCGGCAACGGCTCTGTGCCCCATTATTCCGAGCCGCTGTATTATCCCATGATCGATCGCCCCTTCCTGCTGTATGTCACCTATGGCCAATGGCGGGACGAGACGAACCTGACGGTGGCCTATTTGCAGCCGGACGGCTTTGAGGGCATCTGGTGCCCCGAGCACGACCCGGAGACCGGCCGCATCGAGGAGTGGTATCTGGACAGAGTGCTGGATTTTGCCGCCCTCTATGATGTGGGAGATTATGTCCCCCATCTGGAGCAGGACCCCGGCCCCGCCCCCGATACCGAGTGGCTGCCGCCCAACAATGTGGGCCTTGGCAACACCACCTGGTACAGCGACAACGGCTGGGTGATGGCGTTCGGCTATGACGAATCTGCCGGACTGGGCTATGGCGACATGGTGCTCTATCAGCCCACGGAGGATGCCGCAGGCACCGTCCTGACCCCCTATTATGAGGGCACCTGGTGGATGGAGGACGACAGCCTGTGTCTGGGCGTTTACGATGGCAACTGCCCGTTCCCGCTGCTGATCTCTCCCTCCGGGGAGCAGATGGTGATTATGCAGGCGGACGACGGCTCTGTTTTGCCCTTCTTCGAGCCGGGCCAGAGCATCGTGGGCATGACGCTGACCGACGGCTGATTACCGCTAAAATAACCGGCCCGTGCGCCGGATAACACTGCACGGAATCTATGTTCAATATAAGGAGGAGACCAAGTGAAGAAACGAATTTTAAGTATTCTGCTTTGCCTTGTTATGGTAGTCAGTCTGCTGCCGGCCCATGTCCATGCCGACGACTGGGAAGAGGGCGACTATTGCGAATACTGCGGTGAGTATATCTACGGTGACTGGGTCTGCGGTTACGAAGGCTGGCACTGCGGCGAATACAGTGACCACTACGATTGCTATGAATCAAGTCACTGCTCCATGTGCGGTCTGTGCTTCACCGGAGACGAAGAGTATATCTGTGAAAGCTGCGGCGCCGGCCCCTGCTGCGTATATGAAGGCGAGTACTGCAGAGAATGCGGTCAGTGCATCTTCTGCGTAGGCGCAATCTGCTGGAACTGCGAAAGATGCGCCGATTGTTCTTTGACTGCCATCTGCGAATACTGCGGAATGTGCTATGATGACGATTGCGGCGGTATGTGCAGCGAGGGCACCGACCATCTCTGCCTGAACGACCACAGCGGTTATGTGTGCGAGTCCTGCGGTAAGTGCCTGCTGACCAAGGGCGATGACGGAGAATATGACACTCCGTTCTGCAACCAGTGCTACAGATGCGAAGAGTGCATCGAAAAATGCGATGCCTGGGATAGCGAGAGCCATGACCTCTGCCTGGAATGCCACGATGACTATGAATATTGCCCCGACTGCCACCACTGCTGGCTGGGTGATATGATCAGTGAGGGTGAGGGCACGCCTCTGGGCTGTTATGACTGCGGCCGCTGCATCGACTGCGTCGGCGAAATCTGCGAAAGCTGCGGTCTGTGCTTCGAATGTGTCGATCAGTGCGATCACTGCGGAAAAAAGTGCCTGTCCTGCCACGAAGAGGCGGGTGAGGCCTGCGCAACCTGCGGTAATTGCTTCGAGGACGTGGGCGTCCGCTGCAGTGACTGCGGCAACTGCGGCGAATGCGTCATCCGCTGCGACAACTGCAGAGCGTGTATGACCTGCCATGACGATAACCACTGCCCCGACTGCGGCGCCTGCGGCAGAGCGGTGACGCTGTGCGAAAGCTGCGGCCTCTGCCCAGATTGTACGGAATATTGTGAAGACTGCGGTCTGTGCGCCAACTGCGAAGAGGACACGCACTGCTCCATGTGCTATGAGCACCATGACGATGGCGAGCTTTGCATAAGCTGCGGTGCCTGCAGAGACTGCGTAGACCTGTGTTCCGACTGCGGCGAATGCCTGGATTGCGCCGACGAGATCAATCACTGCGCCGACTGCGGTGTCTGCTATGCGTTTGAGGATGTCTGTGAGGACTGCGGCCTGTGCAACAGCTGCGCCGACAGCGCAGAGAAGCACTGCAGCAACGACCTGTGCGACAACTGCCTTGAAAGCTATATCTATTGCGCTAAATGCAGAAAGTGCATTGAGTGCGTTGAAGAGGACGATGAATACTGCTACAGCTGCTTCCAGTGCAAGTCCCACCATGTGGGCGGCAAGTGTAACGGCAAGAGCGACCACACCCACAAGTTTGGCGATTGGGTGAACAACGCAAGCCACCACTGGAAAGAATGCCATCTCTGCAAGGAAGAGCAGAGCAAGGCTGTCCATGTGTTCAATTCGGAGATGGTCTGTACCGTCTGCGGCTATGACGCCACCGAACCCATCACCATCACGACCCAGCCCAAGAGCGTCCGTACCAAGGTCAGCGATATCAATGCAAACCTTGACGATCCCCTGTGCCCCAACAACAACACGGTCAGCTTTAAGGTTGCGGCCAAGATCACCGGCAAGGGCATGAAGGGTACGCTGAGCTATCAGTGGTATGTTCTGTCCTGGGATGACTCCACCGCCAATCCGCTGACCGATAAGGATGAAACCGAGGACGGCTACGGTATTGTCAGCGGTACGAAGACCACCAAGCTGACCACCTATGTGGACTGGGTATGCGACGAAGTGGACAAGTATTTCTGCCGCGTCACCCTGACCGCTCCGGACGGCGAAGTGCTGGCCACCGTGGATTCTGATGTGGCGGAACTGAAGCTTTCCCATGTCTATAACCAGTGTGAGCCTGTGAACTACAGGTATGACTATACCCTCTATGTCAAGTGCGACGATGGCCGCACCGAAAATAAGACGGTTCTCAAGGATGATGGCGGCCACAAGGACTACTGCTGCGGCGAGTCCGGGGAAGAGCATTCCAATCCCCAGCAGAAAGACATCATTCCTCATAATTTCGATACGCCGGTCACCGTTAAGGCATCGAAGAATGCTGCTGGCCCCTTTGAGGAGTACTATGAGTACACCTGCCTTGACTGCGGCACTGTGCGCTATGTGAAGAAGCATGAGCACAATTATGAGCTGGTCATGGACTTCTCCAGACCCGAAACCATTGCCTTTGTGGATACCTACAGCACAAACCACACCCATCCCCTGCGCTGCACGGTGGAAGGCTGTACGGCAGTGAGCCATGAAAAGCACAGCTTTATCCCGAAGGTTTATGCACCTCCCGTGCGGAATGAAAACGACACCGTGACCCCGGGCCGCTATGTGATGGAATGCTGGCAGTGCGGCTACACCATCGGCGGCAGAGAGCTGTATGAGGCCAACAATAAGACCAATTGGGATACCCTCCGCACACTGATCAGCGCTGACCATGCGGCTGTGGAGGTGAATAAGACCTACGGCGACTTCGGCTTCGGCACCTTCGGCCTTGCCATGCCCGGAGATACCGTCAATCTGATTCCCCACCAGAAGGATGGCCAGAAGGTCGTCGGCTGGACGAACAAATATACCGACTACACCACGAAATATTCCGGCGGCGAGAACGACGGCAAATATGTAACCATCGATAACATCGGCTTTGCATATTACACGGAAGCGGATGGCACCTGGTGGTTCGTGATGCAGAACGAAGCGTATCTGAACAGCTTCGGTGTCCATTCTGGCGGCTGGCTGCATTTCACCCCGGTATATGCGGAATGCAAGCACGAAAACGGCACAAAGCTGGCCAACAAGGTGGATGCTGTCTGTATGTACAGCGGTTATACCGGCGATGAGGTCTGCGTGGATTGCGGCCAGATCATCGGCAAGGTGGGCGACTTTGTCCCCGCACCCGGCGGCACCGAGCATACCGGCGAATGGGAGCTGATCGAAGACACCGCTGTGGAAGCCACCTGCTATCAGAAGGGCTACACCGGCGACTACAAGTGCAGCGCCTGCGGCGACATCAAGCACGGCACCGATCTGGGCTATAAGCACGGACACACCACCGTAAAGAACGCGAAGGAAGGCACCTGCGTTACGCCCGCTTACACCGGCGATATTTACTGCACCAGCTGCCATCAGGTGATCCGTGCCGGCAAGGTGCTTTCTCTGGACGAAGAAAACCATGTACACACGCACACCGAGCTGAAGCGTGCGGCTACCTGCGCCAAGCACGGCAGCACGGGCTATAAAATCTGCGATGACTGCGGCAAAACGCTGAGCACACCCAAGCAGACTTCTCCTCTCGGCCATGTGTGGGGTGATCCTGAGATCACTACCGAGCCTACCCTGACCGAGCCCGGCCTGAAGACCTATCATTGCACCCGTTCCGGCTGCGGCGGCATCAAGACGGAGACTATTCCCAGCCTGAGCGAAAACGCCATTGCCGCCGTGGAGCTGCTGGTCACGGAACCGGCGATCGGCGGAACGGTCTCCGCGGCGGAAACCTTCTCCACGGAGTACACGATTGCCCTGACCCAGTGGCTGGATGCGACCGGAAACGATGTTGCTCTGGGCGACACCTTTACCAGCGACGGCATCTACAACATCAAGGTCGATCTGGAAGCGGTCGAGCCCAATGTCTTTACCGCCGACACCATCTTTACCATCAACGGAGCGCCTGCCACGCTGACCTCTCTGGGACTGGATTCCGTCACCCTGACCTGTGACTTCGAGCTCATCGAGGCTCATGACTTCGGCGAATGGGTAGACGAGATTCCCGCCACCTGCACGGAGACCGGCGTCAAGGGTCACAAGGATTGCGTGGACTGCGGCAAGCACTTTGACGCAAACGGCAACGAGATTTTTAATCTGATCCTCCCCGTGAATCCCAATGCCCATGACCTCAGCGCCTGGGAAGACGAGATTCCCGCCACCTGCACCGACAGCGGTGTTAAGGGTCACAGATACTGCTACGAATGCGGCAAGTATTTTGACGCTATGGGCAAGGAGATTTTCGATCTGGTGATTCCCGTGGATCCCAATGCCCACGATTTCACCGCCTGGGAAGATGAGATTCCCGCCACCTGTACCGACGACGGCGTGAAGGGCCATAAGGATTGCGTGAACTGCGGCAAGCACTTTGGCGCAGCCGGCGGCGAAATCGCCGATCTGGTTCTCCCCGCTCTGGGCCACGATTACGCAAAGATCTGGAGCAGAAATGAAACTGCGCACTGGTACGCCTGCAGCCGCTGCGACTCTGTAAAGAGCTGGGGCGAGCACATCTACAGCACGGACAATGACCGCACCTGTAATGTCTGCGACTATGTGCGCGGAGTCACGCTGCCCACTCCCGTCGGCCCCAAGCCTGCGGAGCCTGTGAAGCCTGTGGAGCCTGTCACTCCCGTGGAACCTGTCACGCCTGTGGAACCCACACCCGTGGAGCCCACGCCTGTGGATCCCGAGAAGCCCTTTACGGATGTTCCCTCCGGCGCATATTATGAGGACGCTGTGCTGTGGGCTGCGGAAACCGGCGTTACCGGCGGTACTTCTGCCACCACCTTCAGCCCCGACCTGATCTGCACCCGTGAGCAGGCCGTCACCTTCCTGTGGCGCGCCGCCGGAAGCCCCGCTCCCAAGAGCACGGAAATGCCCTTCACCGATGTGATTCCCGGCAGCTACTATTATGACGCTGTGCTGTGGGCCGTGGAAAATGGCATTACCAAGGGTACCTCCGATACCACCTTCAGCCCCAAGATGAACTGCACCCGTGCCCAGATTGTCACCATGCTGTGGCGCAGCCAGAATATGCCTGCTGTGGGTTCTGAAAATCCCTTTGTGGATGTGAATACCGAAGCCTACTACGCCAGCGCGGTACTGTGGGCTGTGGAGGCAGAAATCACCAAGGGCACCGGCAACGGCGATACCTTCAGCCCCGATGATGAATGCACCCGGGCACAGATTGTCACCTTCATCTATCGCTGTATGCAATAATTTCCCTGCAAAGCTCCAGAAAAACGGACGGCGGCCAGTGTGCCGCCGTCCTGTATTTTATCCGGAAAGAAAATGCCGCCAGAGCTCTGGCGGCAAAATAATTTGTTGGGTTATACCAGCATCAGCAGCGTACCGGCCACAATGCCGCCCAGCCCCAGGGCGGATTTCCGAGTGAGCTTTTCGTGAAACACCACATAGGAAAAGGCCACCGTGACCAGAATGCTCAGCTTGTCAATGGGCACGACAACGCTGGCCGGGCCCAGCTGAAGGGCCTTGTAATAGCACAGCCAGCTGCCGCCGGTAGCCAGACCGGACAGACAGATAAAGCCCAGCTCGCTTTTGGGAATGTGCTTCAGCCCCTCCTGCTTGTGCTGCACAAACACCATCATCCAGGACATCACCAGCACCACGCCGGTGCGGATGGCCGTGCCCAGGTTGGATTCCACGCCGGAAATGCCGATCTTGCCCAGAATGGAGGTCAGGCTGGCAAACACCGCCGAGCCCAGCGCGTACCACAGCCAGCGGGAACCCTTTTTCCCGGCGCCGGTGCTCTGCTTTTTTTCAATCATCAGCAGCGTACCTGCGGCAATGAGCACCACACCGATGCCCTTGAGCAGGCTGATGCCCTCCTGCAAAAAAATCGCCGCCAGCACAATGGTGAGCACCGTGCTGGATTTGTCGATGGGAACCACCTTGTTCACATCGCCCAGCTGCAGCGCCCGGAAATAGCACAGCCAGCTGCCGCCGGTGACCAGTCCGGACAGAATGAGAAACAGCAGGGTTTTGCCGTCAATGGCGGTAATCTGCCCCTGTGAGCCCACCACAAACACCATCAGCCAGGAAAATGCCAGCACCACAATGGTGCGGATGGCGGTGGCCACGGTGGAGTCGGTTTTGCGTATGCCGCACTTGGCCAGAATGGAGGTCAGTCCCGCAAACAGCGCCGAGCCAAAGGCCAGAAGAATCCACATAAAAGCTCGCCTCCCAAGATGAAAAAAAGAATTTTCTGGGAATTATCTCCCGCTGTTATCCTACACCCACGCCCTGCCAGTGTCAATACCATTTACCACACCTCCCGAAAAACTACAAGAGTGCCGGCTCCGCCCTTGCATCCCCGGGCAGAATGCTTTATAATGAAGGCATTCTAAACAACCGGAGGACGAGCGTATGCGGATCAGAAAGCAGGTGCTGGCAGAGCTGCGGGAGGGCAGCTTTCCCATGGAGCAGTGGCTGAAGGAGCACGGTGTGCCCGGCGCAACTGTGGCAGTGATGGAGGAAGGGCAGCTGGCCTTTCACGGGGCTTATGGCGTGCGGGACGAATATGGCGTGCCCATGACGGAGGGCGTGCTGTTTGAGTGTGCGTCCCTGACCAAATCCCTCTTTGCCCTGCTGGCGCTGCGGGAGGTGGATCTGGGCAAAATCGCACTGGACGCACCCATTGCGGCACAGCTGAAGGAGGCCCCCTGGTCTGCGGATGAACGCTTTGGACAGATCACCCCCCGGCAGGTGCTGTGCCACGCCTCCGGCCTGCCCAACTGGGAAAAAAAGCCCATGAAAATGCTCTTTGACCCGGGCCATGGCTTCAGCTATTCCGGCGAAGGCTATTTCCTGCTGCAAAGGCTGGTGGAGCAGCTGGAGGGCAAGGACATGAACGAGCTGTTCCGCTCGCATTTCTTCCTGCCCTATGGCATGGAAAGCTCCTGTGCCTGCTGGAATCCCGCCGTGGGCGCGGCCTTTTCCCGGGGCTTTGGTAAGGATGGCAGCGTGGTCAAATGCCGGAACAGCCGCAGAACGGGCGGCAACGCACCCGAGCCCAATTCTGCATGGTCGCTGTATTCCTACGCAGCCGATTATGCCCGCTTCCTGTGCGCCCTGATGGGAGAACGGGGTGGACTGTCTCCGGCGCTGTTTGCGGAAATGACCGCCATCCAGAACAGCGCCGATGAGCAGATCGGCTGGGGTCTGGGCTTTGGCATCGTCAAGGCGCAGCCGGATGTGCTGTGGCACTGGGGCGACAATGACGGCTTCAAATCTCTCCAGATCTGGGACAAACAGACCGGCGACGGTGCGGTGATCGTCACCAACAGCGACAACGGCCCCGATTTTTATTTCCGGCTGCTGGAAAAACTGACCGACGGAACATCCTTCGGCCACATCCGCAGCTTCATCGACAGCGCGGAATAAGCGGCTACACCGGCGGAACCTCCGAAGAAGGATGGGACAGCCCTGCACCGTCTGTGACGCAAAAGGAGTTGGGGTATATCAGTCTGGTCAACCGGTATTATGGGCAAAAGGATGCCACCAGCGCAGGATAACGCACCTGTGCCGGTGGTTTTCTTTTTCGGAAAAACTGTAAGATTCGGCATTTTCAGCAGTCATATAAGTGAAGGGAGGTGAACAGCCCATGGAGTTTGAAGCCCTGTACCGCAGCTGTTTTTCGGCGGTATACCGCTATCTTCGCCAGCTCACCGGCAGTGAACAGCTGGCAGAGGAACTGACAGCGGAGACTTTTTTCAAGGCCATGCAGCAGCTGGAGCAGTTTCGCGGCGAATGTGATGTGCGGGTGTGGCTGTGCCAGATCGGGAAAAACA
>CAZIPA010000033.1:0-22701 GCA_964541085.1 uncultured Oscillospiraceae bacterium | reverse complement strand
GTCGGTCTGCCCGGCAACCCCAACAAGGTTACGCTGTCCTATGAAGACCACAATAATCCCACCGGCGATGATGGTGTCACTCCTCCCTCCGAAACCATCACCTACACCTGGGATATGGATGTTCTGAAGTACGCCAACGGCGTTGAGAGCAATGTTCTGGCTGGCGTTAAGTTCGTCCTGCTGAAGAAGGTGGATAATGTCGAGTACTTTGCTGTCGTGGATGAAAACGGCAAGATCACCGGCTGGACTACTGACGGTGTGGCACCCGAAACCGGCGCTGACGAAGAAAAGACCTATGCTTCCGTCCTGACCACCAATGCCAGCGGTAAAATCGAGATCGACGGTCTGGATGCCGATACTTACTACCTGCGTGAAATCGAAGCTCTGCCCGGCTACAATGTGCTGGCTGGCGATGAGCAGGTCGTAATCGAGGGTGCTACCAAGGCAAACGACTCCGATGACCTGACCTACACCACCGAGATCGTCAAGATCAACAACCAGTCCGGTACCGAGCTGCCCAGCACCGGCGGCATGGGCACCACCCTGTTCTATGTGCTGGGCGGCGTGCTGGTGGCTGCTGCTGCCGTGCTGCTGATTACCCGCAAGCGCATGAACGCCAACGGCTGATTTTCCTGAAAAACCGCGTCTACCCCTTTCAATGTACTTCGCTGCGATATGCCGGGGAGCTTCCCCTCTCCCCGGCCGCAGCGGCAAGGAGAAGCCCGCATGAAGAAAAAACACGGCTCTTTCACCACCCTGCTGCTGGTGGTAATCCTTCTTGCAGGCCTGTCCCTGCTGCTGTACCCTTCCTTCAGCAACTATTGGAACTCCCTGCACCAGACCCAGGCCATCACCGCCTATGCGGAAAATGTGGCTGCGCTGGACGAGCTGCAATATGATGCCTGCTGGCAGGCGGCGCAGATGTATAATCAGACCCTGCCGGGCCGGGACACAGCCTTTGCCCTGACTGAGGAACAGCAGGCGGAATATGACTCTCTGCTGGACATTTCCGGACTGGGCATTATGGGCTATATTGAAATCCCGGAAATCAACTGCTCCCTGCCCATTTATCACGGCACGGCAGAATCGGTTTTGCAGGTGGCTGTGGGCCATCTGGAATGGTCCAGTCTGCCGGTGGGCGGCGAGGGCACCCATTGTGTGCTGTCCGGCCATCGGGGTCTGCCCAGCGCCAAGCTGTTCACTCATCTGGACCAGCTGCGGGAGGGCGACACCTTTCTCCTGCGGGTGCTGGATGAGGTTCTCACCTATGAGGTGGATCAGATTCTCATTGTGGAGCCCCAGGACACGGCGGCCCTTACCATCCAGTCCGGTGAGGATCTGTGTACCCTTGTAACCTGCACCCCCTATGGCATCAACTCCCATCGGCTGCTGGTGCGGGGGCATCGGGTGGAAAATGCCGAGGAGGCAAAAATCGTCCGTGTGACAGCGGATGCCATCCAGATCGAGCCCCTGCTGGTAGCACCCTTTGCGGCGCTGCCCCTGCTGCTGTTTTTGCTGCTGTTGCTGCTGTTTCCCAAAAAGAAGACCAAATCATCCGGAGGCGACGACCAAGAATGAAACGGCAATTTCATAGCGTAATGCTTTGCCTGCTGGCGGCGCTTCTGCTGCTGCCAATACCGGCCCGGGCTGCCCAGCCCATTTCCTTCACAGACCGGCTCACCCTGACCCTGTCCTATCGGGATGGGGATATTGCCCTGCCCGGGGCGCAGTTTCAGCTGTATCTGGTGTCTCAGGCGGACGAACGGGGCGATCTGACGGTGACGGAGGATTTCCGTGACTTTGCCGTGGATCTGGACGCTGCCGAAGGGGATGCCTGGCGGACGCTGGCGCTGACGCTGGAGGCCTATGCCATCCGCTACCGGGTCAAGCCCGCCGACAGCGGCGAAACCAACCGCCGCGGCCTTGTCACCTTCCCCACCGAAGGAAAGACGCTGACGCCGGGACTTTATCTGGTGTGCGGCGACCGGCTGCGCTATAACGGACGCTATTATGACCCATCGCCTTTTCTGGTGATGCTGCCCACGCTGAATGTGGAGGAGGACTGCTGGGAGTATGCCGTGGAGGCTTCTCCCAAGTTTGACAGCCATCCCACGCCCCCTGCGCCGGTGAATCCCGAGGAGCCGGGCGAGGATACCGTCACCCGCAAGGTGCTGAAAATCTGGGCGGACGGGGACGAAAACACCCTCCATCCCTCCATCACGGTGCAGCTTTTGCGGGACGATCAGGTGTATGATACGGTGACCCTCAGCGATTTCAACGGCTGGAGCTACACTTGGACCGATCTGGACAGCAATTATCGCTGGCGGGTGGTGGAGCTGGTGCCCGAGGGCTATACGGTGTCCATCTCCCGGGAGGGCATTACCTTTGTGATTGTCAACACGCCGGAGGATACGACGGAAAAGCCCGACAACCCCGAGAATCCCGATCATCCGGAACAGCCCGAAAAGCCGGAGGAACCGGAAAATCCGGAAAAGCCCGAACAGCCCACCCGGCCCGAGGAGCCGGAAACCCCCGCAAAGCCCACCCGGCCGGAGGACGAATTGCCCAAAACCGGCCAGCTCTGGTGGCCTGTGCCCGCGCTGCTTTGCGCCGGTCTGCTGCTGGTGATTGTGGGTCTGCTTCGCCGCAGAGGTGTACGGGATGCGGAATAAAGGAAGCCTGTTTATCACCCTGGGGCTGCTGCTGATTGCGGCGGCCCTTTTGCTCACCGGCTACAATCTCTATGACCAGAGCCGTGCCGCAGACACCGCCCGGCAGACTGCGCAGGCATTGCAGACGCTGCTGCCCCAGCCGGAGCCGGAACCCCCCGCCCCCGTGCCGGAGACGCCGGAAGCGCCGCAGACGCCGGAAATCCCCCTGCCGGAGGAAGTGGAAATCCCCGATTATATCCTGAATCCCGACAAAAAAATGCCCACCGAAACGGTGGACGGCGTGGAATATATCGGCATTCTTTCCCTGCCCACGCTGGAGCTGGAGCTGCCCATCATCAGCCAGTGGAGCTATCCCGCCCTGAAAAAGGCCCCCTGCCGCTACAGCGGCTCGGTTTACAAAGACAGTCTGATTCTGGCGGGACACAATTACACCTCTCATTTTGGAAAACTGCGGAAGCTGCACACCGGCGACAGCGTGATTTTCACCGATATGGAGGGCAATGTGTTCCGGTTTTCCGTGGCGGCGCTGGAGGTTTTGCAGAGCACCGATCTGGAGGGCATGGAAAGCGGCGGCTGGCCGCTGACCCTGTTCACCTGCACCACCGGCGGCCAGAGCCGTGTTACCGTCCGCTGCCAGCGGGAAGATATGCCTTGACACGCTGCATTTTTTTGATAAAATATTCCAAAAGGAGGGACTTTCCATGAAAAAATCCAAACGGTTATGGCTTCTGCTGCTTTCTGTCCTGCTCCTTTTGACGCTGACGGTGGGGCTGACCCGGTGGGATCTGTGGGAGCCGCTGCCGCCCAAAGCCCAGAGCGTGGATGTGCCCCATGTATATCCGGATGTCACCACCCGGGAGTTCAAGGCGTACAATCACACCGGCCAGTGGGCCCTTTTGCAGGTCAGCGAAGCGGAGGCCAGAAGTCTCACCACCCGTGCCCTGATTATCACCGTCATCACCTATCCGAAATTTCCCCTTTCCAGCGGCAATCTGCTGTCCTTTCTGAAGGGGCGCTGCAATCTGAACGAGCTCACCTCCCGCCCCGGCTGGGAGGATGCGCTGGAGGAGCAGCGGCTGCTTTATCTGGAAGAAGGCCAGACGGAATATGTGGAGCGCATTGAACGCCTTCAGCGCAGCTGGGAACGGGGCTACAGCAGCAAAATGCAATAATATTTCAAAAAGAAACCCTCCGCAGGACTGTCCAAACAGCTGCGGAGGGCATTTTTTCTGCTTTTGGTGCTGCCGCCTTTATGCCAGAATCTGTGCGGCGATGGTGTCGGCCAGCGCTTCCAGCTCCTGCATCTGGCCCTGCTTCAGGGTGGACCAGAGGGTAACCTTCTGCTCCAGCAGCGTCACATCCATGGTGTCCACGATCTCCTTCATCTTCCGGCCGGAGACGGGGCCCCAGGTGCCGTTTTCCATCAGCGCCACCGTGCGGTTCTTCAGGTTGTGGGCCTTCAGCTCCAGCAGCAGCTTTTCCATGTTGGGGAAAATGCCGCCGTTGAAGGAGGCCGAGGCCAGCACCAGATGAGACCGGCGGAAGGCTTCGGACAGAATCTCCGAGCTGTCGGTCATAGACACATCATACAGCCGCACATCCCGCACGCCCCGTTCGCTGAGGGCGTTGGCCAGTGCCTGACAGGCCAGCTCCGTGTTGCCGTAAATGGAGGCATAGGCGATCACCACGCCCGGCTCCTCCGGGGTATAGGTGCTCCACTTCTGATATTTTTCCAGAAATACGCCCAGATCCCGCCGCCAGATGGGGCCGTGCAGGGGGCACAGCCGCTGAATCTTCAGCCCGGCGGCCTTTTGCAGCAGCGCCTGCACCTGTACGCCGTATTTGCCCACGATGTTGGTATAATACCGGCGGGCCTCGTCCATGAAATCCTTTTCAAAGTTTACCTGATCGGCGAACAGATTGCCGTCCAGCGCACCAAAGGTGCCGAAGGCATCGGCGGAAAACAGCGTCTCAGAGGTGCGGTCATAGGTGACCATAACCTCCGGCCAATGGACCATGCCCGCCATGTGGAAGGACAGGATGTGCCGTCCCAGCATGACGGAAACGCCCTCCCGCACCTCCTGCACCCGGGCCGCCGCCTCGGGGCCGAAAAACTGGCCGATCATCTTTTTCGCCAGAGCGGTGCAGATGATCTGGCTCTCCGGATGGCGCAGCAGCACGCTGTGCAGAGCCGCGCAGTGGTCAGGCTCCATATGATTCACGATGATATAATCCAGCTTCCGTCCGTTCAGCAGGGCCTCCACATTCCGCAGAAAGACCTCCTGCACCGACTGATCCACCGTATCCAGCAGGGCGGTTTTCTGATCCAGAATCATATAGCTGTTGTAGGACACGCCGTTGCGCAGGGGATACTGATTTTCAAACAGATGGAGCCGCCGGTCAGAAGCGCCCACCATGTAAATATCCTCGCACACCTTGCGATACAGGGCGGCAGGCTCCTGAGAAGTCTCCTTTTCCTCCACTGGCTGGGCCGCCGGAACAGCTTCGCCGGAGATCACCTGCTGCATAAACTCCTCCACCCGCTGGGCACAGGAGCCGCAGAAAGCCGTGGCACGGGTGCGCTCCCGCACCTCCGTCAGCGTTTTCGCACCGGCCTTTACCGCGTCGGCCACATCACCGCAGGTTGCCCGGGAACAGCTGCAAAGCACCTTTTTGGGATCATATTCCATATTTGATTTTCTCCTCTCATTGCCATGATTCTATGTTTTTTCACTCTGCGCTCTTGCGCAAAGGGGCTTTTTCTTTTATGATATCCATAACCGGAATTGTTTTCAAGTAAATTTTTTACGCAAGGAGCTTGTGTTATGCGAATTTGTGTTTACGGCGCATCCAGCGACAACATTCATCCCGCCTTTATCACCGCTACGGAGGAGTTTGGCCGACTGCTGGCCCGGCGGGGTCACAGTCTGCTGTTCGGCGGCGGTGCCCACGGTCTGATGGGCGCAGTGGCCCGGGGCTGTTACGAAGCGGGCGGCGGGATCATCGGCGTGGCCCCCCGCTTTTTTGACAGGGAGGGCATTCTGTTCCCTCACTGCACGGAGTTTCTTTTTACCGACACCATGCGCCAGCGGAAGCAGCTGCTGGAGGATCGTTCCGACGCCTTTGTGGCGGTGCCCGGCGGCATCGGCACCTTTGACGAGCTGTTTGAGATTCTCACCCTGAAGCAGCTGAACCGGCACCGCAAGCCGGTGGCCCTGCTGAATCTGGAGGGCTACTATGCGCCGCTGCTTGAGCTGCTGGAAAATGCCGTGGAGCAGGGCTTTATGTCGCCGGAGTGTCGGGAGCTCTATGCCGCCTTTGACCGCCCGGAGGCCCTTCTGGACTGGCTGGAGGCCGGAAATGGCACCCAGGAGGGGAATTATAAAAGAATTTGAAAGGGCGCAGCTTGATATCATCTTCGAAGAAGCTTTCACCGGCGCAGCCGATATCATTCTGCCTTCCATCCTTCCCATTGCGGCGGGCGGAAAAAGCACAGCTTTTCTCCGGTTTTGGGGTGAGGAAAGGCCAGTCTGCACGACCAGAGCATCAGTCCGCCCTTCACCCGGCTGCCATATTTACCGTCCCCCAAAAGGGGCATTTTCCGGCTGGCAAACTGCACCCGAATCTGATGAGTGCGTCCGGTCTCCAGCTGTACCCGCACCAGCGAAACGCCCTCCCGGCTTTCCACGGTCTGATAGGTCAGCGCCGCCGGTTTGACCCCTTTGCGCATTCTGTCCACCGGATAGACCCGCCCCCTGCGGGCATCATGATACAAGAGATTTTCCATCCGTCCCGCCGGCGGCTCCGGCACACCGGAGATCAGGGCAAAATATTCCTTTTCCATTTCTCCCCCGGCAATGCCGCGGGACAATGCCGCCGCGCTCTCCCGGCTGCGGGCATAGACCATCAGACCTGCCGCCGCCTGATCCAGACGGTGCACCGGCCACACGGGCGCGCCGGTCTGCCGGGCCAGAACCGCCGTCATGGTATGCTCTCCCTCGCCCTCCGAGGGAATGCCCGCCGGCTTGACGCACACCAGCAGCTGCCCGTCCTGATATACCAGCTCAATCGCTTCTCCCTGCATAGGTCCACTTTCCTTTCGTTTTTCTGCTTCCAATATAAAATTTTCCGGGAGATTTGTCCAGCGCCGATTGCGCTTTTCCCGGGAAAATGTTATGATAATCTCAGAATATTGCGTTCCGCCTCCGGCAGCTTCCGCCGGGCCCGGGCCTTCGGGCAGGCGGCATGATCCAAGGAGGATGTTTTTTATGGAATTGAAGGTTTTGAATTGCGTGCGAAACGCCAGGGGACAGGCGCTGTTGCAGGTCTTTGTCCCCGCCGCGGAGTTTGCCAAAATGCTGGAGCTGGCCTTTACCGAGGCGCTGCCCAGTCTGGAGCTGCCCGGCGTGAATCCCAAGACCGCCACCCGGGCGCAGGCAGAGGCGGTGCTGGGCCCCCAGTATTTCTATCCCGCCGCAGCCCAGCGCTGCTGTCAGGAGGCGCTGCCGCTGGCCGTGGAGCAGGTGGGTCTGGACACCGTTGGCTATCCGGAGTTCACCAGCTGCAGCACCGATCCCACCGGTCTGACATTTGCCGCCGTGCTGGATCTTTATCCCCAGGTGGCGCTGGGCGAATATAAAAATATGCATCCCCAGCTGGAAAAGCCCACCATCACCGAGGAAGAGGTGCAGCAGACGCTGGAAATGTTCGCCTCCCGTGCTGCCGAGGAAAAGACGCTGGAAAAGGCAGCGGAGCTGGGCGATTCCGTGCGGCTGGATCTGGAGGGCTTTTCGGACGGCGTTCCCTTCTCCGGCGGCAAGGCGGAGGATTATCCGCTGGAGCTGGGCAGCCACACCTTCATTCCCGGTCTGGAAGAGGGCATTGTGGGAATGTCTGCCGGTGACGAGCGGGATGTGCCCGTGACCTTCCCGGACAATTACACGCCGGAGCTGGCGGGCAAGGATGCGGTGTTCCATGTGAAGCTGCACAAGGTGTATGAAAAGGTGGAGCCCCAGCTGGACGACGCTTTTTCTCAGAAATATTTTGAATGCACCCTGGAGGAGCTGCGGGAAAGCCTGCGCACCCATCTGCTGTCGGACAAGCAGGCCCAGTATCTCTCTGCCCTGGAGGATGCGGCGCTGAATATGGCGGCGGACAATATGCAGGTGGAGCTGCCCGAAAGCATGATCCGGCAGGAGGCCGATATGCAGAGCGGACAGATGGAAAGCCGTCTGGCCTCCAAGGGCATCACGCTGGAGCAGTATTGCCAGTCCATGGGTCTTTCCGAGGAGGAATATCAGGAGACTGCCCGGAAGAGCGCCATTCTGAAGCTGCGGCAGGATGTGCTCATGCGGGCCGTGCAGCAGGCCGAGGGTCTGGAGATCGACGCCGCCTTCCGCCGCAAGGCCATTCACGATATCGCGCTGCGCTATGACACCACCGAGGAATCCGTGGAAAAATCCCTGTCCAATCCCCTGATGCAGCGGGAGCTGCTGCGGATGCGGGTGCTGGAAGTGATTCTGGCGAAAAAAGAATAAATCCCATAAAACAACGATCCGGCCTGTGGACAGTCACAGGTCGGATTTTTATACGGTTCTTCCGGCGGGGCGCTACAGTTCCACCCGGATATCGTAGTTTTCATCAATGAGGATCGGCTTCAGGTGATGCTCCTGAGCAAGAGCAAGCACCTTTGCATTCTCTTCCAGCAGACGCTCCATCGTACACTGCCCATCATCCAGACGCTTTTCGATGACATTTGCATAGCGCCGGATGTCCGCAAAATGCTTTCGGATATATCCTTCGCTCATCACAAGACAGCAGTACCGAATGTGCTCCAGTGCTTCGCTGTCAAACGCACTTTGCCAGTCAAAGGGAATATAGCAGCCTTCAACCATCAGATTCTGCCCGTTCTCCATGGCGGTTTTGATGATTTCCCGCACAATGGGCCACAAATACGCCGTCAGCTCGCATTCCTCACTCATCGGTGTAAGCGCCGTGTTTCCGCTGCGGATGAGTCCCATTTTCAGATGGTCTATGGACAAATAGGGATAGTGATATTTTTCAAGCAGTCGCTGTGCCAGCGCAGTTTTTCCTGTATGAGAGGCTCCTGTAATCAAAACAATCATAATCTCACCTGCAAAAGTTCTTTTCTACAGCGTCCAGTATATCAAAGTATGGCGAAAAAATCTACCGTCCGGGCGGGCAATCCATGCTTCCGGGCATTCCGCAAAACGGTCGGATTGACATTTCCCGGGGATACTGATAAAATAAAGGCGCTCTGCAAGGAGCAGGGCGCAGCCATATACGGTAGGCGGTTCCGCTGCACTTCCCGAAAGGGGGGTGAGCAAATGCCGATTACATTGACTTTTCACATTCACAAGTGGACTGTGACGATCCGTGTAACAAGCAAAAACCGCCACTCTGCCAAGTGACGGTTTTTTGAAACACTAAAAACCACTTGAGCGGAACCGCTTATCGGCTGCGCTCTTTTCTACGATTTATTATATGCGTTCCTCTACCGCTTGTCAAGCGGCGGGGGATTTTTCTTTTTCGCAAAGATGAAAAGCGGCTCACACCACCAGATTTTCCGGCTTGCCCTGCAAAAAGGCTTCCACATTGGCAAAGACGATCTCCGCCCGGCGCAGCATACTTTCCTCCGTCAAAAAGCCCACATGAGGAGCCAGCACGGCATTTTTGGCATGAAGCAGCGGATACTCCGCCGGAATGGGCGGCTCCATATCAAACACATCCACACCGGCGGCGGCAATGCGTCCGGCGTTCAGCGCCTCTGCCAGCGCTCCGTTATCCACCACAGCGCCCCGGGCCGCATTGATGAAAATTGCCGTGGGCTTCATCCGGGACAGCAACTCCCGGGAAATCATGCCCTTTGTCTCTCCGTTGCTGGGCACATGGACGGAAACAATGTCGCTCTGCTCCATCAATGCTTCCAGCGACACATATTCGATGCCCAGCGCTTCGGCCTCCGGTCTGCGGCTTCTGGAAAAGGCAATCACCCTTGCGCCAAAGGCCCGGAACAGTCCCGCCGTCTGCAAGCCGATAGCGCCCGTGCCGATGATGCCCACGGTTTTGCCGCGGATTTCCCGGCCGCGCAGTCCGGCAGAGGTTTTGCCGCTGCGCAGGGCAGCGCCGCATTCCGGCAGCTTGCGCAGACAGGCCAGCGTCAGACCGATCACCTCTTCCGCCACACAGACGGTAGAATAGCCCGCCGCGTTGCACACCTGCACGCCCTTTTCCCGGCAGGCCTCCAGCGCCACATGATCCACGCCGGTAAAGGCCACATTCAGCAGCTTCAGCTTGGGGGCGGCTTCCACAACAGAAGCGGGATAGGGTGTGTTGGCAAGGATGGCAATGTCTGCATCCCCCGTGCGCTCCAGCAAAATCGCCGGGTCGGTCTCCCGGGTATCATAGGCGGTAAAGCTGTGACCCATGGCCTCCAGCCGTGCAGCATAGTCCTTCAGTACCTCCGCCGGAATGCCCAGCGGCTCCAGAAGCGTGATTTTCATAGGCTCTGTCTCCCTTTTGATTCAGAATACAGCCTGATTGTAGCACAGCCCGGCCTCCGGTGCAAGTGCTCATTCCTCCACATATTCCGCGATATCCTCCAGACGGCACTGAAGAATGCGGCACAGCTGATCCAGCGTGTAGGTGCTGATGTTGCCGTTTTTCCGCAGCCGGTCCAGCTGGCCGGAGCTCACATGGTATTCGTTGATGAGACGATACTGGGAAATGCCTCTGGCCTTCATCGTCTCCCAAAGCCTGTTATATCGAATCATGAAATGTTCTCCTTGTCCAATAGATTCTTCAAATTTGACAATAATTCGAACATTTCCAATTGACAATTGCCCGTAAACGGGCTATGCTGAAATCAACCACCTGTTTTCCGGAAGAAAGTTCCCGAAAACAGAAAAATAAAGGGGGAAAACATATGATTTGTCCGAATTGTGAGAAGAATCTGGGAAAGCTCAGTTCCACTGATCGTTTCTGCTGGTTCTGCGGCTATGAATTCACGGAGGATGATATTCGCAATGCTGCCAATGAGCCTGATAATGAAACAGGCGAATCTCCGGACGATTTTAAGGGAGACGGCGGCGTAGGTGAAAATATCGTAAATCTTGGCAATGTTGTCTGCATTATTGGCGTTATCGCCTCTTTTATCATCGGCTTTTTTCTTCCTTCCATTGACGATGACCTGACTTTGCTGGGTATCCTCATCATGGGGCTGGGCAGTCTGCTTTCCTGGCTGTCCACCCTGCTGCTGCGGGGCTTTGGTCAGCTGGTGTCGGATACGGCCATCATTCGCCAGCTGCTTCAAAACCGGAAATAACGCAAGCCTTCCATTTCATGCGCCCTCCCGCCGGCCCGGCGGGAGGGTTTCTTTTTGTGGTGGCAACCCTTGCTTTCCTCTGAGAAAGCGGGACACGGTGACAACCCTTCCGTCAAAACCTGCGGTTTTGCCACCTCCCCTTGCACAGGGGAGGCTCTGGCGATGTGATTGCGCTTCCACAAATATCCAAGGCTCCCTTGTGTAAAGGGAGCCAAGGGGCACTTCCCACGCCCGCAAGGCACATCACTTCTTTTATCCCGCAGGCGCATCACCGCCGCAAAGCGGCGATATCATTGCGCAGTCAGCGTCCTGATCTCCTTTCCCCATTCGCTGTAGAGAAGAAAGGCCCAGCCGATGCCCAGCTCGGAAGCCACCTGCAGCTTTCCCGCAGCGGTGTCACCGTCATCGAACAGCACAAAATGCGCCCCGCCCTTTTTGCTGCGGTAGGTGAAATATTTGCAGCACAGCTCCGGCGAATAAAAGCTCTGGGCCAGATAGGTCTCCTGAAGCTGGCGCAGCTCCTCCGGGGTGATGGGTCTGCCGTCGGGGGTGTAGGAGGGCATGGTGAAATCGTTGCAGGCGCGCACCATATCCAGACACAGCCGTTCCGGCCCGTATTTTCCGCAGAGGGCCTCCAGCATCTGACGGAAGGAGCCGCCGCTGACGGCAGCCGGGACAATCACCACCGCCTCCGGCGCGCACTGGGCCAGACCCTCCGGTACAAAATGCCGCAGACCCAGCCGGCTCAGGGCCGTACACAGCCGCTCCACCCCGGGCAGCGCCTCGGACCCCGGTTCCAGATCCAACACCACGCCGCCATAGCTTCGCCGGGTACACTCCGCCTGAATATCCCGGGCCAGCTTTTCCGGCTGACCGGCAGCCAGCCCCGGCGCTTCATAAATGCCCATCAATCCGCCCCGCAGCGTCATGGCCAGCTGGGCCCGCTGGAGGGTGCCGTTTTCTCCGATGCGGTAGCAGAGCCGCACACAGGGCGCTCCCGTCCGCTCGCCCACAGCCGCATCCTGCGCCGTTACCACCAGACAGACCCTTGTTTTTTCCGGCATGGCTTTGTCACCCCTTGTTATTTTACAAATTTGTGCTACAATGATTCTGAAGGACTGTTTCCTTCGAGCTTATGTCCTTCTACCCTTTTCTATGACTGGAGAATCCTTATGCCCCTGCCCTTTCCTCAGATTTTTCTGCCCGATGTGACCTGCATCACCCCTGCCCTGCTGAACGAATATGGCATTCGCGGACTGCTGCTGGACATTGACGGCACCCTGATGCAGACCCGGGACAAGATGCCTGCCCAGCCGGTGCTGGACTGGCTGAAGCGGATGCGTCAGGCGGGTTTTGTCCTCTATATTCTGTCCAACAACAGGCATGAAGCCCGGGTGCGTGCCTTTGCGGAGGCGCTGGAGCTGCCCTGGCAATATCTGGCTCACAAGCCCGGACAGGCGGGATTTCAGCGGGCCTTTCGGGAGACGGGGCTGAAGCCCGGAGAGCTGGCGCTGGTGGGCGACCAGATTTTCACCGATATGTGGGGTGCCCGCCGGGCAGGCTGTCTGGCGCTGATGGTGGAATCCACCGACACCTATCTCTGGTATTTCCCCTTCCGTCGGCTGGCAGAGCTGCCCTTCCGCCGGGCAAAACCATAAAAATGCGGGCGGGAAACCGCTTTGCCGGACGGATACACAACATTTTGCATTTTCACGGAGAGTTTTCATGAGCAACCCTTTGTTTGGCCCTGCCGGAAACAGTGACAGCTTTACCCGGCAATATAAAAGCAGCGTCCACGCCCCCGCCTGGCTGAAGGCACAGGGACTGGACTGCTATGAATATCAGTGCGGCCGGGGCATTCATCTGGGAGAGGACACCGCCCGGGCCATCGGAGATGCCGCCCGGCAGGCCGGGATCGTCACATCCCTGCACGCCCCCTATTTCATCAACCTCTCCGGCGGGGAGGATTTCCGGGTGGAGAAAAATGTGGAATATATTCTTTCCTCCGCACGGGTCTGCCGCTGGCTGGGGGGTGACCGCATTGTGGTGCATTGCGGCGGTCTTTCCGGTATGGAGCGGGAGCAGGCCATGGAGCACACCCGGCACAATCTGCGGCAGGCGCTGGCGGCGCTGGAGCAGGCAGGACTGGGGGATGTGCGCATCTGTGTGGAGACCATGGGCAAGGTGAATGTGCTGGGGGATGCCGGAGAGGTGCTTTCCCTCTGCCGGTGGGATGAGCGGCTGCTGCCCTGCATTGACTTCGGCCACCTCAACGCCCGGACACAGGGACAGCTCTGCACGGAGGAACAGCTTTCTGCCCTGCTGGATGCCCTTTGGAACGGGCTGGGCGCGGCACGGGCCACGACCTTTCACGCCCACTTCAGCAAGATCGAATACAGCCGGGGCGGAGAGGTTCGCCATCTCACCTTTGCGGATACGGTGTATGGGCCGGAGTTTGGGCCGCTGGCAAAGCTGCTGGCCAAACGGAAGCTTTCGCCCCGGATCATCTGCGAATCCGCCGGAACACAGTCGGAGGATGCCTGCACCATGAAGGCCCTGTATTTGCAAGCGGCAGCGGAAATTACGAATACAAATTGAAATATTTTCTGAAAAAACAACAGGAGGTTTTGTTTATGACACGACTGGAAAAGCTGGCTGTCATGGCCCGGGAAAAGGGCTGCGGCGGCGTTCTCATTACCGAGCTGGAAAATCTCTGCTATGCCACCGGCTTTGTGGGGCTGGAGGGGATGGTGCTGGTCACGGCCTCCGGCAAGGGCTTTTGCTTTACCGATTCCCGCTATATTGAGGCGGCGGAAAAGGAAATCTCCCCTCTGGGCTATCAGGTGATCCAGCCGAAGGAAAGCTATCCCGCCTGCGCCGCAAAGCTCTGCCGGGAGGAAGGGCTGGAGACGCTGCTCTTTGAGGATCGGGCCATGTCCGTTTCCACCTTCCGCACCTATGAAAAGGAGCTGCCCGCAAAGCTGGTTCCCGCCGAGGATGCCTTTGTGGTGCTCCGTGAGGTGAAGGAGGAGGAAGAGGTCTCCCGCATTGTGGCGGCTCAGCGGATCGCGGAGCAGGCTCTGGAGGAGCTGCTGCCCATGATCCGTCCCGGCGCGGTGGAACGGGAGCTGGCGGCCGAGCTGGATTATCGCATGGCTCGGCTGGGCTCCACCGGCGTGTCCTTTGAGACGATCTTTGTCTCCGGTGCCAAGAGCTCCATGCCCCACGGCCATCCCGGCGAAAAGAAGATCGAGGCCGGTGATTTTGTCACCATTGACTTCGGCGCCATGGTGGGCGGCTATCACAGCGATATGACCCGCACCTTTGCCGTGGGCTATGCCACCGACGAAATGAAGCAGGTGTACAATACCGTGCTTCAGGCCCAGCTGGCGGGCATTGAAGCCTTCGCTCCCGGCAAAACCGGCGTGGAGGTGGACGAGGCCGCCCGGAAGGTCATCCGTGACGCAGGCTACGGCGAATATTTCGGTCATTCGCTGGGTCATTCTCTGGGACTGAACATTCACGAAAATCCCAACGCCTCTCCCAAGTGTACCGCCGTCTTCAAAACCGGCAACATTGTCACCATGGAGCCGGGCATTTATCTCCCGGGCAAGTTCGGTGTGCGCATCGAGGATATGGTTTATCTGGGTGCGGACGGCAAGCGCAACCTGACCCGCTTCTCCAAGGAGCTGACCATTCTGTAAAAAACGGCGGCTTTTTGTCAGATTCCGTCCTGTTTTTTCCGGAATTTCCGGCAAAATGCAGACTTCCCCTTGCTTTTTTCCGGGATATCGTGTAAACTATTTCTGTTCATCTGATTTGAAAAATTTTATAATAAACAGGAGGCCCACGAATCATGTTAAGTGCAGGCGATTTCAGAAACGGTAAAACCTTTGAGATGGACGGCCAGGTGTTCCAGGTCGTCGAGTTCCAGCATGTCAAGCCCGGCAAGGGCGCTGCCTTTGTGCGCACCAAGTATAAGAATGTCATCACCGGCGCGGTAGTCGAGCGCAGCTTCAACCCCACCGATAAGTTTGAAGAGGCCGTCATCGAGCGCCGCACCATGCAGTATCTGTACGCCGACGGCGATCTGTATTACTTCATGGATGTGGATACCTATGAGCAGGAGCCCATCAACTCCGACAAGCTGGGCGATGCCTTCAAGTTCGTCAAGGAGAATATGGAGTGCAAGGTTCTGTCCTTCAAGGGCAGCGTCTTCGGCGTGGAGCCCCCCATGTTCGTGGATCTGGAAGTCACCGCTACTGAGCCCGGCGTCAGAGGCGATACCGCTACCAATGTGACCAAGCCCGCCACCCTGGAGACCGGCGCCGTGGTGCGTGTGCCCCTGTTCATCAACGAGGGCGAAAAGATCCAGATCGACACCCGTACCGGCGAATATCTGGGCCGTTCCAAGGAATAAGCTACAGAGTCCCCCGCGCAGGGGTGCTGCGCGTCAGTTTATAAGCCACACTGTGCCAACAGGAAAGGAGTATGCAGTATGACCATTACGGAAAAGACCGCCTATCTCAAGGGCCTTCTGGAAGGCATGAACATTGACCAGTCCACCAACGAGGGCAAGCTGCTGGCCGCCATCATCGACACTCTGGATGAGATCGCACTGAGCGTTGCCGATCTGGATGATGAAGTCGGCGCCATCAATGATGAGCTGGACACGCTGGAAGAGGCCATGGATGCCATGGACGAGGCGCTGGAGGATGTGGAAGACGCTCTGGATGCCATGGATGAGACGCTGGACGACATGGATGCCGATCTGGATGAGCTCTATGATCTGGTGGATCCGGACAATCTGGACGACTTCGACGAGGACGATGAGGACTGGGACGAGGACGAAGAGGAGCTGTATCAGCTCACCTGCCCCACCTGCCAGGAGGAAATCGTGGTGGATGAGGATGTTTTGGCCAAGGGCGGCATGAAATGCCCCGCCTGCGGTGAAGAGCTGGACTTTGATCTGTCTCAGGTGGTAGAGGATCTGGACAAGGATCCCGACGAGGAATAAACGCATGATATTCAGGGCGGGCCTGTCGTGGGCTCGCCCTGTTTTTGTTGGACTGGAAAGGAGCATTTATGAAGGTATATGCCGCCATGAGCGGTGGTGTGGACAGCAGCGCCGCGGTTTTGCTGGCGCTGGAGCAGGGGTATCAGGTGACCGGCGTCACCCTGCGGCTGCATGACCGGCGGGACGGCTGCGGCGGCAGTCAGGATGCGGAGGATGCCGCCTCCGTCTGTGCCCGGCTGGGGATTTCTCACCAGCTCTGGGAGGAGGAAGAGGCCTTCTGCCAGTGTGTGATGGATCCCTTTGCCCAGAGCTATTTGCAGGGTCTTACCCCCAATCCCTGCATTCTGTGCAACCGGGATCTGAAGTTTGGCCGTCTGCTGGAGCGGGCGCTGGAAGAGGGTGCCGATTACATCATGACCGGCCATTATGCCCGGGTGGAGCAGGACCCCGAAACCGGCCGCTATCTGCTGAAAAAAGCCGCCTTTCCCCAGAAGGATCAGAGCTATGTGCTCTATACTCTGACCCAGCACCAGCTGGCCCATCTGCTGCTGCCGCTGGGCGGCATGGAAAAGGAGCAGGTGCGGAAAATGGCGGCCCGGGCGGGGCTGGAAACTGCCCACAAGCCGGACAGTCAGGACATCTGCTTCGTGCCCGACGGGGCTTATGCCCGCTTTGTCTGGCAGCACACCGGCCACACGCCGGAGCCCGGCGATTTTATCGACATGGACGGCTGTATTCTGGGCCAGCACGCCGGTCTGGAATGCTATACCATCGGCCAGCGGCGGGGCATCGGTCTGTCCGGCAGCCATCCCTATTATGTGGTGGCCAAAAATCCCCGGCGGAACACCGTCATGCTGGGAGAGGATGAGGATCTCTGGCAGACGGAACTGCGGGCAGACAAGCTGAACTGGATCCCCTTTGACCGTCTCACCCAGCCGCTGCACTGCGCCGCCCGTACCCGTTATCATCAGGCGGAGACGGCCTGTACGGTCTATCCGCAGGGAGATGCCGTCCGGGTGGAATTTGACGCGCCGGTGCGGGCCATCACTCCGGGACAGGCTGTGGTATTCTATCAGGACGATCTGGTTCTGGGCGGAGGAACCATTCTGTGAGCGCCCGGGAACGCAATCAGCGCACGGCCCTGCTGCTGGGAGAGGAAGGCGTTGCCCGGCTGGAGCGCTCCTTTGTGGCGGTGTTCGGCATCGGCGGCGTCGGCTCCTTTGCGGCGGAGGCACTGGCCCGGGCTGGGGTGGGACGGCTGCTGCTGGTGGACAATGACACCGTCAGCGAAAGCAACATCAATCGCCAGCTTATCGCCCTGACCTCTACGGTGGGACAGCCCAAGGTGGAGGTTATGGCCCGGCGCATCCGGGACATTCATCCGGAGGCAGAGGTACTCTGCCGGCAGGAATTTTTCTCGGCGGAAAATGCGGACAGCTTTCCCTTTGACCGGCTGGATTATGTAGTGGATGCCATCGACAGCGTTTCCTCCAAGGTGGAGCTGATCTGCCGCTGCAAGGAGGCGAACACGCCCATTATCAGCTGTATGGGGGCGGGAAACAAGCTGGATCCCTCCCGGTTTACCGTCACCGATCTGGCAAAAACCGACACCTGCCCGCTGGCCCGGGTGCTGCGGCAGCAGCTGCGCAAACGAGGCATTGTGCATCTTCCCGTGGTCTATTCCACCGAACCTGCGCTGACGCCCCGGGAAACCCTCTCTGAGGGCGGGCGGCGGCAGCTGCCCGGCAGCGTTTCCTTCTGTCCGCCGGTGGCCGGTTTTCTGGCAGCCGGTGTCGCCATCCGTGCCCTCTCCGGCAGCGAACCGGACAACACCTGAAGATGAAACAGCACAGCCCACCCCGTCCGGGGTGGGCTGTGTTTGTTTTTTTGGGGTGCTGTGATGCATCAACGCCGGTTGCCGCCGTCGCCACCGTCGCCGCCGTCTGTGTGCTCGGTGGTTTCCCCCGTGGCCTCGCTGTCGTTGCCGTCCGTATTCTCGGCTGTATCTGCCTTGGCCTCGCTGTCCTCGCCGTCCTGTTCCGGCATATCCTGTGCGGCGTCGCCTGTCGTCAGCTCGTCTTCCTCCATGGCGTCCGTCTCTTCGCCCTCTTCGTCCTCTTTTTTCCCGTCTGTGCTCAGATCATCCCTGTCCAGCGGCTGCTCGGTCTCCCCCGACTGCTGATCCAGCTCCTGTTGGGCATCCTGAGAGTCCAGCTGCGTATCATCCAGTTGGGAAAGGTCGTCTGTCCCATCGTCCAGCGCCGCATCCTGCGTTTCCAGATTCTCCTGAGGAAGCTCTTCTGTCTGAGAATCCGGATCGTTTTCCCCCTCCAGATCATCCGTCGGCAGCGCTTCATCATCGCCGGTGGCGTCCGTTTGGTTCGGTTCCTCCACTGTCAGGTCATCCTTTTGCAGTTCCGGCTCTTCGGCTTCCTCTTCCTTCTGGGAATCTTCGGCTTCATCCTGCGGGAGCTCCTCTGCCGTGTCCTCCGTCTGTTCTTCCGATGGCTCGGCTGTTTCCGGAGGAATTTCCGAATCCTCTTCCCCCTCCAGCGACGGTTTGAACTCATAGGCAGTCAGGGTGATTTTATCGTCCCCATTGCCCACTTGCAGCTTGTCCCGCAGCGCATCAAAGTCGATGATTCCATCCTCCCGGCGGCAGGAATCAATGGTATCCTGATCGGTAAAATAGCAGCTTTTTGTATCTCCATCCACGCTGAGCTGATAAAGCACCTGCCCCTCTTTCAGCGTTACTGGCTCCTGCCAGCCATCCGGGCTATAGCTGCCCTCGGAATTTTCCTGATTTGTCAGCGGATGCCGGTATTCATTGTTATAATCCTGATAAAAGCTGTCGCTGGGCATCTCCTGAGAAACGGCGGCCAGATCTTCCTCGCTCAGATCCTCCGCCTGATATGCCCGGCCGATCGCCCCGGCCTCGCTTTCGGGGCAGCTTTCCTCCAGTTCCTTCCATTCATCCGGATCCATCGGGCGCTCATCCAGTGTGACACGCACCCCATTTTCGTTCACATATTCTTTCACCGGCGCAGGCTCGCCGCTTTTGGTGCGTGCAGCAGGATCCTCCACCTGTACATCCCGCTGCACCAGCCGCCCATCCTGCTTCATTTCATTGGCATGGGGAACAAAATACTGCGTTGCGCCGCCGTTTCCATATGACCGAAAATCATCTTATATCCATCGGGAACGGGCTGTGACTGTTTCCATCTGTTCCACACAGCAAACTCCCGTTGATCACGGTATTTCTCAGAAAATGAAGAAAGATAGTAGTTCTCAACCGGAGAAGCATGCACCAGCTTGTACTTAACATCGTTCACTTCCGTTTCCAGATTGACCGGCAAGTGATAAAGAAAATCAAACAGGTTCGCCCGAAAGTCTTTACGCATATGCTTTAACTGCCGGTGCGTAACTTCACCGCCGTTTCTGTACCACAGGCTCCTGGCAGACCAATTTGTATAAAATTCTTCTTCCGCAGCATCGCTACAATGTCCAATTGCATTGAGCATCATATATTCGTGATTACCGAGAAGCATTTTTACATTCGGCATTTTCATAATCCTACCGAGGATTTTTATTCCATCCGGATATCTGTCGATCACATCCCCAAGGATATACAATGTGTCATCCGATTGGAGGTGGATCTGCTTTAAGATTGAATCGAACCTTTGCAGATTTCCGTGGATGTCTGATACTACATAGGTCATCGATTCATCCCACCATATCTTTTTATTTCGGGTATATTTCGGTCTACACCCAAGACCGCTCGAAAGCGTTTGCTGTCTTCACTTCGACTTGTATTGTTCAGCTAACTGTGTCAGCCTGTTTTGCAATTCTTCTTTCAGCTTCTCCCACTTTGGAGGATCATCTATTTTCTCGGATAGCAGCTTTTCTTCGATATCTTGAATTGCTACCTCAAGCGTTTCGTAATCCAGGCATTTCATATTTTTGCGTACAAAGTTTATGACACTCGCTGTCATGTAGGAGCGTTTCCCAATGGCATATCGCAATGCGCTGTTGACGACAATGCCGAAGTCCTCATCTATAAAGAACTCTGTCCAGCGGTAAGGAATCAGAACTTCTCCGTCTTTTCCTTCCTCGTTCAGAATAACAAAGCCAATATCTTCTTTGTCGACTCTTTCGAGGATTTCATCGAAGTGATCACACAAATATTGGCGGCTGATTCGCTCCATTGTTTCCAGCGGTTTGGGGTAGGATGTACGCATTTGACTTACTCCGTTTCTTTTTCATTGTATTGTGGCGTTTTTTCGAACAATTTGTATTATCCCGTTATCCCACTTGACACATACGAATAAAAGGGGCATAATTGGGATAACATAAACATCGGAGGTGTTGTTATGGATCAGTTAGAGATTTCAAATCGTATTGCCGAACTCGAACGAGAAATTGCAGCCTTGCCACCGGGTAGTGTATCCGTCAAGAAGGTCAAGGGCAAGGAATACTATTATCACCGTTTTACCGTTGCCGGTAAGCGTAGTGAGAACTATATTGACTTCGATTCTGTTGAGGAGCTTCGCTCTCAGATTGAGAAGCGGAAAGCACTTGAGGCTGAGTTGAAGGCATTGAAGAAGTCTATCCCTGCGCCGAAAGCCACTCGTAAAAAGAAGGACTCCCACGAGTTTAAGACTTATGTCCGCATTGGCGATCAGCTTCGCAACTGGGCTGCTCCCGTGAAGAAGTACAATCGCCGTGAATGTTACAAAGCACTGCACGATTTCGTCTTTGGCGAACAGCAGGACAAAGTGTTCATTCTTTACGGTCTTCGCAGAACCGGCAAGACAACTCTTATTCGCCAGGTTGTTTTGGATATGCCTTCTGAGCTGCTTGAGCAAACTGCTTTTATTCAAGTCAAGTCCAAAGACTCCTTGTCGGCAATCAACTCTGACCTAAAGTATCTTGAAAACAACGGCTACAAGTATGTGTTCATTGATGAAGTCACCTTGATGGAGGACTTCATCGAGGGTGCCGCTTTGTTTTCGGATATCTATGCCAGCAGTGGCATGAAGATTGTGCTTTCGGGTACGGATTCCCTCGGTTTCATCTTCACCGAGTACGAGCAACTTTATGATCGGTGCATTCTGCTGCACACCACTTTCATTCCGTATCGTGAGTTTGAGAATGTTCTCGGCATTCACGGTGTGGATGAATTCATCCGTTACGGTGGTACGATGAGTATGGGTGGTGTGAACTACAACGAGAAATCCTCTTTTGCTACGAAGAAGAGTGCAGGAGAATACATCGATAGTGCTATCGCTCGAAACATTCAGCATTCACTGAAATACTACCAGGACGGCGGTCATTTCCGTCATCTGTATGAGCTTTATCAGAAAGGTGAACTCACCAGTGCCATTAACCGTGTGGTAGAAGACATGAACCATCGTTTTACCAAAGAAACGCTGACGAAAACCTTCATTTCCAACGACTTGTCGGTTACGGCAAGAAATCTTCTCAAAGACCGTTCCGAACCTTTCGACCTGAATGAGAGCATTGACCGAGACTTCGTTGTCGGCTCTATCAAGACGATGCTGGATATTCTTGATAAGGAGGAGCAGTCTGTTGATGTGGACGACACCCATGCTTATCAGATTAAGGAATATCTTTCCTTGCTGGATCTGATCATGGATGTGGATGTACTCCACTTCCCCGATGTCAACAATCGAGAGAAGAAAGTCGTAATCAGTCAGCCGGGTCTGCGATATGCCCAGGCAGATGCGCTGGTCAATTCTTTGCTGCTTGATGAGCAGTTCAAGGAACTTTCCGTAGTGGAGCGTAACCGTGTTCTGGAGCGTGCTTTGGGTGCGATCAAGGGCAGAATGATCGAAGATCTGATTCTGCTTGAAACCAAGATTGCAAAGCCTCACAAGGAAGTGTTCCAGCTTCAGTTTGCAGTCGGTGAGTTTGACATGGTCATCTACGATCCCGAGTCGCTGACTTGTGAAATCTACGAGATCAAACTCAGCCGAGAAGTTGTTCCGGCACAGTACCAGCATCTTGTCAATGCCGAGAAGTGTGCCGAAACGGAACACCGCTTTGGCAAGATCACCGGGAAGTTTGTCATCTATCGTGGTGAACCCACCGAGTCAGAGGGCATCCACTATCTGAATGTGGAGGATTATCTCAAGTCCCTTACTTGATGGCGATGGCATAAACCCGCTCTAAAACCATTCGATTCACTTCCTCTTTAGCACCTGCTTCTGCAGGTGCTTTTTCTTTTCCGAGGAAGACTTCAAGGAGGGGCAGGTTCTCGGGAATCACGCAGAACTTGATGAAGGACTCAGCCATAATCTCGACGGTTGTTCCGAGTTGTTTGCAGACTTCGGATGCCTGATCGTACACATCCTGATCAATCTCAAAGGTCATGGTTACAAGGTTATGATGACACCGGTGCCACTGTACAAGATGATGGTGCTTGACACCAGCCAGATTATCGTTCCCCGTGAGAACTACCAGCGAGAGCTGAAAAGTGAGCGTGTTAAGCGTATCTCTGCAAGAGAGAAGGAAGTACAAAAGTAATAAGGAGGTTGCGCATACTTTTTATGCGCAACCTCCCAAGACATAAACATTTAACAATTATAAAAACGAAAAAAGGGCAGACCTTGCGAAATAAATCGCAAAATCTGCCCGTAAAAGCTTGA
>CAZIPA010000032.1:0-25532 GCA_964541085.1 uncultured Oscillospiraceae bacterium | reverse complement strand
CATAGCAGATGTTGGCAAAGCCGCCCAGCACCTTCTGGCAGGAGGCAGCCTGCTCACGGGCAGAGCCGTCACCGGGCTTGTTGGCAAAGACGCAGGAGCCGATGGTGGTGTTGGCAGCCTCGCCGCCCACCTTGGCCAGAACCTCGGTCACTTCAGCAGGCGTGCTGCCGGCTTCGCGGGCTTCTTCCAGAGCACGGACAGCCTTGGAGCGGCCCACATACTCGGGCACCCGGCGGCTCAGAGCGAACTCAGACAGGCCGATGGGGTTGGAGCGGTAGGAAGAGGTCTCACCGGAGGGGATCAGCTCATCAGTGGTGGTAACGGGGTCATGGATGACGGCGCACAGCTTCACCAGCAGGTTGTCCTCCAGCTTGGGCATATGGGGCCAATCCTTGATGTTGGGGCCATAGCGCAGCTCGGCGGTGGGATCGGCCTTGCCAAAGCCCTCATAGCAGCGCTTGGCATAGACGGAACCGTCGTAATGATATTCCAGCTGCTCGGCAGTGGGAGATTCATAGTCGATGTCGGTAGCCGCGGTGAGCACGCCGCCATTGCGGGCGGTGGCAGCGATGGAACGGGCATCCATCAGAGCCACAGCAGAGATCTGGCCGTTGCCGGGCTTGGAGCCTTCACGGTTGGCGAAGTTCCGGGTGGCGTGACGGATGGACAGGGCGTTATTGGCAGGCGTATCGCCAGCGCCGAAGCAGGGGCCGCAGAAGCTAGGCTTCATCACAGCACCGGCCTCCATCAGCGCAGCGGCAGTGCCGTTCTTGGTGATGGCCAGATTGATGGGCGTGGAGGAAGCGTAAACGCTCATATCGAAATAGCCGTTGCCGATGGACTGATCCTTCAGGATGGCAGCAGCCTCCACGATGTTCTCATACATACCGCCGGAGCAGCCGACGATAACGCCCTGGTCGCAGGTCACCTTGCCGTCCACGATGTTGCGGCAGAGATCCATGGTCACCTTGCCGCCCAGCTGCTTGTTGCAGTCGGCCTCGATCTCACGGAAGATCTTCTCGGGATTGGCCTGCAGCTCATGGATGGTGTAAGCCTTGGAGGGATGGAAGGGCAGAGCGATCATGCACTCCACCTTGGACAGGTCGATGTGAACCACGCTGTCATAGTAAGCGCCGTTGCCGGGCTGCAGCTCAGCATAGTCCTCGGGACGGCCGATGTTTTCATAATAGGCCTTGACCTTCTCATCGGTGACCCACACAGAGGTCAGGCAGGAGGTCTCGGTGGTCATAACATCCACGCCGATACGGAAGTCGCAGGACAGCTCCTTCACGCCGGGGCCCACGAACTCCAGAACCTTATTCTTCACATCGCCGTTGGGGAAGGTTGCGCCAACCAGAGCGATGGCCACATCCTGCGGGCCCACGCCCTTGCGGGGCTTGCCGTCCAGATAGACCATAACCACTTCGGGAGCAGCGATATCCCACGTGTTGCACAGCAGCTGCTTTACCAGCTCGCCGCCGCCTTCGCCCACGCCCAGCGTGCCGTAAGCGCCGTAACGGGTGTGGGAGTCGGAGCCCAGCACCATCTTGCCGCAGCCGGCCAGACGCTCACGGGCGTACTGGTGGATAACAGCCTGATTGGCGGGGACATAGATGCCGCCGTACTTCTTGGCAGCGGACAGACCGAAGGCATGGTCATCCTCGTTGATGGTGCCGCCCACAGCGCACAGAGAGTTGTGGCAGTTGGTCATGGCATAGGGGATGGGGAATTCCTTCAGGCCGGAGGCCTTGGCGGTCTGGATGATGCCCACAAAGGTGATGTCGTGGGAGATCAGGGCATCAAACTTGATCTTCATCTTTTTCGGATCGGTGCCCACATCATGCTTGCGGAGAATGGAGTAAGCAATGGTTTTTTCCCGGGCTTCGTCGGGAGCAGAGACGCTCTTGGCCTCATCCGCATAAACGATCTTGCCGTCTACCAGATAAGCGCCTTTTTTAATGACCTCTACCATGTTGGTTTCCTTCTTTCTCATCGTATTTATGGTTGGTTACAGTTTGTTTTTTATGAAATGGAGCCGTGCTCCAGCTGCGTCAGGAACAGGGCGATGGCCAGCAGATCAGCACAGCCGCCGGGGCTGATATTCCGCAGAATACATTCCCGGTCCAGTGTCTGAAGGGCGGAACGGGAAAACTGCTTCAGTGTTTCCTCCGCCCTCCCTCGCAGCCAGCAAAGGCCCTCCGGGCCCGCCCGATGGAGCACATTGGTGTCCTCCACATGACACATCAGACTCAGCAGCGCGTGAAGCTGCGCCCTCTCGTCCCGTGACTTTGCGAGCCAGGGCAGGGCGTACTGCCGGACGCTTTGAAAGCCGCTTTCTGCCTCGCCTCGAACGCCGTTGGCACCGGTGGCCGCATGAACCCGCAGACCGTTGGTATCGCTGCCCTTCAGCTCCCGGGCAGAAATGCCGGAGACGGTTTTCGCCGCCAGCGCACACAGTCCTTCCGCCGTCAGGGGAAGTCCCAGCCGCTGCATTCTTCCGGCGCAGGCACACAGCAGTCCGATGGAAAACAATGCGCCCTTGTGGGTGTTGACACCGCCGGTTGCCCGGAACATGGCCTCCTCCGCCTGTTTACCGATCTGCCGCAGAGGTGGAAGGGTTTCTGCCGGAGGCAGCGCCGCCAGACTCTCCCCTTCCCGGGCAAGCCGGGCGAAACAGGGCTCCAGCGCGGCTGCGGAACGGAGAAAGGTCTCCGCCGTCATATCCCGATGGGCACCGCTGTTTTCCCGATCCACCAGACCGGGCTTGGGTGTCAGCAGAACCTCCTGCTCCAGCGCATTGCGGGCCAGTCTGCCGATCTCACTGCTTGTCACGGGAGGCTTCCCACGCTTCGATCAGCCGGTCAATGGCCCGCAGCAACGCCTCGGTAGGATGGGCTCTGCTCCGGGTACAGGCAGCGGCCATATTTCCGCAGACCAGACACGGGCGGGGCAGCTCTCCCAGCGTTGTGCGGCTCAGGGGATTGCCCGGCTCCTTCAGCACATCAATGTCCATCAGCCGTCCCAGCGGATGCTGCTGCTCGATGGACATCATTTTCTCCTTGAGAACCTCCGGTGTCAGCTCCACCACAAAAAAGCCCTCCGGGCCGGTATTCCGATCCCGCAGCTTGTAATAGATTACATAGCCCGCCAGGGATTCCCGAATGGCTTCTACGCCTGCCTGAAAAATGACCTCTGAGCGGCGGCATTTTTTCACCTTGCCCGGAATATTCACGGTAAAGCTGACCACCGGAAGACGATAGCCTTCCAGCAGTTTGGTCTGAAATTCTGCCCGCTCGTCTCTGCTTTGCAGCAGCTGTTCCAGCGTGATCTCCACTTCCTGTGTCATAGTGTTTCCTTTGCAGTCAATCCGGCCCGAAGCCCTGCCCCGGGCCGGAGGATTTTATGATTTACGCCTTGACATTATAGATGACATCCAGCGCCCGGCCCTTGGGATCGGTCACAACTGCGACCACCTTGTCGCCGAACTCCAGCGCATCGGGCTTGCCCACTACGGCATAAGCCTCGTCACGCAGCTGCTGAATGGTCTTGACCTTCAGGCCGGCGGCCTTCAGGCGCTCTTCCACCTCGGGACGGTTGGGGTTGACGGCGATGCCCACATCGGTCACCAGCACATCACACACAGAGCCTTCCGTCACCAGGCAGCCCACATGGTCCACCACGCAGGGGATGCGGCCGCGGATCAGGGGAGAAACGATCACCGTCAGCGCAGCGCAGGCAGCGGTATCCGGATGGCCGCCGATGGCACCGCGGATGATGCCGTCAGAGCCGGTAAGAACATTCACATTGAACTGGGTGTCGATCTCCAGTGCGGACAGAATCACCACATCCAGCTGATGGATGGCAGAGCCCTCGTTAAAGGGGCTGGCGTACTGGTTGCCGTCGATCTCCACATGGTTGGGATTGTCCCGGATGGAGCGGGCAGCTTCGCCGTCGAAGCCCTGCACATCCATCACCTTCTTCACCAGGCCCTGCTCATGGAGCTTGACAATCTGGGAGGTGATGCCGCCCAGCGCGAAGTCGGCAGTGATGCCCTTTTCGCCCATCTCGCCCTCGATAAAGCGGGTCACGGCCAGAGCCGCGCCGCCGGAGCCGGTCTGAATGGAGAAGCCATCCTTGAAATAGCCGGAAGCCATAATGGCCTTGGCCGCAGTTTCCGCAATCATCAGGTCACGGGGATTCTTGGTATAACGGGTTGCGCCGGAGGAAATCTTAGAAGAATCGCCGATGGCGTCCACCTGCACCACATAATCCACATCCGTTGCGGGAATGGAGGCGGGCAGATTGGGATAGGGTGCCAGCTTTTCCGTCAGCAGAACCACCTTGTCCGCATAACGGGCATCCACCCGGGCATAGCCCAGAGAGCCGCACATGGAAGTGCCTTCCTCGTTGGTGCCGGAGGCATTGCCCAGCGCATCACAGGAGGCCACGCCCAAAAAGGCGATATCAATGTGCAGCGTGCCGTTGGCGATGGCAGCGGCGCGTCCGCCATGACTGCGGAAGATCACAGGCTGCTTCAGCTCCACCTGGCACTTGGAAATGGCATCCGCCAGCTTGCCGCGGCAGCCGGAGGACTGCAGAGCGGTGACAGTGCCGTCTTCAATATACTGCACCAGCGGCGCATGGGCGTTGCTCAGAGAGGAGGACGCCACGGTGATGTCCTTATAGCCCATCTTGGAGATGGTGGCCACCACATTGTTCAGAACATAGTCGCCGTCACGGAAATGATGATGGAAGGAAATGGTCATGCCGTCCTTCAGACCGGCGGCGCGAATGGCATCCTCCAGCGTGGGCAGCAGCTTTCCATTGTTTTGCAGGCGCTCCTGCAGGGTCGCGGTATCCTTGACCTGAGCGGTCTCATGCAGCTCCAGTCCCAGCTCCTTCAGCATTTCGGGGCAGAGCTCGTGTCCGATGGCATTTTTCACAGCGCTTCAACCTCCTCCTTGGTAATAATGCCGGAGACCAGCGCCAGCTCGATGACGCGCTGGGCACGGATCACCACGGGCTTGTCCACCATCTTGCCGTTCAGGCTGATGACGCCGCTGCCCCGGGCTTCGGCTTCCTTGATGGCAGCCACGATCCGCTTGGCCTTGTCAATGTCCTTCTTCGTGGGATTGAACACGGAATGCACCGGCGCAATCTGACGGGGATTGATGACGGATTTGCCGTCAAAGCCCAGATCCTTGATGAGCCGTGCTTCATAGAGCAGCTGCTCTTCGTTGTTCACATCGGAATAAACGGTGTCCAGAGCGTCGATACCGGCGGCGCGGGCAGCCAGCACGATGGTCTGACGGGCCAGCTGAAGCTCGGCACCGGTGGTGGTGCGCTGGCACTTCATGTTGGCGCAGAAGTCCTCCGCACCCAGTGCGATACCGATCAGACGCTTGGAGGCGGTGGCGATGGCATAGGCGTTGATAACGCCCAGCGCGCCCTCGATGGCAGCCATCATCAGCGTGGTGCCCACGGGGATGTTGTGCTTGATCTCCATCTCTTCAATGACCTTTTCGCAGTCAATGATGTCCTGAGCGGATTCGGTCTTGGGCATACGCAGCACATGAGCGCCGGCGCAGACCATAGCCTCAATATCCGCACGGCCATAGGGCGTATCCAGAGGGTTGATACGAACCACCAGCTCGGTGGTGCCGTAGTCGATGGTTTTCAGGGCGTTGTAGACCAGCATCCGGGCCGCATCCTTTTCGGCCATGGAAACGGAGTCTTCCAGGTCGAACATCAGAGAGTCAGAGCCGTAAATGTGCGCATCCCGCATCATGCCGGGGTTGTTGCCCGGGATGAACATCATGGTGCGGCGCAGTCTTTGTTTCTCGTGCATCCTATTCATCCTCCTTATTCCACAGTCCAGCCGTAATCGCAGCTGTCGCAGGCCCGCAGAATCGCAGTTTTGACACGGGCACGGATCGTGCAGTCCAGTGCGCCCTTATCCGAGGCCGTCACTTTAATGCCGTCCAGACCGCACTGTGCCACGGTTTCAGAGATGACCTGACGGATCTGACGGCCATACAGGCCCATCACCGTGCTGTCCAGCTCGATCTCCACGCCGGGCTCCGTGCTTTTTTCCACTTCCACCAGGATATCACCGGACTCTACGGTTCCGGCCATACCTGTCTTGATGAGTTCCATCCTTTCACACTCCTGTCAATTTGTTTCATTGAAAAAGACAATAACAGTCACTCTATTTATTATAAGAACAGATAAAAGAAAATGCAAGCAAAAAAGCCCCGTATTTCGGGGCTTTTGCAGAAAAATACCGGTTTTTCATGATTTCAAAATTCATGAATTTCTGTATACAATTCCGATGATTTCCAAAGATTATTCGGTACGCAGCGCGGTGACAGGATCCTTTCTGGCGGCCTTCTTTGCCGGGATCAGTCCGCCGATGAGCGTCAGCACCACGCTCAGCACCACCAGAATCGCAGCGCTCTCCAGCGGCAGAATCGCATTGACCTCGGTCGTTCCGGTGAGTCTGTGGATCAGGGCGTTGCCGGGAATCAGCAGCAGCGCAGACACGCCCACGCCCATAAGGCCGGAGCACAGACCGATAATCAGCGTCTCTGCATTGAATACCTGAGAAATGTTCCGCCGGGATGCGCCGATGGCCCGGAGAATGCCGATTTCCTTGGTGCGCTCCAGCACAGAAATATAGGTGATGATGCCGATCATGATGGAGGACACCACCAGCGACACAGCCACAAAGGCGATGAGCACATAGGACACCACATCCACGATGGTGGTCACAGAGGACATCAGCAAACCCACATAGTCGGTATAGGTGATCTGGTCCTCCTCTTCCCTGCCCTGATTGTAATCGTCGATACAGCGGGCGATTTCGTCCTTGTCCTCAAAGGCATCGGAATAAATGTTAATGGAGGCCGGTGCGTCATAGCTCACCACGCCAAAGGCGGAAAGATTGTCCTCATAGCTGCCCGGGGAAACATGGCTGTCGTACAGGGCCAGCAGCGTTTCCTCTCCCGCGTCCGCCAGAAATCCGTCCAGCGCCGCCGCCAGCTGGGGCTCGTCTGCCTGTTCCATCTGGGCTGCCATATCGGGACGGGCTGCCAGCAGCTCCCGGCAAAGCGCTGCCTTTTCCGTCGTGCCCAGACTGTCCAGCCAGGTGCGCACATCCTCCAGCTTCTGCTCGTCATCGGCAGGCTCGAATTGCATACCGCTGAGCACATTGCGCTGGTCATCGGCCTTCTGGGCCCGCACCACGGGGCTTTCCTCCGTGCGGCGGATGATTTCATCGGTCAGGGCAGAGGTATAGCCGATGGCGCTGGTATAGCTCAGCATCCGCTGATCCTCCGCCGGACGCACCACACCGGCCAGCTTCAGGGAAATGGCACTGTCCAGCAGCGCCTCCAGCTCGCTTTCCTCCTCTTCCACCCAGCGGAAGGTGCCGTCCTTCTGCTCCAGATAGGTATCGCAGGCGGGAATCAGATAGAGCTCCTGCGCGCAGATTTCTTCATAGGTCCAGCTGACGCTTTCCAGCTCGGGGTTTTCGTCCTGCTCCAGCGCCTTGATTACGGTTTCATATTCCGCCGCCGGGAGAATGCCCAGCTGGTACAGGGTGGTTGCGGGGATTTCATGATTTCTGTCCAGCATCAGCACCAGCTCGTCATAGTGCTCCGGCCAGTGTCCGTAAAGCAGCTCATATTCCTCCTGCACGGAAGGGCTGACCAGCGTCTCCTGCCCGGGAAGCAGCTGCGAAAAGTTGGCATTGCCGGAGGTTCCCACCATCATGGACATCATGGCGGCGCCGCTGGCCTGCATTCCCCGGTTGGCACCGTAAAGGCTGCTGCCGTTGGTGTTTACCAGCTTGCCATCCGGGTCGTGGGTATACACATCAAAGCTTACATCATAGGTATAGACAATGCCGTTTTCACCCACATATTCCCAGATCTCGCTCTCCGGGTCGTCCAGATAGCTCTTGAACTCCGTGAGATTGTTTTCCGTAATGCTGGTGGACACGGCAGAGATCATCTTCAGATCGGTGGGGTTGGAATATACGCCGTCCAGCGGATGCTCCGCATCCTCCAGCGTCTTTTCCGCATTGCTGCGGGCAGAGGTGATGATGGAGGTCATATCCACGGTGCGGGCCTCGATGGAAATGGGATAGGAGGTCATGGTAGCCCGCTGGGTATCGTCAATATAGGTATTCACGCCGGTGGACAGGGACAGAATCAGCGCAATGCCGATAATGCCGATGGAGCCTGCAAAGGCGGTGAGCAGCGTCCGGGCCTTTTTCGTGCGCAGATTGTTGAAGCTCAGGGAAAGGGCGGTTTTCAGCGACATGGATGCCTTGCCCAGATTGCGGTGCCTGGGCTCTTCCGTCTGCTCCAGCACCAGCGGATCGCTGTCGTCGATGATCCGTCCGTCCCGCAGACGCACGATACGGGTGGCGTACTGCTGGGCCAGCTCCGGATTGTGGGTGACCATTACCACCAGCCGATCCCGGGCAACCTCCTTCAGCAGGTCCATCACCTGTACGGAGGTCTCCGTATCCAGTGCGCCGGTGGGCTCATCTGCCAGCAGAATATCCGGATCGTTCACCAGGGCACGGGCGATGGCCACCCGCTGCATCTGGCCGCCGGACATCTGATTGGGCCGCTTGTGCAGCTGATCTCCCAGACCCACCTGCTCCAGCGCCTTCCGCGCCCGCTCCCGCCGCTGTGCCTTGGACACGCCGGAAATGGTCAGCGCCAGCTCCACATTGGCCAGCACCGACTGGTGAGGAATCAGGTTATAGCTCTGAAAAACAAAGCCGATGGTATGATTGCGGTAGGAATCCCAGTCCCGGTCACTGTAACGCTTTGTCGATACGCCGTTGATAATCAGATCGCCGCTGTCATAGCGATCCAGACCGCCTACAATGTTCAGCAGGGTGGTTTTTCCCGAGCCGCTGGGGCCCAGAATCGCCACGAACTCATTGTCCCGCAGGTTCAGCGAAACACCGTCCAGCGCAGTTTGGGTCAGGTCGCCGGTGACAAAGGTTTTACGGATATCCTGTATTTGCAGCATAATGCTTCCTCCAGTTTGTGTTATGCGGCGTCAGTATAACACAGGGCGGAAGAATTTTCGTGAAGAAACCAAAACAGGAAGTTGAATTTTTTGTAAATACACATCAACAGTCGTCTCTTGTTTTTTCTGCGGAATCTGCTATAATACAGAAAATTCTCTCAATTTTCTGCTGTTTCCGGAGGTTTTTCCATGGCAAATCTGTTTGATTATCTGGCGTGGCGCGGGGATCTGCCCCTGTGTCTGGTTCCGCTGAATGAGGTGGACGGCATTTTGCTGTCCCGGCTTTCCTATCTGCCCTTTGAGCTGCTGCCCCAGCCGCTGGAGGATGTGCCGGTTTCTCTCCGGGATGCGGCACAGGCCCTGGCTGCCCATCCGGCCTTTGGCGAAAGTGTGCTGCGCCGCAACGATGCCCGTCTGCTGGCCGCGCTGGGAGAAAGCCGCCGGTTTCAGGATATGCAGCTGTTCCGCTATGTCAAGCAGTTTGACCCGGAGACCCAGACGCAGTTTTCCGCCGTGTCCATTCAACTGGAGCCCGGCCGCACCTTTGTTTCCTTTTGCGGCACCGATGACACGCTGGTGGGCTGGAAGGAGGATTTCAACATGGGCTTTGTGTGCCCGGTTCCGGCCCAGCGCTCTGCCGCCGTCTATTTTCAGCAGATCGCCCGGGAACGGGAAGGCCGGTTTCTGCTGGGCGGACATTCCAAGGGCGGCAATCTGGCGGTCTATGCCGCAGCCTTTTGTCCGCCGGAGCTGGAAGCACGCATTGAGGCCGCCTACAATTTTGACGGCCCCGGTTTTGATGAAAGTGTGCTGAAAACCGACGGCTATCGCCGGGTCTGTCACAAGCTGTCCACCTTTGTGCCCCAGTCCTCCATTGTGGGGATGCTGCTGGGCCACGAGGAAAAATACACCATCGTTCACAGCACCCAGAGCAACGGACTTTTGCAGCATTCCGTCTACAGCTGGGAGGTGCAGCGGGACAGCTTTCTCCATCTGGACACCGTGACCAACGGCAGCCGCTTTATTGATTTTACCCTGAAGGAATGGATTTCCCGCATGGATGTACACCAGCGGGAAGCCTTTGTGGATACGGTTTATGACATTCTCACCCAGAACAATGCTCAGACGCTGCGGGAGCTGAAGGAGCATCGCTTTGCCACCACACGGCTGCTGCTGCGCTCGGTGCGTCATCTGGACGAGCCTACCCGCAAGGTGGTCACAGGCGCGTTGATCGCGCTGATCCGCAGCACAAAGCGGGGTCTGCTGCAAACGCTGCGCACAGATGTCCATCGGCCTGCGGCCCGTCTTCGCTCCGGAAAGGTGAAGATTCGCATTGTTCCCCCGGGACAGAACCGCTCCTGACCGGGATATACAAAAGCCGAAGGGTGCGTATTCCGCATCGTCCTTCGGCTTTTCTCTTCAGTTCAGGATACTCATGGGGTCGATCTGCTGGCCGCCCTCCCACATTTCCAGATGCACATGGCAGCTCTGGGCGCTTTCTCCCAGAATTCTGCCGCAGGCTCTGCCGATGGTCTGTCCCACGGAAATCTGCTGATCCTCCCGGAGACCGTCTGCCGCCGTCAGTCCGCAATACAGACTTTTCAGCTCGGCGCCGTGATCCAGCAGAATACAGGTTCCCAGCATACCGTCCTCATAAATGCGCTCGATGGAGCCGTCCAGCACAGCCATAACCTCGTCCCCCTCGTCACAGGCAAAGTCCGTGCCGTTGTGGGTGCGCCAGTCTCCCATAGTCTCGTCAAACACCAGCTGCGCGCCGGAATAGCTGCGCTGCACCTGTGCGCCCCGCACCGGAAAGGTAAAGACCGGCTGGGTCACAGGGGCTGGACTGCTGACCTCCACGGTATCCGGCGGCAGGGGCTGAGATACGGTGGTCTGGGCCGGAGGCTGCTCCTCCGTCACTTCGGGCTGCTGCGGCTCTTTTGGCTGCTGCTTTTCCTCCGGCGCTTCCTCCGTTTTCTGCCGGGGCGTTTCCGGCAGCGTGACATCTCTGGCCTGTCCGGAAACCGGCTGCCGCTGGGTTGTCTGTGTTTTGGGAACGGACAGGGCCGGGTCCGGCTGTGTCTCTCCCCCGTCTGTGAAAAATAAAATATACCCGGATATGCCGATCGCTATGGCGCAGAGCCCCAAAACGATGTAGAAGCTCTTCCGTCTGGCAAACCGCAATATCCGCCGGATAAGATTCCCTTTCTCCATTGTACTGCACCTCCGGCCTTAGTATCGCCGGTGAGCACGGGAATATGCGTTTTTTGTTCAGCGCCGCTCCAGCAGCGTGCCTGGGTAATAATGGGAAAGAATTGCTTCGCAGCTCTCTCCCGCCAGCGCCAGATAGCGTGCGCCATATTGGCTCATACCCACGCCGTGGCCGTAGCCCTCTGTTTCAAAAATCAACTGATCGTCCTGAAGTCTGACGGTAAAATTGGCGGAGTTCAGCCCCGCAAGGCTGCGCATTTCTCTGCCGGAAATCGCAGCACCGCCCAGCTTCAGGGACAGAACACTGCCCGCAGAAGAGCGCTGCACCTCCTGAAACCATTCCTCCGCAGGCCCGGAAAGCACCGCCTCCGGCAGCGTTTTCTGTACCCGGCTTACAAACTCCGTCTGGGAGATGCACACCTCACCGTAATATTTGCCGCAGTCCTCCCCGCCGGGGCTGTCCACGCTCACCAGATAAGGCAGCTCTCTCCCCCAGATATCGGCGGAGGCTTCGGTTTTCGGCCCGGAGGCAGCGCAGAACACCGCTGCAATGGGCTCCTGTTCCCAGGTCAGCACCCAGCCGTCCGTTTCCGTCACGGCATTTTCAATGCGACCGGCATAGACCTCGCTGCTGCTGGGCCAGAGCTGGGACGCCTGCACGGCAAGGTCTACAAATGCCTCACAGTGACCGGAATCCGCACAGAGCTGGGCCCCGTGATGTTCCTCCTGAGGTGACTTTTCATAGAGCGCCAGTTTGTACAGAGCATAGCTTCGGGCCGCCACCGCCTGTGCCTTCAGCGCTTCCTCCGGAAAGCCCGCCGGCATTTCCGCCGCCACCACGCCGATGAGATACTCCCGCAGTGTCAGCTCCCGCACCGTGCCGTCCTGCCACAGGGTGATGGTCTGGGACTGATCGTAGCTTTCCGCCGGAGAAAGCGTAGGCAGCGACGCCTCTCCTACCGGCGAAAAAACGGGATTTTCCGTCTCCAGCAGCGTACCTTCCTCCGGCTGCGGGCCAAAGCCCACGGTAAGCACCGGCAGAAAAAATGCCGAAAAGGTCAGCAGCGCCGTGACCTGCAATAATTTCTTCATAAAACCATTTCCTTTTCCCGGATTTTGTGATATATTAAGTGGCAGACCCATGTATGTGGGAGAATGCCTGTTCTCCTGCTGTAGAATATGTTCCCATCGGGGAAATTATGTTAGGATGATGTCTATGAAACAAATGAAAACAGGCCGTCTGACGCAGACGGGATTGGCCCTGCTTCTGGGCTGCGGACTTGCGCTGGTGCGGGCTTCGGCTTCCATCTCCGTTCTGCTGGCGGCCGCAGCGGCGGCAGTGGTGCTGCTGGCGGGAAGTGTGCTGCTCTGGCCCGGGAAAAAGGCCGGTGCGTGGACAGCCCAGCCTGACCGCCTTTGCTTTGCACTGCTGGCGCTCTCCGGCTTTCTCTTTCTCATTGCGGCAGGCTGCTTTGCCGTGGATGAAAATGCCTTTGTGCTGCACGGTGTGGCTTCTTCCCTGCGCCGCTGGGTGGTTCTGCTGTTTGCCCTGTTCTGCGGTGTCTGTACGCTGCTGCGGCTGGCCGGACGGGATCAGGGGCGAAAAAGCGCCGCCTGTTCTCTGGTGCCGGTGTTCTGCATGGCCTGCTGCCTGCTGATTTTCTATCGCAGCAACGGCGACAATCCCTATCTTGCCGATTTTGGCGTGGATATCGTGGTGCTGGCGCTGACGCTGCTGGGTGTGTATCTGGCGGCATCCACCCGCTTTGAGGAACAGCGGCGCTGGGTTGCCGAGGGCGGACTGCTGCTGTCGCTGACGGGCATCGTGCAGGAGCTGCTGTTTGCGCTGCTGTATTGGGACCGTCTGCGTGAGATTCCCGGCCTTTCCATCGGTCTGCTGATGCTGATGGCGGCCTGCGGTGTGCTGGTGCTGTGCGGCCTCTTCTGTACGCCGGAAAAGCTGCCGCCTCTGCCTGCGGAGGACGAGGAAGACGGGGACGGCGAAGAAGCCCCCTCGGTGGAAGCTTCGGACAACTGAATCACAGAAAAACAGAAAAAACTGCGGCACGGGAGCACAGACTCCCTGCCGCAGCTTTTATTTTGCAATTTTATGTTCAGTCCTGCGTCTGCCGCACCTTGGGCTTTTTCCAGCGGCCGGACAGATAGAATACCGTGCCAATGACCATGGGCATAAATCCAGCCAGCGCATCGCCGTACCAGAAGCCCTGACAGCCCATCTTCATGGCAAAGCCCAGCAGGGCCGCAATGCCGATCCGGCTGATCATGCCGTCGATAAGAGCAACGGCAAAGTTCAGGCTGGTATTGCCGGAGCCGTTAATCAGAGAAAAGCTGATGCTGCGGGTGGCGGAGCCGTAGAAGTTCAGCACCGCCGGTGCCACCAGAATGGATGCGGAGGCCAGCACCGCCTGATCGGTGGTGAACAGAGCGAAAATCGGCTCGGAGGCGAAAATCAGCGCCAGCGCCAGCACCGTGGAAATGCTCAGAGAACAGATGCCCACGGTTTTCAGGATCAGCGGCACCCGCTCATACTTCCGTGCGCCCAGATTCTGTCCCACCATGGTGCTGCCCGCCGTGGTGAAGGAGTTGGAGACAATGCCGATCATGGTGTTGACCTTGTTATAGATGCCGGACAAAGCCGAGAATACCACGCCGGAGAGGTTGATCCAGGAGGTCAGCACGATCTTGGAAATGTTGATGGCAGCAGACTGAATGGCCATGGGAATGCCCAGTGCCAGCAGCGACCGCAGGGCCGGGCCGTCCAGGGCAAAGCTTTGCAGCCGGAAATCAAAGCCAAAGGCTTCCCGGTTTCGGTAAAGGTACACCAGCGCGATGATAAAGCTCAGGCCCTGACTGATGACCGTTGCCAGCGCCGCACCGAACACTGCCATATCAAAGCAGGCCACAAACACCACATCCAGCACGATGTTGGTCACGGCGGCAATGGCAATGAAGATAAAGGGTCTGCGGCTGTCGCCCATGCCACGCAGAATGGCGCTGATGATATTGTAGCCGTAGATAAACACCAGACCCACAATGCAGGTGACGGTATAATCCATGGTGTAGGCATAGGATTCTGCCGGTGTGTTGAGGATTTGCAGCATCCAGTCCCTGATCGTGTAGCAGCCCACCGACATTACCACCGCAATGGTCAGCAGGAAGGTGAACATGGTGCCGATGATCCGCTTGACCCGGTTCATATTTTCCGCGCCCACACTCTGGGCAATGAGCACCTGTCCCGCCGAGGAAAAGCCCATGGCCACAAAGGTCAGCAGGTGCAGCAGATCGCCGCCGATGGATACCGCCGACATACCCGTGCCGCCGATAAACTGGCCCACAACGATCATGTCCACAATGTTATACACCGCCTGCAGGGCGTTGGAGACAAAGAGAGGAAAGGCAAATTGCAGCAGCAGCCGCACCACATTGCCGCCGGTGAGATCCCGAACCATGGATTTGTTTTCTTTCATAACACGCTTCTCTTTCTGTTGGTTGATGATACTCCTATCATATCACATTCTGTTGATTTTGCAAGCGGGCGGCAGGACAGGATTTTTCCGGCGGCAAAGAAAAACAGGCGGCAGAGCTTTCTGCCGCCTGTATCTGTTATGGAGCTGCCTGCAAGTCGCCTGCCGGGTGCAGCGCGGTCTGCTTCCCGCAGAGACGCAGGCTGTCCGTTCCGGGTCACGGCTCTGCGCCCAAGGGGTGGCAGAGTCCGTTTCTTCGGAACCTTATTCCACGATGTCGCCGTAGTATTCGCCCCAGCCAAAGCCCGGGATATAGGTCTGGGTGGGCAGCTTCAGGCGGGAAGAATGCAGCTCATAAACCACATCCTGCACCACGGGGCACTGGATCACATGCTCCAGATAGATTTCCTCCAGCTTCTGGGTTTCCTTCAGCAGGGTGTCATAATCACCGGACTGCAGGGAAACGGTGTAATCAAACTGGGCATCGAAATCATCGTTGAAGTAGTTGTTGGGAGAGCCGTCATGAGAGGAAGTGAAGAACTTGAAGCACTGGTTGGGATAGGTACGGGCCACGCTGCGGCTCCAGTCGTTGGGAGACAGATCCCAGCCGTCGTCACCCTGCTTCTTATAGTCGGTGGCGGAAATGCCGGAGTAGTTCCGAATTTCCACCGTCACACGGCCGTCAAAGATCTTGGGGAACTCTTCCTGAATGAACTGGGCAGTCTTGTGCCAGTGCAGCTCGTTGGCATTGTAGGCCATGATGATGTTAATCACAGTATCCTTGCTGACGCCGCATTCCTCGCAGGCCTTGTCCAGATATTCCAGAGCCAGCTCGGGATTGTAGCCGGTAGCGCCTTCGCTGCTCCAGTCGGCCACCATATCGCTCACAGCCTTACCGTACTTGGATTCCCGATACAGCAGGGCATCGTCGCTGAGGATACCAGCCTGACCGCTGACATACCAGCCGGCGGGCTCCATATAGCCGAACAGATCCCGGGCGATGATTTCGCGGTTCAGGGCATGATAGATAGCCTTGCGATAATTGTCAGAGGTGCAGATGGGGTTGTTGGGGTTTTTGCAGTTGATGTCCAGATGGAACACGGAGTTGGAGGAATATTCCACCATCTGAGGGCTGTCGATGAAGGTTTCCAGCGTATCGGAGTTGGGGCTGAAAATGTCCAGCTGGCCCTGTTCCCACAGCTCCACGCGGGCATTCTGCTCGGGCACGACACGGTACTGAACCTCGTCATAATGGAAGAGATCCGCCAGCCAGTGGTCAGGGTTCTTGGTGTAGATTTGCAGCGCGTCATATTCCCACTTGGAGAACTTGTAGGGGCCGCAGCCGATGAAATGCTCCAGATCGGCGCCGTAGCTGGTGGTGGTGCCGTCAGCGCTCAGGCACTCGTTCCACAGCTTCTCATTCACGGGAACGGTATTGCGGCTGTAGAACTGCTGGCACACCTGCTTCTGGCTGTTGACATCCACGGTGGTGATGCGGATGGTGTAATCGTCGATCTTCTTGATGCCCACAGTGTCCCAGGAAATGTTGCCGTCGGGGCCCTGATCGTTGTAAGCCTGCGCACCCACGATGGTGATGGCATTGCTGTACAGATAGGAAGCCTTGCGGTTGGCCATCTTGGGATTCAGCTGCTGCTGGAAGGTGAACATGAAGGTATCGGCATTGATGGGGGTGCCGTCCTCCCACTGGGCATCCTCACGGATTTTGATATCCCAGTTGTAGTCATCCACCTGAATGGGCAGCTCAGACGCGATATCGCAGATGTAATGATAGCCCATACCGTCCTCATCGGGATAAGAGCGATACAGGGCGCTCATGCAGAATCTGGCAACATTCTCCAGAGGCTCGTCCACGCCGTCCAGGAAGTTCAGGTTGGCGTGATCTCGGGTGAGAACGGAGTAATAGACCTTCTTTGCAGCTTCTCCGTTGCCGTTTCCATTGTTGTTTCCGCAGGCAGCAGCCAGAGCCAGAAGCATCGTGGCGGCCAGCAGCAGAGCAATCAGTTTTTTACTCATTTGCGAATCTCCTTTTTCAAATTTACCTTTTTTGACTGTCCGTTCCCGTCCCGCTCCAGAGGTCTCCTTCCTCCGCGCAGAAGAACTGTCTGAATGGGAACGCATAAAACGAACAATTTATTGTATACTATTCTACCACGTTCATACTTTCTTTACAAGCGCAAAAATATTCCATTTGCAGAAAATGCAAACTTTCGCCGTTTTTCTCCAAATATTCCATTTTTGTTTTCGTTAAAAGTGTAAATGTTTTTCGGAGATAAGCGTACTTTATTCGTTCATTTTTACGCACATAAACAGGCAGCGGCATGGAAACCCATGCCGCTTTTGTAGCTTTGTCAATTTTTTCAGATGAATGGCTTGCGAATATAATCACCCAGCCGCAGCGCAGTCTGTTCCCCGTGCTTCAGGGCAAATTGGCCGTTCATGATGACATACTCCACGCCCACAGGCTTCTGGAAGGGGTTATCATAGGTGGCGGTTTCCCGGATATTGTTCCAGTCAAACACGGTGATATCCGCCACCGCGCCCGGCTTCAGCACACCTCTGTCCGGCAGGCCCACGATTTCCGCAGGCAGCTGCGTGATCCGATGCACGGCAGTCTCCAGCGAACAGAGCTGCTTTTCCCGGCACAGCCGCAAAAACCGTGGGAAGGTGCCATAGGTGCGGGGGTGGGGCTTGCCATCGCTGGCAGCCGGGTCGAAGGGCCGGCAGGAGGCATCGGAGCCGATGGCCAGCTCCGGCTGGGCCAGCAGCCACTCCACATCCCGGGCATCCATATTAAAGATGATGCAGTCATCCTGACAGCGGCCACGCACCAGCGCTTCCACCATGGTTTCCGGCACGGGAAGGCCCCACGCCTCGCTGAGCTGACCGATGGTTTTGCCATCCATTTCCGGACAGATGCCGCCGGTGCCCACAATGTAAAAGCGATCGCCGTCCTGCTTTTCCGGGTATTTTTCCCGCAGCAGCGCCAGCACCGCATCCCGCTCGGGACAATCGGTGGACAGCATCCGGCAGGTGCGCTCTCCCCCGCCGTTCAGCGCCCAGTCGGGCAAACGGCTGGACAGGCCGGTGCTGCACGCGTCATAGGGATACAGGTCGGCAGTCATGCACAGACCCTCTTCCCGGGCACGCAGCAGCTTTTCATAAAGGGCTTCTGCCTTGCCCCAAACGCCCTTGGCTCCCAGCTTCAGGTGGGCAATGTGGATGCGGGCCCCGGTGCGTCGTGCCAGCTGGATCATCTCATCCAGCGATTCAAAGACGCGCTCGCCCTCGTCCCGCATATGCACCGTCACCAGCTGGTCATAAATGTAGCAGGTTTTCACCAGCTCCTCCAGCTCATGGGTGTCGGCAAACAGGCCGGGCACATATCCCAGACCCAGCGACATTCCCCAGCAGCCCTGCTCAAAGGCCTGTTGCAGCAGATAGCGGGAGAGCTTGATTTCATCCTCCCACGCGGGTCGCTTTACCGTGCCCACCACGCCCCGGCGGATGGCATTGTGTCCCACCAGCTGCACCAGATTGGTGGACATCACATCCTCCGGGCCACGCTTTTTCAGCAGCTTTTCAAAGCTTCCCGCCTGATAGGCCTCCCGGCGGGAAAGCTGTCCCGCTTCTGTGCCCCGGCGCACCTTTGTCATCTGACTGACGCTGCGGGGGAAGCAGGAGGTGCCGCACTGGCCCACGATTTCAGTAGCCACGCCCTGATAAAGCTTGGCTTCGCATTTCCCATCCGCCATAAACCATGCGTCAGAATGGGAATGCATGTCGATGAAGGCCGGTGCCGCCACCAGCCCGGAAATATCCAGAGTCTCGGCGCTGTCTGCTTCGATGGAGGGTGCAATCTCGACAATTTTTCCATCTTGAATGGCAATGTCGCCCACGAAGGGCGACATTGCGGTTCCATCGCAGATCAGGCCGTTTTTCAACAGCAGATCAAGCATTTTTTACGATTTCCTGATATCTCTTCAGTTCGGAGGGGGAACAATAGACGAAATGCCCCTCTTCCACTTCCACCATGGAGGGCTTCTCTTCAGAATAATCGTGGTCACGCTCCGGCACATAGTCGATGCGGACACGAGTGCGCTCAGTGATGGGGTTGGGCTCCGGAATGGCGGAAAGCAAAGCACGGGTATAGGGATGCAGCGGCTTTGCATACAGGTCGTCACCGTTGGCAACCTCTACCAGATGGCCATAGTACATCACGCCGATGCGGTCGGAGAAGTACTTTACCACGGAAAGGTTGTGAGCGATGAACAGAATGGTCAGGCCCATTTCTTCTTTCAGGTCGTTCAGCAGGTTAATAACCTGAGCCTGAACGGACACATCCAGTGCGGAAACCGGCTCGTCGGCAATCACCATCTTGGGGTTGATGATGATGGCACGGGCGATACCGATACGCTGACGCTGACCGCCGGAAAACTCATGAGGATAGCGGGTGGCGTGTTCTTCCACCAGACCCACCTTCGCCAGCATCTCCACAACCTTTTTCCGGTTTTCCACGGGATCCTTCTGGCCACGGACCTTCAGGCCCTCGCCCACGATTTCCTCAATGGTCATCTTGGGGTTCAGGGATTCGATGGGATCCTGGAAAATCATGGAGATGTTGCTGGTCAGGTAGCTGCGCAGCTCCTTGGTCATCTTACCGGAGATTTCCTTGCCGTCAAAGAGCACCTGTCCGTCGGTGGGATCGTACAGACGAATGATGGTACGGCCGGTGGTGGTTTTTCCGCAGCCGGATTCGCCCACCAGACCAAAGGTCTCGGCACGGCGCACATGGAAGCTGACATCATCCACGGCCTTTACGACCATCTTATTCTTACCGCGGCCAGAGCTGAAATGCTGGCAAAGGTTCTTTACTTCCAGAATGTAATCTTCAGCCATTTACCGCTTCACTCCTTTTCATGCGTTCAATACGGGCTCTCAGACTTGCAGGCATCTCGATATTGTTGTTCTGTGCCTGGGGATGCAGCAGCCAAGTGGCGGCGGCATGGGTCTCGGTGATCTTAAACATCGGCGGCTCCTGCTCATAGTCAATCCGCATGGCGAACTGATTACGGGGCGCAAAAGCGTCGCCCTTGGGAGGATAGATCATGTTGGGAGGCGTGCCGGGGATTGCCAGCAGACGCTCCTTGGTGTGCAGATCCGGCATGGAGGACAGCAGCGCCCAGGTATAGGGATGGGCCGGCTCGAAGAAAATCTCTTCGCTGGTGCCGGTTTCCACGATCTTGCCCGCATACATCACATTAACCCGGTCGGCCATGTTGGCCACAACGCCCAGGTCGTGGGTGATGAAGATAACGGACAGGTTCCGCTCCACCTTGATCTGATTGATGAGCTCCAGAATCTTGGCCTGGACGGTCACATCCAGTGCGGTGGTGGGCTCGTCGCAGATCAGAATCTCGGGCTCACCGGCCAGAGCGATGGCGATAACGATACGCTGCCGCATACCGCCGGAAAACTGGAAGGGATACTGCTCAAAGCGGCGCTCCACATCGGGAATGCCCACGGCGCGCATCAGATCCAGAGCACGGGCCTTGGCCTCTTCCTTTGTGACCTTTTTGTTCAGCAGCAGAACCTCGGTGATCTGCTTGCCGATTTTCATAATGGGATTCAGTGCGGACAGGGGATCCTGGAAGATCAGGCCGATGCGCTTGCCACGGATTTCGTGGAAGTCATCTTCCTTCACCTTGGTCAGATCCTTGCCGTTGTAGAGAATTTCGCCATCTTCGATGATAGCGTTATTCGCCAGAATGCCCATGATTGCCTTGATACTCACGGATTTACCGGAGCCGGACTCGCCCACAATGGCCAGAGTTTCGCCCCGATGGAGATCAAAGCTGATGCCGCGAACGGCCTGCACCTTGCCGCCATAGGCCCGGAAACTGATCCGGAGATCCTTGACGCTCAGGATGACTTCATTTTTCGTATAATCAGCCATAGTTATTACTCCTCTCCGCGTTTCGTGGGATCCAGCGCGTCACGCAGACCGTTGGAGAACAGGTTGAAGGCGATCATCAGCACGGAAATCAGAATTGCGGGATAAATCGTCTGATAGGGATATTGCAGCAGCACCTTCTGGCCGTCCGACAGCAGAATGCCGATGGAGGGGTTGGGCGGTGCGATACCAAGGCCGATGTACGCCAGGAAGGATTCGGAGAAAATAGCGCCGGGGATGGCGATCATGCTGCGGGTGATCAGGGGACCAACGCAGTTGGGCAGGATGTGGCGGAAAATCAGCGTGCGGTCAGGCACACCCAGCGTCCGTGCCGCCAGCACATATTCACGGCCCTTGAAGCGGTAGAACTGTGCGCGGATCAGACGGGAGGTTCCGATCCAGCCCGTGACCGTCATGGCCAGCACGATGGAGAAGATACCGGCGCCCAGCACCAGCATGAACAGGATGGTAACAACCACATAGGGCATACCGTCCATGATCTCGGCCACATGGGTCAGAATCATATCCACCTTGCCGCCGTAATAAGCGGAAACAGCGCCGTACACAACACCGATGAACACATTGGTCACCACGGTGATGACTGCGATCAGCAGAGAGATTCGTGCGCCGCGGAACAGACGGGTCAGCAGGTCACGGCCCAGAGAGTCGGTGCCCAGCCAGTGATACTGATCGGCGGGTGCGCCGCAGAGGGCGTAATAGTCCACCTTCACATCGCACATCATCACGCCGTTGACCTCATGCTCATTCATAACTTCCAGAATGGTGCCCTCGGGATAGCGCTCCGGATCGTCCAGCTTGTCCATGCGGCGTTCCTTCAGCACATAAGAGCCGTCGGCAATGCCCAGCTTATCCAGTCCGGGGATTTTGGGCGGCAGGTTTTTCAGAGCAACATTCTGCTCGGTATAGGTATAGCCGGTGATGTTGGGCACGATGAGAGATGCCAGAACGATCAGCACGATCATGCCCAGAGAAATCATGGAGACAGCATTTTTGCTCAGACGAATCAAAGCATCCTTGAAAAAGCCGATGGGCTTCGTCTGGAACTTTTCGTCCTTGATGTCTTCCTGATGCAGGGATTCAAACGCAGAAGCAGGCAGATTTTTCAGCTCTTCCGGCAAATTGTTTCTGTCGTAAATCATTATTTTCTGCCTCCTACTCTGACACGGGGGTCAATAATACCATAGGACAGGTCCACAATCAGAATCGTCACCAGAGAGGTCACGGAGTAGAAAATCAGACCTGCCACCGTCAGGAAGTGGTCGCCTGCCATAATGGATGTCACCAGCAGACCGCCCTGTCCGGGGATGGAGAAGATGTTTTCAATAACCAGCGAACCGCCCATAATACCGGTGATCATGGAGATCAGGGTATTGGAAATGGGAATCAGGGAGTTCCGGAACGCATGGCGGGTGATGGACTGCACCTTGGTGAGGCCCTTGGTGCGGGCAAGCAGCAGATACTCAGAAGAGATATTCTCAATCAGCTCGCCGCGCAGGTAACGGGCGATGGTAGCGATGGGGCCCAGAGCCAGCGCGATCACGGGGAGCACCATGGACATGGCGACCTCACCAAAGGTGGCGGCGTTGGTATCATAGAGCACCGGGAACCATCCCAGCTTGTGTGCGAACAGATACTGCATCACCGATGCAAAGACGAATGAAGGTACGGATATGAAGATTACCACGAAGAAGGAAATCACATGATCCACCCAGGTATTGCGCTTCAGCGCTGCTGCCGTACCGGCAATCAGTCCCAGCGGTATGGAAATCAACAGCGACAGGAAGTTCACCAGGATCGTGGGCGGCAGACGGGAAACCAGAATGCCCCACACATCCAGACCGGGACGCAGCTTGATGGAAATGCCGAAGTCCAGCTTGGTGATAACATCTTTCATGAAGTAATAGTACTGAACATACATGGGATCGTTCAGATGGAATTTATCCTCCAGCTGCCGCTGAATCTCAGCGGGAACCTCGGGATTCTCGAAAAGGGACATGGGCATCAGGCGGATCACGAAGAAGGACAGAGACATGACCATGAACAGCGTGATGAGCATTGCACCGATGCGCCCCATAATGTACTTAAACATAGGATTCTCCTAACTGCATTGGTTTTTCCGAACGAGGGCCGAAAAGCAAAAAACTGCCTTCCGGCTATGGAAGGAGCGTGCCGCCGCAATGGCGGCACGCTCCCGAGAATCACAGGGTTGCCATGGTTTACACGGCAATTGCGGGGTGCGGTTCTTTATTCGACGATATCGCCGTAGTACTCGCCCCAGCCGAAGCCCGGGATATAGGTCTTGGCAGGCAGCTGCAGACGGGAAGAATGCAGCTCATAGACAACATCCTGAACCACGGGGCACTGCACCACATGCTCCAGATAGATCTCTTCCAGCGTCTGGGTTTCCTTCAGCAGGGTCTCGTAATCGCCAGCCTGCAGGGAAACGGTCTTATCAAACTGAGCATCAAAGTCAGCATTGAAGTAGTTGTTGGGAGCTCCATCATAGGAGGAGGTGAAGTACAGGAAGCACTGGTTGGGATAGGTACGGGCCACGCCGCGGCTCCAGTCGTTGGGAGACAGATCCCAGCCGTCATCGCCCTGCTTCTTATACTCAGTGGTAGAAATACCGGAATAGGTCTTGATCTCAACAGTCACGCGGTTGTCGAAGATCTTGGGGAACTCTTCCTGGATGTACTGAGCGGTCTTGTGCCAATGGGTCTCTTCGGGGTCATAGGCCATGATCAGGTTGATCACGGTGTCCTTGCTGACGCCGCATTCCTCGCAGGCCTTGTCAAAGTACTCCAGAGCCAGCTCGGGATTGTAACCGGTAGTGCTGCCCTCGGTGCTCCAGCCGGCGACCATATCGGTCACGGCCTTGCCGTACTTGGACTCACGATACAGCTCGGCGCTGTCGCTGAGGATACCAGCCTGGCCGCTGACATACCAGCCGGCGGGCTCCATGTGGCCGAACAGATCCTTGGCGATCACTTCACGATTCAGAGCGTGATAGATGGCCTTACGATAGTTGTCAGAAGCGGTGATGGGGTTGTTGGGGTTCTTGCAGTTGATGTCCAGATGGAACACGGTGTTGGAAGCATATTCCACCATCTGGGGGCTGTCGATGAAGGTTTCCAGCGTGTCAGCATTGGGGCTGAAGATGTCCAACTGGCCCTGACCCCACAGCTCGACGCGGGCGTTCTGCTCGGGCACGACACGGTACTGAACCTCGTCATAATTGAAGCAGTCAGCCAGCCAGTGATCGGGATTCTTGGTGTAGATCTGCAGAGCGTCATACTCCCACTTGGTGAAGTTGTAGGGGCCGCAGCCGATGAAGTGATCCAGATCGGAGCCGTAAGAGGTGGTGGCGCCGTCAGCGCTCAGGCACTCATTCCACAGCTTCTCGTTCACGGGCACGGTGTTGCGGTTGTAGAAGTGCTCACAAACCTGATTCTGGGTGTTGGGATCGACGGTGGTGATGCGGATGGTGTAATCGTCGATCTTCTTGATGCCGACAGTATCCCAGGAGATATTGCCGTCAACGCCCTGCTCGTTATAAGCCTGGGCACCCTCGATGGTGATGGCGTTGCTGTACAGGAAGGCAGCCATGCGGTTGACCATCTTGGGGTTCAGCTGCTGCTGGAAGGTGAACATGAAGGTATCGGCATTGATGGGGGTACCGTCTTCCCACTTGGCATCTTCGCGGATTTTGATGTCCCAGTTGTAATCGTCAACCTGGATGGGCAGCTCAGACGCGATATCGCAGATGTAGTGGTAACCCATACCATCTTCATCGGGATAAGAGCGATAGAGGAAGCTCATGCAGAAGTTGGCAACATTGGCTACGGGAGAGTCAACATTGTCCAGGAAGTTCAGGCTGGAGTGGTCGCTGGTGAGAACGGAATAATAGACTTTCTTTGCGCCGTCTCCGTCGCCATTTGTGGTTCCGCCGTTGTTGTTTGCATTGTTGTTTCCGCAGGCAGCAGCCAGGGCCAGAAGCATCGTGGCAGCCAACAGCAGAGCAATCAGTTTCTTACTCATTTGCGCATCTCCTTTTAACATTTTAACCTTACAACTGCCCGCGTTCTGCATCATACAAAGTCCCTTCCCCTCTCCGCGTAAGGGGTATGTCCTAATGACGGCGCACAAAACGGACAATTTATTGTGTACTATTTTACCACATTCATATTTTCTTTACAAGTGGCAAAATCAAAAAAAGTTGCCGGGAACCCAAAATCCCTCCGATTTTCACCAATAATCATTTTTTCAGGTTTTTAGCGAATGCAGAATTTTTCCAATTTGGGAATGGGTGTTTCACCGTATTAGTACCGTGCTTTTCCGAAAAGTATCCGGCTTTTTTCCCTTTTCCATTCCGTTTTACCGCAGTTTTTCCGGGGATTCTTCCGCTTCATCCGATAATTTTCTCACAGATTTTACTTTGCATTTCCTGGCTTCGCTTTTTCCGCAGAAGATTTCACCCGCTCCCTGTCCCGGAGACTTTTTTCGAAAAACCAAAAGCTTTTTGTGTATTTCGCCTGAAAGGGCGTTCCCCTTTCAGCCCGCTTTCCGGCACAAAAAAGTGCTTGCTTTTTCAGGGCTTTCGCGGTATAATAAGCTTGCACTTATGCCGGTGTGTTGGAATTGGTAGACGAGGCGGACTCAAAATCCGTTGCCAGCGATGGTGTGTGGGTTCGAGTCCCACCACCGGCACCATGGCGAGTGTTCTTACAGCATTTGAAAAGCTGTTAAGAACACTCGCTTTTTCATACAGCGAGTTGACCTGGGGCGTAGTTGAC
>CAZIPA010000031.1:0-25573 GCA_964541085.1 uncultured Oscillospiraceae bacterium | reverse complement strand
TCGCCGTAGGTATGGCCACCAACATTCCTCCTCACAATCTGCGGGAGGTGATCGGGGCCTGCGTCTGCGTGCTGGACAATCCCGAGGCAACGCTGAACGATCTGATGCAGCACATTCAGGGCCCGGATTTCCCCACAAGGGGCATTATTCTGGGCAGAGCCGGTATCCGGCAGGCCTATGCCACCGGCCGGGGACGGATTCTGGTGCGGGCCAGAACGGAGTTTGAGGAATACGGCAAGGATCACCGCACCCGCATCATCGTCACCGAGCTGCCCTATCAGGTAAACAAGCGCCAGCTCATTGCCGCCATCGCCGAACAGGTGAAGGACAAGCGGCTGGAGGGTATTTCCGATCTGCGGGACGAATCTGACCGGAACGGTATGCGCATCGTCATCGAGCTGAAGCGGGATACCAACGCCCAGGTGCTGCTGAACAAGCTGCTCACCCAGACCCAGCTGCAAACCAGCTTTTCCATCAATATGCTGGCGCTGGTGAAAAATCAGACCCAGCCGAAGATTCTCTCCCTGCGGCACATTCTGGATGAATATCTGGTGTTCCAGCAGGAGGTCATTGTCCGGCGTACCCGCTATGACCTGAAAAAGGCACAGGAGCGGGCCCATCTGCTGGAGGGTCTTATCATCGCCCAGGACAACATTGACGAAGTGATTCACCTCATCCGCAGCCGCTATGACGACGCCAAGGAAGCCCTCATGGAGCGGTTTTCTCTGGATGAGATTCAGGCACAGGCCATTTTGGATATGCGTCTGAAGGCCTTGCAGGGTCTGGATCGGGAAAAGCTCCAGAAGGAATATCAGGAGCTGGAAGAGCGCATCGCCTATTATCAGCGGGTGCTGGCAGACGAGGGTCTGGTGCGTCAGATTCTCAAAACCGAGCTGCTGGAGCTGGCGGAAAAATACGGCGACGACCGGCGCACGGAGATTCAGGAGGTGGAGGACGAGATCGATGCGGAGGATCTCATTCCCGAGGAGCTGAACATTTTCACCCTCACCAGCCGTGGCTATATCAAGCGCATGGCCTCTGCCGCCTATACGGCCCAGAAGCGGGGCGGACGGGGACGCATCGGCATCAAAACCCGGGAGGAGGATGTGGTGGACACCATCTTCACTGCCTCCACCCACGATACCATTCTGTTCTTTACCAGCTATGGCCGGGTGTATAAGCTCAAGGGCTATCGCATCCCCGAGAGCAACGCCGGCTCTGCCAAGGGCATGAATATTGTCAATCTGCTGCAAATCTCCGGCGATGAGCGGGTGACGGCCATGATCCCCGTGCGGGACATTCAGGAGGATCGCTGCGTGTTCTTTGTGACCCGCAACGGCACGGTGAAGCGCATGGATCTCAGCGTGGTGAATACCGAGCGCAAGGCCGGTGTCCGTGCCATTACGCTGGAGGAAGGGGATCTGCTGGAAAAGGTGCTGCTCACCACCGGCAAAGATACCATTCTGCTGGCCACGAAGGACGGCGCTGCCATCCGCTTCTGTGAGGATGAGGTGCGCACCATGGGCAGAGAGGCTGCCGGTGTGCGGGGCATCCGTCTCCGGGAGGGAGACAGGGTTATCGGCGCGGCCCGGGAGTTTCCCGGCTGCTATCTGCTCAGCGTCACGGAAAACGGCTATGGCAAGCTCACCGATCCGGCGGAATATACGGCCCATCACCGGGGCGGCGGCGGCATGACGGCCCACGCTCTGACGGAAAAAACCGGCGCGCTGGTGGGCATTCGCTGCGTCACCGAGGCGGAGGATCTGCTGCTTATCAATGACAGCGGCGTGGTGATCCGCATTCCCGTGGAGGGCATTCGCATCTGCGGCAGAAGCTCGCAGGGTGTGCGTCTCATCCGCATGGACGAGGAAACCCGTGTGATTTCCATGACCTGCACCGCCCGGGATGACGAGCTCAGCGAGGAGCCCGGCGTGGCTCTGTCGGAGGAAGAAGCCGAATAAAAGGAAGGATTCTCCGGGATTTTCAATACATCCCGGAGAATTTCATAAAAACAATACGGAAAGGAAATGCCCATGTTCACTGCACTGTACATTTACAACCATCTGGAGGGCGGGGAAGACCTGCTTTTGGGAATGGGGATCGGCGCTGCCTGCTATCTGATCGTTCTGCTGCTGACCCGTCTGGGCCGCACGAAAAAGGGCTTTCTCACCGGTGTGGGCGGTCTGGCCGTGGTGGCCTTTATGTGCGATATCATCTGGCATCTGATGTATATTGAATATGTGTCCGAATCCGGCGAGCAGGTGTTTTCCATGATGCCCGGCTTTCTCTTCTGGCCGCTGTTTCTGGTGCTGATGCTGCTACTGGTGAACATCGTCAACAAAATGTTCGAGTGAAAGAAAACCCTCCTGCCGCTTGACAACAGGAGGGAAAGAATTTATATGAAATCAGAAGGGCACCGCCGGGAAGCGGTTCAGCTCAAATCACGGATATTTCAAAGAAACCGTCACTTGGCCCAGTGGCGGTTATTTTTTTTGCTTGTAGGGGGGAGGGGTTGGCATTATGCAGGCTGGACGCAGTGACAACCCTTCCGTCAAAACCTGCGGTTTTGCCACCTCCCCTTGCTCCCCGCAAAACCTGTTTTGCGGGGAACGGCAAGGCGCATCACTCCTCAGAGGCCGCCACGCCCCGCAGACGCTGCTGGATGGGGGCCTTGCAGTAATAATACCAGGTGAAGAGAATGCTGGTGAGGAACCAGCTGATCTGATAGCAGCTGATGGTATATTCCAGCGTATGAGGCAGCAGGGGCACAATGAGCAGCACCCACAGCACCCGCACACCGCACACGCCCAGAGCGATGAACACCATGGGAATCACACTGTCGCCCACCGCCCGCAGCACGCAGGAATATACCTGAATGCAGGTCCATGTCCAGAAGAACATGATCTGGAAGTGCGCCACACGGGTGGCCAGCTCCACCACCTCGGGATCGTCGGTAAACAGATGGGTCAGCGGCCCGGACAGTCCATAGAGCACCGCCGACAGGAACACAATGATGACAATGCACATCACCAGACACACATTGACACCCTTTTTCACCCGTCCCAGCTTTTCCGCGCCGTAATTCTGGCTGATAAAGGTGGTGACGGCCACGCCGAAGGAATCCACCACGATCCAGAACAGGGAATCAATCTTGCCGAACACCGTCCATGCGGCGATGGTATTGGTGCCGAAAGCATTGACACCGGCTTGAATAATCAGATTGGACAGGGAATAGAGCACCGCCTGAATGCCCGCAGGCAGACCGATGTGGGTGATGCGCCTGAGCAGCGGGGGATAGAAGTGCAGCGCCTTCAGGGACAGACGGAAGCCCTCGCCCCGCCTGTGTACCATCCACAGCACCAGCACGGCAGAAAACAGCTGGCTGAGAATGGTGGCAATGGCCGCACCGGCGGTGGCCATGTGAAATACGCCTACAAACAGCAGGTCCAGCACCACATTGACCCCGGTACAGGCCGCCAGCACATACAGCGGGCCACGGCTGTCGCCCACCGCCCGGAGAATACCGCTGCCCATATTGTACAGCAGATTGGGAATCGTTCCCACAAAATAGATGCGCAGATAGGGAAGGGCATAATCCATCACCTCTGCCGGGGTGTCCAGCAGCTGAAGCAGCCAGGGAGCCGTAATCACGCCCAGCAGAGTGAGCACAGCGCCGCCCGCCAGCGAAAGGGCAATGGAGGCATGAATGGTGCGGTTGACCTCGTCCTGCCGTCCGCCGCCGAAAAACTGGGAAATGATGACCATAGCGCCGGAAGACAGGCCCAGAAAGAAGCCCACAATGAGATTCAGAATCTGTCCCGTGGTGCCGCCCACCGCCGACAGGGCCGCCGGGCCCTCAAACCGGCCGACGATCATGGCGTCCGCCGTATTATACAGCTGCTGTAAAAAAGCCCCCAGCAGCAGAGGAACAAAAAAGGTCACAAGCTCCTTCCAGATCACACCGGTAATCATGGTGTTTCCGCTCTGTTTTGCTTTTGCGCCCATATGCAAGCCTCCTGATTTTTGCGACACAATATATGGTGGTTCCATGTTTGATACGGCCGTTTTTGTGGAAAAAACGGTGGAAAGTGTGAAAAACTCTTTGTAATCGTCCTTAGTAGATTCTGGCGGACAGGCGCAGACGGCCCTTGCGGGTCTCGCCCAGAACCTCCGTCAGCTGAAACCGGCCCCGGCCCCGGACGGAAACCATGTCTCCCTCCCGCACCGTGTCTCCGGGAGACAGCACCGTGCGGCCATTGACAAAGACCAGCTGTTTGGGAAACAGCTGCTGACTTTCGCTGCGGGAAAGCTTCCACACGGCGGCGATAAACACATCCAGCCGGAGAGAAGCTGCCGTCAAAACGCAGGGCTCCGGCGGCGCGGAAATCTCCTCCGGGGGAGAACAGGGAGTGCAGAGGACGCTGCTTCGGCCAACCTCCGTGAGATTCTGGCAGAGATAGTCCGCCATTTCCGCAAGACAGAACACATAGCCGCCCTTGTCCCGGGGGAGAATGTCACCGATGAGCTCCCGCTTGATGCCCAAACCCATGATGGCCCCCAGAATATCCCGATGGCCAAGTGCTGCCGCAAACTTTTCCCCCTTTGGCCGGACAGAAAGGCAGACAATGGGGCTTTCTTCCGGCGCATCGTTGGGAGAAAAGCAGGCCAGCCGCCGTTCGGCCCCGGGATAGCCCCCCAGCCAGCGGGGAGGAAGCTCCAGCTGACGCTCCATGGACAGCAGAATGCTCTGCTCTGCCAGCGTGAGAAAGGGGGTAAAGGTATCCATATTCCGTGTGGCTGCCCGCCGGGACAGCTCGGCAAACCGCCGCCGCAGGGCGTTTTCCTCCAGCTCCATCGCGTCCTCCTTCCCGCCGCAAAAGCGGCATTGACTTTCTCTTATATTATCGTTATAATGTTCTGGTTGTCAATCCCCCCACGAAACTTGTTTCGTGGGGATCCCCGGGAATTTAACCGCCTCGGTCGCCGCAGTTCTGCGGCTTCCTGCGGCATAACGCCGACACTCGTCGGCGAGGAGGCAAGGTCTGCGCTATATTTTTCCGGCTTGGCTCTCCCTCTGGGAGAGCTGGCAGTGCGAAGCACTGACTGAGAGGGTTTTAGGCGCAAACAATCCCTCAGATTTTATCGCTCAATAATTTATAGATAATCATCCCCTGCCGGGGGCGGTACTTTCGTGTGGACGAAAGTACCCAAAGGCCAGCGGAGGGGTGTTGCGATACCCCCCTCCTGCACCACCCCTAACGCCCGCTCAGTCGCCGCGGGGCTTCCCTCTGAGAAAGCACAAGCCCTTGCCTCCCTCGTCAGAGGGAGGCAAGAACGAAAGACGAAAGTACAATCCCTCAGACGGCTGCGCCGCCCGGGTTGTAACCGCACCCAACACAACAAAAAAATAAATTATAATAAAGAATCGAGGATATTGCAATGAACGAAACCGCACCCCGTGAAAACCGGATGGGCACAGAGCCTGTCCCGTCGCTGCTGTTGAAAATGGCCCTGCCCATGATGCTTTCCATGCTGGTGCAGGCCCTGTATAATGTGGTGGACAGCGTGTTTGTGGCCAAAATCAGCGAAGACGCCCTGACGGCCCTTTCCGTTGCCTTCCCCCTGCAAAACCTGATGATCGCCTTTGCCACCGGTCTGGGCGTGGGTATCAATTCCCTGCTGTCCCGGGCGCTGGGCGAAAAAAATGAAAAGCTGGCCCGCCGGGCTGCCGGAAACGGTCTGTTTCTGGAGCTGTGCGCGGCGGCGCTGTTTGTCTTTGTGGGCCTTGTGCTGGGCCCGGCCTTTGTGCGTTCCCAGACCTCCTCGGAGGCCATTGCGGAATACGGCATCACCTATGTGCGCATCTGCATCGGCGTGGGTATGTTCTGCTTTATCTCCATCTTTTATGAGAGAATGCTGCAGGCCACCGGCAAGACCCACCTTGCCATGATCGGCCAGCTCGTCGGCTCTGTGGTGAATATCGTCTTTGACCCCATTCTCATCTTCGGTCTGCTGGGCTTTCCCAAAATGGGCGTGGCCGGTGCTGCCATCGCTACGGTGTTCGGCCAGTTCTGCGGCGCGATGACCTCCTTTTTGATCCATCAGACAAAAAACCGGGAGATTCAGGTGAATCTCGCCGGACTGCGGCCCCATATCGGCACGGTGCGCACCATTCTGGCCGTGGGCATTCCCTCCATCATCATGGGCTCCATCGGCTCGGTGATGACCTATTGCATGAACCGCATTCTGGATGCCTTTACCTCTACGGCAGTGGCGGTGTTCGGCGTGTATTTCAAGCTCCAGAGCTTTGTCTTTATGCCGGTGTTCGGCCTGAACAATGCCATGGTGCCCATGATCGCCTACAACTACGGTGCCCGCCGTCCCTCCCGCATGAAGCAGACGGTGCGCTGGGCCATCACCTATGCCTGCATCATTATGGCCGTGGGCATTGTGCTCATGCAGACGGTTCCCGGCGTGTTTCTGGGCTTCTTTGATGCCAGCCCGGAGATGCTGGAGATCGGCATTCCCGCACTGCGCACCATCAGCATTTCCTTTGTGGGCGCGGGCTATGCCATTGTGCTGGGCTCCACCTTCCAGGCGCTGGGCCGGGGCCTTTACAGTATGTGCGTTTCCATCGCCCGTCAGCTGGTGGTGCTGGTGCCGCTGGCCTGGCTGCTCAGCCGCTTTGGCGTGCTGTCGGTGGTGTGGTGGGCCTTCCCCATTGCGGAGATCATGAGCGCCGTGGTGAGCACCCTGTTCTATCTCCATCTGCGGAAAACCGTTATCGCCCCCATGGAGCAGCAGAGCTGAGAAAAAGGTCGAAGAAAGGCGGATTTTGTAGAAATTTGCCGAATCTTAGCTGAAACAGGCCCTTCCTTTGCCGTCTCTTGGTTGCCTCCCGTCCTGCGCCGCCGTATAATGGAAGCAGGAAAAGGAGGTCATCTCAATGAAAAAATCTCTGCTTGTGAGTATCGCCGTGGCCATCGGCCTGCCCCTGTATTTCATCACCTGCCATTTTGCCAGCACCGTGAGCCCCCTGTGGTATCTGGGCACTGCGGTGGCGCTGGCCCTGTTCTTCTACGGCATCATCAATGTGGCAAAGGAGAGCAAGCAGAAATACTGCTGACCCTCCCTGTCCGATCTGTCTGTAATTTTTTCCTTTCCCCTTTTTTCTATGAAAGACGAGTCCCCGGCTGCCGCCGTTGGGACTCGTTTTTCTGTGTATTCAGCTCTTGAACTGTGGAAAACTTACTGGCAGAAGCGGCAGATGGCATCCAGATAGGCAATGGCGCAGCGGTGCATATCCGCAGGGCAGATATACTCCTCTCTGCTGTGGCACTGCTCCATGGCACCCGGGCCCCACACCACCGTGGGAATGTTGCCGTAATGGGACAGCAGACCGGCATCTGTCCAGCAGGGGACAGGGATGCATTGCAGCGGCGCGCCCAGCACGCTTTCTCCCGCCTGGATACAGCACTGCACCAGCGGGTCGTCCTGGGGAGTTTCAAAGCCCTGATGAATATAGCCCCGCACCATAACGCTGGCAGGCAGCACGGAAAGGGTGGCGTGGAAGTCCGGATCCTCCGCCGCCAGCTGATCCAGCAGGGATTGCAGCTGGGCTGTCACCTGTTCATAGGGCTCCACACCCGGCAGAAACCGGCGATCCAGCTGTACCGAGCAGTGTCCCGCCACGGTGGAGGGCTGGGTTCCGCCGTGAATCACGGCCACATTCACCGAGCTTGCTCCCAGCATGGGATGCCTGACCGTTTGCAGGGCGGGATAAAGCCGCTCTTCCACCGCCCGGAGAAAATGTCCGGCCTTTTCAATGGCATTGATGCCGGTGCTCTGGCTGCCGCCGTGGACGGTGCGGCCGGTGAAATCCACCTGATACCATTCCAGTCCCCGCTGGACAATGCCCACGCAGGGGGTGGAGAGGGGTTCGCCCACAATGGCGCCGTCGGCACGGATGCCGCTTTCCAGCAGATGAATGGCACCCAGACTGCCCTCCTCCTCATCGGCCACGCCGGTGAAGATCACATCGCCCCGGAGGGACAGACCCAGCCGCTTGACGGCAATCACCGCCGCCATCATGGTGGCCAGCGGCCCCTTCATATCCGAGGTTCCCCGGCCATAGAGCCTGTCACCCTCCATGTGGGGCGCACAGGCATTTTCCATATCATAGGGGGGAACGGTGTCCATATGACCGTTGAACAGCAGCGTCCGTCCGCCGCCGGTGCCCTTGACGGTGGCGATCACATTGGCCCGGCCGTCGGGCAGAGCCTCCACCCGGCAGGGGATGTCCTCTGCGTCAAAGACGGCTTTGATATAGTCCGCCACCGCCCGTTCCTGTGCCGGAATGCCGGGATAGGAGGGAATGGCCACCATGTCCCGGGTCCAGCGGGTGATCTGCTCCTGAGAGATGGGAAAGTTCTGCATTATGCTTCCTCCTGCGCAATGCGCCGCAGATATTCGGTATAAACCTCCGCCACATGGAAGAAATCCTTCAGGAAGGTGTGTTCATTTTCCTCGTGGGCGCTACCCTCGTCCGGCGGCAGCGTGGGGCCCCAGCCCACATGGTTGGGGAAGGTGCTGCAATAGGTGGCCCCGGAGGCGGGATAGCAGCCCGGGGTGATGCCAAACTCGGCCCCCACCTGATTCATCAGCTGAATGAAGGGCCGATCCGGATCCACCACCATGGGCGTGGTCGCCTCGGCCACCGCATAGCGGAAGCCATAGCGGGGAGCGAGAGCCGCAAAGGCGGCGCACAGCTGCTCCTTTGTCACGCCGGGACGGAAGCGGATGTTGATGTTCACCGTGGCCTGACCGTCCTTCAGCGCCAGAATCGTCGGTGCGCAGACGGTTTTGCCCACATAGATGCCCTGCCAGCTGTCGCTGCCATCGTCCAGACCCAGCGCCACGGCAGGATTTTCCACGGTGAAATATTCCCGCAAAAAGCGCCACAGCGGTGCGTCTCCGGCCAGCTGTGCCAGACGGAGAATGGCATTGTCACCCTTTTCCGGGGCGGAGGAATGGACGGAAACGCCGGTAGCCGTCAGCTGCGTTCCATCCTGCCGCCGCAGCCGGGCGAAGGAGGGCACGGTGTTGGGGCTGTCTCCGGCCGCCAGCTCCGTAAGCTCCGGCGCATCAAAGAACAGCTGAAAATCGCCATAGCCCTTTTCCGCATTATAAATGGGAAAGGCCGCATCGGGAGAAAAGCCATAATCCGGCGTGCCAAACTGGGCCTTGTAATGATCCATGTCCGTCCAGTGATTTTCCTCGCTGGTGCCCACGATCAGGCGCAGCTTTTTCCGCAGGGGAATGCCCTCCTCCAGCAGGGTCTGCATGGCATACAGGCACTGGAGCACAGGCCCCTTGTCGTCCTCCACGCCCCGGCCATAAAGCTGACCGTCACGCTGGGTGAGGGTAAAGGGGTCACTGTTCCATTTTTCCCGGTCGCCGATGCCGACTACATCCACATGGGCCAGAATGCCCAGCGTCACCTTGCCCTGACCGATCTCGGCCCAGCCTGCGTCCCCTTCCCGGGTAACGCCGGTGCGCATTCCCATCTGCCGGGCCCGCTCCAGCACCAGCTGCAGCGCCTTTTGACAGGGCTCCGGCTCACCGTTGAGAGAGGGAATGGCGATCAGCGCGGCAAGATCGTCCAGAAGTTGGGTTTTGTTCATGCGTGATCCTCCATTTGATGACAGGCCACCAGATGTCCGGTGGAGATTTCGTGGAGCTGCGGCTCTTCATGGCGGCAGCGCTCGGTGCAGTATTTGCAGCGGGAGGCGAACTTGCAGCCCTCCACCACCGAGGCGGCGTTGGGAGTTTCACCCTCCAGCAGCTCCCGCTGACCCTGGCGAATCTGGCCGGGCACGGGCATGATGTTAATCAGCGCACGGGTGTAGGGATGGACGCCGTGGCGCAGAATCTCGTCGGCGGTGCCGATCTCCATGATTTTGCCCAGATACATAATGGCGATCCGGTCGGAGATGAGCCACGCCAGCGAAAGGTCATGGGTGATGAACAGATAGGCCAGACCCATGCGTTCCCGCTGCTCCAGCATCAGCTTGATGATGCCGGTGCGGATGCTGGCATCCAGCATGGATACCGGTTCGTCCGCCACCACAAACTCCGGCTCCATCACCAGAGCGCCGGCGATGGCGACACGCTGCCGCTGGCCGCCGGAAAGGGCATAGGGATAGCGGTAAAGATAATCCTCCGGCGGGGTCAGTCCGGCGTTGGCCAGCGCCCGGGAGATGCGTTCCGTGCGTTCGGCGGCGTTGCTCACCAGACCGTTCACATCCAGCGCCTCGCCCACCAGATCGGAAATGTACATCCGGGGATTCAGCGACTGATAGGGATCCTGATAGATCATCTGTGCCCGGCGGCGGAAGGCCTGCAGCTCGTGAAAGCTTTTGCCTACCGGCTGTCCGTCATAGAGAACTCTGCCGCCGGTGACGGGGGCCAGCTGCAAAATGGCCTTGCCGGTGGTGGTCTTGCCGGAGCCCGATTCGCCCACCAGAGAGAGGATTTCTCCCCGATGGATGGAAAAGCTCACGCCGTCCACGGCCTTCAGCACCCGATGGGAGCCAAAGATCGAGCTGGCGGCAGAATCCGCTACCGGAAAATGCACCTGCAAATTTTCAACCTGAACCAAAGGCTTTTTCTCCGTCATGCCTCCACCTCCTTGCAATGACAGGCAACAAAGTGTTTTTCGCCCACCTGCCGCATCTCCGGCTCGATGCTGTCACAGTCGGCGCAGCGGCAATGACACCGGGGATGGAAGCGGCAGCCCTTGGGCGGGTCGATGAGATTGGGGGGATAGCCGGGAATGCCGTCGGGAATCACCCGTCCGGCGTTTACATTGGGAAAGCACTCGATGAGCCGGCGGGTATAGGGATGGGCCGGATGGCGGAAAATATCGTCCACCGTGCCGATTTCTGCGATTTTGCCGGCGTACATCACGGCGATGCGGTCGCAGGTTTCTCCCAGAATGGAAAGATCGTGGGTGATGAGGATCATGCCCATATGCAGCTCCCGGCGCAGCTTTTCCAGCAGCTCCAGAATCTGCGCCTGAATCATCACATCCAGAGCGGTGGTGGGCTCGTCACCGATGATGAGCTTTGCGTTGCAGGCCAGCGCCATGGCGATCATGGCCCGCTGCTTCATACCGCCGGAAAACTCATGGGGATACTGACGCACCCGTTCCCGGGGGATACCCACCAGAGCAAACAGCTCCTCGGCCCGCTGCCACGCCTGTTCGCGAGTCAGGCCGTCATGGAGGATCATGGCCTCCGCCAGCTGCCAGCCCACCCGTTTTACCGGGTTGAAGGCGTTCATGGCCCCCTGAAAGATGATGGAAACATCCTTCCAGCGGTGCTGGTTCATCTCCTTGTCCGAGAGGGCGTGATAGTCCACACCGTCCACCAGAATCTCTCCGCTGTGGATATAGCCCTCCTTTGGCAGCAGATTGCAGATGGACAGGGCGCTGGTGGTCTTGCCGCAGCCGGATTCGCCCACCAGACCGAGACATTCGCCCGCCTCCAGATCAAAGCTCACACCGTCCACGGCCTTCAAATCGCCCTTAGTGGTGTGGAAATAGGTCCGTAAATTCTTCACTTCCAAAAGTTTCATGGCAGTAGCTCACCTCTTTTTCAGCTTGGGATTGAGGATCTCGTCAAAGGCATAGCCCATGAGGGTAAAGCCCAGCGCCACCAGAATGACGCAGATGCCGGGGGTGACAAAGTACCACCAGGCTCCGTTGTTCATGGCACCGGTGGAATAGGCATCGTTGAGCATGGTGCCCCAGCTGGGGTTGGTGGGGTCGCCCAGACCCAGAAAGGCCAGAGAGGTCTCGGTGAGAATGGAGCTGGAGATGATGAGGATGCTCTCGGAAAACACCAGCGGGAACACATTGGGCAGAATGTGCCGCAGCATGATATGCCATTTTCCCGCGCCCAGAGAGACCGTGCGCTCCACATACTGCTGCTCCTTCACCGAGAGGGTCTGGGCACGGATGACACGGGCCGTGCCTGCCCAGCCGGTGAGGCCGATGACGAGAATGATGTTCCACATACTGTTGCCCAGAATGGCGGCCAGCACCATACAGAAGGGCAGCCAGGGCAGCACCAGGAAAAAGTCGGTGATGCGCATGAGCAGGGTATCCACCCAGCCCCCCAGATAGCCGGAGGTAATGCCGATGAGGGTGCCCAGCACCATGGAGATCACCGTAGCGGTCACGCCGACAAACAGGGAGGAGCGTGCGCCGCTCATGAGATAGGCCAGCACATCCCGTCCCAGATTGTCCGTGCCCAGCCAGTGCTCTGCGGAGGGAGGATTGAACACATCCGCCCGGCTGGCGGCAATGTCCGTGGTTTTGAAGGGCATGACGATGGGGCCGATGATGGCCATGAGGATAAAGAACAGAATGATGAACATACCGATGCGGGCCATGAGATTGCCATAGGTTTGCAGGAAAAATTCCCGGCTTCTCCGGCGGCGCAGGGTGCGCTTCAGCGCGCGGGTTTCAGCGGATAATTTCATAACGGCACCCCCTCCTTCAGCTCTTGACCCGCGGGTCGATGAGGACATAAATGCTGTCTGTGATAAAGTTTGTCACCACCACGGCGACAGTGGTGATCACAAAGCAGCCCTGCAGCAGGGGATAGTCCCGGCGCAGAAGGGCCTCATACATCAGCTTGCCCAGTCCCTGCCAGGAAAACAGGGTTTCCAGCTGAATGGCGCCGCCCACCACCATGGAAAGATTCATGGCGATAACGGTAATCATGGGCAGCATGGCGTTGGGCATGGCGTGCTTCATGAGGATATAGCGGGTGGAAAAGCCCTTGGCCCGGGCGGTGGTGATATAATCCTCCGTGAGCACATCAATCATGGTGCTGCGCATGATGATGGCATAGCTGCCCAGCATGAGAATGCCCATACACAGCATGGGAAGGGTCATGTGCTGCAAATAGTCCTGTACATAGCGAAGCCCCGTATAGTTGGTGCCGGGGGTGGTGATGCCGCCGGTGGGGAACCACCGCAGTCCCACGCAGAACAGGAAGATGAGCACCATGGAAAACCAGAAGGTTGGCATGGAATAAAGCACCAGCGAGCCGGAAAGCAGGCCGGTATCCAGCGCCGTGCCCCGCTTCCAGGCGCAGACAACGCCTACCACAAGGCCCAGCACAATGGCCACGATCTCCGCCGCCACCAGCAGAATCACGGTGTTGGGGATGCGTCCGGCGATAATGGACAGCACATCCTGCTTGCCGTCATAGGTGTTGAAGGCTTCACCGAAATCGCCGGTGAGCAGGTCCTTCATATAGATCCAGAATTGGGTCAGAATGGGCTGATCCAGTCCCGCCTCCGCCAGCAGACGATCCTTCACCGCCTGAGAGGTGGTGCTTTTGGCGATGATCGTTTCGGCGTTGCCGGGCATGACGCGGAACAGGAAGAAGTTGAAGGCCACCACAAAAAGGATGGTAATCAGGGCAAAGAGCAGCTTTTTCAGGATTCGTTTGGTCAAGGCTCCGTCACCTCCAGAGATTTGAAAAATCAGCGAGGTACGCCGCAGCTGTTACGGCGCACCCCGCCTGTGAAAACAGAAACTTATTCAGCCGGTCTTACGCTGACATAGGTGGTAGCCCGCTCGTTGCCGAACAGACCGATACCGCTCTCGGGGAAGCCGGTCCAGCGCCGGGAGATGGCCTGCACACTCTTGTCATAGCAGATGATGGTGTAGGGGCAGTCCTCATAGAGGATGCGCTGGCACTCCTGAATGGCGGCAGCACGCTCTTCCGGGTCTACCGTGGAGAAGGCTGCGTCATAGGAAGCGTCATAGGCCGGGTTGGAATAGCTGGTGGTGGAATAGCCGGCAGTCTCCCAATCCTGGAAGAGACACAGAATCATGCCGGGATCCACATCGCCGCCCCAGCCGTCCAGATACATCTGCCAGCTGTCGTCGCCGTCACAGCAGGTGTCCCACATGGTGACCTTTTCCAGGGTGGTCCACTTGATCTCAATGCCCGCCTGGGCGCAGTTGGTGATGAGCATATTCACCACGGCAGACTGCCAGGAGCTGCGCTCGGAGGCGGTAATCAGCTCCAGACTGAGGGGTTCGCCGTTGCGCTCCCGGATGCCGTCACCGTCAGAGTCCACATAACCGGCGCTGTCCAGCAGGGCGTTGGCCTGGTCAATGCTCAGATCCCGGCGCACATCGTCGGCGGGGATATACTGGAAGCCGGGATTGTTCACCAGACCGTAGCCGGGCTCGGCCAGTCCGCCATAACCCATTTCCACGGCGGCGTTCCGGTCAAAGCAATAGTCGATGGCATAGCGGATCACCCGGTCGCCGGTGACTTCGTTAATCATGTTGTAGGCCAGATGCTCTTCGCCAAAGCCCTCATACAGCTCTACATACACGCTGGAATCGGTGCTGAGCTTGTCATACTGGGTGCGGTCCAGCTCATAGCAGGCATCCATTTCGCCCAGCTGCATGGCCTGTACCATGGTGTCATAGTTGTCGTAAACGGAGAACACCAGCACATCCACATAGGGCTTGTCGCCCCAGTAATTGTCGTTGCGCACGAAGGCAATGTTGCCGTTGGCGCTGCGGGTGGGATCGTAAATGAAGGGGCCGGAGCCGACCAGCTCGGTGGGCTCATAGGACAGGATATCCACCTGGCTCCAGATGTGCTCGGGCAGGATGGGGATGATCTGATAGAGCATATCGGGCTTGGGGGTTTCGCAGACGAACACCACGGTGTAATCATCGGGACATTCGATGGAAGCAAAGCCGCTGGCGTGGGTGGAATACATATAGCTGTCGATGGCGTTTTCATAGGTCCACTTCACATCGGCAGAGGTCAGGGCCTCGCCGTCGGAGAACTTCGCATCCTTGCGCAGATGGAAGGTCCAGGTCAGGCCGTCGTCGCTGACATCCCAGCTCTCGGCCAGACGGGAGACAGCGTTGAAGTCCGCGTCATAGGCCAGCAGGGAATCGCAGCAGAAGTTCAGAAAATCGTAAACCAGTGCAGATTCGGTGGTAAAGGGGTTCAGCGTGTCATAGCTGCTGCCGATGGCCACCTTGAAGATGACCTCCTCATCTCCGCTGTTTCCGCCGCTGTTGCCGCAGCCGGCGCACAGGGCCAGCAGCAGCATGAGACTCAGCAGCATCGCAAGTAATTTTTTCATCCAGAGTTCCTCCTTTAATATAATGGGTCTTGCGCAGGGAAATTGCCTTTATGCTTCTACGCCGCTTTCCAGAACAGTGAGCTGTTTCGCATCTGCGTCCAGCCGCACCTTCACGCCCAGCGGCAAAGTTGCCATATCCTCCGTGTGCCCCAGGGGCAGTCCATACAGCGCCGGAACGCCCAGCGGCCGCAGGTAATAGTCAAAAACCTCTTCCACACACACATCCGACAAAAAGCCCGGCTTGTAGTCATAGGGCTCACAGCCCTTACATTCGCCTACCACCACGGCTGCCGCCTGCTCCAGCAGACCGGCGTTGCGCAGATGGATCAGGTTGTTGTCCATGGTCCAGGGTTCGGTGTCCACATCCTCCAGAAACAGCACCTTTCCCCGTACATCCGGCTGAGAAGGGGTTCCCAGACTGCCGCACAGCAGGGTCATGTTGCCGCCGATGAGCTCGCCCTCGGCTGCTCCGCCGTGAATGGCGTAAAGCCACTTTTTCGGGTCGTGGAGGGGGATCTCTCCCAGAGGCTCTTCGGTAGTCAGCGCCCGGAAAAACTGGGTTCTGGTATAGTCCGTCAGCTCCTCGGGATTAAACCGGGCCATGCCGGGGCTGTGAAAGGTGACGAGCCCCGCCAGACGGTTGATGGCCAGATGCAGGGCGGTAATGTCGGAAAAGCCGGTGAAGATTTTGGGATTGCGCCGGATGAGATCAAAATCCAGATGGCGGATGATCTGGGCGCTGCCATAGCCGCCCCGGGCGCAGCATACCGCATCAATGGCAGGGTCGGCAAACATGGCATTGATATCGGCGGCCCGCTCCTCCTCCGAGGCGGCCACAAAGCCCTTGCGCAGATCGGCATGGGGCGCAATGACCACCTGATAGCCCAGATTTCGGATAAAGGCCGCTGCCCGCTCCAGCTCATAGGGCTTTTCCCGGGGGCTGGCCGGGGTGACGATGCCGATGGTGGCACCGGGAGACAGTTTTTTCGGTTTCAGCATAGGTGCTCCTTTCCCCTTGTGGATACCATAAACTATGATAATAAATAAAATATAAACCTCGGAGTAGCTCCGAGGTCAAGAATTTTTTTCTTCTTTTTGGCTGTTTTTTCTTGTTTTTTACTTGAGCACGCCATAAATGCAATAAATGGCCATCCGTCTGCCGTTGACAAAATAGTTGGTGTTCTCCTGTCCGTAAAACTTTCCCGTCAGGTGCAGGCTGTTGGCGGCGGCATAATCCAGCATGGGCCGGAGCATTTCCATGGGGTCGTCGCTGTAGTGGGCCTCGGTGATGAGACAGCGGGGAGCCTGTTCCACAATGATATCGGTGCGCATATTGGAGGGCTTCAGCCGCACCGAGCCGCGGAAGGACAGATACCGCTCCATCCGGGGCTCTTCCCGGGTGGTGTCGATGGAAAAGGACATGGAGATGTCCATCCAGTTGCCCCGCTCAAAATCAAAGCAGTTGCGCAGATATTCCGCAATGTGCAGGCTCTGGTCATAGCAGTCCTGCCGCCGGTAGCAGGGGGGCATGGGGCCGATGTGAAAGGTGCCCAGACTGCGCATTTCCTCCTGATGGAGCTGGCTCCAGCATTGCAGCTCATGCAGGGCATCGGCCTTTTCCCGAATCTCCGCGATGAGCTCGCTTCTCCGGTGTTCGATGATGGGCTGAAGCTCCTCCAGCGGGAGATTTTTCGTCATGATGGTTTTGATCTCCGGGATGGTCAGGGACATACTGCGGTAAAAGAGAATGTCCGTCAGCTTCATCAGATCCTCGGAGGAATATTCCCAATAGCCGTTGCTCTCGTTGCGGTGGGGGGAAATGAGGCCCTCACGCACATAATAGCGGATGGTCTCGGTGGAGATGTTCAGCGCTTTGGAAATTTCGTTGGCGGTCAGATACATGAAAAAGCCTCCTGCCCATGGGGATGATGCTTCCAGTTTACCCCTTTTTCAAACCAATGTCAACCGTTGCGGGGCAATGTCTCAGGCGGATTTTTTCTCCGGGCCGCAGGCCGCAAGCCCCTCCGGACTGGTGAAAAACCAGATGTGGAAGGGAATGGACACCAGCGCCGTAAGTCCGTCGGCAATGGGCTGGCAGAGCTGCACGCCGGTGAGGAAAAACAGCCGGGGCAGCACCAGAATCAGCGGCACGAAGAAAATGCCCTGTCGGCAGCTGGCCAGAAAGGCGGCGCTTCCGCTGCGGCCCAGTCCCTGCAGCATCTGATTCACATAGGTGGAATAGCCCAAAAAGGGCAGTACGATGCAGAGATAGCGCAGGGCCTGCGCGCCGATCTGAATCACCTGCGTGTCGTCCCGGCGGAAGATCATCATCAGCTGGGGTGCCAGCAGGGCAATGACCACGGCGGCAGCCACGGCAATGGCTGTGCCCAGCAGAGTGGTAAAGCGGAAGGCCTCCTTCACCCGGCCCGGCAGCTTTGCGCCGTAATTGTAGCCCGCCACCGGCTGGAAGCCCTGTCCGATGCCCACCAGAATGGAACGCACAAAGAGATAAATGCGGGTGGCGATGCTCATGGCGGCTACTGCCGCGTCACCAAACACCGCAGCCTGTCCGTTCATCAGCGCCGTTGCCAGACTGGCGCAGCCCTGGCGGAACAGAGTGGGCGCACCCACCCGGACGATGGTGGCATAATCGGCGGCCTTTCGGCTGATATAGCGGGGATGGAGGCGGAGGGAATCCTGCTTTTTGAAGAAGAAAACGGTCAGCAGCACAAAGCTCACACACTGGCTCACGGCCGTGGCGATGGCGGCACCGGCGGTGCCCAGTCCCAGCGGGAACATGAGGATGGGGTCGAGGATCACATTGAGCACATTTCCGCAGGTGAGGCCGACGGTGGAGAGGGTGGCCCGGCCTTCGCTCTTCATGGCTACATTCAGCACAAAGGAGGAGCACATCACCGGCGCGGCCAGCAGAATATAGCGGGCATAATCGCAGGCATAGGGAAGGCTGGTCTCCGTGGCACCCAGCAGCAACAGCAGCGGCTCCAGAAAGCTCAGTCCGAAAATGGCCAGCAGCAGACCCATGCACAATGCCAGCGCAAAGGCGGAGGACACATAGCGGCTGGCGGTTTCCGTGTCCTTTTCTCCCAGCTTGCGGGAGATGATGCTGCCGGAGCCCATGCCGATGCAAAAGCCCACCGCCTGAATCAGCGACTGGACGGAGAACACCACGCCCACCGCCGCCGAAGCGCTGGTGCCGATGCGTGAGACAAAATAGGTGTCGGTAATGTTGTAGATGGAGGACACCAGCATACCTGCCACCGTGGGCAGGGCCATGGACATCACCAGCCGGGGAATGGGTGTCTGGGTCATCCGGATAAATTGCTGCTGTTCATCACGCTGGGGCATGGTAAGACCTTCTTTCGATGATGGTAAAGTGCGCCTTGCGGCGTGAGGTTTTCGGGCCTGGCTCTCCCAGTGGGAGAGCCAAGTCGGGAAGACAAGTTACAGCTGCTTTGAATTACAGCGGATTTGCCGAGATTTTCGCATATCGCCGGGGATACTGGCCGGGGGTGTGGCCGGTTTTCCGGATGATGAGAATCTGATGGGGAGAATCCATGCCGGGGATCTGATATTCCCGGGCATCCTCCAGTGTGCCGCCCAGGGCACGGATGGCAGAGCGTCCCCGCTCCACCTCGTCCTCGGCAGCGGCATTTTTGCTCTTCAGCGGGAGAAACAGTCCGCCTTCTTTTATATAAGGGAGACACAGCTCCGCCAGAATATTCAGCGGGGCCACCGCCCGGGAGGTCACAATGTCAAAGCTCTCCCGCAGACCCTTTTTCTGAATGTGATCCTCCGCCCGGGCCACCACCGGCTGGATGGGAATGTCCAGCTGGGCGCAGCATTCTTCAATAAAATGGATGCGCTTGCCGGTGCTGTCCAGCGGGGTAATGTCAAAGGTGGGATCGTAGCACTTCAGCGGCATGGTGGGAAAGCCCGCGCCGCAGCCGATATCCAGCACCTTTTTGCCGGAAAAGTCGGCGCAGGTCAGCAGAAACAGGCAGTCCAGCATATGCCGGCGGGCGATTTCCTCCGGCTCGGTGACGGCGGTGAGATTCATGACACGGTTTTTTTCGATCATGCTGTCGGAAAAGCGCTCCATGCGCAGCAGTGCCTCCGGCGAGATGGGGAGATTCCACGCTTCACAGCCGGTGCGGATGATTTCCTGAAATGTCATATGATAACTCCTTTACGGCGCAACGATATCGGCCGCGCTATATTTTTCGGGCTTGGCTCTCCCTCTGGGAGAGCTGTCACCGCAGGTGACTGAGAGGGTTGTCCTCTCGTCCCCCGTTCCTGGCTTCCTCGTTCCCCCGCAAAATCTTCGATTTTGCGGGGGCCCCTTTTCATTTCACCGCTTCGGTTGGCGCACTGCTGCGCCGCCCTGCGGCATGACGCCGACACTCGTCGGCGGGGCTTGCTGCGCAAGCAAAACAAAATCAGGATTTTGCGGGGGCTCCTTTTCATTTCACCGCCTCGGTTGGCGCAGTTCTGCGCCGCCCTGCGGCATGACGCCGACACTCGTCGGCGGGGCTTGCTGCGCAAGCAAAACAAAATCAGGATTTTGCGGGGGCCCCTTTTCATTTCACCGCCTCGGTTGGCGCACTGCTGCGCCTCCCTGCGGCATGACGCCGCCATTGGGCGGCGAAGGCTTGCTGCGCAAGCTGCCCGGCAGGGGATGATTATGCTGTAAAATCATTGAGCGATAAAATTTGTGGGATTGTTTGCAATTCTGTTGAAACCCTCTCAGTCGGCACTCCGTGCCGCCAGCTCTCCCAGAGGGAGAGCCAAGCTTGAAAGGCGAAGCCGATATCATTGCGCCTCCGGCGCATCCCGATGGGACAAATACACCATCAGCGCGCCGATATCCGCCGGGGAGACACCGCTGACCCGGCCGGCCTGTCCCAGCGTCTCCGGCTGCACGGCCTGCAATTTCTGCCGGGCCTCCGTACGCAGGGTGCGGATGGAAAGATAATCCAGATCGGCGGGAAGAGGCGTGTCCTCCAGACGGCGCTGCTCCTCAATTTCCTTCAGCTGGCGGCGAATGTAGCCCTCATACTTCACGGCAATCTCCACCTGTTCCTGCACGGGGGCGGGCAGGGCCGGACGCTGGGGGTCGATCTCCGCCAGGGCGGCATAGGTGAGCTCCGGTCTGCGCAGCAGCTCGGTCAGCGACGCGCCGGAAAGGGCAATGGGTGCCGTGTTGTGCCGGGTGAGAAAAGCATTGGTCACACCGTTGGGCGGGGCAACGGTCTTTTGCAGCCGGGCAAGCTCCTGCCGCAGCAGCGCCTGACGGTGCTCCATGGCCGCCAGACGGTCGTCGGAAATCAGCCCCAGCCGGTGTCCGTAGGGCATGAGACGCACATCGGCGTTGTCCTGACGGCAGAGCAGACGGTATTCGCTGCGGGAGGTCATCATGCGGTAGGGCTCATTGGTGCCCCGGGTCACCAGATCGTCAATGAGGGTTCCGATGTAGCCGTCCCGCCGGGCCAGGGTAAAGCCGGGCTTGCCCTGCACCAGCAGAGCGGCGTTGATGCCGGCAATGAGGCCCTGTCCCGCCGCCTCCTCATAGCCCGAGGAGCCGCACAGCTGCCCTGCGCAGAACAGGCCGGGCACGCCTCGCGCCGCCAGCCGGTGATCCAGCAGCAGCGGGTCGATGCAGTCATATTCAATGGCATAGCCGGGACGGAGGATGTGTACCTGCTCCAGCCCGGGAATGGTGCGGAGAAAGGCCCGCTGGACATCCTCCGGCAGGGAAGAGCTCATGCCCTGCACATAATATTCATCCGAGCCCGCCCCGCAGGGCTCCAGAAACAGCTGGTGCCGGATTTTCTCCGGAAAGCGTACCACCTTGTCCTCGATAGACGGACAATAGCGGGGGCCCGTGCCGTGAATCACGCCGCTGAACAGGGGCGAACGATCCAGCGATGCACGGATGATTTCGTGGGTTTTTTCGTTGGTATAGGTGAGCCAGCACAGGGCCTGATTGGGCACGGCTTCGGTGCGGTCAAAGGCAAAGCCCGTTTCTCCCGCATCCCCCGTCTGCGGCTCCATTTTGGAAAAATCCAGACTCTTTCCCGACACCCGGGCGGGGGTTCCGGTTTTGAAGCGCCGGAGGGAAAGTCCCAGCGACGCAAGGGAAGCCGACAGGGCGCAGGCCGGGTACATTCCGTCGGGGCCGCTGTCCCGGACAACCTCGCCGGTGAAGGTCTTTGCCCCGAGATAAGTACCGGTGGCAAGGACAAGGGCTTTACAGTCATAGCGGGCACCGCCCACCATGCGGATGCCGGTGACCTGCCGGTTTTCATCGGTGAGAATGTCGCCGCATTCCCCCTGGGCCAGGGACAGATTGGGACATTCGTCCAGCACACGGCGCATATAGGCCCGATAGGCCATCCGGTCGGACTGTGAGCGGGGAGAATAGACCGCCGGGCCCTTGCCCCGGTTGAGCATCCGGAATTGCAGGCATACCGCATCCGCCGCCCGGGCCATTTCGCCCCCCAGCGCATCAATCTCCCGCACCAGCTGGCCCTTGGCCGTGCCGCCGATGGAGGGATTGCAGGGCATATTGCCCACCGCATCCAGACAGGTACACACGCAAAGGGTGTGGCTGCCCATGCGGGCACTGGCCAGCGCAGCTTCAATTCCCGCATGACCGGCCCCCACAACAATCACATCAAATTGTCCCGCAAAGAAATCCAGCATGAAATTCCAAGTCCTTTTTGTGATATATCAGAAGAATAATACAGAATGTTTTCGAAAAATTACTTGCCGACGCAAAATCGGCTGAAGATTTCCTGGGCCAGATCGGCCGAGACGGTTTCGCCGGTGATCTGTCCCAGCGTGTTGATGGCCCGCTCCGCATCGCTTAAAAAGGCATCGGCAGTGAGCCCCGCCCGGGCAGAATCCAGCGCCGCCCGCAAATCCTCCAGCGCCTGCTCCATGAGCCGAGCCTGACGGGCGGAAGTGACCAGCACCTCTCCCGGCTGGGGTGCCAGCTGGGAAAGCCAGTCTGCCAGCGGCTCCACCTGTCCGTGGATTGCGGACAAATGAAACCGGGCATCAAAGGTGTATTGTTCCAGAAGCGCCGGAAGCCACGACGGCTCTTCCGGGGCAAGATCGGTTTTGTTCAGCACCAGCGCCCGGCAGGGTGCCTCCTGGGAAAGGGCCAGCGCGTCCTCGTCCTCGGGGGAGAGGGGACTGCTGCTGTCCAGCACACAGAGCACCGCCCGGGCCCGCTGAGCCGCATCCCGTGCCCGCTGCACACCCATGCGCTCCGCCTTGGAATCGCTGCTGCGCAGACCTGCCGTATCCAGAATCCGAATGGGTGCGCCGCTGCAGGAGATTACCTGCTCCAGCACATCCCGGGTGGTTCCCGCCTCATCGGTGACAATGGCTTTCTGCTCCCCGGCCAGCGCATTGAAGAGGGTACTCTTGCCGCCGTTGGGCCGACCGATAATGGCCACCGGCACACCCTCCCGCACCAGCTGACCCCGGCGAAAGCCCGCCAGCAGCTGAGACAGCTCCGCCCGGGCCTGCTCCAGCACCTCACCGGCGTGAGCATAATCAAACGCTTCCAGATCCTCATCGGTATAATCGCACACGGCGTAAAAATGGGCCAGCAATGCCAGCAGCTGCTGCCGCACCGCCTGTACCCGGCTGCCTACGCTGCCCTCCAGCTGGGCCGCCGCCGCCTTGGCCGCCAGCTCAGACTGGGCGTGAATCAGATCGGCCACCGCTTCGGCCTCGGTGAGATCCATCCGTCCCGCCAGAAACGCTCTGCGGGTATATTCTCCCGGCGGGGCAGGAATGGCCCCCAGGGCATAGCAATGCTCCAGCAGACCCGCCGCCACCGGCTGGGAGCCGTGGGTGTAAAACTCCGCCAGATCCTCTCCGGTGTAGGAGTTGGGCCCGGGGAAAAAGGCCGCCATGCACAGATCCAGCGTCCGGCCGTCCCTGGCCAGCAGCCGTCCGTAATACAGCTTTCTGGGCTGGGCCTGACTGACGGGGGTTTTTGCCCGGGGGATAAACACTTTGTCCAAAATCTCCGCCGCCCGGTCTCCCGACAGGCGAAGCACGGCAATGCCGCAGGGCATGGAACCGCTGCTGCAAGCGGCAATGGTATCCGGCATGGGAAGGACTCCTTTCGATGAATGCATATTAAGGGCAGGAAACGGCGGCAGGCCACCCTTGACAAGGGGATCAAATCCGCATATAATAAAAACAGAAAAGGGCGCTGCCGTTCAGCGGTCAGCCCAGTTGTTCTAAGGAAAGCAAAATCGCATCACAAAAAACCGTCACTTGGCCGAGTGGCGGTTTTTGCATATTACCCGAATTGTCACAGTCCACTTGTGAATGTGAAAAGTCAATGTAATCGGCATAAGCGCACCCCCTCTCGGGTGGTGTAGCTGAACCGCCTACCGTATTTGGCAGCGCCCGCTCGGAAACGAGCAATTCCATTATAACGGCGATTGTGAAGAATGTCAAAGAAAATGTAAAGCCGGAGGCGTTTTGTCCTCTTCAAGCTTTTATCATACCACATTTTTTTTCGGTTGAAAATGGGGAAACAGTTGCTTTTTTGCCAAAAGACGATATAATTTAAGTAAGACCTGAAATGAAAGGGAGATACGGATATGAAAAAATTCTTGAGTGAGTTCAAAACCTTTATCCACCGGGGCAACATGATCGACATGGCCGTCGGCGTTATCGTGGGCGGCGCTTTCAGCACCATCGTCAATTCCCTGATTAACGACATCATCATGCCGGTGCTGGGCGTGTTTCTGGGCGGCGTGGATTTCTCCAGCTGGGTCATCCCCATCAAAAACCTTTACGGCGGCGAGCCCATTCCCATGAACATCGGCCTCTTCATCAACAATGTGGTAAACTTCTTTGTGCTGGCCCTGTGCGTGTTCCTGATGGTCAAGACCCTGAACAAGCTGAAGAAGGAAAAGCCCGCTGCCCCGCCCGCTCCCGATCCCAAGGAGGAGCTGCTGAAGGAAATCCGGGATCTGCTGAAGGAAAAGCAAAACTAAACGGAATCAAATCTTGCGTTTATACAAACCGTATATCATTTAACCGCTCTTCGGGCAACCGAAGGGCGTTTTTTTGTCCGCCGGCAACCTTTTTTCCCCGGGCGCATAGACTGTTCCAGCAAACAGGAAAGGGAGGATTTATCATGGAAAAGGTGTGTGTGGCAGTGCTGGGGGCTACCGGCGCGGTGGGCCGGGAGATGGTGCGTCAGCTGGAGTGTTCGCCGCTGGCGGTGTCCCGGCTGGTTCCGCTGGCGTCGGGGCGGCAGGAGGGCAGAAGTCTCTGGTTCCGGGGGGACTGCGTGCCGGTGAAAAAGGTGGAGGAAGGCTGTTTTTCCGGGGTGGATTTTGTGCTGGGCGCGGTGAGCAGTGCGCTTTCCCGGCAGCTCTGTCCGGAGATTTTGCAGGCGGGGGCGGTGTATATCGACAACAGCTCTGCCTTTCGTCTGGAGCCGCAGGTGCCGCTGGTGGTGCCCGAGATCAACGGCCCGGCGGCGGCGGGGCACCGGCTCATTGCCAACCCCAACTGTTCTACTGCCATCATCCTCATGGCCGTGGCGGCGCTGCATCAGAGCTCTCCCATTCAGCGGCTGTGGGCCTGCACCTTTCAGGCGGTGTCCGGGGCCGGGCAGGGCGGCATCCGGGAAATGCAGTCTCAGCTGCGCCGGTGGGAAACGGGGGAGATGCCGGAGGCGGCGGTGTTTTCCGCGCCCATTGTGGGGAATGTGATTCCACAGATCGGGGAAATTGGGGAAACCGGGTATACCTCTGAGGAATGCAAGCTGCAAAATGAAGGGCGGAAGATTCTGAACCAGCCCGGGCTGCTGGCCTCCTGTACCTGTGTGCGGGTGCCGGTGGAGCGGTGCCATTCCATGGCGGTGACGGTGCAGACCGCCGGGCCCATTTCCGTAGAGCAGGCGAAGATGGCCATCGGCAGCTTTCCCGGCTGTGTGCTTTCGGAGGATGCGCTGCCCATGCCGCTGAATACCGCCGGGCTTGCCGGGGTGCGGGTGGGACGGATCCGGAAGGATCAGGCGCTGGACAACGCTCTGACCCTCTGGTGCTGCGGCGATCAGCTCATCAAGGGCGCCGCCGGCAACGCCGTGCAGATTCTGGAGGAATGCGTGGCTACGAGGGCTGCGCAATGATATTGCCGCTGTGCTTTGTTTTTAAGCTTGGCTCTCCCTCTGGGAGAGCTGGCAGTGCGAAGCACTGACTGAGAGGGTTTTAGGCGCAAACAATCCCTCAGATTTTATCGCTCAATAATTTATAGATAATCATCCCCTGCCGGGGGCGGTACTTTCGTGTGGACGAAAGTACCCAAAGGC
>CAZIPA010000030.1:0-26037 GCA_964541085.1 uncultured Oscillospiraceae bacterium | reverse complement strand
TGGGCTTCGTGTAGTTTTGCTTTTTTAGTGTCTACTTTTTCTTGACAAGTGCAGCTGCATTTGCAGCGACAGGCAATCTTTTTATATCAATGGGTCTTGGGGTCGTGTGGGGAATTATTCGTCGTCGTCTTCAAACTTGGCATCGGCGATGATCTTCTCCTGAACCTCGGCGGGGACGGGCTCATAGCGCTCGAACTTCACGCTGAAGGAGCCTCTGCCCTGGGTCATGGAGCGCAGCGTAATGGCATAGTCGGCCACTTCGCTCATGGGAACCTCGGCCTCCACCAGCTGCAAGCCGTCTTCGGCGGGATTCATACCCATCACGCGACCACGGCGCTTGTTCATGTCACCGATGATATCGCCCATGTAGGAATCGGGGATATAGACCTTCATGTTGCCCACGGGCTCCAGAATCACGGGGCTGGCCTGGGGGATACCGGCCTTATAAGCCAGACGGGCAGCCATCTTGAAGGAAAGTTCGTTGGAATCCACGGGATGGTACTTGCCGTCCACCAGCGTGGCCTTCATGCCCACCATGGGGAAGCCGGCCAGAACGCCATGCTCCATGGCCTCGCGGATGCCCTTTTCCACGGCCGGGAAGAAGTTCTTGGGGACGCTGCCGCCGAAAACCTCTTCCGCAAACTCAAAGCCGTCACCCTCGATGGGCTCAAAGTTCATCTTGACATTGCCGTACTGGCCATGGCCGCCGGACTGCTTCTTGTGGTTACCTTCGATCAGCGTGACCTTCTTGCGGATGGTCTCACGATAGGCCACCTTGGGATCGCTGAGCTCGACTTCCACGCCGAACTTGCTCTTCAGCTTGGAGCACAGAACATCAATATGGATATCGCCGGCACCGGAGACGACCATCTGCTTGGTCTCGGCATTGTTGACGATGGTAAAGGTAGGATCCTCGTCCTTCAGACGGGTCAGACCGGCAGCGATCTTTTCTTCGCCGCCCTTGGCCTTGGCCGCCACAGCCTGGCTGTAGCAGGGCTCAGCATACTGGATGCCTTCCAGACGGATGTTCAGGCTGGGATCGCACAGGGTATCGCCGGTGCGGGTGTTGTTCAGCTTGGAGACAGCGCCGATATCGCCGCAGCCGATCTCCTTCACTTCCACATTCTTCTTGCCCTTGACGATATAGATGTGGCCCATCTTTTCCTGGGTTTCCGTGTTCTGATTTTGCAGGATCATATCCGCAGTGACCTTGCCGGAAACGACTTTGAAATAGGAGAAGCGGCCATACTGGTCAGCCACAGTCTTGAAGACAAAGGCCACGGGCTTGCCGTTGGGATCGTACTTCAGAGAAACTTCGTTGCCGTCGGCATCCTGACCCTTTTCGGTACGGACTTCGGCGGGATTGGGAGCAAAGTTCACCAGCGTATACAGCAGCTGCATGGTGCCGACACCGGTAAAGGCGCTGCCGCAGACCACGGGAGCCAGCGTGCCGTCATGGATACCGGTGCGCAGACCGGTGAGCAGCTCTTCCTTGGTGAACTCTTCGCCCTCGAAGAACTTTTCCATCAGCTCCTCAGAGGTCTCGGCCACGGATTCGATCAGTGCAGAGCGGAGCTCTTCGATCTGACCCTCCTGCTCGGCGGGAACGGGAACCTCAACCGTCTTGTTGCCCTCGGCCTTAAATGCCTTCTTGTTCACCAGATTGATAACACCGGTGGGCTTGCCGCCTTCGATCAGAGGAATGATGAAGGGGGTGACGCTGATACCAAAGGTATCCCGCAGGCTGTTGTAAGCCTTTTCATAATCGGCGTTTTCCTCGTCGATCTTGGAAATGTAGAAGAACCGGGGCAGACCGGCCTTGGTCAGACGCTTGAACGCCTTTTCCGTGCCCACGGCGCAGCCGCTCTTGGCAGTGACAACGATCACGCCGCAGTCGGCAACACGCATGGCCTGTGCCACTTCGCCGTCAAAATCAAAGAAGCCCGGAGTGTCGATAAAGTTCAGGATATGGCCGTCGTATTCCACGGGAGCCAGAGAAGCCTGAATAGAGATCTGGCGCTTGATTTCCTCCGGATCGTAGTCACTGACAGTGGTGCCATCCGCCACCTTGCCCAGACGGTCCGTGCCGCCGGTACGATAAAGCAAGCTCTCCAGCAGAGAGGTTTTTCCGTCTCCGCCGTGACCCAACAGACAAACATTGCGAATCTTTTCAATGGGATATGCCATAGTATTCTCTCCTTCAAGCATTGTATTGGTAAATCCTGATTTAGACAGTTTACCTTTCTATTATATCGGAAACGCAGGAACATTTCAACAGGTATTTTTGCAAATTCCAGAGCTTTTGCAGGAAAAAGGCGTTTTCGGGCCGTCAATTCTTTGTAATCATACCCCGAATCAGCTTCACAGGCAGCGACCACAGCAGCAGATACAGCAGAATATTACAGGGATCCGCTGCCGCAAAAGCCCCCTTCCCTGCCAGAAAGGTCAGGATCATCATGCCGCACAGAGCGCAGACCGTTCCCAGCGTGCAGCCCCATGCAGCGGATTTCTTCCACTTTTTCGCGGCGGAAATCGTTTCAGCCAGCGGCATCAGTCCATCCCGGAACAGCAGCGCAAGGGTTTCCTCCTCCCGTGCAAAGACACCGTCGGAATAGTCCAGCCGTTCCTCCAGCGCAGGAAGCCATGTGCTGCCCCGGCGAAGATCAAACAGCGATTCGATCTGGCTCTGAATCTGGAACATATCCCGCAGCGCCAGCACCGGCCGTACCCGGCTCTGCTTCAGCAGACCAAAGGCACCGTAAACCGCCGACTGGGCCTTGTAGCGCAGGGAAAACACACCGGCGAACTGAGAATTGATGGCGATGAAAATATTGTTTTTCACCTTTTGGCCAAAGTCGATATGAATGCCGGAACGGGTGAGATAGTTGGCGGTTCCCACCTGCACATAGCGTCCGCTCACTGTGGCGCAGATTCCCCGGGTGTCAAAGAAGCGCAGCTCCCGAGCCTTGTTGGGCACGATATACTGCTGCCGTGCAAAATCCACAAAGCACTTGCCAAGACCGCCGCCAACCTCCTGCAACAGAGACGCAGTGCAGCCCAGCAGCTCCTCCACCGATTGTCCGTCGGCGGCTTTCATGCCGGTAATGGCCACAGTTCCGGCGGGAAACAGATCGGCATCCCGCAGCGCAGCCGCACGGCATCTGGCAAGCTTTCCTGCTTTACTGGCATTGATAAGCAAGCTTCCGGAGGTGTAAAGCTTTTTTCCGAGGCTCTTGGCTCCGGCGCTGGAGGAAAGGAGCAGGCACATGGGTGCGCTCACCGACAGAATGCCGGAAAAGCTCCACAGCAGACGGGTGACTTCCCCCTTTCCGATGCTGGCACTGAATGCCATTGCCGCTGCCAGCACCAGAATCACCGGCGAATAATAGCAGGCAAAGCGCTCGGTGAAGTCATAATCCGACAGCTCCTCCGGCTCGATATTGACGCCGCTCTGGGTCTTGATGGCCATATCCTGCACATTTCCGTCCGAATACAGCTTAACGCTCATGGGCGATGCGCCCATGGCCACAGATTTATAATTGCGGCGCAGAGCTTCATAGCGCTGCCATTTGGAAATCTCCGCAAAAAAGCAGGTGACGATATTCACACAGGCGCAGGGTACGCCCTGCTGCCATTGCGGCTGAAAATAGGGTAAAATGCAGTCTGCCAGACACAGCACACAGGACATTGCTGCCAGACTGTCCAGCGTCGGTCTCCCCTTCAGCAGCCGCCACAGTCCGGAAAATACCGCTTCATGACAGAGCGCCATGGAAAGCAGCAGCCATCCCGCCAGCACCAGTCCATATTCTCCCGGAAATGCCGTCCGGGTAAAGCCCGTGGGCATGGGCCAGCCACGATAGACTGCCCCGGTCATATAAACAGCTGCCGCCATGGGCAGCACCGTCAGCAGCATCCGCACGGCAATGGAGCTCAGCCGCCTGCGCAGCTTTTGCGACATCTGGGCCGGATCCTCGCAGGGACGGTTCAGCAGATCATAGGGTAAATGGGGTCTGGCCGGACGCTCCGGATCAAAGGCTTCCCGCTGGGGGATATCCTCCTGCGCCTCCCACGCCACCTCCTGCGGAGGCTCTTCCTCCGGTTCCGGTCTGGTGCGTACCTTTTTCCGGCGCTTTTTTTGCGGTTCGGCCCGGTGCTTCACCGGCTTTGGCTCCTGTTCCTCCGGCTCTGCCGGAGCCGCAGACGGTAGGGGTTCCTCCGCCGCTTTTTCGACAGATGTTTCCGTGTCTTCCGACTGCTGCGCCGGGCTTCTCTGGGGAAACACCAGCAGCTTTTTCCGCTTTTCCTCCGCCCGTTTTTGCGCACTGGGCGTGTCGATCATGGTGAGGACATCCTCTTCCGGCTCCGGCTGCCGTTCCTCCCGCTGTCCCGACTTGGGAGCGGTGTCAGGAATGCGGTGCCGCGCCGTTTTTGCAGAGAGATCCAGCGTCTCCACCTGAATGTTGCGGGCACGCAGACGATCCTCCAGCGTGGCAGGAGACGGCTCGGCATGCTCCAGAGAAGGCAGTTCCGCCGCTTCCCGGGTTGGGAGCGTTTCCGCAACCGGCGCTTCTTCTTCCGGCTGAGGCGGCGTTGCAGAAGGTACTTCCACCGGTGTCGGCTGGGAGGGATGTTCCTCCGTCATGGCACGAACGGAAGCCAGCAGCGCCTCCAGATCCTCCTGTTCCGGCAGCACAGGGCCGGCTGAAATCGGCCCGGGTTGCCGGCGCAGAGCAGGATCGTCCCGAAACTCTGCGATGATATCTTCAATTAAACGATGTTCATCCTCGTGAGCAGACACAGGTCTTCTCCTTTCCTGTGATTTGGACGGGCAGCTCAGATGCGCTGCCGCATGGCCTCATACAGCAGAATTGCCGCTGCGTTGGAGGCATTCAGCGACTGAATCTGTCCCCTCTGGGGGATGCTGATGATGCGATCCGCCGCCTTGCGAACGCCCTCGGAAACACCGCTGCCCTCTGCGCCGATGACAATGGCACAGGGCAGATCAAAATCCACGCTGGCAGCAGTCTCTCCGCCCATATCCGCCGCAAGAATGAAAACACCCAGCTTTTTCAGTTCGGTAATGGCCTGTCCCAGATTGGCACATTTGGCCACCGGCAGATGCTCCAGCGCACCTGCGGCCGCCTTGGCACAGGCTGCGTTCAGACCAGCGCTGCGATGCCGGGGCACGACAACGCCATGTCCGCCCAGCACCTCACAGGAGCGAATGATCGCGCCCAGATTGTGAGGGTCTGTGATTCCGTCGCACAGAATCAACAGGGGCTTTTCTCCTCGCTGCTCTGCCAGCGCCAGAATATCCTCCAGTGTCTGATACCGGGCGGCAGCACCCAGCGCAATCACACCCTGATGGGCACCGGTGATGCTCATCCGATCCAGCTTGCGCCGATCGCATTCCTGCACGGGAACACCGGCAGCCCGGGCAGCGGCAATGATATGGCCCACATTCTGTGCGCCCTGGGCTATCAGCAGCTTGTCCAGCTGACGCTGGGACTGAAGGGCTTCCCAGACGGCGTTGCGGCCTTCAATCAGACCTTCGTCCTCTCTCGTCTCCTGCGCGTCCAGCTGCTCCATGGCAGCAAAGGCAGAGCTGCTGCGCTTCGGCTGTTCCCGCCGCCGGTCTCCGGCATGAGGATAGGGCTTTCTGCCCGGCTGCTTTTCTTTCCCTTTATTTTGAAAACGGGGCTTTTCCATAAGGGTCTCCTCCCACATTTGAATCAGTTTGATATTTTATTATATCATGGTCTTACGGAAAATAAAAGACAGTAATCCGCCGAAAAACAGAAAAAACGCTGTATCCGCAAAGGATACAGCGCAATATTTTTTCGGGCCGGTAAAGCGGTCTCAGTGCGGCAGCTTTCTGGGCACGGCTCCACGGATCAGCTGGGGCTTGCCGGTTCCGTTGACGGCCTCTGCGGTGATCTTCACGCCGATGATGCTGCTGTCCGAAGGGGTTTCGAACATCACATCTGTCATGACGCTTTCGATGGCAGAGCGCAGACCACGGGCACCGGTGTGCAGCTGCAACGCCTTTTCCGCAATGGCCTCCAGCGCGCCCTGCTCAAACTCCAGATGCACGCCGTCCAGCTCCATCAGCTTGGCATACTGGCGGGTCAGGGCATTTTTCGGCTCGGTAAGGATCCGCAGCAGCGCAGGCTTGTCCAGCGGATCCAGTGTCACCAGCACCGGCAGACGGCCTACCAGCTCCGGAATGATACCGAACTTCAGTACATCATGTGGCTCCACCTGCTGCATCAGCGCGGCGGCATCCGGATTGACCTTGGAATGCACTTCTGCGCCAAAGCCGATCCCCTGCTTGCCCACACGCTTTTCAATGACTTTTTCCAATCCGTCAAAGGCACCGCCACAGATAAACAGAATGTTGGAGGTATCAATCTGGATAAACTCCTGCTGGGGATGCTTGCGCCCGCCCTGAGGCGGCACATTGGCAACGGTTCCCTCCAGAATTTTCAGCAGAGCCTGCTGCACACCTTCTCCGGAAACATCCCGGGTAATGGAGGGATTTTCGCTTTTCCGGGCGATTTTGTCCAGCTCGTCAATATAGATGATGCCCCGCTGTGCCAGCTCCACATCATAGTCCGCCGCCTGAATCAGCCGCAGCAGAATGTTCTCCACATCCTCGCCCACATAACCGGCCTCTGTCAGGGTGGTGGCGTCGGCGATGGCAAAAGGCACACGCATACTCCGGGCCAGCGTCTGGGCTAGGTGGGTCTTGCCGGAGCCGGTGGGGCCGATCATCAGAATGTTGCTCTTCTGAAGCTCCACATCCTCATCAGTATGCAGAATCCGCTTGTAGTGATTGTAAACGGCCACACACAGCGCTATTTTCGCCCGATCCTGTCCGATGACATATTCGTCCAGCGCCGCCTTCATCTCCGCCGGCTTGGGCAGACGCTCGTCCAACTGAAAGCGTTCGCCGATGGCCTCATCCTCCGCCTCCTCCTGCACCAGCTCGGCACAGATGCTGACACATTCGTTGCAGATGTAGGCGTTGGGACCGGCAATCAGCCGCTTGACCTCATTTTGTGTACGGCCACAAAAGCTGCACCGCACATCCTTCTTTTCATTGTTTGCCATAAAAACTCCTTATATCAAGGCATGACAAGCTTTACCGCTTTACAATCACCTTATCAATGAGACCATAGGCGCAGGCTTCCTCCGCCGTCATATAATGATCCCGTTCCGTGTCCCGCTCGATCACTTCCAGCGGCTGACCGGTGCGCTCGCTCATGATGCGGTTCAGCTTAGAACGCAGGCTGACAATGTGATCCGCATGAATCTTGATGTCCGTAGCCTGTCCCTGCAAGCCGCCCATCAGCGGCTGATGAATGAGAATCTCACTGTTGGGCAGCGCCATCCGCTTTCCCTTGGTGCCCGCCTGCAGGAGAAATGCGCCCATGCTGGCAGCCATGCCGATGCAGATGGTGGAAACATCGCAGTTGATATACTGCATGGTATCATAGATGGCCATACCGGCTGTAATGGAGCCGCCGGGGCTGTTGATATAAAAGCTGATATCCTTGTCCGGATCCTGCGCTTCCAGATACAGAAGCTGGGCCACGATCAGGCTGGCGGTGGTGTCGTTGACCTCCTCCGACAGGATGATGACCCGGTCATTGAGCAGTCGGGAAAAAATATCATAGGAGCGTTCTCCCCGGTTGGTTTGCTCTACTACCATAGGAATATAAGACATAGCTGACTCCTTTCTTGAAGTACGATGCGGGAAGCACCGGCAATGCGGCGCTTCCCGTTGATGGGTTTGCAATCAGTTTACACGCTGCGGCGCAAAAAATCTGTCAGTTTGCGGCAGACAGCGCATTATTCCGCAGACTTTTCCTCTTCCTTGACTTCCACGGGCTTGGCCACGGCGTTGTCGATGATGAAATCGTTGGCCTTCTGGCAGAGCAGATCGGTCTTCAGGTCCTCGGCGGGCAGCAGCTCCTTCACCTTGGCAAGATCCATCTTGTTCTGATCTGCCAGCTTGGCGAACTCGGCCTCCAGCTCTTCCTCGGTGACTTCCAGAGACTCCAGCTTGGCAACGGCCTCCAGAGCCAGACGAATCTTCACCTGACGCTCGGCCTGAGCACGGAAGATATTGCGGAAGGCGTTATGATCCATGCCCTGCATCTTCAGATAGGCATCCAGATTCATACCCTGCATGGCCAGACGATAGCCGAAGTCCTCTTCGATGCGATCCAGCTGATTCTCGATCATGGCATCGGGGATGTCCGCTTCCATGGTGGCGATGATCTGATCCATCAGCTTTTCCTGGAAGGCGTTTTTAGAAGAAGCGGCCTTGCGCTCTCTCATGCTCTTTGCGGTATCCTCACGCAGCTCGGCCAGCGTATCAAACTCGGACACATCCTTGGCCAGCTCGTCGTCCAGCTCGGGCTTCTGAGATTCCTTGACCTCGTTGACAGCGCACTTGAACACGGCGGGCTTGCCGGCCAGAGACTTCTCCTGATACTCCTCGGGGAAGGTCACATTCACATCGCAGGTTTCGCCGGCCTTCTTGCCCACCAGCTGATCCTCAAAGCCGGGGATGAAGGTGCCGGAGCCCAGCTGCAGGTCGAACTTTTCGCCCTTGCCGCCTTCAAAGGCCACGCCGTCCACAAAGCCTTCAAAATCAATGTTCACGGTATCGCCGTTCTGGGCTTCCCGCTCCACGGGCACCAGACGGGCATTCCGCTGCTGAATGCGCTCCAGCTCGGCCTGAACCTCTTCATCGGTCACGGTATCGTCCTCGCGCTCGGCCTCCAGACCCTTATAGTCCTTCACGACGACCTCGGGCTTCACATAGACATTCGCCACAAACACAAAGGTGCCGTCCTCCTGAACATCCACAGAACCGATCTCCGGCTGAGAAACCACATCCAGCGCGGCTTCCTTCAGAGCAGCCTCATAGGCATCGGGAATGCAGAAGTTCATAGCATCCTCAAAGAAAATCTCCTTGCCATAGAGCTTCTCAACCATCTTCCGGGGAGCGTGACCCTTGCGGAAGCCCTGAATATTGATGGAGCCCACATTTTTGCGGTAAGACTTTTCGCAGGCAGCCTCAAACACCTCGGGCTCCACGGCGATGGTCAGCGCCACCTGATTTTTTTCCTTCTTCTCGACATTGTTCAGTTTCACGGATAGTCCTCCTTGTAAAGTTACACTCTATTTTAATTTATATTATGCTCGGATTTGAACGGGACGGAAGCCCACGGCATCGGCGGAAATCACATGAAAGGAAATCCCCTGCCGCACACCGCAGAAGGCATTGCGCAGACTGTCTCCATGCAGATGGCCGTAAAACACCCGCTTTACCGGATAGCGGCCCAGAATCTCCATGATCTGCGGAACCTCCGTCTCCTGAAACACCGGCGGATAGTGCAGGAAGCAGTCGATGTCCTCCGCTCCCTGCTGCATGGCCGCCTTGAGAGATGCTTCCAGCCGGATCAGCTCCCGCTTGAAGATTTTGTCCTCTCCCGCGTTGGGAGAGCCCTTTTCATAAAACCAGCCCCGAGTGCCGCATAAAGCAGCGCCGTCATAAAAATAACAGGAATTGTGCAAAAAATCAATGGTTCCAATCTGATTTTCCGCAAAAAAACGCTTCATTTTTGAAACAGTTTCCCACCAGTAGTCGTGATTGCCCTTCAGCAGCAGCTTTTTTCCAGGAAAGGAGTCCAGCAGCCGGAAGTCCGGCAGCGTCTCCTCCAGAGACATTCCCCAGGAAAAGTCGCCGCAAATGAGCAGCGTATCCTCCGGCCGCAGCACAGAAAAGCCGGTCAGCAGCTTGTCCCGATAACCGTTCCATGCACCGCCGAACACATCCATGGGCTTGTTTGCGGCTTCAGAAAAATGAGTATCGCCGATTGCGTAAAGCGCCATGCAGTCTCCTTCCGCCGGATTTTGATTATTGAAAGGCATCCTCGATCTGCCGGATGCTGTGATCTCCGGTATAGACCTCAATCACATCAAAGCGGGCCGGCAGCTGACATTGCCGCTCCGCCAGCCAGAATTGCGCCGTGACCCGCAGCCGCCGCTGTTTGGCAGGTGTCACAGCCTCCCAAGCGCCCGCAAACCGGTCATCCTTTCGCAGCTTGACCTCTACAAACACGATCATGCCGTCCTTCTGGGCGATCAGGTCGATCTCACCCATCCGGCAGCGATAATTCCGCTGGAGCAGCCGGTAATGCCGTTTTTCCAGATAGGCCGCCGCCAGCTCCTCCCCCAGCCTTCCGCTGTCCCGGGTGTTCATCGGGAGCCTCCGGACAGCAGCTTTTTCAAAAAGGTCTGCCGGTGAGCCGGACAGGGGCCATATTGCAGAATGCGTTCCCGGTGCAGCGCCGTGGGATAGCCCTTGTGCTTTGCAAAGGCGTATTCCGGATAGGCCGCATCCAGCTCCAGCATACAATGATCTCTTGCCACCTTGGCCAGAATGGAAGCCGCCGCAATGGATGCGCTTTTGGCATCCCCCTTCACGATCAGCAGCGTTGGTGCCTGCTCCGGCTGGGGATCCCGGTTGCCGTCCACCAGAATATAATTCGGCACCCGCTCCAGCGCAGCAATGGCACGGCGCATGGCCAGCAGTCTGGCCTGTAAAATATTCAGCCGGTCGATCTCCTCCACGCTGGCGGAGGCAATGGCCCAGGCACGGGCCCGGTGCTGAATCTCCGGAAACAGCAGCTCCCGCTTTTTTTCCGAGAGCTGTTTGGAGTCATTCAGGCTGTCGATCCGATCCTCCGGATGCAAAATCACCGCCGCCGCATAAACCGGCCCGGCCAGCGGGCCGCATCCGGCCTCATCCACGCCGCAGACCGCAGTAAAGCCCTGCGCTGCCAGCGCCTCTTCATAGGAATACATCGTCAGTCCTCCGGCGGCAGCTCCAGCGTGATGCGTCCCAGCTTTCCGCTGCGGAACTCATCCAGCAGCACCCGTGCCATCCGCAGGGTATCATATTCGCCTCGTCCTGCCAGATAGCCCCGCTTTTTGGCAAGCTCTGTCAGCGTGTCATAGGGCTGATCCATATCTACAGCTGTAATGCCATATCGCTTTACAACCGCTCCGGGCGCTGCGTTTTCCAGCCGCAACAGCAGCCGACAGGCCAGATCCTCCAGATCGAGAATCTCATCCCGGATGGTTCCGGTAAAGGCCAGCAGATAGCCCATTTCATCCGTCTCGATTTTGGGCCAGAGCATACCGGGCGTGTCCATAAAGTCAAAGCCGCCCGGCAGCGAAAACCACTGCTTGCCCCGGGTCACGCCGGGCTTGTCCGCAGCCACCGCCGCTTTTTTGTTCAGCAGACGGTTGATAAAAGAGCTCTTTCCCACATTGGGAATGCCCATAATCATGATACGGATGGGCTTGCCCACCTGTCCCTTGGCCGCCTGCCGCTGAAGCAGATCGGCGCAGGTTGCCTTGGCACAGGCGGTAAACTGATTCAGAAATCCGCCCTTTCGGCTGTCGGCTTCCATCACCCGCAGGCCCTGTGCCTGATAATAGGCCCGCCATTTTGCCGTGGCGGCGGGGTCAGCCTGATCCACCCGGTTCAGCACCAGCATACGCCGTTTGTTCTGACACAGACGGTTCAGATCGGGATTGCGGGAGGCGGCAGGAATGCGGGCATCCACGATCTCACAGATCATGTCCACATTCTTCAGATCCTCCTGCATCACCCGGCGGGTTTTGGCCATATGGCCGGGATACCAGTTAATACTCATACCTTTACCCTGCCAGAGCAGCCGGGTCTTCGCTGCCTGTTCCATGACGGAGCACGCCGATTTTGGTCAGCGGCCAGAAGCGGAACAGCACCTTTCCCAGCACCCGTTCCTCGGAAATCTGTCCCACCATGGTAAAGCGGCTGTCGGTGCTGCCGTTGCGGTTATCGCCCATTACAAACAGACAGCCCTCACGAACGGTCAGCGGATACTGCTGATCTCCCCGCTTGCCGGGAAGAATGGGTTCCCGGATGTAGGGCTCATACAGTGTTTCACCGTTGACAACCACATTGCCGTCGGCATCAATGTCCACCACATCTCCCGCCACGGCGATCACACGCTTTACCAGCGCCTCGCCGCCAAAGCCATCGGAGGTGCAGACGATAATATCTCCGCGCCGGGGCTGGTCATAGCCGATGATTTGCAGAATCAGCTGATCTCCATTGGCCAGCGTATCACACATGGACGAGCCATGCACACCGGACAGACGGAAAAAGAAGGTGTTGAGCAGCACCAGCGCCGCCAGTGCAATGGTCAGCGCCTGTGCCCAGAAATACATCTCCCGGACATTGTCCGTGGGCGCTTTTTTCTTTTCTTCCGTCAGATCTTTTTCAATACTTTCGGGTTCTTTTTTCATGCGGTCTCCTCCCCCTGATTGAAAAAATAAGAGGGACGGGAAAGTCCGTCCCTCTGCTTTTGTCAGGCTCAGATGTCCTCTTTCACCTTGGCGGCCTTACCCACTCTATTCCGCAGATAATAGAGCTTTGCACGGCGGACTTTACCCTTTCTGACAACCTCGAACTTTTCGACATTGGGAGAATGGATGGGGAAAGTCTTTTCCACGCCAACGCCGTAGGACACGCGGCGAACGGTAACGGTCTCCTGGATGCCGCCATGCTTTCTCGCAATGACGGTGCCCTCAAAGACCTGGATTCTTTCGCGGGAACCTTCCTTAATCTTGGCATACACCTTCACGGTGTCACCAATGCCAAAATTGGCGGGGTTTTCCTTCAGCTGAGCGTCTGTCAGATGCTTGATCAGATCCATAATGATATCGTTCCTTTCAGTCATAGGCGTTCTTGTCCTGACAACGACAGAGGACCGCCCGTAATGCATGCAGGATTATAATACCACAGGTCAAGCGGAAAAGCAAGGGTTATTGTTGAAAAATGCAGCAATTTTTATCCAGAATTCCGGTGCGGAGATAGTGTGCTTCCCCGTCCTCCGGGATCAGACCCGCCTGCTTCAGCGCCGCCGTGATGTACAGGGGATTCAGCGGATCATTGCCCGCCGACAGCACGCAGCGGCAAAGGGTGCGGCCGTTTTCCGGAGCAAAGAAAAGCTGCCGGATATAGTCCGTAAGATTCACCTGACGGGAACCGCGCTTGGAGCGTTTTTCCAGCAGCACCGGCTGCTGAAACAGCGCCGTCATTTTGGCACAGTCCCCCTCCGGCAGGGTGATCTCATAGGCGCAATAGGCTATTTCCCCCACCGGCCGCTGTGCCTGCCGCACGGAAAGCACCCGCATTCCCGCCGGAAGCTGGGCATTCAGCCGCAGCGCAAAATCCTCCGGCAGACTGTCCTCCGTCAGCTCCAGATCACACAGCTCACAGACGGAATCGTAGCCGGTGGACAGCGGCACCACAATGGACATTTCAATGTGCGGATTGAAGCCCTGAGAATATTTCACCGGCAGACCCGCCCGGAGAAAGCTCCGCTGAAATGTGCGGATCAGGTCCAGGTGAGAGATATAGGCAGCCGTATCCTTTTTTTCGTAGCAGAAGCGAACCTTAAACATCGCATTTTCCTCCTGTCAGGCACAGTGCACCGCAGTTGCGGCAGCCCGCCTTGCAGTCCGGCGTGGCAATTCCCTGCCGGGCCTGCTCCAGCTCACTGTAAAGATAATCCTTCCGTACACCGGAGGAAATATGCTCCCAGGGCAGGAGCTCGTCCTTCTCCAGCTGACGGTTGGCGTAAAAGGCCGGATCCATGCCGCAATCGGAAAATGCCTGCATCCATGCATCCAGCGAGAACAGCTCGTCCCAGCCGTCCAGCCGGGAACCCAGCTCCCACGCCCGCTCCAGCACGGCGGAAAGACGGCGGTCGCCCCGGGCCAGCACGGCCTCCAGAAAGCTGGTGCGATAATCATGAATAGAATAAGTGACATTCTTGATTTTCAGGCTGTCCATCAGCAGCTGCTTGCGGCGTCTGGCTTCCTCTGCCGTAATCTGTCCCAGCCACTGGAAGGGAGTCTGGGCCTTGGGCACAAAGATGGAAATGCCCACATTGATGCGCACGCCCCGGCTCTTGTTCTTGCCGTGCTCCCGGAACACGCCGATCACATGGCGGACGATCTGGGAAATGCCCAGCAGATCCTCATCCGTCTCCGTAGGCAGACCCATCATGAAGTAGAGCTTGACCCCGTTGTAGCCCGCCTGAAAGGCCACCTTGCAGGCCTCCAGCAGATCCTCCTCCCGGAGATTCTTGTTGATAACATCCCGCAGCCGCTGGGTTCCCGCCTCCGGCGCAAAGGTCAGGCCGCTTTTGCGCACCTTCTGAATGTTCTGCACCAGATCCAGATTGAAGGAATCCGCCCGCAGGGACGGCAGCGCCAGCGATACATGCATGGGCTCAAAATAGTCCACAAGGCTATCACACAGGGTTTCCAGATGGGGATAATCGCTGGAGGAAAGACTGGTCAGGGAGACCTCGTCCCAGCCGGTAGAGGCAATCAGCGCCTTGGCCTGCTTTTCCAGCGTCTCCGGCTGCTTGGCACGGATGGGACGATAGGTGTAGCCTGCCTGACAGAAGCGGCAGCCTCTGCGGCAGCCCCGAAACAGCTCCACCATGGCCCGGTCAAATACGATCTCCGTATTGGGCACCAGAAAATAATCCGGGAAATAGGCTTTGTCAAAGTCCTTTACCACCCGCTTGCGCACCACCTCCGGCGCACCCTCCAGCGGACGGATGGCGGCAATGGAGCCGTTTTCCTGATAGGTCACATCATACAGGGAGGGTACATACACGCCCTCGATCCGGGCAGCCTCCCGCAGAAAGGCGGGCTTGTCCATGCCCTCCTGCGTGGCCCGGCGATAGAGCAGCAGCAGCTCCGGCATGACCTCTTCTCCCTCGCCGATCACGATCAGATCAAAGAAATCCGCCATGGGCTCCACATTGTAAACACAGGGGCCGCCCGCCATCACCAGCGGCTTCAGAGAAGGCCGGTCTGCTGCACGCTTGGGAATGCCCGCCAGATCCAGCATATTCAGCACGCCGGTATAGTTCATCTCATATTGCAGCGTAAAGCCCAGAATGTCAAACTCCGACACCGGATCGCCGCTTTCCAGCGCATACAGCGGCTGACCTCTCCGGCGCATCTCCGCTTCCATGTCCACATAGGGGGCATAGGCCCGTTCGCACCAGACGCCCTCCATATTGTTCATCAGTCCGTACAGGATCTTGGAGCCCAGATGGGACATACCGATTTCATAAATATCCGGAAAGCAGAAGGCAAAGCGCACATCCACTTTGGATTTGTCTTTATAAACTGCGTTATATTCGCCGCCGGTGTAGCGTGCGGGCTTGCGCACATGCTCCAGACAGGCGCGGATCGTATCGTTCATAGCATCCTCCCACAAATCTTCAGCTTGAACCATTATTGTACCGTTTTTTTCGGAAGGTGTAAAGGCCTTTTCCCGGAAGCGCGAAAAAAATTACGCAGCCGGCTGCCGGAAGGGTCCAGTTCCCCCGCAGCCCGGGCACAAATATGCCGGAAAGCACCAGCAGCGCACCGGAAAACAGACCGATTCTCCGCAGCACCTGCTCTCCCCTGTCCGGCAGCGCATACAGCAGCAGGGCCTGCAAGGCTCTTCCTCCGTCCAGCGGCAGAGCCGGCAGCAGATTGAACAGTCCCAGCACCAGACTGCATCCGCAGAGCAGCGGCCAGTACAGGGACGGCACCATCCGGTTTGCCGCCGCACAGGCCAGACACAGCACACCGTTGGCTCCCGGCCCCGCCAGCGCCAGCAGCGCCTCCTGCCCGTAGGAAAGTCTTTCCGCATATTCCAGCACCGGCCCGGACAGACGAAAGCACATTCGATGCAATCGGACGCCCATACAGCGCAGGGCCAGCAGATGTCCGCCCTCATGGACTGCCGCCGCCGTCCACAGCAGGGCCATCCAGCGTACACTGCAAAAGGCTGCGGACAGCGCCAGCGTCAGCAGGAATGGGATGCTGCATGAAAATTTCATCCTTCGTCCTCCCTTGACAAAGCGGTGGATCATCCGTTAGGATAACGGTAGTAACAGATTTCAACAGAACGGAGAATCTTTATGCTGGAGCGTGTCCGTGCAACGCTGCACGACCGTGATATGATGAGCCGCATTTTTCGCCTTGCCTGGCCCACCATCATTGAAGAATTTCTTTATACCGCCGTGCAGTATGCCGACACGGCACAGGTGGGCGCCATCGGCGCTCAGGCCTCTGCCGCTATCGGTCTGACAGCCACCACCATGTGGCTGACCCACGCACCCATGTCCGCTGCCGGAATGGGTGTGCTTTCCTGTATCTCCATTTCGCTGGGTGCGAAGGATGAGGAGCGTGCCAGAAAAGCCGCCATGCAGTCGGTGCTGCTGACGCTGATCGTGGGATTGAGCCTGACGGTGATTACGCTGGCCATCAGTCCCTTTCTTCCCCGCTGGCTGGGCGGCGACCCGGAGATTTTGCAGGATGCCTCCCGCTATTTTGCCATTGTCTGCGCACCCATGCTGTTCCGGGCGGCCACGACGATCTTTGGCGCGGTGCTGCGGGCGGCGGGCAACACCAAAACGCCCATGCTGGTAAATGTGCTGATGAACGCCGTGAACATTCTGCTGAACTTCCTGCTGATCTCTCCCACCCGGGAGATGGGTCTGGGCAGTCTGCACTTTACCATGCCCGGCGCAGGTCTGGGCGTTTCCGGCGCGGCAATCGCCACGGCGATCTCCTTTGTGCTGGGCGGTACGCTGATGGCGGTGGCCGTATGGCATGAGCCCTCTCTGGGACTGCGCGGGCAGAAGATCCGGCTGTATCCCGCCGTGATGCGCCAGTGTGTCCGGGTGGGCATCCCCGTCTGCGCCCAGCAGATGACCACCGGCTTTGGTCATGTGGTCTTTACCTCTCTGGTGGCCCAGCTGGGCACGGTTTCCATGGCGGCGCACTCCATTGCCACCACCGCCGAACAGGCCTTTTACATCCCCGGCTACGGTATGCAGGCGGCAGCGGCTACGCTGGCCGGTTTCTCTGCCGGAGAAAAAAATGAGAAAAAGCTGATGCAGTATTCCTCCACCATTATGGCCATTGCCTGCTGTCTGATGACCGCTCTCAGTCTGCTGCTGTTCTTGTTCCCGGCGGCGCTGATGGGACTGTTCACCCGGGATGCGCAGGTCATTGCTCAGGGAGCCGCCGCACTGCGCATTGTTGCGGTTTCTGAGCCGTTTTTTGCCGTGCTCATCATCATCGAGGGCGTTTTCAACGGTGTAGGCGACACCCGTGCCCCCTTCCTGTTTGCCCTGTGTACCATGTGGGGCATCCGGATTACGGCCACCTGGTTCTGCGTCCATGTGTTCCATCTGAGCCTGAACGCCGTCTGGTTCTGCATGATCGCCGACAATATCGCCCGGTTTTTGTGTATGCTGTTCCGCTATCGCTCCGGAAGGTGGAAGGCCCGGCTGGAGTTCTGATTTTTCACAGATTCAAACAAAGAAGCATCCGCAGGCAGTCTTGCCTCACGGATGCTTTTTTCAATGGGCTGCCCGCGACTTCAGCCCCAGCAGCTGTCTTCCCGTCTGTGCCAGCGCTCCCTCCGGCTCTGTCATGCGGACAAAGCCCCGGCCCAGCGTTTCCAGCGCCGCCTCATAATCGTCAGATTCCCAGGGCTGCTGTGTCAGCTGGACAATGCTTTCCCGGGCCTGTGCCAGCGGCAGACTCTGCCCAAAGCGCAGCAGCAGCGTACCGCCCAGCACCAGCAGAAACAGCAGCAGCTTTCCCCCACCCCGGCCTGCATTCTCCCTTCGGCGGTCGTCCATATCAGAGAATGATGCAGATGAGGCCGCCGCTGCCCTCGTTGATAATGCGCTCCAGCGTGGTTTGCAGCTTGGCCCGAGACTCATCCGGCATATGGCGCAGCTTGTTGTTCAGGCCCTCATTGACCAGATCACTCAGGGATTTTCCGAAAATGTTGCTGGCCCAGAGCTGCTCCGGCGATTGGGCATACTGCTCCGCCAGCTGCTGCACCAGATCCTCCGACTGCTTTTCCGAGCCCACAATGGGGCTGATTTCCGTCTGCACCTGCGTCTGGATCATGTGAATGCTGGGAGCGCTGGCCCGCAGCCGCACACCGAACCTGCCGCCCTGCTTCACGATCTCCGGCTGCTCCAGCTGCATTTCCCCGCTGTCCGGCATGACGATACCATAGCCGGTGCGGCGCACCTGCTCCAGGGCAGCGGAAATGTGGTCATATTCCTTTTTGATTCGTGCCATGTCACAGAGCAGCGGAACCAGATCGGCATCGGAACGAATCTCCATCCCGCATTGCAGAGACAGCATCTGATAATACAGCGCCTGCGGCACCGTCACGGCCACGGACACCACGCCCTCGCTCATACCCAGAGAGGTCAGGCTGGCCTGCTGGATATTTTCACAGGCAGTGAGGGCCTGAATCTGGCTCCGGGCATCCCGCATTTTGCCGATTTTGCCGCATACCTCCATGATCTCCTGATACAGACTTTCCTTCAGCGGATCACCGGCGGGCAAAAGCGTCACCCAGGGCGGCAGCGAAAAGCGATATTCCCGGGCCGGAAACTCGGAAAGCACGGCGGAAAGCAGCTCCTCAATCTGCGCCCGCTCCATGGTCTGACAATTCAGCGCCAGACAGGCCACGCCGTATTTTTCCTCCAGCTGCTGCCGCAGCGACTGCGCCTCCGCACTCTCCGGCCGGACCGAGTTCAGCAGCAGGCAGAAGGGCTTGTGAATATCCTGCAATTCCTGCACGATGCGTTCCTCTGCGGACACATATTCCTCCCGGGGAAACTCGCCGAAGGAGCCGTCCGCCGTCACCACAATGCCGATGGTGCTGTGCTCGGTAATCACCTTTCGGGTACCGATCTCCGCCGCCTGAGCCAGGGGGATCTCCTGCTCGAACCACGGCGTGTGTACCATGCGGGGCTGGTCGCCCTCCGCCTGTCCGATGGCCCCCTCCACCATAAAGCCTACACAGTCAATGAGCCGCAGATTGCAGTGGCCGCCCTCTTCCGTGCGGATGGAAACCGCCTCCTCCGGCACGAATTTCGGCTCGGCAGTCATAATGGTCCGGCCGGAACCGCTCTGGGGCAGCTCATCCCGGGCCCGCTCCTTCAGATAGATGTTGTCGATGTTGGGCAGCACCAGCTGCTCCATAAAGCTCTTGATAAAGGTGGATTTTCCGGTGCGCACCGGCCCCACCACGCCGATGTAGATATCTCCGTCGGTGCGTCTGGCAATATCCTGATAGATCGCGGTATTTGTCATGCATCCCAGCCTCTTTTCACAGAATCGTTTACTGCAATCTATGCGCACCCGCCCCGGCAATATGCGGTTCCGGGGAACATTTTCGAAACTGGATTTTCAGAGAAAACGGAACGGCCTGCCGTCTGTGCATTGCAGACAGCAGGCCGGATTATATTTTTGCATATGTTTGCAGGTCAGGCATCCAGAAACTTCAGTTCTTCCTGAAGCAGCTCCAGAAAGCGCTTGTCCAGATAGTTCAGCGGCCGGGCCGCATCCTTGAGATAGCCGATGGACCAGACGGAGCCGGGCAATTCCACATAGCGTATGCTGTAGGTTTCCTCATGATGCTTGGGCAGCTTGATGGCAATACCCCAGGCGTTGGTCTGGGCAATGAGTTGGGTGCGGGTGCGTCCGGAATCCACATAAACACGGCGGGGATTGAAGTTGAAAGGCAGCTGTATACCGCCGTAGGCGCTGAGTGTATCCACCTGAGAATAATACTCCGTCATGGGATAGTCATTGAGCTTGGCAAAGGGAAAGGGTTCCTCCTGTAACAGCGGATGATCCTTGGACAGCTTGATGACCACGGAAGTTTTGGTCAGCAGTGAAAAGGCGGTGCCGTTCTGCTGAAGACTGCTGAGAAAGGAGGCCGAGCAGATCACACCGTCTGGAATGCAGGTCACCACCAGATCAGCGTTCTTTTTGTGCAGGGCATTCAGGCCCTCGATCCAGTTGCCGCAGGAAAGGCGCAGATTGAGCTGCGGCAGCTTTCCCGCCGTCTCCATTTCAGAATAGAGATTGATAAAGGCCCGATCTACCGGAAGATAATGGGGAGAGATCACACGGAAATTTTGCAATGTGGGCTGGGTACGCATTCTGCGGATGGTGCTGCATTCCTCCAGAATGCGGCTTGCGTATTGCACAAGCTCCAATCCCCGTTCTGTAAACTGTACACCGTTGTAGCTGCGCAGGAGAATGGCAAAGCCCAGCTCCCTTTCCAGTTTACTGACTGCATTGGAAACATTGGGCTGCGAGAGAAAGAGCTTTTCAGCCGCCTGGCTGATGGAACCGGTCTCGTAAATGGCACATACATACCGAAGTTGCTCCAGGTTCATAAGGCCCTCCTGTAACAGAATTGTGACCAAATTGTGAAAGAATTGTGTCGAAAATATATACCCTCATAATTATTTCATATTTTTCATCGGAACGCAAGTCTGATATAGTAAAAAGTGTAAAAAACATTCTTCCACGCACAAAAAACGGTTTTCAGCGGCCGGACAGCGGCGAAAAGCAATGCTTCGGCCGGAAGAATCCCGAAACCGATCAAAAGAGAAAGGACGAAGGCGATGAACTATGAGCTGTTGGATTCCCTTGTGGAAGGGAAAAAAGCAATCTTTCATGAGGCTGCCGACAAAATCTGGGGCTTTGCGGAAATGCGTTATCAGGAGCATCAATCCGCACGGCTTCAGATGGAGCTGCTGGAGCGTGAGGGCTTTGTCATTGAGGAGGCGCTGGGGAATATTCCCACAGCCTTCAAAGCCACCTTTGGCAGCGGTCATCCGGTCATCGGCATTCTGGGTGAGTTTGACGCCCTGCCCGGGCTCTCCCAGCAGGCGGATGTGACCCAGCCCGCTCCCATTACCCCGGGCGCACCCGGACACGGCTGCGGCCATCATCTGCTGGGCACCGGCTGTATGCAGGCTGCCGTGGCCATGAAGGATTATCTTCTGGAGCACCCCATGGCAGGTACCGTTGTTTACTTTGGCTGTCCCGCCGAAGAGGGCGGTGCCGGAAAAGCGTTTATGGTGCGGGAGCACTGCTTTGACGGATGCGATGTCTGTCTTGCCTGGCACCCCTATTCCGGAAACTACGGCTGCCTGTCCACCCTGGCCAACGCCCGCATCATTTATGATTTCACCGGAAAGTCGGCACACGCCGCCGCTTCTCCCCATCTGGGACGCAGTGCGCTGGATGCCGTTGAGCTGATGAATGTTGGCGTAAATTATATGCGTGAGCATATGATTCCGGAGGCCAGAGTCCATTATGCCGTTACCGACACCGGCGGAGACGCACCCAATGTGGTACAGGCACACGCCCAGGTGATCTATTCCGTCCGCGCGCCCAAAACCGATCAGACCTATGATCTGGCCCGGCGGGTTCACAACATTGCCCGGGGTGCCGCTCTGATGACAGAGACCAAGGTGGATATCCGGGTGGTCAGCGCCTATGCGGATGTGCTCCAGAACAAAACACTGGACAATCTCATTTACCGGCACATGAAGGAGCTGCTGCCCCTGAAGTGTACCGAGGAGGAGCTGGCCTACGCCGAACAGTTCCACGCCGTGGGCGATCCCGGAGACTGGATGACCTATCAGGCACTGGCTGCCAAATATCTGGGCGAAAAGGGCAAGCAGCTGTTCCGTGGGGCTATGGCCGATGCGGTCTTCCCTCCCAATCCCATGAAGGCCGGCTCCACCGATGTGGGTGATGTGAGCTGGGTCGTGCCTTCCACCTGGTTTGGCGTGTCCTGCTTTGCTCTGGGCACCAACGCCCATTCCTGGATGGCGGTAGCGCAGGGAAAATCGGATATTGCGCACAAGGGCATGACCACCGCCGCAAAGATCATCGCCCGTGCGGCGCTGGACATTTTTGAAAATCCGCAGCTGGCGGAGGAGGCCAAGGCCGATATGGTCAAGGCCAAAAACGGAGCGGAATACCGCTCGCTTATCCCGCAGGAAATCAAAGCAGGAAGCTTTTAATTTTGTACAATAAAAGGAGGTCACTCAACACTATGGACAAACTGTATTCCTACATTGCCAACAGCGGCACGATGCTTCTCTTCTGCGCACTGGCCATTGTGGTCGTACTGATTCAGGCCGTGGTCTTTATGCGTACCGCATGGAAACGGGCTCTGGAGCTGGGCTACACCGCAAAGGACCTGCTGAAGGTGGTAAAGAGCAGCGCCATTTTCTCCATCGTTCCCTCTCTGCCCATCATCATCAGCTACATGATCCTGCTTCCCTCTCTGGGCAAATACTTCCCCTGGCTGCGTCTGTCCGTGATCGGCTCCGCCACCTATGAAACCATGGCGGCCAATATGGCAGCGACCAACTTCGGCTACACGCTGGGCGAGGACTTCTCTCCCGAAATCTTCGGCTCTCTGCTGTGGGTCGTTACCATGGGCATCTTCCTCTCCAGCTGCTCCGCGCTGCTGCTGAAAACCTTCGACAAAAAGATGCAGTCCGTCACCGCCAAACCTAACAGCTTTGGCGCCGTTGTCCCCAGCATTATGTTCCTGGGCATGATGGCAACCATCTCCGCACCCTACCTCATTGATGTTACCAACATTCCTTCTCTGGTGACCATTGTGGTATCTGCCGCCGTGATGATCGGTCTGAATGTACTGGGCAAAAAGCTCCCCGCTCTGAAGGAGTTCGCCTTTGCCCTCAGTATGGTGGCCGGTATGGCATCCGCTTGCCTTGTCACTGCCCTGCTGTAATAAGATAAGGAGGAAACAATCATGAGCAAAGAGAAAAAAGTTTCGAATCTCAGCCCCTTTGATGAGAAGATCCATCGCATGGGTCTCATCAGTACCGTTATTGTCTGGGCGTTCTTCATTCTGGTGCCCGTGGCTGTCAATGCGGCCTTTGGCCTGAAAATCAGCTGGGGAAACACCGTGAAGGCCGCGCTTCCCATTATGCTCATCTTCGCCGTCACCGGCGTGTGTGAAAAAATGTCCATGGCTCCCGTCATCGGCCCCGGCGCTGTCTATCTGGCTTCCTCCACCGGCAATGTCCAGAACATGAAGCTGCCCGCCGCTCTGAATGCCATGAACATCATGAACTGTGAAGAAGGCAGCGAAAAGGGCCGCGTGATTTCCATCATCGCCGTGGCCACCTCCTCCTTCGTCACCACCCTGATCATCTTCTGCGGCATGGCCTTCCTGGGGCCCATCATTACCCCGCTGCTGAGCAATCCTGCCGTAGCCCCCGCCTTTGACAATATGTTCCCTGCTCTGGTCGGCCCGCTGGTCATCCCCATGATCGTCAAGAACTGGAAGGCCGCCGCCACGCCCGTGATTCTGGCCATCCTGCTGGCCGTCCTGCTGGGCTCCAGCTTCTCCACCTATTCCTCCATCCTCATGGTGGTTGTCATCGGCATCTCCATCGGAGTCTCTTACCTGTCCTATCGCAAAAAGGACGCTGCGAAAAAGTAAGCAGCTGAAAAAACAGCATTATCGCATTTTGAAAAGCGGCATGATTTCAGTCATGCCGCTTTTGGCGTCAAATCTTCTCTGGCAGATCAGCTTTTCCATATCCACGATAGGGGAAATGAAATCAGTTCCTTTTTGTACCGCAGGAAGGAACGGTCAAGGCGTATATGCTCATAGAATCTCCTTCCGTTTTTCTTCCATTTCTTTTGTATCCGCATTCAGCAACTGCAGTGCCCGTGCATGGATACAGGAGAGGTTCGTTTGTTCTGTATCGGCAAACTCACATTTGAGCCTCGCAGAAGCCACCGCATGACTGTCCTCTGTTTTGCTGCCATCCGCTTCTGCCAAAAACTTTTGCAGTAGACCCAAATCACCGGAGTAATGAAGCTCCACAAGCTTTGCCCGGTATTCCAGCTCAGCGGGGGTGATGCCCGGAAATTGCTTCATATCCACCGTATGCTGTGCCTCATGCTTCAGGAGAGAAACAAGAAACCGCTCACTCTCAAAATCATATGCCTGCTCAATGCAGTTGATGGTGCCATCGGGCGATGCCCAGCCGCCCGTACCATGCTTGCCGAAGGTCAGATAATCCATCCAGCTCCGAAATACGAAGCCTTTCAGGATATTGACGGTATATTCTGCCGTTCCACTCGGCAGTTCCACTTGGTAGACGGTTGGAGCCGTATCCCGCCAGATATATGGGCCGTAATACCCCTGTGTTTTCCCAAACAGTGCATGATAGCCCTCCGCTTCAAACATGGATTGAAGGTGATCCTCCAGCAATCCTTCATCGGCATCCGGCAGATTCAGAAGCGCCCGGAGACTGGTCAGCAGCTTGTCTGCGGCTTTCGCCTCCGACAGATTGCAATAAAAGATGTCCCGATAATATATCTGATAAAGCCGCAGAATCCGGTTGAGCGATTCAGACACATCATAGGTGCGGTATTCGCAGTTCTCAAAAATTGCGATATAAGTCGGGAGGATGTCCTGGAATTCCTTGTGTTCACGCATATAGGCGATAGCGCCTTTGATATCCGGGAAATTTGCTATATGTCCCCACGGTGACAGGCGGCATCCACCCCACGCAAAAGCCGGTGGAGCTGTGCGAGTATTTCATCAAGACCTACACCGACGAAGGAGCGGTAGTAGCAGATATTTGCGCTGGCTCTGGAACAACGGCGGTTGCGGCAATGAATACAGGCCGCCGCTTTATCTGCTTTGAAAACGCCCCGGCCATCTACGCCGCAGCCGCCCAACGCATAGAGGCGGCTCGGCTGACGGTGGAACAGGGCGGGAAAGGAGTTTGACAGAAAGATGAATAGCTGTAAAATTAACGGTTGAATTTTACAGCAAAATGGGATATACTATTAGCGAAAGGAGCTGATCGTATATGCCAAATATTAAACCCATTTCTGATCTGCGTAACTATACGGAAGTGCTGCATGATGTGGCCGTAGGCGCTCCTGTCTTTTTGACAAAGAACGGGCGAGGTCGGTATGCAATCTTGGATATGCACGATTATGAAAAAACACAGGCAACCCTGCGCCTGATGAATGAGCTTGCCAAAGGCCGTAAGTCCGGAGAGGAAAAAGGCTGGCTGACCTTGGAGGCCGTGGAGGAACACCTCGGAATTACCCATGAATAATCTGCACCTGTCTTATGAGGCGCAAAATGACCTTGCAGACATCAAGGAGTATATCGCAGAGGACTTGGAAAATCCGCAGGCGGCAATCGCCACAGTAAGCAAGATCACGAAAGCAATCCGTATGCTCCGTGACCATGCGCTGATCGGCACACCGCTTTCCTCTGTCGCAGATGTAGACGGTGACTATCGTTTCCTTGTAAGTGGAAATTATATGGTTTTCTACCGGGCAAATGGGAACGACATCTACATTGACCGTGTTCTGTATGGCCGCAGAGATTATTTGCGCATTCTGTTCGCAGATACCCAAGACCCAATCCAATAACGATTAACCGCCGAAACCGTCAGCTTTTGCTGGCGGTTTTTTCGTATCCAAAGGAGCGTGACAATATCGAAAAATATTCCATTATTTACGCTGACCCACCTTGGAGGTATCAACGGAGCAAGGTACAGGGTGCGGCGGAAAATCACTACCCCACCATGAGCATTGACGAGCTGTGTGCGCTGCCTGTTGCCGATCTTGCGGCAAAGGACAGCGTTCTTTTTATGTGGGCTACCTTTCCACAGCTCCCGGAGGCTCTGCGGCTCATTGAGGCGTGGGGCTTTACTTATAAGTCCGTGGCTTTCGTCTGGCTGAAGAAAAACCGCAAGGCGGATAGCTGGTTTTATGGGCTGGGCTTTTGGACGAGAGGCAACGCCGAGATTTGTCTGCTGGCAACCAAGGGACACCCCAAACGGCAGGCCGCCGATATTCACCAGTTTATCATTTCCCCCATTGAGGCACACAGCAAAAAGCCGGACGAAACCCGGGAGAAAATTGTTGCGCTTATGGGTGACTTGCCCCGGGTGGAGCTGTTCGCAAGACAGACCCCTCCCGGTTGGGATGTGTGGGGCAATGAGGTGGAGCCGACGATCCGGG
>CAZIPA010000029.1:25945-26048 GCA_964541085.1 uncultured Oscillospiraceae bacterium | reverse complement strand
GAGGGCGATGCTCTGGGCCACGATTGGGCCGACGCTACCTGTACTGAGCCCAAGACCTGCAAGACCTGCGGTGCTACCGAAGGTGAGGCTCTGGGCCATGATT
>CAZIPA010000029.1:0-25845 GCA_964541085.1 uncultured Oscillospiraceae bacterium | reverse complement strand
GGCAGGATGCTACCTGCACCGAACCCAAGACCTGTAAGACCTGCGGCGCTACCGAGGGCGATGCTCTTGGTCACGATTGGCAGGATGCTACCTGCACCGAACCCAAGACCTGCAAGACCTGCGGCGCTACCGAAGGTGAGGCTCTGGGCCATGATTGGCAGGATGCTACCTGCACCGAACCCAAGACCTGTAAGACCTGCGGCGCTACCGAAGGTGCAGCTCTGGGCCACGACTTCAGCAATAATCGGGAATACTGCCGTCATGGCTGCGGTACTAAAAATCCCAATTACATTCCTCCGCAGGAGCCTGTGACACCGGTGGATCCCAAACCCGCAAAGCCCACCCCCGCCCCTGTCGGCCCCAAGCCCGTCACGCCCGCAGAGCCGGAGCAGCCTGTCCTTCCCGAAAATCCCTTTACGGATGTGCCGGAAGGCAGCTTCTACCACGATGCGATCCTGTGGGCTGTGGAAAAGGGCATCATTGTTGATGTGGAAAGCGGCGTGTTCAATCCCGAACAGAGCTGCACCCGCGGCGATATGGTGACCTTCATGTGGCGTGCTGCCGGTTCTCCGGAGCCTCTGGGCAAGGAGAATCCCTTTACGGATGTGGCAGAAGGCGACTATTATTACAAGGCCGTGCTCTGGGCCGTGGAAAACGGCATTACCAAGGGCACCAGCGCCAGCACCTTCAGTCCCTTCACCACCTGCACCCGCAGCCAGACTGTCACCTTCCTGCATCGGTTTGCCGGTTGCCCCGAGGTTTCGGGCACCAATCCCTTTGTGGATGTGGCGGAAGGCAGCTATTATTACCATGCTGTGCTCTGGGCCGTGGAAAACGGCATCACCAAGGGCACCGGCGCTGCCGCCTTCTCCCCCGAAATGCTCTGCTCCCGGGGACAGATTATTACCTTCCTTTATCGCTGCATGGAGCTGTAACGGCCCTGGAAGGCAGCGCATATCCGTAACAAAACAGCAAAGCGATACCCGGTTTCGGCCGGGTATCGCTCTTTTTTGTCCTGTTTTCGGTTCGCGGAGGCTGGTTTTACATCTCCGGATTTGCCGTTTGATAGGTCAGATGCACAATGTCGTTTGGCAGTGTCACGGCGCTTTTGAGCCGGAAGGTAACTGGCGGTGCTCCGTCCTGCTCCATGCGCTCAAACACCGTGGGGGTATGGGGATCGCCGTCGGCTACCGGTGCCAGCAGCAGGCTCAATTCATCCACCACGCCCTGCCGGAGAAAGCTCCAGTTCACCGTTCCGCCGCCGCAGATCAACATGGTTTCAATCCCGAACAGCGCTTTGAGCTTGCGGGCAGCAAGCTGGCAGTCCAGACTGTCCCCGCCCGCGATTAGATAGGAAACGCCCCGTTTCCGCAGATAGGCCCGATAAGCAGGCGGCGTTGTCTCTGTCAGCAGCTCGATCACATGGGCATCCGGTCTGCCCGTCCGCCGATAGATTCCGGAATCCCAGGCGATTTCTCCCAGCGTATCCACGGAAACATAATACAGCGCCCGCCCGGTCTCCGCAATATAATCCCCTTCCGGCACCGGCTCGTGCAGCGGCTCCAGCACAGGCTGTTTGAAGTCCGTAAATTCTTTGGTGGTTGTGGTTCCGTAAAGCCACGCCTGCGCCTGATATTCCTGCCGGATGCGTGCGTATTCTCCGGAAGCCTTTCCCGTGGCCGCTTCGCCGAAAAAGGCTCCGGCAATTTTTCCGTCCAGCGCGCTTAAAATGTGGCAGATGATATAGGGTCTGTTCATGTTGCATTCTCCTTTGCGCGGCCCGGGTTTCAGGGCATCGGTGAGGAGCCGGTGCAGACAGGGCCGCCTGTTACCACCGATTATAATGACCGGTTGCGGCTACCGGTCAAGAGCCTTTCGAAAGTTGATTTATGAACTTTTTGTGAACAGATGCAGGATTGTGCAGACAGGAAGCGTCTCCCCTTACAGTGCGGCGAAGCGGGCCGCGCCCTTTTTGCGAAGCCACAGGCAATTCCAGGCGCAGAGCAGTCCGTTCAGGACGATGAAACAGCCGACATAGCCCGGGAAGCCCAGCTTCCAGCCGGGCAGGAGCAGAAAGCCCGCAAACAGCAGCAGCGTATAGCCCCAGCCGCCAAACAGCGCCAGCGTCACCGGTGCGCCCTGCTTGAGGGGCAGAACCTCATTGGTCCAGTTCAGCGTAGGCAGTTTCACGCCCAGCGTCAGGCCGGACAGGGCAGCCAGCAGCCCGTAGGAGGCGACCAGCAGAAGCATCGGAATCAGCTGTATCGGCTTCAGCGGATAGACCACGGCCACGCACACAACGCAAAGCAGCATGGACGGCACGGTCAGGATGAGCTGCATACGAACCTTTGCCCGGAAAACCTTCCAGCTCTCTACCGGCAGCGACTGCATAAGCCACAGACTTTTTCCTTCCAGCGACACCGAAGGGGCTGTTATCAGATTCATGGAGGCCAGAGCGCACAGCAGCACGCACAGCAACAGCAGTGTGCCGCCCGGCACCTCGGCAAACATCTCGTTCATCAGGGCAAACAGGCTGCTGCCCTTCCACAGCACAGCCACGGCGCACAGCGGAATGAGAAAGGTTCCAAGGCCGCAGTTGAGGATATAGTTGGGGCTGGCGGCAAACCGGGAAAACTCCCGGCGGAGCAATGCTCCGTCCACGCTGCGCTGCCGGACAGCGGTCTTGCGATAAGCTTTGCGGTCGATTTTACCGCCGGAGGTCGCAATCTGCAAAAAGCTGCGGGAAAGCAGCAGCCACATCAGCCCGAAGAGCACGGCCACCGCCACGGAAACGATCAGTGCTGCCATGCCGTCTCCCACGCCCACGCTGCCGAAAAGATACAGCGGATAGGCACTTTGCCGAATCTGCGCACCGTAAACGGCCGCATTGGCCAGCAGGTCCTGAAGCATACTCTGCGCCTTGAAATAAACAAAGTAATATCCGCCGATAAAGGCCAGCGATGCCAGCACGGTAACCAGACTCTTGTGCTTCAGCTTCTGGCTGATTTTCGCAACCACCCATCCCAGCGAACAGGAAAGGGTCAGCACAAATACGGAAATCAGCAGCATCAGCAGCAGACCACCCAGAATCGCCGGAATGGATGCGTCCGCCATAATCCAATAAACAATCACCGCCGGAAGTGTGACCACGGAGGAATACAGCAGGCCCATGAGATATACACCCAACAGACGGGCGCAGATCAGCGTGGAAACCGGGATGGGCATGGACAGCAGCAGGTCATTGTCCTTTGGCAGATACAGTCCCGCATAGGTATTGAACACGCTGCCGAAAGCGCCCAGAAACACGGCAATCAGGCCCATCAGGGCAAAATAGAGCCAGCCCATTCCTGCCGACACCAGCTGCGTACACATCGACATGGCAAGGACGGTAAAGATTCCGCCCAGAAGGCCCACCATCAGCAGGGCGAACATCGCAAAATACAGAATCGTCGCAGCTTTGGAGCGGGCCCTGTTCTTTTTGGCATCGTAAAAATAGGACTGAAACAGCTCCAGTAGCTGCTTTTTGAGCAGGCGCTTCAGCATACCTCTCCCTCCAGTTCCAGAAAGACCGCTTCCAGAGAGGCGTCACCCTTGACCTCTTCCATGGTGCCGGAGCGGATCAGCCGTCCGCCCTTGATGATGGCAACCTTGTCGCAGAGCTTTTCTGCCACCTCCAGCACATGAGTGGAGAAGAAAATCGCACCGCCGCCGTCGCAGACCTCCCGCATCATTTCCTTCAGCAGATGGGATGCCTTGGGATCCAGACCTACAAAGGGTTCGTCCATGAGAATCAGTCTGGGCTGGTGCAGCCAGGCGGAAATGATCGCCAGCTTTTGCTTCATGCCGTGGGAATAGGCAGCAATGGGCTGGGCCAGATCGGCGGTGAGCTCAAACAGATCAGCATATTTATGGATGCGCTCCTGCCGTTCACCGGCGCTGACGCCGAAAATATCCGCCACAAAATGCAGATACTGGATTCCCGTCATATAGTCATACAGAGCGGGATTGTCTGGAATATAGGCAAAGCTGCGCTTGCACTCCAGCGGCTGCGTCCGGATGGATTTGCCGTCAATGTAGATTTCTCCGGCGTCAAATTGCAGAATCCCGGCCACAGATTTCAGCGTGGTGGTTTTGCCCGCGCCGTTGTGGCCGATAAAGCCATAGATTTCGCCGGGAGCGATGTGCAGATTCAGATCGTCCACGGCCTTCTTTTCGCCGTAGGCTTTGGATAAATGTTCGATTTTCAGCATGGTTTTTCTCCTTTTAACACAGGCCGGAGCACCGGCTTCACAATTATTTTCACAGACGGCGCAGGGTGCGCATTCGCAAAGCGTTCGTTACACGGCACATATTCTGCAACGACAATTTCATTATACACCATTTCCCGGAATTGTCAATCACCTTTGCTGCATTTTTTTGCCACGCCGGGTTAAATTTATGTAAAACTCCGACATTTTCTGCCTGCCCGGAAAAAGCAAAAACGCAGAGTGCCCGTTGAAGGAGGCTCTGCGTTCCGTGGATTTTGGATTGTAGGCTCTGCCGTTTACAGGCGAAGCTGCCCATTGCACAGGGACAGCAGCGCATATCCAAAGCGCACTTCTTTCCGCCTTCCCACAGCTAAAAAGAAAAATCCCCGGAATCGTGTGATTCCAGGGATTTCGAGCTTTTTGCAGTAAAATCAGCGCTTGCTGAACTGGGGAGCGCGGCGGGCAGCCTTCAGACCGTACTTCTTACGCTCCTTCATGCGGGAGTCGCGGGTCATAAAGCCAGCGGCCTTCAGTGCGGGACGGTACTCGGCATCTGCCTGCACCAGAGCGCGGGCGATACCGTGACGGATTGCGCCGGCCTGGCCGGTGAAGCCGCCGCCCTGGACCTTCACATCCACATCGAACTTGCCGGCGACGCCGACGGTCTCGATGGGCTGACGGACAATGTACTTCAGGGTTTCCATGCCGAAGTAATTGTCCAGCGTGCGGTTATTGACAGTGATAACGCCGGTGCCGCCGGGGATCAGACGGACGCGGGCGATGGAGCTCTTTCTTCTGCCGGTGCCATAGAAATAGGCCTTTTTCGGTGTATACATTGTTCGTTACCTCCCCTTATTCTGCCCAGACTTCGGGCTTCTGCGCGGCGTTGTTGTGCTGCTCACCCTCATAGATCTTGCAGCGCAGCAGAGACCAGCGGCCAATGCTGTTCTTGGGCAGCATACCCTTCACCGCCAGCTTCATAGCCAGGCAGGGCTTCTTTTCCATCAGGGTCTTGTACTGGGTCTCCTTCAGGCCGCCCACATAACCGGAATGGGTCCGATAATACTTCTGGGTCAGCTTCTTGCCGGTGAGCACGGCCTTATCAGCGTTGATGATGATAACATAGTCACCACAGTCAACATGGGGGGTGTACTCGGGCTTGTGCTTACCCTTCAGCAGGGCAGCAGCCACAGCAGCGGTACGGCCCAGGGGCTTGCCGGCGGCGTCCAGGATGTACCATTTACGCTCAATGGTCTCATTTTTTGCCATATAGGTGGACATAATGATCTTTCCTCCGATTCTATTTTCAACTAAAATAGTTTTCACAATTCAGCCTCTATGTTATACCACAGGAGCGGCGGCTTGTCAACAGCTTTTTCACAAAAAATCAATTTAGAAAAAGAGTGCTCTGTTTTTCGTAGATTTCCTTCGTTTTTCTGCCGTATACTCAATTGCAATTTCACTTTTTTCGCTTGCCTTTCTCCCGGATATCGACTAAAATAAATCCGGGAGTTGATGGAATGAAAAAGCTGCTTTCTTCCCTGCGCCGCTGCGTCCGGGATTATCAGATGATTTTGCCGGGAGACCGCATCGCCGTGGGTGTCTCCGGCGGGAAGGATTCTCTGACGCTGCTGACGCTGCTGGCGGAATTGCGGCGGCAGGGGCCCATCCCCTTTCAGCTGTTTGCCATCACGGTGGACATGGGCTATCCGGAGATGGATTTTTCCCCGGTGGCGGCGCTGTGCCGGCAGCTGGAGGTACCCTTTTATCAGTATCCCTCCCAGATTCGCCAGATCGTCTTTGAGCTGCGGCAGGAGGACAATCCCTGTGCCCTGTGTGCCAAGCTGCGCCGGGGAATCCTCAACAGTCAGGCATTGGAGCTGGGCTGCGACAAGGTGGCGCTGGGGCATCACTATGACGACGCGCTGGAGACCTTTGCCCTGTCGCTGATTTATGAAGGGCGGCTCAGCTGCTTTCTCCCGGTGACACAGCTGGACCGCACCGGACTCGTCTCCATTCGTCCCATGCTGTATCTCCACGAAAAAACCATCCGCAACTTTGCCCTGCGGCAGCAGCTTCCCGTGGTTCACAATCCCTGTCCGGCGGACAAAAATACCCGGCGGGAGGATATGAAGCAGCTTTTGTACACGCTGGAGGGCCGCTATCCCGGGCTGAAGGACAATCTGTTCAAGAGCTTTCAGCGACTGCCCCTGCCCGGCTGGGAACGGCTGGATGCTTCCGCTTCCCGGGATGATCTGTGACAATCTTACAATATAGAAAGAAACCGTCCGAACTGCGCTGTCCGGACGGTTGTTTTTTTGCCCCGTGGCGTTCTGTTCAGCGAAGCACCCGCAGACAGGTAATCTTTTCCCGCTTCATCTGCTGGAGCAGGTAGGTATAGCGCTGCTGCATGGCGTTCATTTCATAAACGCAGGCGGAGATCAGCTCCGGGTCTGTCACCTGCTGAAAGGCGGCGCGAATCTGCCGCAGCTGGAAAAGCGTATCATAATACTCCTCCAGCAGGCTCTGCCGCCGGGTCTCCTGCTGCTGTTGGTTCTGCTTCCGGGCCTTCTTCTGCTGCATGGTCTGCATGGGATGAACCTTCCTTTCCGGTGGAATGTGGTTATCCTCATCCTATCCGAAAGCGAGGAATTTTATTCCCAATGCAGTGATTTTTTCCTTACAGCAGGGACAGCTGCTTGTCCGGCGCATCCTCCTCCCGGATCAGGGCTCCGGCTGCCGGAAGGGTGCGGGTGCGATAGCGGGGGAGATTCTCAATGCCCGACTGTTCCACCGGCAGGGCACGGATCACCTGCTGGTTCTTCTTCAGCGTCAGCACAGCCACGCCCTGGGTATTGCGGGTGGTTTTGGCTTGCAGCAGGGCCGTGTTCACGATGAGAATGCGGGATTGGGTATACAGCGCCAGCTCCAGATCGGGGGTGGCATGGAAGGCCGCCACCAGAGGCGATTTGTCGGAATAGGCACCGGTGAGCTTGCGCCGGTTGGATTTTGTGGCAAAGGCGGACAGCTCCACCTTGGCGATTTTTCCGTTTTCAAAAACGCAGATGAGATTGCCGGAATAATCCCCGGGCAGCAGGGCAAACACCGGCTGTTCCCCGCTGTCCATGTTCAGCTTCTGGGGGAGATAATCGCCCAGGGCACTGGCACGGGTATCGTCCAGCTCATGCAGCCGCAGCTTGTAGGCCTGCGCCTGATTGGTGAGCAGCAGCAGCTCGGCCTTGTTGGAGGTTTCCATGCTTTGGCGCAGGGCATCCCCCTCCTTGAACTTCTGCTCGCTGCTGACCCGGAGAGACTGGGGAACGATCTTTTTGCAATAGCCCTCCCGGGACAGGAAGACCGTCACGGGATAATCCTCAATCTGCTGGCTTTCGTCATATTCCTCCACCTCGTCCGCATAGACGATGCGGGTGTGCCGCTGGGTGGGATATTTTTTGATGACCTGTTCCAGCTCGGAGATCAGCAGCTTTTGCAGCTTGCGGCGGCTTTCCAGCAGCTCCTCCAGCCGGTCGATCTCCTTTTCCAGCGCCTCCGTCTCCTGCAGACGCTTGAGAATGTGCTCCTTATTGATGTTGCGCAGCTTGATCTCCGCAATGAAGTCCGCCTGTACCTCGTCAATGCCAAAGCCGATCATCAGGTTGGGGATGACCTCTGCGTCCTCCTCCGTGTCCCGGATGATGGCAATGGCCTTGTCGATATCCAGCAGAATTTTCCGCAGGCCCCGCAGCAGATGCAGACGGGACTTTTTCTTTTGCAGATCGTAATACACCTTCCGGCGGATGCAGTCTGTGCGCCAGGCCGTCCATTCGTCCAGAATCTCGCCCACGCCCATCACCCGGGGCATTCCGCCGATGAGGATATTGAAGTTGCAGGAAAAGCTGTCCTGCAGCGGCGTCAGCTTCATCAGCTTGGCCATCAGCTTGTCCGGGTCAGTGCCACGCTTCAGGTCGATGGTCAGCTTCAGGCCGTTTTTGTCGGTTTCGTCCCGGATATCGGAGATTTCACGCACCTTGCCCGCCTTGATGAGATCGGCCAGCTTGTCGATGATGGCCTCCACCGTGGTGGTATAGGGGATCTCCGTCACCTCGATCAGGTTGCCGGTTTTGAAATATTCCCACTTGCAGCGCACCTGAAAGGAGCCACGGCCGGTGCGGTAGATTTCCTCCAGCTGGCGGCGATCATAGATCAGCTCTCCGCCGGTGGGAAAATCCGGTGCCAGCAGCGTGCTCAGCAGATCGTGCTGGGGATTTTTGATGCGCTCGATGGCCGTGCGGCAGACCTCGTTCAGGTCAAAGCCGCAGGTCTGGCAGGCCATACCCACGGCGATACCCAGATTGGGATTGACCAGAATGTTGGGAAAGGTGGTGGGCAGCAGCACCGGCTCCTTCATGGTGCCGTCATAGTTGTCCACAAAATCCACCGCGTCGTTGTCGATATCGGAAAACAGCTCTCCGCAGAATTTGTCCAGCCGAACCTCCGTATAACGGGGCGCAGCGCAGGCCATATCCCGGGAATAGACCTTACCAAAGTTTCCCTTGGAATCCACAAAGGGCATCAGCAGCGAACCGTTGCCCCGGCTGAGACGCACCAGCGTATCATAAATGGCGGCGTCGCCGTGGGGATTCAGCTTCATGGTCTGGCCCACCACATTGGCCGACTTGGTGCGGGGGCCCGTCAACAGGCCCATTTTATACATGGTGTACAGCAGCTTTCGGTGAGAGGGCTTGAAGCCGTCGATTTCCGGCAGCGCCCGGGAGACAATGACGCTCATGGCATAGGGCATATAGTTGGTTTCCAGCGTCACCGGAATTTCCTGCTCTACATATCGTTTTTCTTCCTTCATGTGCGTCCCTCCTCTCAGGAAATATCCGCCAGATCCAGATATTTCGCACCGTTCTCTGCGATATAATCCTTCCGGCCTGCCAGATTGTCACCCAGCAGAATATCAAACATCCGGCCCGTTTCCTCCGCCTCGCCGGGCAGAACCTTAATCAGGCGGCGGGTTTCGGGATTCATGGTGGTCTCCCACATCATCTCCGGCTCATTTTCGCCCAGTCCCTTGGAGCGCATGATGGTCAGCTTTTTTCCGGCCAGCTTCTGCACCAGCGCATCCTTTTCCGCATCGTTATAGGCAAACCAGGATTTGTCCTTGCAGGTGATTTCATACAGGGGCGATTCTGCGATGTACACATAGCCCAGGTCGATGAGCGTGGGCGTCAGCCGGTACAGCATGGCAAGGATCAGAGTGCGAATCTGATAGCCGTCCTCATCGGCATCGGTGCAGATGATGATCTTGTTCCAGCGCAGCGCACTCAGGTCAAAGGCATTGATGTCCTTCACCTTGCTCTTGACCTCTACGCCGCAGCCCAACACCCGCAGCAGATCGGTGATGATCTCGCTTTTGAAAATGCGGTCATATTCCACCTTCAGGCAGTTCAAAATCTTGCCCCGCACCGGCATGATGGCCTGATATTCCGCATCTCTTCCCTGCTTGACCGAGCCCAATGCAGAGTCGCCCTCCACAATATACAGCTCCCGCCGGGCGGGGTCCTTGGTGCGGCAGTCCACAAATTTCTGCACCCGGTTGGTGATGTCCAGCGTACCGGACAGCTTCTTTTTCAGATTCAGCCGGGTACGCTCCGACTGCTCCCGGGCCCGCTTGTTCACCAGCACCTGCTCGGCGATCCGATCCGCCTCCTGCCGGTTTTCGATGAAGTAGACCTCCAGCGATGCCCGCAGAAACTCAGTCATCATATCCTGAATGAATTTGTTGGTGATGGCCTTTTTCGTCTGATTCTCGTAGGAGGTGTAGGTGGAAAAGCCGTTGGTCACCAGCAGCAGACTGTCGGAGATGTCGTTCCAGTTGACCTTGCTCTCGTTTTTCTGGTATTTTCCCGTCTGCTTCAGATAGGCATCCAGGGCGGAAACAAAGGCAGAGCGAGCCGCCTTGTCCGGTGCGCCGCCGTGCTCCAGAAAGGAGGAGTTGTGATAATACTCCACCAGCGGCGTGGTGTTGGTAAAGCAGAAGGCCGCCTCCACCTTTACCCGGTATTCCGGCTTGTCCGGACGGTCCCGGCCGGTGCGCTCGGTTTTATAATAGCGGGGCAGGGTCAGGGCGCTTTCCCCTGCCAGCTCGGCCACATAGTCCTGAATGCCGTTTTCATACAGGAACTCTTCGGTTTCAAACTGGCCGGGGGCGGTTTCATTTTTCAGAATGAATTTCAGTCCCGCATTGACCACCGCCTGCCGCTTCAGGGTCTGACGGTAAAACTCCAGCGGAATGTCAATGTCGGTGAACACCTGAATATCCGGCTTGAAATGCTGAAGCGTACCGGTTTTTCTGCCGGTAAAGGGCTGCTTTTCCAGCCCGTGAGGGGCGGTGGTTTTGTTTTCGCCGTGCTCAAAGTGCAGCCGGTATTCAAAGCCGTCCCGGCGGGAGACGACATTGAAAAACTCCGAGGAATACTGGGTGGCGCAGGCACCCAAGCCGTTCAGGCCAAGAGAGTATTCATAGTTTTCACCGCTGTCGTTGCTGTATTTTCCGCCGGCATACAGCTCGCAGTAAATCAGCTCCCAGTTATAGCGCTGCTCCTTTTCGTTATAATCCAGCGGCATACCCCGGCCAAAATCCTCCACCTGAATGGAATGATCCAGATAGCGGGTCACATAGATCAGACTGCCGTGGCCCTCTCTGGCCTCGTCGATGGAGTTGGACAGTATCTCAAAAAAAGCGTGTTCGCAGCCTTCCAGTCCGTCAGAGCCAAAAATGACGCCGGGGCGCTTGCGTACCCGGTCGGCTCCCTTCAGGGCGGAAATGCTCTCGTTGTCATAGCGATGTGCCGTCTTCGCCATGGAACTCCTCCTTTTCGTTCATGCTCACAACTAATATAGTTTATCCGAAAATCAGGCCGCTGTCAAACCTCATTTTTATGTGCCTTTTATGCGCCGAAAAAGGCTCTGCCTGACCCGGCAGAGCCTTGCTGATTCAGTTTTTCGTGTCCTTGAACAGGTCCTTCATCTTTTTGAAGAAGCCCTTGCGCTGGGCATAGCAGCTGTCGCCGGTGCTCTCCTCGAACTTCCGCAGCAGCTCCTTCTGCTCATGGTTCAGGTCTTTGGGAATCTCCACATTGACCTTGACATACTGGTCGCCCCGGCCCCGGCCGTTGACATTGGGAACGCCCTTGCCCCGCAGACGGAAAACCGTTCCGGTCTGGGTGCCCTCGGGAATCTCATATTCCACCTTGCCGTCCACTGTGGGAACGGTAATGGTTGCGCCCAGCGTGGCCTGTACAAAGGAAACGGGCATTTCCAGCAGAATATCCTGACCGTCCCGCTGGAAGATTTTATGCTCCCGCACGGAAACCGTCACATACAGATCGCCCGCAGGCCCGCCCTGTACGCCGCCGTTGCCCTCGCCCCGGAGAGAGATGGTCTGGCCGTCGTCGATACCGGCGGGAATGCTCACCTTGATGGTGCGGCTCTTACGCACCCGGCCCGCGCCGTTGCAGCTGTGGCAGGGCTCCTTGATAATCCGGCCCGTGCCCCGGCAGTTCTGACAGGGACTGCTGCTGGAAAATACGCCGAAGGGCGTGCGCTGGGTAGACTTTACCTGACCGGTGCCGCGGCAGACCGGACAGGTCTCCGGCTGAGTTCCCTTTTTCGCGCCGGTACCGCCGCAATCCTTACACGCCTCGTCACGGGTGACGCTGACGCTCTTTTCGCAGCCGAACACTGCCTCTTCAAAGGTCAGCTGAAGGGAAATCCGCAGGGTTTCGCCCTTTCTCGGGCCGCTGCGCCCCCGCTGGGTGCTGCCGCCAAAGCCGCCGCCGAACATGGAGCCGAAAATATCGCCCAGATCAAAATCCTGAAAGCCGCCAAAGCCGCCTGCGCCGCCCTGTCCACCGGCATAATTGGGATCAATGCCCGCAAAGCCGAACTGGTCGTAGCGGGCCTTTTTTTCCGCATCGGACAAAATCTCGTAGGCCCCGTTGGCCTCTTTCATCTTCTGCTCGGCGGTTTTGTCACCGGGATTCAGATCCGGATGGTATTTCTTGGCCAGCCGACGGTAGGCCTTTTTGATCTCGTCCTCCGAAGCCCCCTTCTGGAGCTCCAGAATCTCATATAAATCGCGCTGTTCCGCCATATGTCTGCTCTTCTCCTACTGTGTAATATACAGGCGGATGGCGGGGCAAAAGCCCCGCCGCGCCAAATCGCCTGCGATCAATTATTTCTTTTCGTCCTCGTCCACAACTTTATAATCCGCGTCGTAAACGGTTTCGCCGTTGGCACCCTGCTGGGCTCCAGCCTGACCGGCGGCGGCTCCCTCTGCGCCCTGTGCGGCCGCAGACTGGGCATACATCTTCTCGGCCACGGCATAGAATGCCTGCTTCACGGCCTCGGTGTCGGCCTTGATGGCTTCCACATCGGTGCCCTTCAGCGTCTCCTTCAGCTTGCCGCAGGCAGCCTCCACATTGGCCTTTTCCTCAGCGGAGATCTTGTCGCCCAGCTCACCCAGAGACTTTTCAGTCTGGTAGACCAGGCTCTCGGCCTCGTTGCGCACATCCACGGCTTCCTTGTTCTTCTTGTCCTCGGCGGCAAACCGTTCAGCATCCTGCACGGCCTTGTCAATGTCTTCCTTGGACATATTGGTGGAGGAGGTGATGGTGATCTTCTGCTCCTTGCCGGTGCCCAGATCCTTGGCGGACACATTCACGATGCCGTTGGAGTCGATATCAAAGGCCACCTCGATCTGAGGCACACCGCGGGGCGCGGCGGGAATGCCGTCCAGATGGAACTTGCCCAGGGTCTTGTTGCCGGCAGCCATCTCACGCTCGCCCTGCAGCACATGGATCTCAACAGAGGTCTGGCCGTCGGCAGCGGTGGAGAAAATCTGCTTCTTGTTGGTGGGGATGGTGGTGTTGCGCTCGATGATGCGGGTGCAGACACCGCCCAGCGTCTCGATGCCCAGGCTCAGAGGTGTAACATCCAGCAGCAGCAGGTCCTTCACCTCGCCGCCCAGCACGCCGCCCTGAATGGCAGCGCCCATGGCCACGCACTCGTCGGGGTTGATGCCCTTGAAGCCTTCCTTGCCGGTGATCTTCTTCACGGCCTCCTGCACGGCGGGGATACGGCTGGAGCCGCCCACCAGCAGAACCTTGGCGATCTCAGAGGTGCTGACGCCGGAATCGCTGAGCACCTGACGCACGGGGCCGGTGGTGGCTTCCACCAGATCTCGGGTCAGCTCGTCAAACTTGGCACGGGTCAGGGTCAGATCCAGATGGCGGCTGCCGTTGGCATCGGCGAAGATATAGGGCAGATTGATGTTGCTGGAGGTCACGCCGGACAGCTCAATCTTGGCCTTTTCGGCGGCTTCCTTCAGACGCTGCATGGCCATCCGGTCGCCGGACAGATCCACGCCCTGATCCTTGCGGAACTCGGACAGCATCCACTGCACGATGCGATCATCAAAGTCATCGCCGCCCAGACGGTTGTTGCCGGCGGTAGCCAGAACCTCGATGGTGCCGTCACCGATGTTCAGCAGGGACACATCGAAGGTACCGCCGCCCAGGTCGTAAACCATGACCTTCTGCTCGGATTCCTTGTCCATGCCATAGGCCAGCGCAGCGGCCGTGGGCTCGTTGATGATGCGCTTTACATCCAGACCGGCGATCTTACCGGCATCCTTGGTGGCCTGACGCTGTGCGTCGGTGAAGTAAGCGGGAACGGTGATGACAGCCTCCGTCACCCGGTCGCCCAGATAAGCTTCGGCGTCGGTCTTCAGCTTTTGCAGAATCATTGCGGAGATTTCCTGGGGCGTATAGCTCTTGCCGTCGATCTCCGTCTTGTGGTCGGTACCCATCTGCCGCTTGATGGAGCTGATGGTGCGCTGGGGGTTGGAGACAGCCTGACGCTTTGCAACCTGACCCACCATGCGCTCTCCGGTCTTGGAGAAGGCAACCACGGAAGGCGTCGTCCGAGCGCCTTCGGCGTTGGGGATCACAACAGGCTCGCCGCCCTCGATGACGGCCACACAGGAGTTTGTAGTACCCAGGTCAATACCGATAATCTTAGCCATAAATAAGTTCCTCCATAAAATCTATTCGTTATTTTTTATTTTATCATGAACCCGAAAGGGGGTTTTCACACATTTGCTCAGTCGGTGGTTTTCACCATGGCGGGACGGATCAGGCGGCCATTCAGGGTGTAGCCCTTTTGCAGCACCTGTGCGATCACCGCGTCTCCGCTGCCCTCGCCCTCCTGATGAAGCACCGCATTATGGAAGTTGGGATCGAAGGCCTCGCCCTCTTTTCCGCACTCGGCCACGCCACACTTGGTCAGGATATCCTGAAACTGCTTGAGAATCATCCGGACGCCCTCATCCGCTTCGGCAGCGGCTGCGGCCCGTTCCAGATTGTCCAGCACCGGCAGCAGCAGACCGATGGTGCTGATCTGCGCATCCTGATAGGTGTTTTCCCGCTCCTTCTGGGTACGCTTGCGGAAGTTGTCATATTCCGCCAGCACCCGCATATAGGTTTCCGCCTTTTTTGCGGCTTCCTCTTCCAGCTGGTGAATCTTTTCCTCCAGCCTTGCCGTGTGCTTTTTGTCTGCTTTTTCCTTGCCTCTGGTTTTGGCAGCTTCCGTTTCCGGCTGCTGAGGCTGCTGCTCCGGCGCTGCCGCTGCGGGCTGCGCTTCCTGAACCTCAGGCGTTTTCTTTTCTTCGCTCATCGTCGTTCTCACCTGCATCCTTTAGTTGTTTCACAGGCCGACCCATGACGCTGCGGATGGCCTGTGTAAAGGCCGCCAGCTTTGCGCACACATCGGCATAATCCATTCTGGCCGGGGCAATGATGCCCACGATGCCCTTGGTGTTCTGGTCAATATCATAGCTGGTAAATACCAGTCCCGCATCCCGCATACTGGGATCCTGAAGCTCCGGCCCGATGCGCACATTGATGGGACTTCCGTCCGCCGTTTCCAGCAGCTCGCCCACCCGGCTCCGGTCGGAGAAGTATTCCAGCAGCTCCCGGGCCCGGCCGGTATTCTGAAACTCCCGGTTGTCCAGCAGTCTCGCCGCACCGTCGATATACACCTCCGGACGGTCTCCCGCCTCTGTGGTGCGGATAAACTCCAGAATTTCGGCGGTCATGCGGCACACCTGAGAATTCTCGCCCATGCCCTGTGCCACCGAGGTCAAAAGCTGCTCCAGCTGATTCTGTTCAATGGCCATATTCAGCGCCGCAGACAGCATGGCGGCCGTAGAGGGGTCTACCGGCTCCTGAAGCCGCAACATTTTGTTTTTCACATCGCTGCCGGTGACAAGCACCACCGCATAGCTTCTGCCCTGATCCACCGTGATGAGTTCGCATTTTTTCACCCGGTCGCCGCCCTTGCGGGAAATCATGGACACTGCCGTGTGCTGGGTCATTTCGCCGATGACCTTGGAGGCGGAGACCATGATATTGCCGATCTCCTTCATCTTGGCCTCCATCATCAGACGCATGGCCTCCAGCTCGTTGCTGGCCACCCGGGTCTGCTCCATCAGCTCGTTCACATAGAGGCGATAGGCCGCAAAGGAAGGAATGCGTCCGGCGGACACATGGGGCTTTTCCAGATAGCCCAGCTCCTCCAGCTCGCTCATCTCGTTGCGGATGGTTGCGGAGGAGATGGGTGTGTCAAAGCTGTCTGCCAGCGTTTTGGAGCCCACAGGCTCTGCCGTGTCAATATAGCTTTCCACAATGGCCTTCAGAATCCTTCGTTTTCTCTCCGGAAGCTCCACAGGCTCTCCTCCTTTCATTTTTTAGCACTCATCATCTCCGAGTGCTAAACATAGCTTACCACTTTTTCCCCGAATGTCAACCCTTTTTCCAAAAAAGATGTGAACAAACTGGTAACTTTTCGTCAGAGCTTTCTCCTCTCGCGCCGGAGTGCTAAAAAAAGAGACAGCTTCCGCTGTCTCAGTTTGCGCAGATATGGATTATTTTTTTCGCAGCTGCGCGAAAAAATCCCGCAGCAGTCCGGCACATTCTTCCGCCAGTATGCCCTTATACAGGCGGGGACGAACGCCGAATGCCTCTTCAAACAGGTTCATCACGCCGCCGCAGGCACCAAACACCGGGTCGGTGGCACCGTAAACCACGGCCTCGGGCCGGGCATTGAGCAGCGCTCCGGCGCACATGGGGCAGGGCTCCAGCGTCACATACAGGGTACAGCCGGTGAGCCGCCAGTCTCCCAGCGCCTGTTCCGCCTGCTGCATGGCCATCAGCTCCGCATGGCCCAGCACGGTTTTGTCCGTTTCCCGGCGATTATAGCCCCGTCCGATCACCTGACCGCCCTTTACAATTACACAGCCCACCGGCACCTCGCCCAGTGCCCGGGCCAGCTGGGCCTGTTCTAGCGCCAGACGCATAAATTGCTCCTGCAAGCCCATCCCCCTTTTCTTTATTAAAGAGGCGTGTCACCTTTGATTTTCTTCAGGAAACGGTGTAGTCTCCGGCAATCAGCACGGAGCAGCCCTGGGCGGAGGAAAAGCCCCGGCCCTCGGTGTTTACCAGATAGAGATGATTGGCGGTCATGGCCTGACCGTTGTTCAGCGATTCCGCATCGCTCAGGTCCACCAGCCCCGGAGTGCCGGCTGCCACACATACCGCCGTGCCGGAACGCAGAATGATCTGGCAGCCCACGCCGCAGGACACCTGCGCGCCCGCAGGAATCTGCACCACAGACCAGCTGGCGCTGTTGGAGGCCGTCGTGCCGCCCATCTGCTGCACCACGGCAGCGGCGATCTGGTCGATGAGACTGCTGTCCACCTGGCCGGAGGCATAATTTCTCAGCTGTCCGTCCACATAGTCCTCCAGCGCACCGGTCTGCTGCTGCAAGGTCTGGTCATAATCGCTGACGGTCTGACTGATTTTTGCGTCCAATTCGGCTTTTGTCTCCGGCAGCAGAACCTCATTTATGTAGCTCAGCGTGACCAACGGGTCGCTCTGGCTACCGTATTCCGCCGCAATGGCAAAGCATCCGATGGCCATCAGCAGGCCCGTCAGCACGCAGATGATCCGGATTCCCCACTTTTTTTCTTTCACATTATCCCTCCGTTGAAGCTTCCCGCCCGGGACGAAGTCCCAGACTGATGGCAATCGCGCCATCCACCCGTTCCATGGCCGCCTGATCCAAACAGCCCATGCGGTCCCGCAGACGGCGTTTGTCCAGCGTCCGCATCTGTTCCAGCAGCACCACGGAATTGCGGGAAAGGCCAAAGCTCCTTGCCTCCAGTTCGATATGGGTGGGCATTCGGGCCTTGTTCTGCTGGGATGTGATGGCGGCGGCGATGACGGTGGGACTGTAACGGTTGCCCACATCATTCTGCACGATCAGCACCGGGCGCATCCCGCCCTGCTCGCTGCCTACCACCGGACTGAGATCCGCATAATAGATCTCGCCGCGTCTGACGATATTTGGTTGATGTTCCACTGTATCACGCTCCGCAGGAATCAAGTCGGACAAGTCCGCAACCATATCATTCCACGCGGTGACGCTTTTTAATCATGGGGCTACAGGTTTCACCCCGTGAAATGCCGCGGCGTGTCACATTCCATGCTATGGCCGCAGGGCGTCTTCGGTGACAGCTTCAGTATACCACAGCCGGGGCTCCGACGCAACCGGTTCCCGCCGGGTCAGCGAAAATTCTTCAAACTTCACCGCCAGCAGCAGTTCTCCGTCCAGATACAGCTCGGCGCTCTCCGGATACAGTGTCTCCGGATGCAGCAGCAGCTGTTTGACCGACAGGGTGCCGTCAGCGAAAACCGTCTGATATTCCGCCTGAAGGCGCTTTCCCGCCGTGGTCTGCACCGTTCCCAGCCCGGCCGGGATCGTCTCCCGCAGCTGGCGCAGCAGACCGGGCAGCACATCCGCCGGCGCATAGCCTCCCGGCTCCGGCAGCAGCGTATCCAGCGTCACATCTTCGTAGCAGATGGCGCTGCCGTCCGGCAGTATCTCCGCCCGTATGCCCGCCACCGAGGCAGGCTCCAGCACCGTGACGGAAAAGCCCGCCGCCGTCTCCGTAAGCTCCAGCCGGTAGGTACAGGCAAAACCGCCGCAGGTTCGCACCTGAAAGCGGGCCTGTGCCAGTGTATCCTGATATTCCTCCATCAGCTGCGCCGGTGTACACCGTGCATCTCCGCAGCCGGAAAGCAGCAGCACCAGACACAGTGCCCCTGCCGCGATTCGTTTCATGCCTGCATCACCCACTCCAGCTTATGCTGCCGGAGAGGAAAGGATGCCTGTTTTATCTGCCGGCTGCGTTTTTTCCCGCCCGAATGCCGCTGCACCAGGCAAAATGCAGATTGTAGCCGCCGCAGTCGCCCGCTACATCCAGAATCTCTCCCGCAAAATACAGGCCGGGCTGCAGGGTGGATTCCATGGTTTCCGGCTGTATTTCTTCCAGCAGAATGCCGCCGCCGGAGACCTGGGCGCTGTCATAGCCCTGGGTTCCCAGCACGGGAAAGCGCCAGTGCTTCAGATCACAGGCCACCCGGCGCAGGGTCTGCTCCGACAATTCCTTCACCGGCAGGGACAGAGAGGCAACGCCCACATCCCGCAGCACCGCCCAGCCCAGCCGGGGATGCACCATGCCCAGCAGCAGCTGTTCACAGGACAGCGCACCGTCCTGCTGCTTTCTCCGGCGCAGTTCCTGCAAAAGGAGTTCCTCCTCCGTCTCCGGGAACAGATCCAGCTCCGCTGCCGCGGCTGCCCCCGGCACTTTTCCGGCCAGGCAGCCGGAAAGCTGCATCACGGGAATGCCGGACAGGCCGTATTCCGTAAACTGCACCTCTCCCTGCTCTTCGCCCAGCAGCGTCTCTCCCGCCAGCAGCCGCAGGCCCGCCTCGGCACGGATGCCCTTCAGACTGCCCCAGCGGGACATATCACATTTCAGCGGCACCAGCGCCGGATACAGTGGCGCCCAATGATGGCCCATGGACTTGGCAAGACGATAGCCGCTGCCGTCTGAGCCCAGCTTGCCCGCCGCCTTTCCGCCGGAGGTCAGAATCACCGCGTCGGCAAACTGCTTTCTTCCGTCGGCACTTTCCAGCACAAAGCCCTGCTCTCTTTTGGAGATTGCCGTGACCGGACAGGCGCACTCCGTCCAGATGCCTCTCCGGTGCAGCGCCAGCTGTAAAATCTCCGCCACGGCTGCTGCCTGACGGCTGCGGGGATACCAGCGGCCCTCATCCTCCTCGGCGCACCAGAGGCCCAGCTGCCGGAAAAAATCCAGCACGCTCTCCGGTGTCATGCCGCAAAATATCCGTTCCAGCGCCGCCGGAGAGGAGGTTCGATAATGTGCCGGGGCTGCATATCGGTTGGTCAGATTGCAGCGGCCGTTGCCGGTGGCCAGCAGCTTTTTTCCCGGGCTGTCCAGCCGCTCCAGAATACGCACCTCCGCGCTTCTGTCCTCATCCGCCGCCGCGATCGCCGCCGCCATGCCTGCCGCGCCGCCGCCTATGATTACAATTTTCTTCATGGGCCATCCTCCCCGCCGTTGTGTCTCTCCGCTGAAATTATACCCCGCCCGCCGCCCGGTGTCAACGCGGGGTAGAAAAGTGAACCGCTCGGAACAGATACAAAAAATCCCCCCCTGTAGGATCATAACTACAGCAGGGGAAGAAATCTGGAGTCAGAGCCTTCTGCATTTCCCCGGTATCTACCCTTTGCGGAAACACATTTGGAATCATTTGCAGTGTAAATTACGCACCGCTTCACCGCAGTGCTACACCGGCCACGAACACATTGACGGCGGCCAGCTCGATGCCGGCGGCGGCATCCACTGCCAGCTTGACTGCCCGCTGAACTGCCTTTGCCGTCTGGGAAAACACGGTTCCCTGCGCGGCCAGAATGTGTACATCCATGGTGCAGACACCGATCTCGCTGAGATGAATCTGCACGCCCTTTACCGCGGCCTGAGGCACACTGGCCAGAGCAGCCACGCCGGGAACTGCCTGTGCCGCTTCCGCTGCGATCTCGCCCAGTGCCGCATAGGAAACACGGATCAGGCCATCCTCCTCACGCAAGTCCAAATATGCCTTTTCTTCAGCCATGGTCTTCAGCTCCTTTGGTATGATGGCTCTATTCTACCGGATTTTTTCCCATTTGGCAAGAGCTTTATTCTGCTTCAATGATGCGAATGGCCTCCGCCGCCACATTGGCCTCACTGATAACGATGTCCCGGATGCGGGCCACATCGGTATCCTGAAGGCCGGTTTCCGTTTTGGCAACGATCACATTGACGCTGCTGTCGTTGACAAAGGCCACGCAGTCCTGATAGCCCTTGGCGATGACAAGGCTTTCGATCCGGGCCTCCACCATGGCGTTGCCTGCCATCAGCTGGATGCTGGTGCTGGCGGCGGTGCGGGCTTCCTCTGCTGCGCCCTCGTTCTCCGCCGTCTGGGTGAGAATGTTCACCGCCTCATCTCTGGCCTGCTGGCGGGAAAGCCGGGCCTGGGCAAAATAGGCTTCGCCCTGACGGGCCGCTGTTTCGGCTGCGGGAAGCTCTTCTCCGGTGCCGGTAACGCCGTCCACCAGAATGGATTCTCCCAGCACCTTGCCGCCGGCCTGCTGCTCCTCCTCCGTCAGTCCCTCGCCCTTGCTGTAATACCAGTTCAGATAAACTGCCACGCACAGCATCAGCGCCACCACGGAATAAATCGCTCCTCGTTTTTTCATGGATGTGCCTCCTATTGTTTCATTTTTGAGATCACGATATGGTCGCTGGAAATGCCGGTGAGCGACTGCACCACCCGGGTGACAGCCAGCTGTACCGAAGGACTTCCGCCGCCGTCACATACCACTGCCGCACCCTGATACACCGGGCCTTCCTGCCGCCGGGTCACGGGGATCTGATTTCCATCCTCACTGACCGTTACCAGCTGCGCCTGTCGGGACAGAGATGCGCTTGCGCCTTCTCCGCTGCCGGATTCGGTTTTGTTGTAGGCATAGATGCTTTCGCTGCCGCTTTTGACGGTCAGCAGCACCTGTACCCGGCCTACGCCCTCCATCTGCGCCAGAATGTGCTCCAGCTGTTCCTCCAGCCCGGCGGTGCTGTCCTGCGCATCTTCCGACACTTCCGAGGCTGTCTGCTTCTCCGCCTTTTCTCCCCCGGGCCACAGCATCAGCGCCAGTCCCAGCCCGCACACCAGCAGGACATATTGATATTTATGGAGCAGCTCCCGCAAATATGCCGGCCGCCATTTGTCAAACAGCTTCATTCCCTTTCCTCCCGTAGTTCGATCTGTTCCCGGGAAATCGCCAGCTGGCGGCAGAGGGTCTCTGTCAGTTGGGACAGACGCTCCGGCGAGGCGGAAGACAGCTCCAGCTCCACCCGCTCCACAGTGATTTCCTGCTGCTGCCGGGCGCATATGACCCGGGCTGTGCCGGAAATGCCCTCCAGCGACGACAGCCGCTCCACCTCCCGGGCCAGCCTTTCCTCCGTCTGAAGCAGCAGCTGCTCCAGCATCTGTGCCTGTGCATCCTCCACCGTCCGGGCAAGCTCGGCTTCCCGGGCATCCAGCGAAAGCCGGGGCAGCTGACCGGAGGGCAGCGCAGTCATCACCAGAATCAGCATGAGACAGGCACAGCAAAAGCGCACCAGCTCCTTTTTCGTCCCCTGTCCGCCCAGCGACAGGGCTCCCGCACACAGCAAGCCTCCTGCCGTCAGTTGCAGCAGCGCCTTTCCCAGCGCCGTCATGCGCGAATCACCGTCAGGCTCACCACAATGGTGATGAATTGCAGTACGCAGCAGGCACCCAGAATGCCCAGCAGCATTCCATAGGTGTCAGAAACGCCGTGCAGCATGGTTCGAACGCCTCCCTCCGCATAGCTTTCTGCCAGCAGGGCCAGCAGACGAAATACCAGCATATGGCAAAGTGCCTGAAGAAACGGGATCAGGCAAATGGCCAGTGCCCCCACAAATCCGAAAAAGCCCACCCCCGCCCGCAGTGCCGCGGCACCGGTCAGCAGCGTTTCCGAAGCGCCGGAAAGGATATTTCCCACCAGCGGAACGGCACTGGTCAGGGTCTGCGCAGTGCGCACGGCGGCAGCATCCGCCGCGCCGGTCACCAGTCCCGTCAGGGACAGATAGGCGAAATAGGCCGTCAGAAAAATCCGCATCAGCTTTTGCATTGCCCATCGAATCAGCCGGGAACCCTGCTGCAGCAGGGCGTTTTCCGTGATGCTTCCGCCATAGCACAGCAGGAGAAAGATCGTGGTCATAGGCAGAAACAGCTTCAGGGACAGCTGAAACAGGCCGTCGGAAAACAGCATGGCCGCACCGGCGGAGGCGGCTGCGGAGGCGGGCCTTCCAGCAGCGACAGAAGCGCCGGTAAACACAGTAATCAGAACCCGTGTAAAGTCATCCAGCTGTTCAATGGAAGCACGGCATTGCGCCGCCATGGAGCGCTGCTGTTCCAGCGTCAGCAGCAGAATGGCAGTGGCTCCGGCCAGCCGTGGAATGCCGGAGGGCAGGGTCACGCCGGAGGCTTTGGAAAATTGCTCCAGCAGAGACAGCAGCAGACACACCGCTGCCGTCTGGAACGCCGGGCGCACAGCCTCCCGCAGATTGTCCCGCAGCAGCGCAATTCCCTGCTGCCACAGAGCGGAAAGAGTATCCCCGGGGCTTGCGCCGGTTACAGGCGTATCCTCCAGCAATTCCGCGGCCTGTGAAGGCAATGCCCTTCGCAGAGATTCATTGGTATCCTCTGCCATACAGGGGGCCGTCAGCAGCAAAAGCAGAAGCATCAGCAGCAGGCTCAGCTGCCCAGCCCGCCGATGAGCTCCAGCGCCCGCTGGGCCAGCGGATAGGCACACAGCAGCGCCGCCACCGCCCCGCCCAGCTCCACACCGGCGGCGACGGCTTTTTCCCCGGCATCCCGGCAAAGTTCGGCGGAAATGCGGGTCAGCTCTGTAATGCCAAGCACCTTTACAAGCGGCAGAAACAGGGCACTTTCCATGCCAACAGAGGACAGCATCTCCTGCCATTTCTGCCACAGTGCCGAAGCCGGTGCCAGCAGAGCCCACAGCAGCACCAGACAGACCGCCAGACTGCACAGCGGTGCCAGCGCGCTCCCCTTTCCCCGCAGCAGCTGCATCAGGCAAACGGCAAGCAGCGCTGTCAAAAGCAGCTTTCCCAGCCATGAGACGCTCATAGGCCAAAGGTCTGCTTAATCAGCCGGAACATATCGCTGATCTCGCCGATGAGAATCATCATAACCACGATCAGACCGGCCAATGTGGTCATCATAGCCTGTTCCTCTCGGCCGGAACGCACCAGCAGCTGATTCAGCACCGCCACCAGAATGCCGATGGCCGCCACCTTGAAAATCAAATCCACATCCATGTTATTTCCTCGTCACCAAAGCATCAGCGCCAGCACTGCGCCCAGCGAAAGAGACAGCGCCCGATAGAGCCTGCCCTTTTCCGCCAGCATGGTCTGAAGCTGTTTCTCCTGTTCCTCCAGAGAAAGACAGGCCCGGAGACAGTGCTCTGCCTGTGTTTCCCCATCATAATTTCCCAGCGTCCGGGAAAGCTCCCGCAAACACTGTCCGGCCTCCGGCAGCGCTTTTTCCACGCTCTGCACCAGCGCTTCCATGGCCTGTCTTGCGGGAATCCCCCGGTGCAGCCGGGCGGCGCAGTCCTGCCAGAGACTTTTCAGCGGGGTATTCTGCCGGGCCTGCAGCTGAAAAATGTCCGCCAGCGGCGTTCCTCTTTGCAGCAGCTCTGCCCGCAGCAGCCGCAAAAAGCCTGTCAGCTCCCGCAGCATTTCCCGCTTCTGGCGCAGCGCCCCGGTGAGCAGCTGTCCCAGCAGTCCCGCACCCAGCACCAGCAGACCCGCACCCAGCAGACGATTCACAGTCCCTGGGGCAGCGGCTGGAGCAGATAGCTTCGCTCTCCGGCCTGACACTGAATCAGAATCACCTGCCGGAAGATTCCCCCGTGCAGCAGTGTCTGATAGGCCGGACGGCGGGACAGGTCGCCAAGGGTGCTGCCGTGAGCCGTGGCCAGTAGCTGGCAGCCGCAGCCCACGCAGGAAAGGAGACTTTTGCAGTCTTCCTCCTCCGTGATCTCATCCACTGCAAGGATCTGCGGGGACATGGCCCGCAGCAGCATGGGAATGGTTTCGCTTTTTCGCCCGCCGGACATTACATCGCACTGCCCGATCTGAAAGCGTGGCGCACCGCCCATACAGGCCGCCAGCTCATAGCGCTCGTCGGCAATCGCCACCCGCTGATGCCGGGACAGACGGCGGCACAGCTCCCGCAGAAGGGTGGTTTTTCCCGCACCCGGCGGGGCCAGAATCAGAGTGCTCTGAAAATCTCCCTCTCCGCCCAGCGGAAGCTCCTGTCCGGCAGAGGATATCTGCCGCGCAATGCGGAGGTTGATGGAGGACAGTCCCCGCAGGCTGCGGTTTTTTCCCTCCGGTGCCTGGGCGCAGAGGCCCAGACGGTGACCGTGCTTTGTGGTGAGAAAGCCCTGCCGCAGCTGCTCCAGATAGGTATGTACCGAGCTTTCCGTTGCCCGCGCCAGCACCTCCTCCAGCTCTGCCCGCACCGGCAGCACTGGCTCTTTTCCCAGCAAAACCGTTTTTCCGCCCACCGTTGCCGCCAGAGGTCTGTCCAGCCGCACACGAAGCTCCTCGCAGCGGGCCTGCTCCGCCTCCGACAGACTGTAGGCCGCCCGCCAGAGCCGTTCCGGCAGCAGCGCCGCCGCCGTATGAAAGCTTTTTCTCTGCTCCATGGTATCCTGCATAGTTTCATCTCCCTTTGTTCCAAGGGTATGTCCGGCCTGTCCGTTTCAGAACCGGAAAGAATGGATTTTCCCGCAAAACGGCGTTGCGTTTTGTGTTTTGCCGTGCTATACTGAGATATGCGGATTTTCCGCAAAAAGGAGAACGGTATTATCATGAATATCTGGCACGATACAAATCCCAACCGCATTCATCCCGATGACTTTCTGGCGGTCATTGAGATTCCCAAGGGCGGCAAGAAAAAATATGAGCTGGACAAGGAAACCGGCTTTCTGATTCTGGATCGCATCCTCTATACCTCCACCCACTACCCCGCCAACTACGGCTTCATTCCCCGCACCTATGGTGACGACAATGACCCGCTGGATGTGCTGGTGCTGTGCTCGGAGTCGCTGGAGCCGCTGACGCTGGTGCGTTGCTATCCCATCGGCTATATCTCCATGACCGACGGCGGAAAGAACGATGAGAAGATCATCGCCATCCCCTTCTCCGATCCCATGTACAATATGTATCATGACATTATGGATCTGCCCAGCCATATCTTTGATGAGATGGCCCACTTTTTCTCGGTGTATAAGGCGCTGGAGGGCAAGGAAACGGTGGCCGGTGATGTGAACGGCCGGGAAGCTGCGCTGAATATCATCTCTGCCGCCCTGCGGAATTACAACATTCATTTCTGCGGCCAGCACGAATAACAGTTTTACACATACAAAAAGCCCGCAATCTCTGCGATTGCGTGCACTTGTAAAATGAAAGTAGACACTCACAAAAGTGTGGGTGTCTACTTTT
>CAZIPA010000028.1:0-26347 GCA_964541085.1 uncultured Oscillospiraceae bacterium | reverse complement strand
CAGATGCTCATTTCGTGTTATTTGGCTAACACTGTTTTATGAACACCTGCCATTTTCCGGGTGCGGAGATTGCGGATTGGGAGAGCGGGGGTCACATGGCCTTGATGGTGAAATAAACGGCGGAGGCCAGCAGATATACGCCCAGCACGATGCACAGAATCAGCGCCGCGCTGCCCCGCAGCAGCACCGCCAGAACCATGGCGGCCAGCGTCAGCAGGCAGGTCAGCAGGATATACTGTTTGTCATACTGACGGCCCAGCAGCGTGCGCAGCAGCTTGCTGTCCTTTTTCCCCAGCAGCGCCATCGCACCGCCGGCCACGCACAGAAGGCCCGCCAGCACCAGCAGCAGCTTGCCCTCGGTGACAGAGCGATACACGCAGTAAACCGCGCCGATGGACAGCGCCTCCAGCACACAGCAGGAGAAAAACTGCCGCTCGTACACATAATAGATCAGGTACAGCACCGCACACAGAGGCAGGAACACATAGACAATGTGCGCTCCGTTTTCAAAGCTCAGGCGCATAATCAGGCAGCTGATGCAGAAGGCCGCCGCCATCAGGCAGTACAGAGCAGGATTGAAGACCCTGTCCTTTCGGAAGGTGCCTTTTTTCTGCTGTGTCCAGGTCAGCCAGAGCATCACCAGCGTGACCGCCGCACTCACCAGCACCAGCGCCAGATTCAGTCTGCGGCCGATCATATAGGTGGTGCCGAAGGTCATCAGCCGATTCAGCCAAGACATTCCCCAAAGCAGCAGCACAACATAAACAAAAATAGCCATAACCCGATTGGTCACAAGCTCCTGTGCCTGCTGTTTCTTCCGATTTTTCTCGTTCAATGAAGCTCACTCTCCGATATCAAAATTGCCTGTTTGGTACATAATGGCGCAGACTGCCGCCACCGGCGCCGTTTCACAGCGCAGGATCCGGGGCCCGATGGATACGCAATGCAGACCTGCTTCCAGCGCCAGCTCCGCCTCCTGCTGGGAAAAGCCGCCCTCCGGCCCGGTCATCACCGCAAAGCTGGTACTCTGCTGATGCTGCCGCAGCACCTGTGAAAGGCTCTGCCGATTTTCCTTTTCATACAGGAACAGGGCGCACTGTGCCTCCCCTGCCATCGCTGCCGCCTCCCGGAAGGAGACGATCTCCCCCACCGTCACCGGGCGGGAACGCTGGCATTGCTTGGATGCCTCCAGCGCAATGCGGGCATAGCGCTGCTGCTTTTTTTGCCTGTCCCGATCCTCCACCCGAACCACGCAATAGCGGGATTCAAAGGGGACAATGTGGGACGCACCGCACTCCACCGCCTTCTGAATCAGATAATCAAAGCGATCTCCCTTGGCCAGACCGGCGTAAACCGTTACAAAGGCCGAGGGCTCGTTATCGAAGGGGGTGGCGGACAGGATGGTTGCCGTGGCGAAGTCCTTGCCTACCTGTGCCAGCGCACATTGATAAATGTGTCCGTCATCACAGCAGACGGTGATCTCCTCGCCGGGGCGCATCCGTAAAACCCGTGAAATATGCTGGGCATCCCCGGTATCCAGCGACAGGGTATCGCCGCTGACCTGTTGGGCAGAAACAAAAAACCGCATGAAGTTTTCCTCGCAGCCAAAGAGTATTATAACAAATGAAACTCCGTTTGTCCATTTCTCAGACGGAATTTTTGAATTTTTTCAGAAAAATATTTCAATTTCCCCGCATACAGCACAGCATAACCCAGCCGTCCCGGGCGATTTCGTTGACGATCACCATGCCAGCCCGGCGGAATGCCTGCCGAACCTCCTCGGCACGGGTGTCAATGATGCCGGAAAGAATCAGGTGTCCTCCGGCGGCCAGCCACCCGGGGAGATGGTCTGCCATGGCGATGAGCACATCGGCCACGATGTTGGCAAGAATCACATCATAGGGGCCCTTTTCCGCCAGCTCCTGCCGCAGGGCCGGGTCGGACAGCAGATCGCCGCAGCGGGTGCTGTAGCGCAGACCGGTCAGGCCGTTTTTGTCCATATTTTCCGCCGTGACCCGCATGGCATTTTCCTCGATGTCACAGGCCAGTGCGTGTTTTCCGCCCAGCAGCAGTGCCGTACAGGCCAGAATGCCGCTGCCGCAGCCCACATCCAGAATCCTTGCGCCGTCCAGCGACAGGGCATCCAGTTGTTCCATGCACATCCGTGTGGTGGCGTGGGAGCCGGTGCCAAAGCTGGAAGCGGGATCCATGGTCAGCAGCGTCCGGCCCTGAGGAACCTCCGCCTGTTCCCAGCTGGGACAGACAAACAGACGCTCGCCCACCGGGAAGGGCTTGTAATATTGCTTCCAGTTGTTTTCCCAGTCCTCGCTGCGCACGGGAGAGACCTCCAGCTTCAGGCTGCCGTAAAATCCGGCTTCGTCCTGTTCCTTCAGCTCTGCCAGCAGGGTGCCCATTTCCTTCAGCCGCCGGGCGCCGTCCTCATCCGGGCTGAGATAGCAGCAGACCGAGGGCTCCCGGCTGGGGTTGTCAAACAGCTGCTCCTCGATATAGTCCCAGCGCTTCACCGGGGCCTGAATGAAATCCTCAATGGTCTGGGGATCGTCCACCGAACAGCCGCCGGTGATCTCTGCCAGCTGATCCGCCAGCAGCTCTGCCGCGTCATGGGTGGTGGTGACCCGCACCTCAATATAATCCATCTTCCGTTTCCTCTCTTTCCCGCAAAAATTGTTCCGCGCTGTGGGCCGTGCGGCAGAGCATTTTCATGGCCTCCACCGGATATCTGCCCGCTGCGGTCTCACCGGTGAGCATCAGCGCCGCTGCGCCGTCTGCCACCGCATTGAAAATATCGCTGACCTCTGCCCGGGTGGGCACTGCCGCCTGTTCCATGGAGGCCAGCAGCTGTGTTACCACCAAAAAGGGCTTGCCCGCCTTTCGTGCCAGTCCGGATACCCGTTTCTGCACCGCCGGAAGCTCCCAGAGGGGAACCGCATTGCCCAAGTCTCCCCGGGCGATCACCAGCATATCCGGCAGATGAATCCACTCCGGCAGGGTGCGCAGACCCTCCTGATTTTCCAGCTTGGCAAACAGGCGCAGACCGGTGCCCCGCAGGGCTGCCTTCACCGTTTCCACATCCTCCCGGCTGCGGACAAAGGACTGCATTACGCCGGTGACGCCATAGGCCTCTGCCTGTGCCAGATGCGCCCGGTCTTCCTCTGTCAGCACCGGCAGCGCCAGCGACAGGCCGGAAACAGCCACGCTTTTCCGTGGCTTCAGTATGCCGCCCCGCAGCACCCTTCCCCGGCCCTCCGGCAGCACCCGGACGCACAGTTTGCCGTCATCCAGCAGCAGCTCCATCTCCGGCTCCAGCGCCGCTTCCAGCATTTCCGGCAGAGCTAAACGCTTCAGGGGCAAAAGCTCTCCCTCCCGCAACGACAGGGGCAGACCCTCGGTTCCCGTCCGCAGCTCAGGCCCTTGCAGGTCGATCAGCAGCTCGGGCCGGACACCCCGGCGACGGGCTGCCAGATGCAGCTGCTCCAGCAGCGGAAGACTTTCCCGCAGGGTGGCGTGAGAAAGATTCAGCCGTATCCCCGTCATGCCCGCCTCCAGCATTTGCTCCAGCAGGTCTGCCTTTCCGCAGGCGGGGCCCAGCGTTCCGTAAAGCTCCATCATTCCTCCAGCGTAAACTCCCAGCTGCAAGCGCAGCTGTCATCGGTTTTTTCCGGATAGCAGCTCAGGGCACGGCAGGTGATCCGATCGTCAATTTCCCGGGCAAAGCCGGCATATTCCACCTCGCCCACGGCCTTGCAGGGATGCCAGGGAAGATTTTTCCGGCTGCGGGCCGTCTGTACCCGGCAGTCCAGCGTGCGATAAATCAGGCGGTTGCCCTCCCGCAGAATTTCATCCCGGTTGATATTGGCATACAGACGCAGACGCAGTGCCTGCTCCAGACCCTCCAGCCCGGCCCGCTCCGGCAGATGCAGAAAGGCCTTGAGCTTTTTGGCCTCGATGACGGTAAACTGCTTCCAGATCTCCACATCCTGCTCCATGGCCAGCTCCATGCCGAACCGGCGTTCGGAGGACTGGAACCAGACACCGTCCATGGCCAGCCAGTCCTTGCAGTAGATGGAGATCAGCTCCTCCAGCTGCTCCCGGGAAAGGGCCTGCAACGCTTCATTTTTCATGGTACATCCTCCTTGGGGACAATTTGCGATTTTTATTATACCGGTATTTTTCCGGAAATACAATCCTGTTTCCGGGGATTTTGACTTTTTCTCCGGAAAGGGTTTACAAAATCGAACATATGTGCTATATTTTCTTTAGCAAACAAATGTTCGATTTTAGGAGGCACAGCATGGATGTTCTGGAAAAGCTGACGATTCTGGCGGATGCGGCGAAATATGACGCTGCCTGTACCTCCAGCGGACTGGATCGTTCCTCCCGCCCCGGCGGACTGGGGGCCACTATGGCCTGCGGCTGCTGTCACAGCTTTGCCTCAGACGGAAGATGCATCACCCTGCTGAAGGTGCTGCAAAGCAACGCCTGCTGCTATGACTGCGCCTATTGCGTCAACCGGCGCACCAACGACAGTCCCCGGGCCAGCTTTACCCCCCGGGAGCTGGCCGATCTGACCATCCAGTTTTACCGGCGGAATTATATCGAGGGGCTGTTTCTGTCCAGCGCGGTGGTGCAGAGCCCGGATCATACCTGTGAGCTGATGCTGGAGACCATTCGCATTTTGCGGGAGGAATATCAGTTTTACGGCTATATTCATGCCAAGGCCATTCCCGGGGCCAGTCCCCTGCTGCTGTCCCGGCTGGCGGCGCTGGCTGACCGGATGAGCGTCAATATCGAGCTGCCTTCCCGCCAGAGTCTGGCACTGCTGGCACCGGACAAGCATCGGGAGGACATTCTGAAGCCCATGGCCTTTCTCCGGGACGGCATTGCCCAGGGCAAGGAGGAAATCGCACGCTATCGTCACGCGCCCCGCTTTGCGCCGGCGGGCCAGAGCACCCAGCTCATTGTAGGAGCCACGCCGGAGACCGATCTGCAAATCCTCCGGCTGTCCTCGGCGCTGTATGAAAAATACGCTCTGAAGCGGGTGTTTTACTCGGCCTATCTGCCGGTGGTGGAGCATCGGAATCTGCCCGCCCTGACCACCCGGCCGCCGCTTTTGCGGGAGCATCGGCTGTATCAGGCAGACTGGCTGCTGCGGTATTATCATTTTCAGGCGGAGGAGCTGCTGGATGCGGACAATCCCAACTTCAACCCCTATGTGGATCCCAAGTGCGGCTGGGCGCTGCGGCACATGGAGCAGTTTCCTGTGGAGGTGAACCGGGCGGATTATGAGACGCTGCTGCGGGTGCCGGGGATCGGTGTGAAAAGTGCACGGCGCATCCTGTCGGCCCGGCGGGCGGGACAGCTGGATTTTGCCGGACTGAAAAAGCTGGGGGTTGTGCTCAAGCGGGCAAAGTATTTTCTGCTGTGTGGCGGCAGAGCCATGCCGGGAATCCGGATGGAGCACAATTCCATTTTGCGGGCGCTGCTTTCCGATGCGGCGCTGGAAACCATGGGTCAGGCAGACCAGCTGAGCCTGTTTGACCCTACCATGGAGGATGTGAGGGCGTGTCTTACCGGTCAGATGTAATCTATCTTTATGACGGCAGCTTTGACGGGCTGCTGTGCTGCGTGTTCCGGGCCTTTTACCGGCGGGAGGATCCGCTGGCCATTTTGCCGGAGGAGGAGGATCAGCCCTCGCTGCTCACCCGGATCATTGTCCCCACCCAGGAGGAACAGGCCCGGCGGGTGCTGCGTTCCATCCCGGAAAAAATCGGCCCGGCGGCGCTGCGCTGGGTGGAGCTGGCCTTTCTCTCCTGTATGGAGGAACGGGAGCTGGCCATTCTGCGCTTTCTCCGGCTGGGCTATCAGCAGGGGCCGAAGGTGCTGCGGCAGCTGACCGAGCCCCGGGTGCATACCATTTTTACGGCGGCGCAGAATGTACTCTCCGAGGCTCATCTTTTGAAGGGCTTTACCCGGTTTTCTCAGTATGGCGGTGCGCTGGCGGCGGAGATCGAACCGAAAAATCAGGTGCTGCCCCTGCTGCTGAAGCATTTTCGGGCACGGATGCCGGGGGAAAGCTTTTTGATCTATGACCGCACCCACCGGATGGCGCTGCTCTACAGCGGCGGTGTGCATAAGATCGTGCCGCTGGCTCAGCTGAAGCTGCCCCCGGCGGAGGAATCTGAGCTGCTTTATCGCAGACTCTGGACCCGGTTTTACGATACCATCGGCATTGAAGGGCGCTATAATCCCGCCTGCCGTCAGACTAATATGCCAAAGCGCTTCTGGGGAACCATGACGGAATTTCAGCCGGAAAATCAGACTGCCCTGCCCCGCCATCGGCAGGAGCCTTGACCGGAATATTTTCCGGGAAATCTTAAGATATATTTTTATAAAAAAAGCGCTTGCACCGTCCGGCAGGGTCTATTATACTATAGATGATGTCGGCTGCATGAGGCGCTTTTCGCAGCAAGCCGACGGCCCGGAGGTATGTTGTGGTATTCAGCAGTCTGCCCTTTCTGTTTCTGTTTGTTCCGGCCTTTTTCCTGATTTATGCACTGGTACCCGCCCGCTGGCGGAACGGTATTTTGCTGCTGGGAAGTCTGGCCTTTTATGCCTATGGCGCGTGGGAAACGCCGGTTCATATGCTGCTTTTGCTGGCCGCCATTGTCGTCAACTGGCGGCTTGGTCTGCATCTGGGCTATGGTCAGCCGGGGCGGAAGCCGCTGTTGATTCTGGGAATCATTTACAATGCAGGTTGGCTGGTGGTGTTCAAATATGCAGGCTTTTTCCGGGACAATCTGTTCTCCCTGTGGGGTGCGGTGTCCGGCCAGAGCCTGCCCGACCGGAGATGGGAGCTGGTGCTGCCGCTGGGAATCAGCTTTTACACCTTCCAGATCCTCTCTTATTTAATTGATGTCTACCGGCAGAAAATGCCGCCGGAGAGTTCGCTGCTGCGGTTTGGCCTCTATGTCAGTCTGTTTTCCAAGCTGACCTCCGGCCCGCTGGCCTCCTATGCTTCCCTGTCGCAGCCGCTGCGGGAACGCAAGCTGTCCTGGGCACAGGCAGACCGGGGCGCACGGCTGTTTGTGCTGGGTCTGGGGCTGAAGGTGCTGGTGGCCAACCGCATCGGTTCCCTTTGGAGCGACATTGCCGCCATCGGCTATGAGGGCATTTCCACGCCGCTGGCCTGGATGGGCGCCGTTGGCTACAGTCTCCAGCCGTACTTTGATTTTTACGGCTATTCGCTTATGGCCATGGGTCTGGGCGAGGTGCTGGGACTGCCGCTGCCGGAGAATTTTTCCGATCCCTATCTTTCTCTGAGCATGACGGAGTTCTGGCGGCGGTGGCATATCACGCTGGGCGCATGGTTCCGGGAATATATTTACATCCCGCTGGGCGGCAGCCGCAACGGTATGGCGAAAACCATCCGCAATCTGCTGGTGGTCTGGCTGCTCACCGGCTTCTGGCACGGAGCCAGCTGGAATTTCCTGCTCTGGGGCCTGCTGCTGTTTGTGCTGATGCTGCTGGAGCGGCTGGGTCTGAAACGGCAGCTGGAGCGCCGCCCAGTGCTGGGACATCTATACATGATTTTTCTGATTCCCCTGTCCTGGATGCTGTTCGCCATTACCGACCTGCAACAGCTGGGAATCTATTTTAGCCGACTGTTCCCGCTAAACGGCAGCTGGGCCGGTATCATGGCCGGAGACTGGCTGAAATATGGCAGGCTGTACGGTGTGCTGCTGCTGATCGGCATTTTCCTCTGTCTGCCGTGGGCCAAACGGCTGTGGAAAAAGCTGGATAAATCTCCCCTGTCCATCCCCATTCTGCTGGCGATTTTCTGGGGCGCTATCTATTGTCTCTATCGGGGATTGAACGATCCCTTCCTGTATTTCCGCTATTAAGTCCGGGTGCTGCTATGAAACAATTTTTGAAAACACCGTTTTTATTTCTTTTGCTGGTGACGATGCTGATCTCCCTGCCCTTTGTGTGGAAGGAGATGGGCATTCTTCCCCTTGCCGCAGAGGATACTTTGTCTCCGGAGGAGTCGGAAACGCCGGACGCGCCGGAGCTTTCTCAGCCGGAGGAGCCTGTTCCCCCCTCTCTGCCGGAGCCGCAGGCGCCTGTAACCGTGCCGGAAGCGCCAAAGGAGCCGGAGGCATCGGACACGCCGAATATTCCCGCAGTCTCTCCGTCGGCCGGGGATCCCTGGGAGCTGCCGGTAGCGCCCGATCCTTCGCAGGAGCCGAAGGAACCGGTGAAGCCGGAGGAGCCCTTTGTCAACGCACTGTTCATCGGCGACAGCCGCACCGTGGGTCTGGCGGAATATTCCGGCATTCCGGATGCGGATTTTTATGCCTATACCGGCATGAGCGTCTATACGGCCTTCAAAAAGGAGAGCTCTGTGGGCGGCTGGGAAAAGGGCACGCTGCTGGAGGATGTGCTCACCGGGCGGCAGTATGACCGGGTGTATCTTATGCTGGGCATCAACGAGCTGGGCTACAATTTCAATTCAACAGTGGAAAAATATGGCGAAGTTGTTTCTAAAATCCGGGAATTACAGCCGGACGCCTATCTGATTCTGGAGGCCAGTCTCCATGTGACCTCTGCCCGTTCGGACAGCGATAAGACCTTCAACAACAGCAACATCGACCGGATGAATCTGGCACAGGCGGCCTACGCCGACAACCAGCACATTTTTTACATTGATGTGAATCCCGTTTTTGACGACGAAAACGGTGCGCTGGCCAAGGAATATACCGGCGACAACACCCATCCCTACGGCAAATATTACGCCAAATGGGCGGAGTGGCTCATGGAAAACACCCCGGCGTAACGCATTTTGGAGCGGCTTACCCCTGCACGGCATTCAGCCGCACCCCTTTTCCGGTAATATGCCGACTTTACAGCACAAAATACAAAAAGGCGCAGAGTGCCCGGCGGGCAGGCCCTGCGCCTTTCTTTTTTACATTTCACAAATCAAAGGGCCTTCAGAATGGGTTCCAGATAGTGCCGGTCAGTCCAGTCACAGTGGGAGTTTCCGGCCTCCAGCATGGCCTCTTCCAAAGGTGTCAGTGATTCCGGTGGTCGTTTGGCAAGGGATTTTTGCAGCATTTTACACAGGTTCCGGTCGATCATCGTCATCGTCTCCGGTGTCCATGCGCCCCGGCAATAAAAGCAGGGGATGTCCTTCAGCGGCCCGGTCAGATTCCGGCAGGTCAGCTCCCGAAAGGCATTTTCCTCATAAGGAGAGGCTCCTACGGCGAAAATCAGTAGTTTTTTCCCTTGCAGCGCTGTCAGATTCTTTTTCAGAAAGGATAATCCCGCAATGCCGGAGGCGTAAATACCGCCGCCCAGCAGGATCGTGTCGAAGGACTTCAGCGCTGCTGCCGTTACCGCTTTCGTCTCTTTCACCAAAAATCCCGTTTCCTCCGCCAGCCACAGGGCATATTTTTTCGTAGCGCCGTATTTGGATTGATACAGGATGATGCCCGACATGATGCTTCCTCCTTTTCCGGTGGCTTTCGCTGGCCGGTCAGTCCCGGGCCTTCAGCTCCAGCGTGCGGCGATAGGCAGCGGAGACGGCTTCCATCACCGTGGCGGAAAAGGCATGGTCCTCCAGCGCCTTGACCCCTTCAACGGTGGTGCCGGCGGGGCTGCAAACCTTCACCTTCAGCAGCTCCGGATTTTCTCCGGTCTCCAGCACCATATGGGCCGCACCGGCTGCCGTCTGGGCCGCCAGCTTCAGGGCCGTATCATAGCGCAGGCCGCAGCGCACACCGCCCATGGCCATGGCGTGTAAAAACTGGTAAACATAAGCAGGGCCGCAGCCGGAAACCGCGCTGGCTGCGTCGATCTGATACTCCGGCAGTTCCACCAGCTGACCTGCCGGGGCCAGCGCCTTCAGAAAGGCCTGCTGCGCCGCTTCATCCATCATACGCTGGGCAGTGTAAAGTGCCACGCCTTGCCCCACAGCCACCGGCGTGTTGGGCATGATGCGCAGCATGGAGCAGGTTCTGCCCAGCATTTTTTCCAGCGTGTCCAGAGTGACACCTGCCGCCATCGTCACCAGCGTGACCGGCTCTCCCTGATCCAGCCGACGATACAGCGGCTCCCGCAGCTCGTCCAGCGCCGCCTGCATAGCCTGCGGCTTCACCGCCAGAAAAATCATCCGGCAGCGGCGGGCAATGTCCCCGTTGGTTCCGGCCTGAATGTGCAGCTCTGCCGCCAGCTGTTCTGCCTTGGCGGGGGTATGATCGGACACCAGAATGCTGTCCGTCTGTTTTCCCATGGCCCGCAGCAGAGCCGAGCCCATATTTCCCGCGCCGATAAAACCAAATTGCACAGCTTCCATAAATTTACCTCCTGATCTGTCCGTTTCCCAGAATTACATATTTACAGGTGGTCAGCTCCCGCAGACCCATGGGGCCACGGGCGTGGAGTTTTTGTGTGGAAATGCCCATTTCACAGCCAAGGCCGAACTCCCCTCCGTCGGTAAAGCGGGTGGAGGCGTTGACATAGACGGCGGCGCTATCCACGCTGCGGGTAAAGCGCAGGGCGTTCTCCTCCGACTGGGTGATGATGGCTTCACTGTGGTGAGTGGAATGGGCAGCAATGTGCGCCAGCGCCCCCTCCAGATCGTCCACCACGGCCACCGCCAGAATATAGTCCAGAAACTCCGTATCAAAGGCATCCGGCCCGGCCTCCGGCAGCTTCAGCACCGCTGCCGCCCGGGAATCGCAGCGCAGGGATACCGGATGGACAGCACCGGGTGCGCACAGCCGCTGGGCCAGCCGGGGCAAAAAGGTCTCCGCAATGGCCCGATGCACCAGCAGCACCTCTGCCGCATTGCACACGGAGGGACGGCTGGTTTTGGCGTTTTCAATGATGTTCAGGGCCATTTCCGGGTCGGCACTTTCGTCCACGAAAATATGGCAGATGCCGGTGCCGGTCTGGATGCAGGGCACGGTTGCCTGCTGCATACAGGTGCGGATCAGGCCAGCGCCGCCCCGGGGAATCAGCAGGTCCACATAGCCCTCGGCCTGCATCAGCTGCACCGCGCTTTGCCGGGAAGTATCCTCGATGATCTGAATGCGGGTGATGTCCAGTCCGCATTCCGAAAGTCCCGTCTGCATGGCCTTGACAATGGCGGTGGAGGAACGGATGGCCTCCTTTCCGCAGCGCAGAATACAGGCGTTGCCGGATTTCAGCGCCAGCGCCGCCGCATCAGAGGTCACATTGGGACGGCTCTCATAAATAATGGCTACCACGCCCATGGGCACGGCCAGCTTGCGGATCCACAGACCGTCCTCCCGCCGCAGCTCGGACAGCACCTCTCCCACCGGATCGGGCAGAGTGGCCACATCCCGGATGCCCTTTGCCATGGAGACAATGCGCTCCGGCGTCAGTGTGAGACGATCCAGCATCACACTGGTGACGCTGCCCCGGGCCTGTTCCACATCGGCACGGTTGGCATCCAGGATTTCCTCTGTGCTCCGCACCAGCGCCGCCGCCATATGCCGCAGCGCCTGATTTTTTTCCTCTGTTTCCAGCAGCGGCAGCGCCGCCGCCTGTTTTGCCTGTTCCAGAATCTTCTGTGTGGTCATGCCTTTTTGCCTCCTTTTGCGAAAAAGTGTGTACCGCAGGGCTTGCCCGCCGCAATCTCATAAAGATTTTCCGGTCTTGCGCCGTTGGCAATGACCATCTCCACACCGGCTGCCGTGGCGATTTTCGCGGCCTCCAGCTTGGTCTGCATTCCTCCCGTGCCCAGCGCCGAGCCTGCGCCGCAGGCAAGGGCCTCCAGCTCCGGAGTGATTTCCGTCACCGTGGGGATCAGGCGGGCATGGGCATCCTGCTGGGGATTTGCGGTAAACAGGCCGTCAATGTCGGACAGCAGCACCAGCAGATCGGCACCGATGGTTTTTGCTACAATGGCACCCAGCGTGTCATTATCGCCGATGACGATCTCATCCGTGGCGATCGTGTCGTTTTCATTGATGATGGGCAGTGTGCCCAGCTCCAGCAGGCGGAAGAGGGTGTTGTGGAAGTTTTCCGCCCGGCGGGGGTTCTCGATATCCTCCCCGGTGATGAGCAGCTGAGCTACCACATGGCTGTATTCCGAAAACAATTTGTCATAAACATACATCAGCTCGCACTGTCCCACGGCGGCGGCAGCCTGTTTGCCGGGGATGTCGCAGGGGCGCTCCTTCAGGGACAGCTTGCCCACGCCCATGCCGATGGCTCCCGAGGACACCAGCACCAGCTGATGGCCCGCGTTTTTCAGGTCGGAGATCACCTTGCACAGCTGCTCCACCCGGCGAATGTTCAGACGGCCGGTGGCATGGGTCAGCGTGGAGGTTCCGATTTTTACTACAATTCGCATATGCTTTTCCTCTGCTTTTTCCGGATAAATTATCACTGTATTATTATAGCGGTATTTTTCGAAAAAGCAACTGCCGGACAGGGATTTTCCAGCTGTCCGGCAGTTTTTTAACGGCTTGTATCAGCGGCACAGGGTCTGCTTGTAGTGCTCGGCCTGCCGCAGCAGCTCCCGTGCGCCCTCCAGCGTGGCCTGTGTCACATGAAGTCCGGCATTCATCCGGGCGATTTCCTCTGCCCTGCCGTCCGCATCCAGCAGACGCACCGCCGTGTAAGTCCGGCCATTTTCGCTGTGCTTGCTCACATGATACTGCCAGTCTGCCAGACAGGAAATCTGCGGAAGATGGGTGACGCAGAGCACCTGCCGCTGCCGTCCGATGGCGTAAAGCTTTTCTCCCACCCGGCTGGCGGCTCTGCCGGACACACCGGCATCCACCTCGTCAAAAATCGCCGTCACCTGCTGTTCTCCCTGAGACAGCACAGTTTTCAGCGCCAGCATGATCCGGGACAGCTCGCCGCCGGAGGCCACCTTTGCCAGCGGCTTCAAATCCTCACCGGCATTGGCGGACAGCAAAAAGCGTACATTGTCCGTGCCCCGCTTGGTAAAACGGGTCTGGGTGTCCGAGCGCAGATCCTCCACCTCCACCTGAAAGCGGGCATGGGTCAGATCCAGCTCCCGCAGCTGGGCCTCCACCTGTGCGGACAGCGCCTCGGCAGCCTGACAGCGCAGGGTATGCAGCTGTCCCGCCTGTTGGTACAGTGCTTCCCGGCCAGCGGCATATTCCTCCTTCAGACCGTCCATGCTGCCCTCCAGATTTTCCAGCGCAGCCAGCTCCTCCTCCAGTGCGGCCTGATGGGCAGCAAGCTCATCTGCCGACACGCCAAAACGGATGCACAGACGGGAGATCAGCTCCAGACGGCGCTCCGTTTCCTCCAGCGCTTCCGGGGTATACTGCTGCCGGGAAAGGGCATCGGCCAGTCCGGAGGACAGTTCCTCCGACAGGACAGACAGCTCCAGCAGACGCTTTTCCAGACCTTCCGCCTCGGCGCTGTATTTCGCACTGCGGCGCATGGCTTTTTTCGCCTGCTCCAGCAGAGCGCACACACCGGCCTGCTGTTCGTCTCCGTCCAGCAGTACACCGGTCTCCGCCAGTCCGGCGGTGATTTTTTCACTGCTTTGCAGCTGTAACCTGCGGGCCAGCAGCTCGTCCTGCTCCCCGGGCTGCACATTGGCCTCCGCCAGGCGGCGGATATCCTCCGGCAGGGTCTGACGGCGGCGTTCCTGCTCTGCGGCGCTCATGGAAAGAGCCCGCAGTCTGCGGTTCAGCTGCAGCAGGGCCTCATATTGCCGGTGATAGTCCTCCAGCGCCGTTTCCAGCCCGCCGAAGCGATCCAGATAGCCCAGATGCAGCTGCTCGTTCAGCAGATGCTGGCCGTCATGCTGGCCGTAAATATTCACCAGTCCCGTGCCCAGCGCCTTCAGCAGGGAAAGATTCACCGGGCGGCCATTCACCCGGCAGCTGTTTCTGCCGTCCTGCTCCATTTCCCGGCGCAGCACCAGTGTTTCCTCCACCGGCAGGCCCTGCTCCCGCAGAAGCTGCTCTGTCTCCGGGCTGATATCCGTAAAGACGGCAGACACGCAGGCCCGGCTCTCACCGGTGCGGATCAGTTCTCTGCTGACTCTGCCGCCCAGAATGGCGTTCAGCGCGTCAATGATAATGGATTTTCCCGCGCCGGTCTCGCCGGACAGTACGGAAAAGCCCCGCTGAAAGCGCAGCTCTGCCCGCTGGATCACAGCAATATTTTCAATGACAAGCTCTTGCAGCATGATGCTTTCCCCGGCTTAGGCCAGCATCTCCGTCACCAGCTCGCAGAAGCGTTCGGCCTCTTCCGTGGTGCGGAGAATCACCAGAATGTTATCGTCCCCGGCCAGCGTGCCCACGATGTCCTTGACCTTCATGGCATCAATGGCCGCAGCGGCGGCGTTGGCCATGCCCACCAGCGTCTTGAGCACCACCAGATTCTGGGCCATATCCACCTTGACCACACATTCCCGAAAGATATTTTTCAGGCGGGTCATGTGGGTCACAGAGCCGCTCTGATCCGGGGTGGAATAGCGATAGCCGCCGGAATGAGAGGCCACCTTAATCAGACGCAGCTCCTTGATATCACGGGAGATGGTGGCCTGGGTGGTATTGTAGCCCCGCTGGCGGAGATAGTCGGAAAGCTCCTCCTGAGTCTTGATCTCGTGATTGCTGATGATTTCCAGAATGGCTGCCTGTCGCTTGAATTTCATCGTTCTGACCTCGCATTCGTTAATTTTTGACGGATGATCTCATAAAAGCCCTGTCCCTTGATGCGCAGCAGGGAAAAGCTCTGTTGGGATTTTTTCAGAATCACTCTGTCGCCGTCCTTCAGCTGATAGTCCTCTCCATCGGGGGACAGAAACACCTGTCGGGATTGGCAGTCCGGGATGACGACCACCTCGCTGCCGGCGTTGATTACAAAGGATTTCACCGACAGAGAATGGGGACAGATGGGCGTGACCACAAAACAGTCGCTGGAGGGGGCCAGCACCGGGCCGCCGGCCGCCAGAGAATAGGCGGTGGAGCCGGTGGGTGTGGCAATAATCACGCCGTCTCCGCCGAAGGAAAAGACCTCCTGCCCGTCTACGCACACCGTCAGGGGCAGCACTTTGTTGATAAAGCCACGGCTGACCACCGCATCGTTCAGCGCCGCCCGGCGAAAGACCTCCCGGCCCGTTTTGTCCTGCACCACCACATCCAGCAGGATCCGGTTATCCAGCGTAAAGCGACCCTGACGCAGCTGGTGCAGCAGCTCCAGCTCATGGGGCTCAATCTCACTCATAAAGCCGATGGTGCCGCAGTTGACGCCCAGCACCGGTCTGCGGCAGCGGGAAGCCGGTTCTGCCGTCCGCAGAATGGTTCCGTCGCCGCCCACCACCACAATGGCTTCACAGGCGGTGTAGATTTCCTCCTCCGGCAAAAGCCGCACCCGGTCTCTGGCAGACTCGGGCAGGAGCTCTGTCATGCACTGCTGTTCCCGGGAGATGAGCACCTCTGCACCGCTTTCCAGCAGCAGCAGGATCACACGCACGCTGACCTCCCGAGCCTTTTCCTTGAGAATATTGGTCTGTACCATGATGCGATTCATGGGCGTACCACCTCTTTCCCATTGCTTTGCCAGGCGCTGCGCACCACTGCGGGAAGGTCAAAGCTGCCTTCCTCTCCCGTTTGCCGCAGCCAGGCAAGATATTCCACATTTCCGTCTCCGCCGCGAATGGGTGACGGCATCAGTCCCGCCGTCCGGAACCGGCACAGACGAAATTGCTCCAGCATTTCCTCCAGCACCCGAAGATGCACGGCAGGATCCTTCACCAGACCGCCCCGGCCAACGGCGGCCCGCCCCGCCTCAAACTGGGGCTTGATCAGCACCACGGCCTGCCCGTCCTCTGTCAGCAGTCTCCGGATATGGGGCAGCACCAGCCGCAGGGAGATGAAGGACACATCGCACACCGCAAACTCCGGCGGCACCGGCAGCTGTTCCTCCCGCAGCAGACGGATGTCTGTCTGCTGAAAATCGGTAACTCTCGGGTCTCTTCGTAGAGCGGGCGCCAGCTGATCCCGGCCCACATCCACGGCATAGACCCGGACGGCACCCCGTTCCAGCGCGCACTGGGTAAAGCCGCCGGTGGACGCACCCACATCCAGCACGGTTTTTCCCTCCACGGAAAGGGAAAAACTGTCCAGCGCGCCGGAAAGCTTTGCCGCCGCACGGCTGACATAATGGGCCTCCGTTCCTGCGACCTCCAGCGGGATGTCCGCAGGATATTTTTCCGAGGGCTTTTGGGCTACAGCGCCGTTGACCAGCACCAGTCCCCGGGCGATGAGCTCCTTTGCCCTGTCCCGGCCGGAGATCAGTCCCCGCTCCACCAGCAGCACATCCAGCCGTGTTTCATTGCTCATGGATCAGCGCCTCCGCCGCAGCTGCCGCCGACGCGGCATCCAGATGATATTGCGCAGACAGCTGCTGTACCGTGCCCTGGGGGATAAACTGCTCCTTCAGATTCAGCAGACGCAGCCGCACCGGCTGTCCCGCCTCGGCCAGCATGGCCGCCAGTTTTTGTCCCATACAGCCCTGCTCCACACAGTCCTCCAGCACAATCAGCCTGCCGGTCTTTGCCACCTGCTGCCGCAGCAGGGGATAATCCGGCCCGTGGAGCCAGTTCAGCTTGACTACAGCGGCGTGAAGCTGCTTTTCCTTCAGCAGCTCTGCCGCCTGAAGGGCCGCATTTGTGAGAATGCCATAGGTGCAGAGGGTCACATCCGTGCCCTCCCGCAGCAGCGCCTCCGGCTGCCCCATGGTATCCTGAGAAAAGGCACCCTCTCCCCCTCTGGGATAGCGCAGCGCCGCCGGGCTGCTTTGCGACAGGGCCAGCGAAAGGGCGGTCTCCTGCTCTGCATAGCTTGCGGGGGCGTACAGACGCAGACCGGGGACGGTGCGCAGATAGGGTACATCAAAAATGCCCTGATGGGTCTCGCCGTCCGCCCCTACCAGACCGGCTCTGTCCACAGCCAGCACCACCGGCAGGCCGGCAATGGCCACATCGTGGAGCAGCTGGTCATAAGCCCGCTGGAGGAAGGTGGAATAAATGGCGCACACCGGCCGCATCCCCCGGGATGCCAGTCCGGCTGCCATACCGATGGCGTGTTCCTCTGCGATTCCTACATCAAAAAATCGTCCCGGATAGGCCTCCGCAAAGGCGGAAAGTCCCGTGCCTGCCTCCATCGCCGCCGTAACGGCACAGATCCGGTGATCCTGCCGAGCCATCCGGCAGAGGCTTTCGCCGAAATGGGCGGAGAAGTCCGAGGCTCCGGTTTTCACCGGGTTTCCCGTATCCAGATGGAAGGCTGACACGCCGTGATAGGCCTCCGGCGACTGCTCGGAGGGACGGTAGCCCTTGCCCTTGACGGTTTTCAGATGCACCACCACCGGGCGGTTGAGCTTTTTGGCCTGCTCCAGCAGAGAACACGCCTCCAGCACATCATTTCCGTCTGCCGGGCCCAGATATTCAAAGCCCATCAGTTCAAAAATCGTTTCCTTCAGCACCGCCGTGCGCAGCCGGTGCTTGAGATAGGAAATGCCCCGGATCACATCCTCGCCGCCGGGGAGACGGCTGAGGGTCTGCTTGGTGCCTTCCTTCATCCGGAAATAGCGGGGCTTGATGCGGATGGCGGAAAGACGCTTGGCCAGCGCTCCCACGCTGTGTCCGATGGACATATCATTGTCGTTGAATACCACGATCAACGGCAGGCCGGAGGAGCCGGCATCGTTCATGGCTTCATAGGCCATTCCGCCGGTAAGGGCACCGTCGCCGATGACGCACACGGTGGCAGAGGTGTCTCCCCGCAGCCGCTTGGCTCTCGCCATGCCCAGCGCCGCGGATACGGAGGCCGATGCATGACCGGAGATCACACTGTCATATTCGCTCTCTCCCGGACGGAGAAAGCCGCTGATGCCTCCCAGCTGCCGCAGGGTGGAAAACCGCTCCCGGCGGCCGGTGAGGATTTTATGTACATAGCATTGATGCCCCACATCAAACAGGATATCATCCTGCGGGGCGGAAAAGACCCGGTGGATGGCTACGGTCAGCTCCACCGCGCCCAGATTGGAAGCCAGATGACCTCCCGTGCGGGACACATTTCTCAGCAGAAATGTCCGAAGCTCCTCGCAGAGCTCCGGCAGCCGTGCCTCCGGCAGCTGTTTCAGCTGTACTGGTGTGTCGATCTGATCCAGCAGAGAATACTGCTCCATGGCTTACGCCGCCTTTCTTTTCTCTGTCTGCGGCAGACTCAATGGTTCCGCGTGGCCAGTTCCCGTGCCAGCTCCTCCAGAAACCGGCTGTCCGGGAAGGTTTTTGCCGCCTGTACCGCCGTTTCCGTCAGACGGTCGATCTCCTGCCGACAGCCCTCCAGTCCCAGCAGCGTTACAAAGGTGCTCTTGTCGTTGGCCCGGTCGCTGCCTACCTGCTTGCCCAGCTGGGCACTGTCGCCGGTGACATCCAGCACATCATCCCGAATCTGGAAGGCCAGACCCACGGCTCCGGCGTAGGCTTCCGCAGCCTTGCACTGCTCCTCTGTTCCGCCGGCCAGCAGACAGCCGCCCACACAGGCAGCCCGCAGCAGCGCCGCAGTTTTGCCGTCCACCATTTCCGTAAGCTGTTCCCGGGTGGCCTGCTTTCCCTCCAGCGCAAGATCCTGCACCTGTCCGCCGATCATGCCGTAAATGCCGCTGTTTTTTGCGATGCAGGCAGCGCCCGCCATAGCCCGTTCCGCAGGAATGTCCGTCTGGGAAAGCATGACCTCAAAGGCACGGTTCAGCAGGGCATCCCCGGCCAGCGTGGCCATATCCTCTCCATAGACCTTATGGTTGGACAGTCTGCCCCGGCGATAGTCGTCATTGTCCATGCAGGGCAGATCGTCGTGAATCAGCGAATAGGTGTGGATCATCTCCAGACCGCAGGCAAAGGGCAGCGCCTTTTGCGGGTTGCCGCCGCAGAGCCGGTAAAACTCCAGCAGCAGACAGGGCCGGATGCGCTTGCCGCCCGCCAGCAGACTGTAGCGGCAGGCTTCCAGCAGCGTCCTCTGGGGACAGTCTTCCTCCGGCAGCAGCCGCGCCAGCGCCTTTTCCACCAGTGCGCCATACCATTTCAGCACTTCCCGCACCATGGCTCAGTCCTCCGTTTCTCCGAAGGGGGTCTGCTCCAGCCCCTCCGGTGTGACAGTCAGCAGCTTCACCTGCTGCTGGGCCTCGTCCAGCGCCCTGGTGCAGTGACGGATCAGACCTGCGCCCTCCTGAAACAGCTTCAGGCTTTCCTCCAACGGCGCATCGCCCCGCTCCAGCGCGTTGACGATCTGTTCCAGCCGGGTCATGGCCTCTTCAAACGGGATGGTTTCCTTCATGTTACTGTTCCCCTTTCTCAATGCGCTCCACGGCGCACAGGGCCGCCCCGTCAGACAGACGGAGACGGACGGTTTCTCCCGGGGAAAGCTGCTCCACCGAGTGCAGCACCTGCCCCTCCTTTGTGGCCACGGCATAGCCCCGGGCCAACACCTTCAGCGGACTGAGAGCATCCAGACGGGCACTCAGCGCCGCAAATTGCTTTTGCTTTTTTTGCAGAAGATTGTTCCCTCCATGCTCCAGACGCTGCCGCAGCAGCTCCAGATGCAGCTCCTTCTGCTGGAGATAATTTTCCGGCGAACGCAGCACAGGCCGCTCTGCCAGACGGCGCAGCCTCTGTGCCAGCAGCTCCAGCCGGCGGGTCTGTGCCCGCTCCAGACGCTGCTCCAGCTGCATCAGTCCTGCCCGCAGCTCTGCCTGATCGCACACCGCCAGCTCTGCCGCATTGGAGGGCGTGGCCGCCCGCACATCTGCCACAAAGTCGGAGATGGTCACATCCGGCTCGTGGCCCACGGCAGAGATCACCGGGGTCTGACACCGGAAAATGGCCTGTGCCACCAGCTCTTCGTTAAAGGCCCAGAGATCCTCCAGCGAACCGCCGCCCCGGCCTGTGATAATCACATCTGCCAGCCGGTTTTCGTCCACCAGACGCAGCATGGCGGCAATTTCCTCCGCTGCACCCTCGCCCTGCACCCGCACCGGGCATACCAGCACCTGTGCCTGGGGCCAGCGCCGTCCCAGAATGCGGATCATATCCCGCACGGCCGCACCGGTGGGAGAGGTGACCAGCGCCACGGTTGTGGGAAAACGGGGCAGCGGCTTTTTGTACTCTGCCGCAAAGTAGCCCTGGGCCTGCAAGCTGCGCTTCAGCTGTTCAAAGGCCACGGCCAGCTCGCCCGCGCCGTCGGGCTGCATATGGGAAACATAAATCTGATATTGTCCGCTTTTGGGAAAGAGACTGATCCGGCCCGCAAGGATCACCTTCATGCCGCTCTCGGGACGAAAGCGCAGACGGGCCGCATCGGAACGGAACATCACGCAGGATATCACCGCACCCTCATCCTTCAGGGTGAAATAATGATGGCCGGAGGAATGAATCTTATAATTGGAAAGCTCGCCCCGGACGCAGACCTGAGAAAGCACCTCGTCTCGATCCAGCAGCAGCTTGATATATTGCGTCAGCTGTGTAACGGAAATGGGCTGCATTGCCATGGCTTCACCTCATTGCGGCCAGCATCGCCGTGCCTACCGCGTTATCGCCGCCCAGACCCTGGGCGGCAAACCAGATCTGCTCCTGTCCGGCAAAGCATTGCTGCACGACGGAGCACACCGAAACACCGCCGGAGATCAACACCGGCAATTCCGGATACTGCTTTCGTGCCTGTAAGGTGGCACGGAGAATGGTATGCGCCACGGTTTCCAGCACAAAGCGGCAGACCGTCTCCGGAGAGGCGCCTGCTGCCAGTCGTTTTTCATATTGATTCTGTACGCCGGAAAAGGAAAACCGGCAGGACTGCACCTTTACCGGAAAATGCTCTGTCTCCCCAATGCCCAGCGCCGCCTGCTCCACATAGGGCCCGGCGGGAAACGGCAGACCCAGCGCCACGCCCACCCGGTCGATCAGCTGGCCTGCGGAGATATCCGTGCTGCCGCCCAGAATTTCTGCCCGGATGATGCGCTCTTCCTGGGGCTGCACCAGCAGCAGCTCGGTAGTGCCGCCGGAAAGATGCCACGCCAGAAAGGGCTTTTGCAGCAGCTCCGGCCGGCCTGTGGAAAGGGCGGCCGCCGCCAGATGTCCCTGCTGATGGGAAAAGGCATAGACCGGCACGCCCAGCGCCGATGCCATACAGCGGGCCGCGCATTCTCCCGCCAGAAAGCAGGGCATATAGGAATCCTCCAGATCCCGGGGCCGGGCAGAATAGCCGATTCCCACGATGCTGCCCTCCATGGCCCTGCGGGCCTGTTCTACCTGCTCCGGCAGCTGTCGGATGTGCTGAAACAGGGCGTCGCTCTGCCGCAGACCCAGACTGCCCCGCGGTACCTCCAGCAGCCGGCCGCACTGGCGAAAGCTGCCGTCCTCCGGACAGTAGAGGGCCGCGGAGGTTTTGTAATTGCTGGTGTCCAGTCCCAGAAACAGCATTTTCACAGGCTGACTTCCTGCTGGATAAAGGCTGCCAGAATGCCGTTGATAAAGCCCGCCGCCTCCGGAGAATCGTACTCCTTGGCCAGCTCCAGCGCCTCGTTGACAGAGGCGGCCTTGGGGATGCCCAGATACAGCAGCTCATACATACTCAGCCGCAGGATGCATTTGGACACCCGGGAAATGCGGCCCACATTCCAGCCCACTGCATATTTTTCGATATAGCCGTCCAGCTCCGGCAGATGGGCCATCACGCCGGTTACGGCATCGTGGACATAGTCCTGCTGGCGTTTCGGCGGAAGTTCCCGATAGAGAGAATATTCCTGCTCCAGTGAGCGGAACCGTTCCTCATTCACCGATTCCAGCAGCTGTTCGCCGGTCATACCGGTATATTCGCCGGTATATAATAAATGGAGCACAAGCTCCCGTGCGCCATGTCTGTTCATAATCTGCAACCACCTTTTCATCCGTTTCCCTGCGGCTGCGCCGCTTTTTCGGGCTTGCCCGATTGGAATTTATATTATACACGAATTGCAAGAAAAATGGAAGAGGTGCCGGGGGATTTCCTGCAAATTTCTCCGTTTTGCCGTATACTCCTGCAAAAAGCTTCCGGTTTTTTCCTGCGTTGTCGCTGTGCGCGGCGGACTTCCGACTTTTTCCGCTCATAAACGCCTTTTCCTTCTGCAAACTAAGGGCAAAACTGTTTGAAAAGGAGGAACCATTTTGAAGCGTTCCAGAATTGTATGGAAGTCCCTGCCGGTGGTATCCGGCCTTTGCGCAGGACTGCTGCTGACGCTGTTCACGCCGGTGCTGGCCCTCTGGGGACAATCGGCAGAGCTGCCGGCAGTGTCGGCCTTTTCCAAATCGGAGGGGCAGAACCGTGTGATCTGTTTTTCTCAGGAGGATTTTACCGGAAGTGTTCGGGGCCGGGAAGGGCTTTCCGCCATTGTGATTTCCCAGCTGCCGGAAACGGGCAGTCTGTGTCTTGCCGGTCAGCCGGTGGAAACGGGTCAGCCGGTGGAGGCCGCCATGCTCTCTGCCCTGACCTATACGCCGGAAACGGAGGATGCGGTGCATACCTTCTTTTCCTTCCTGCCGGTGTTTTCGGAAAGCGGTGCGGGGACAGAGGCCGTGACCGTGTCCCTGAACAGCTCGGACATTCCCAACAGCGCGCCGGTGGCCGTCTCGCTGGAATATGAGACCTATGCCGATCTGCCCCTGTACGGCGGGCTGAAGGCGGTGGACCCTGACGGGGACAGCTGCACCTTTGAAATCGCCTCGCAGGGAAAGCGGGGCACGGCCCAGATTACGGAGACGGGCTTTTGCTACCAGTCCAACGGGCGATCCGGCAGAGACAGCTTCACCTATGTGGCGGTGGATCCCTACGGCAACCGTTCCCAGCCGGCGGAGGTTTCCGTTGCCGTCTGCAAGCGCAGCAGCCGGGAGTGCTTTTCCTATACGGATATGACCCGGCAGAGTGCCCATTATGCGGCGCTGAAGCTGCGGGAGGCGGGTATTTTTTCCGGAGAAACCCTGGGCAGTGAAGCCTTCTTTTATCCGGACAAGCCGGTGACCCGGGCGGAGTTTCTGGCACTGGCCGCGGCGGTGGCGCAGCTGCCCCTGCCTACGGCGGTGGTTTCCACCGGTCTGGCGGACAACGGTGATATTCCCGTCTGGGCGCAGGGCTATGTGGCGGCGGCCATGACCTCCGGCGCTGTGGAGGGGATCCGGGACGGACTGGGCAACCGCACCTTCTGTGCCGGCCGGGCCATTACCCGCGGAGAGGCCGCATCCATTCTCACCCGGCTGCTTTCCCTTCCCCGGGACGGACGGCAGCCCGCCTTTGCGGACAGCGACAGCATTCCCTCCTGGGCCGCGCAGGCAGTTTGCAGTGCCAACGCCGCCGGGATTCTGCCCGCTTTTTCCGACGGAACCATCCGCTGCTCCGGAGAAGTGACCCGCAGCGACGCCGCCGTGATGCTCTATCAGGCCCTGCTCTATCAGCAGAACGGTCGGGAGAATTATTGAGGGGAATGAAAAAGAGGAAGCCGGAGCTTCCTCTTTGTTTTTTGGGCTTGCTGTGCAGTGTCAGATTGCAGTATCAGAGCGTCTTACCTGCATCCTCATCGTAGTTGCTGTCGTCTGCGGGCCGCAGCTTGCCTGTTGCAATATTGATATGGCATTGTAGCGGTTGCTACAGCTCTTTGGGTTAGAAATACTTCAGGTTTTGCAGAGAGCTTATGCGGTGCAAGACTGCATGAAGCGGACAATCATTGTGGCAGTCTCCGCACGGCTGGCGCTGCCGGAGGGCATCAACTGGCCATTGTTGCCCTGAATCAGACCAACGGCAACTGCCCACTGCATGCCATCCTGCGCCCATGCGGACACAGATTCCTCGTCAGCAAACCCTCCCAACTCTTCACGGGCTGACACATCATAGCCCTGCGTCTGGGCATAACGATACAGCATGGTCGCCAGCTGTTCACGGGTGATGGTGCCACTCATATTCGTACCGTCGGAAACGCCGTTTTCCATTGTCCAAGCCCGACCCGCTGCATACCAGGGCTGACTTACGGAAGTATCGATGCCTTTCATTCTTGCCAGCATGGTCACGATCATGCCGCGAGTCGTAGCAGTGCCGGGTTCAAAAGTATCGATGGCAACTCCGGCCATAATGCCATTTTCGTAGACGAAGCGCACATACTTCGTGTACCATCTGTCGCCCACATCAATAAATGGCAACTCCTGCGTAACAGGAGTTACGGACTCGTCCGGCGTGACTGGCTCAGCGGGTTTCACGGGCTCTACGGGAGTTGTGGGAGAGGAACCAACGGGCGCAGGTGTGGGCGAAGATTCCGGTTCCACTGGGGCACTTGGCGTCTGAGGCGGGATATAATCTGGATTCTTTGTGCCGCAGCCATAAATGCAGTATTCGCTGTCATTTTCGAAGTCATGAGCCAGCGCTTCGCCTTCGGTTTCACCGCAGGTTTTGCAGATTCTCGGCTCGGTGCAGGTGGCATTTTTCCAATCGTGCCCCGGCGCTTCTCCGTCGTTCGCACCGCAAAGCTTGCAGAATTTGGCTTCTGTACAACTTCCCTCCTGCCAGTCGTGCGGGTGGTTCCCGTCATAGGGTTTCCATGTCAGGGTTCCGCCGTAATTCTGCCGAACTTCTTCGGTCCATGTGGCATCATTTTCAGGGTAATAGGCATCCGCCGTCACGCCTTCAAAAGTCTTATTATATTGGGTCGAAATCTCAGGCGCACTACCAGTAAAATAAACGGAAGTCAAACTTGTGCAGCCGGAAAACGCAGCGTAATCAATCTCCGTAACATTCTGAATAAGAATGCCCGTCAGCGAAGAGCAGTCTCGAAAAACACTCGAACCAATATAATCCATTCGCTCCGGTAAAACAACCGTTTTTAGTGCCACACAACCAGCAAAGGCATGAAAATTGATCTCTGTCACGCACTCCGGAATCTGAATATAGGCCAAGCTTCCGCAATCCTCGAAAGTTTGTCTCTTGATTACAGCAATTCCCACCGGCAAATTAACAGTTTCCATTTTCATGCAGCCAAAGAAAGCACATTTCCCAATTTCATTCACACTGTCTGGAAGGATGATGTCGGTTATTTCCAGGCAATCCGAAAATGCATATGCTCCAATATTGGTAACCGTATCTGGAACGGTGTAAGCTCCGGCCAGCCCCTCCGCCGGAGCCGAAATCAGCGTGGTTTGATTGTAGTCATAGAGAACGCCAGAAGCATCTGCCATGAAGCTGGTGTTTGCCTCGTCAACTTTGATGCTTTTCAAATACCAGCATCCCGAAAAAGCGCCCGCACCAATACTGGTAACCGCTGCAGGAATATAAATTTCTGTTAAACCCCCGCAGCGGTAAAATGCCCTTTCTCCAATGCTGGTAACCTTTTCCGGAATATTGATGCTTTCCAGTTTATTGCATACTCTGAATGCGTTAGCTCCAATGCTTGTTAAGTCTTCACATAAGGTTACCTTTTTGATATCCTGCCGATAGTCATCCCACGGGCAATCCGCCAACTCCGGCTCCACATCAAAGTCGTCCATCTTTCCCGACCCTTCGATTGTCAAGGTACCGGAATTTGCATCATACGCCCAGATCAAATTCTCTCCGCACTTGCCGGAGGTGGGTGAGCTGGCCTCCGCTGCAGCGCCACCGGGTATCAGCGACAGCAACACAATACTCACGCAAAATACCGATAGCAATCGCACTTTGTTCCTTTTTAACATTCCGAATCAACTCCTTTACTCATTCCACTCGTCTCATTTCAAACAGGAACAATTCTTCCTATGATTATGACATTATTCTTCCTGTTTGTCAAGAAAAACAGGAAATATAATTCCAGTATAGTCTGATATGGAGGAAGAAAAATGCTGATCTTTGATATGCGGATGATTGGAAATCGCCTGTTGTCCTTCCGGAAGCGCATGGGCATGACCCAGACGGAGGTGGCGGAGGCTGCGGGTTTATCAGACCGCACCTATGCCGACATTGAGCGGGGTACGGTGAATATGCGCACGGAAACCTTTCTTCGCATCTGCAAGGTTCTGCATATTACGCCGGATCAGGTGCTGACCCAGAAGGACGAGGACGGTGTGCCGGATATGGAGGAAATTCTGGCGCAGCTCAACGCCTGTTCCTCCAAAGATCGGGAGACGGCGCTGCGGCTGTTACAGGTATTTTTGCAGTCGCTGACGGAATAACCCCGGTATATAATAAAAGCCGCTGTGATTTTTTCGAAATGCACTTGTCAAGAAAAAGTAGACACTAAAAAAGCAAAACTACACGAAGCCCAG
>CAZIPA010000027.1:0-26926 GCA_964541085.1 uncultured Oscillospiraceae bacterium | reverse complement strand
GGTTTTCGGCGGCGGTTTCCAGAATGCTCTGGGTGACCTGTGCGGAGATTTTCTGCCCGGCGAAAGCGCCTGCACCCGCACCCAAGACGCACACCAAGAGCACGGCGAACAGCAGCAGCACCGCCACCTGACGCTTGCTCATGCCAATCGCCCGAAAGGCCGCAATCTGGCGTTTATTTTGCACCGTGTACAACACGGCGAAAGCAACTACCGTCAAAAGCGCCGTCAGGCCGGAGAGCACTAAAATCAGCTTGCTGATTTGCGACAGGCTTTCCAGCCCGGGGGCCAGCTGGCTGAGATTGTGGTCATACACCGTCACATTCATGGTGTAACCCGTTTCCTGCTTGGCCGTCAGGCCGGAAGATTCCAGCGCCGCCTGAAAATCCAGCAGCTTTTTCGGGTTGATCCACAGGGTGGTATTGTTTTCAGAAAGCTTGGGCGTGGGCTGATTGGCCACGGAGTTGGAGGGGATGTAGACATTCATGAAGAAAACGCCTTTCCCGCTGGTGCCTTCAATGACATTTGTTCCCGTGGCGCGAAATCCATCATCTTCACGCCTCCGGCCAATGCCCATCAGCCCATTATAAATGCCAATGATCTCATATTCGCCCTGATCAAAAATGTGCATGGAGGGAAAGTCGTGATAGCGGGAGGGATAGTCGGCTTCGTCTGGATGATAAATGGGAGATGCTTCAATGGTATCCTGACGGCAAATAGACCACTGCCTATAATCCCCGGGGGAATACAGGTAATCACAGGGGAAAAAACTCATGTCGATGGTATCGCCGATCTTCCAGTCCATATTTTTTGCCGTCCAGTCGCTGATGAGGCAGACCTTTGCGCCGGATTCCAGTTCCTCCTCCGTGAAATCCCGTCCTTCCGTCATCCAGACCCGGTCGTTATAAAAGGCAGGAACTCCATTCAAATCATTGACCGCTACTGCCGTCAGAGAATGACTGGTATACTCCAGTGCTTCTGCCGTCTGGCGGAAATAATCTCCTTGCTCCGTCTGCCAGAAGCCATCATAATATTCCACCAGCGGCGAAAACGGAACATCACTGCTGGCGTCGCTGCTTGACCAATCGGCTGTGTGATAAATATATTCACCATACTTGCTCACATAGAAAAAGGAGCTGGCCGATTCGTCGTTTAAGTCCAGCAGATGATATACATCCGTTCCCAGCCCGTGCCAGCGATCCAGCAATGCAATATATTCTTTTCCCGGCTCCAGAATAAAGGTCTGCTCTGTACGATTTGCCATTCCCAGATTTCACAACACAGCTTCGGGAGCATCCGATTCATCTGCCGCCGCCCATTTCACATATGCGGGAAGGTCGATGCTGGTTCCTGCTTCAAAAATGCGTGGTTCTGAACTCGCGACAGAAAAACAAATAACAGATGCCCGGTAGTTTTCAAAGAAATTCCAAAAGTTTACATGCTGAAACATCTTTGCGCCTTCGCCGGAAACATAAGCGCCAAATTGATTTCGAACATCATAACCTGTCACGCCCTCCAGCTGGGTCAGCGGTGTCAGGTCATAATTTTCTGCTTCACAAGAAAAAAAGCCAACATAATCCTCGGCGGTCATGTCATCACATAACGCCCCCTGCGAATTGATGTTGGCGGTAAAATCTGGGACGGCAACGATCTCGAAAGCGTTGTATACAGCGTCAAGATTGTCGGATGCATATTGATACAGATTCAGGCCGAGGCATAGAAAGGCGGCGACCAATGCGGGCAGCACAAAATACAGCACCAATTTCAGTGGCGTGCGGAAAAGCTGTTTCAAACTAAAACTTACCAGATTTGTGCGACGCATAAAACACCCCTCCATGCAAAAAAGCCAGAGGCGGCAAACCTCTGGCTTTCTATGAGCTACCGCCCATCTATATTGTATGCTGTGCGCTATGGGCCTGTCAATCGTCATACTGCACAAAATTTTGTTGATCGTTTTGTGCAGTATGCTGAATCCAGTGCGATTCAGTCCATTGCTTCCGCCTCATCCGGAATATCCAGCAGCTGGGGCACATGACCGGTGAAGGCAAAATACCGTTCAAACAGATCCGCAGTCTTCAGGGCAACGGTCGCCGTGTTGGCGCAGGGGTGAACATAAATCTCATCCAGCGCCAGCAGCTCCCGGTCAGCCAGCAGATGCACCTGATGCTCCGTATCAAACGCCAGTCCCAGCGGCGTGATGGCACCGGGATGCACTCCCAGCAGGTCAAACAGATGCGTTTCGTCGCCAAAGCTCAGCCGGGATGCGCCAATGATCTTGGACACCACGGAGGTGCGAAACCGCTTGTCCTCCCGGATCAAAAGCAAATAAAACACGGTTTTCTGCCGGTTGCAGAGAAACAGATTTTTGCAAAATGCCTCATGGTTCCCTTCCCTGCGCAGCTGCTGCTCCACGGCGGCAAGTTCCTCCATGCTGGCGGCGGCGGGGTGCTCTGCCTTGCGGAAAGGAATGTTCAGCTGCTCCAGCAGCGCATAAATGGCATTGGGATCGGCGCGGTTCATAGCAGTATCCTCCTGAATCTGAAATAGCGTTCCACTGCATTATACCAGTCTGTGCCGTCAGTGTCAATGGCGCGGCACGGGCATAGAATGGAGTGCCGGCATTTGCCGGCGCTTTACAGAAAGGCGGTGTTATTTGTGGATTGCTGCCAATCCAGTCTCTGCTGCAACACCTGCGGCAGCATGACCTGCTGCTGCACCCAAATCACCCGGTGCAGCTCCTCTGATTTCCGGGAGACCTACCGTGTCTACCGTTATCGTTATGAGCCGGTTCCCATGCGCATCTATTACGGCCCCGGTTATACCGTGGAGAATGTTCTGGAAAGCATGGAGACCTCCTTGCAGCGTATCGCAGACCGCATCTGACGCTCTGCACCAAGGCGGCCTGTGCCGCCTTACATTCGCCGCTCTTCTGCCGCTCCCCCGCCGTATGGGGGAGCCTTTTTTCTCGTCTCAAGCCCATGTATCAACAGCTGTAAAGCTATCAGTGTTGTCACGGAAATCAGGGCGATCATGGCCAGATCCCGCTGGATATGATAGCTTGCAAAGTCAAATCCCTTTACAATTACAGAGCCGCACAGCCAGCTGACCGGCAGTGCGAGCGCCCGCAGCAAACCAGCGCAAAGCCTGCTTTTCCGCAGGATCACTGCTGCCGCTGCCAGCACCGCCGCCAGACACAGTGCCGCCGTCACATAGCTTCCCAGCGCCAGACGCGGCAGCAGCATCCGCACATCCCCCGTTCCTTCCCCGTACAGCAGCACATCTGCCTGTCCGTTGTTTTGTGCAAACCAGACAGTCATATGCTCTTCCACGGAGATGCAGATGCATTGCAGTCCATCCCCATGCGCCCGATCCAGCGGCGTTGTCCAGGCCTCAATGGCGTATTCAGACTCGCCATTTTCGCCGTTGATTGTCCGCAGGCAGGAGCTGTGCTGTACCCGACCGGAGAAGGTGATGTACAGTCTTCCTTCTGCCTCCAGAATCCGGGGTTCGGCCTCTCGGGCATTGCAATATTCCGGTGCTGTCAACCATGCAAAGGCTGATACAGCCACCAGCAGCACCGCCAATGCCGTCAGCAGCAGCGCAAAACGCCGACGACGATTCAACAGTTTTCGCAGCTTTTTCACCGGCAGCTCCGGCTCTCTGGGCGGCAGTGCCTGCTCCAGCCGTGCCTTTTCCGCCTGGCAGGCCGTGCAGGTTTGCAAGTGTACCTGTATCTGCGCTGTTGTCTCCGGCGTGGTCAGATCCTCCAGATACAGCGGCAGCAGCTCCCGCACCATGCAGCATTCCCCATTCATGAAGATTCCTCCAATTCCTTCCGTAGTTTTTCCCGTGCCCGATAGAAGGTGACGCAGGCCCAGTTTTCCGAGCGGCCGAACAATTTTCCGATCTCCCGGAAGCTCAGTTCACCATATACCCGCCACAAAAAGACCTCCTTTTGTGGCTCCGGCAGTTGGTGCAGCGCCTGCTGTGCCCGCTGCGCCTCGCTGCTGCGCTGCAGCTGTGCTTCCGGCCCGTCCTCCGGAGAAGGCAGCGTCAGCTCCTCCACCGACACGGTGCGATCCAGATGCTTTTCCCGGCGAAGTTGTGAAATATAACGATTCCTTGCAATGCGCAGCAGCCAGCTTTGCAGGGAGCATTCACCACGAAAGCTGTCCAGATGCTCCATTGCCTGCAAAAAGGTTTCCGCCGTCAGCTCCTCTGCCCTTCCGGCATCGCCGCAGAGCTTCAGCAGCCCGGCATACACCTCCCGAAAGCAGGTCTGATACAGCTGTTCCGGAGAGATCATCTTCTCACCCCCTCATATCATAGACGCTTTACCCTTGAAAATCTTACAGAAAAAATGAAAAAATGCGATTTCAGGAGCGAAATCGCATCTTTATTCCACTTCCGGCGTTTCGCCCCAAAGGCGCAGGGCCAGCGCTTGCAGCGACTCCAGATCGGAAAAGCTGTTCAGCACCTGTAACAACGCATTTCCTGTGAGATGCTCCGGCAGCTCCAGCTCCCGCAGCAGGGCAGCTCGATTTGCCACGCTGTTTTTTCCGCCGGACAGGCCCAGCGCATACAGATCGGCTTTGGTAATCGTCTCCCGGCGAACCGGCTGAGGCTCCAGTGCGCCGCTTTTCCGCACAGCCTCCACGATAATCTCCGTGGGAACGCCCTCCACGCCAAGCTTGCCTTCCCGGGAGGCGTGGGCCTTGCGCTTTTCCTTTCCATAAATATCCGGAAGATAGGCATGATACACCTTTCCTTCGGAGAGAATGCCCTTGAGATAGCTGCGAATCACAAAGCCCGCGCCATCGGAGTCGGTGAAAATCAGAATTCCCCGCTCCCGCGCCAGCCGCCGCAGAAGCGCCCGCTTTTCCGGCTGTTTGAAAATGCCAAAGCCCTCCGTTGTCAGGATCACGCCGTCAAAAATCCCGGAAAGCTTGATCTGGTCATACTTGCCCTCCACCAGAATCACCGGCTCCAGTGGGATCATTTGGAAGCCTCCGCAAAGCGCAGAAGCAGCAGCTCCAGAGTGCGCTGTCCGTCCGGGAGACTGCTTTTCAGGGCAAGGTCAGCCTCCAGACAGTCGCTCTGTGCCTGACGCAGCTGCGACAGACTGCATCGCCGGGCACTTTGCATCAGACGGCGGGCCGGGTAGGCAGAGGTGTAGCCCAGCAGCTTTGCCACATCATTTTCCGTTTTGCCCCGACTGAGGGTCAGCTTTGCGCCATAAAGCCGCTGCATCTGCTTGGTAATCACCGCCAGAATCATCACCGGCTCCTGCTTCATATCAAACAGGTCCCGCAGCGTCACCAGTGCCTTGCTGTGCTGTCCGGCAACGATGCTGTCCACCAGCTCGAACACCGTGGCCTCCAATATCCGGGAGCCCAGCGCATCAATGTCGGAGCGCTGAATGGTGCTTTCCCGGGCGCCGGCGGCGATTTTCTGAATCTCCGTCAACAGATTGTCCATGGAGGAGCCGCAGAGAAACACCAGATATTCGCATTCTGCCGGAGAAATCTGCTTGCCCAACTGCTGAAAATGCCGCTGAATCCACAGCAGCAGACTTGTGCCAGAGGAACGGGCAAACTCCACCGGCAGGCCGTTCTGCTGGATGATTTTCCAGAGATTCAGCCGCTTGTCCGCCTTAAACTCCAGCGCGTCATAATAAAACACCAGACACACATATTCCGGCAGCGATGCCAGCAGCTCCGGCAGATATGTCTTCAGATCGCCGGTGGGCTGCATCAGCGGATAATCCCGGACGATCACCAGCTTTCGTTCCGAACCCATGGGAACGCTGTCCACCGCATCGGAAAGGCTCTGCACCGAGACCTGTTCCCCGTCCAGCTGAATGACATTGAACTCCGGAAAGGCGCCCTGGCACATCGTTCGCAGCTGCTGAAGATAATGCCGCTTCAGATACCCTTCTTCTCCGTAAAAAATGTAAAGGCGGCCGGGGGTGTTTGCGGCAAGGTCCCGCTTCAGACAGGTCAGCCCATCCGGATCGCCGGTATTCTTTTTGGTTGCCATAATGATTCACCTCACATAATGGACGGCTGCGCCGTCGGATTCCACCATATGAATCGGGATGCCGCCGCAGGTATCCGGCACATCACCGTCATAGCCGCTGGCAATGCAGTAGATGCGCTCCGGCTGGGCCCCGCTGTAAAGATAATACAGCGTCTGATGATCCTGCGCCTGTGCGCTGTCCACCACCAGAACGGTGGCCCGGCAGTCGTAAGCCTTTGCGGCAGAAATCGCCGGCTTTTTCTTCAGTCCGGCAACCAGCAGCAGCGACATATGCTCACTTTTCAGGCGGCAAAGGTATTCCCCTTCTCCCGCCGGAAGCAATTCCGCAGTAAAGTCACCGCACTTTACTGCGCCTGCTCTGTCATAATACAGCGGCGCATAAGGCTCATATTCCCCGGAAAGCACGCCCTCTCCGGAGGGCAACAGAACCTCTTTGGGGCTTGTGGTCTCCAGCAGTGCGGGAAGTCCGCCCTGCATCCGATAGCCTTCGCCGGTACACAGCACCAGCTGCGCCCGATCTCCGTTCCAGCGAAGCATGGCTTCCTCCGCAGCCTCGCCCATAGTGTCCGGGCGTGCGCCTCCGTTGACGGCACAGATACCGTCACCGCATATCAGCAGCGCCGCCTGTCCGCCGGAATTGATGATCTGAATCTCGCCGAAGGCCGTGCGCTCTGCCGCCGTCAGCAGCACCGTTGTCAACAGGAGGATTACCGTGACCGTCAGCGTTTTTCTGCCGGAAAGCAGCTTTCCCTTCCACAGCAGCAGAATGACCAGAATCAGCAGACTGAACAGGGCCAGAAACAGATTGGCCGCATCAGCAGCCGCAAAACGGAAGCTTCCAATGGTACGGACGACCGTTACGATCCACCACAGGGGCCAGCGGGCAATCACGGCAGCAAAGACTCCCGCCGCAGACATGGACACCAGCGAAAGCAGCAGCAATCCGATGCCCAGCTCCATGCCCAGCGCTACCGCCCAGAGGATCAGCACATTGGAAAGCAGACTCAGCAGCGGTACGGTCTCAAAAAACAGCAGATTCAGCGGCAGTGTAAACAGCGTTGCTGCCAGAGACGATGCTGTTGTGGATGCAATATAAAATAGCGGCTTTTCGAACCATTTGCCCCGAAGTCTGCGCAGCGGTCTGGTCAGCACCTCCTGTATCGGCCCGGCCAGCAGGATCAATCCCAGCGTTGCGCCAAAGGAAAGCAGCAGTCCCGCGCTGACACAGGAAAAGGGATTCTGCACCATCAACAGCAGCAGCGCTGCGCCCAGCGCCGTCAGAGGATCCTTTTCCTCCTTCAGCCAGAAGGAGCCCACCCAAAACAGATGCAGCACAAAGGCACGGATCACCGATGCGGGAAAGCCCACAATGGCCGCATAGCAGAAGATCACCGGCACCGCTGCCAGCAGACCTTTCTTCTTCCCCAGCAGCTGCACCATGGCTCCCGCCAGAATGGACACATGAAGTCCGGAAACGGCGGTCACATGGCGTGTACCGCTGATGGACAGTGCCTGATCCAGTGTTCCGCCGGAGGGTGCTTTTTCGCCGCACAGCAGCGCAGAAAGGAGCGTTCCCTCGTCTCCCGGCAGCAGCCGGACAATGCGCTGGCCCATTTCGTGGGAAAAGATGCGCATTCTTCGCATCAGTGTCGGGGATTCGGTCTGCTGCCTTGTGATGCTCCCCTGCTGGGACACGGTCAGCATAACTCCCCGGGACAGCAAATTGGCCTGCCGGGTGCGGGAGGCCGCGGAAATGGTGCCGGAAAATTGCAGGCGCTCTCCCGGTGTCCCCTCCGGTGTTCCGTCCAGCAAATAGAGGCGTACCTTTTGATGACAGGCAATTCCATCTGCCTGCACCAGCAGTCCTTCCGCCGTACCGTAGGTGGTATGACTTTCCGGATAATCCGTCAGCTCCACCGTCAACAGACCCTCATAGCCGTCAAATGCCTGTGCGGGCAGCAGGGTCAGACTGCTGAAGCCGCAGCACCAGAGCCAGCCCAGAAGCAGTCCCAGCGGCAGCGCCAGAAACAACCGTGCCTGTTCTCCCAGAAGCAGCTTCAGCACCACGGACAGCAGCACCGCCGCCGCTCCTGTCAGCAGCATCACCGTGACTAACTGCTTCTGCGTCTCCAAAAGCAGGGTAAACAGCAGCGCCGACAGGAAAAAAGCGACAGAAAAGTACAGCAGCCTGCGGGGCTGCCGGCCCTTCTGCCACTTACTCAGAAGCATTTCAAATTATGCCATGGGGCCGAGCTTGCCGCCCAGCAGATGGAAGTGCAGATGCATCACCGTCTGACCGGCATCGGGGCCCACATTGGTCACCACACGATAGCCGCCCTCCAGACCTTCTTCCTTCGCCAGCTTGGCGATTACCTCATAAATGTGAGACACGATAGCGGAATTGTGCGTGGTAATGTCCGCCGCCGAGGCGATATGTGCCTTGGGCACCACCAGAATGTGGACAGGCGCGGCAGGCGCAATGTCCCGGAAGGCATAGCACAGCCCATCCTCATACACCTTTGTGGAAGGAATCTCACCCTTGATGATCTTGCAGAAAATGCAGTCATCCTGATAATTCAACACATCAGACATATTCAAAGCCTCCTGTTACAGCTTGGATTGCACAAAATCGTCCACTGCCGCCAGCGCATTGTCCAGCTTCAGCAGATCAGAGCCGCCGCCCATGGCAGAATCCGGCTTGCCGCCGCCCTTGCCGCCGCAGATAGGCGCAATGGCTTTGATGATATCACCGGCCCGGACGCCCTTTTCCACGGCATTTTTGCCGCAGGCCGCCAGCAGCGTGATCTTTCCGTCATTGACCGCAGCCAGCACCGCAGCCACATTGGGTGCCTTTTCCCGGACGATATCGCCCATCTGGCGCAGCTTTGCCGCATCCGCCTCGGGAATCGTGGCAGTGATGACCTTCAGGCCGCCCACCTCACGGGCACCGAACAGGAAGCGTTCGGCCTCGTTAACGGCTTCACGGCTCTTGTACTTTTCAATGATCTGCTGCAAACGGCGCTGCTCACCCATCACGGCAATGGCCCGTTCCCGCAGCTCGGCGGGCTTGGCCTTCATGGCAGCCGCAGCCTCATAGAGCATGGTCTGGTTCCGGTTGAAATATTCCAGCGACTCCCGGCCGGTGGTTGCCTCGATCCGGCGCACACCGGAGGCCACGGAAAACTCCGATTCGATATGGAACACGCCCACCTTAGCGGTGTTGTCCAGATGGGTGCCGCCGCAGAACTCCACGGAGAAGCCTGCGCCCATATCCACCACGCGCACCCGTTCGCCGTACTTTTCGCCGAAGAGTGCCACCGCGCCCCGTTTTCTGGCCTCGTCAATGGGCATTTCCTCGGTCACAATGGGATAGCCCTCCAGAATGGCTTCATTTACAGCGGCGCTGACTCTGGCCAGCTCCTCCGGTGTCATAGCAGAGAAATGAGTAAAGTCAAAGCGCAGACGGTCGGGCTCCACCAGCGAGCCTGCCTGGTGCACATGCTCTCCCAGCACATCCCGCAGCACCCGATCCAGCAGGTGGGTAGCAGAATGGGCCCGGCGGATGGCGGTGCGGCGCTTTTCGTCAATGGAAGTCTCCACGGCGTCGCCCACCTTCAGCACGCCGGTTTTTACAATGCCGGTATGCATATATTTGCCGCCCTTGTTCTTCTGTACATCCGTCACCTCAAAGGTGCCCTCGGGGCCGCAGATCGTACCGTGGTCGGCCACCTGACCGCCCATTTCTGCGTACATGGGCGTCTGGTCCAGCACCAGAATGGCCTCGGTACCGGCGGCGATTTCTTCCCGCAGCTCACCCGCGGCGGCAATAGCCAGCAGCTTGCCCGGGGCCTGATTGTGTTCATAGCCCACAAAGACCGTGTCCGGAATCTCCTTGCCGAACTCCGCACCGGCCCAGCCCAGATCGCCCAGCGCCTTCCGGGCCTCCCTGGCACGCAGCTTCTGCTCCTGCATCAGCTGGTCAAAGGCGGCCTGATCCACTTCCAGGCCCTCTTCTTCCACCATTTCCCGGGTCAGATCCACCGGGAAGCCATAGGTGTCATAAAGCTTGAAGGCATCCGCGCCGGAGAAGACGGTTTCGCCCTTTTCCTTGTGACCGGCCAGCATCTCCTGATAAATCTTCATGCCGCCGTCGATGGTCTTGGCGAAGTTCTCCTCCTCCACCCGAATCACCCGGGTAATATAGCTCTGCCGCTCCCGCAGCTCGGGATAATGGCACTCGTTTTCATGCACAACCGTATCCACCACATCAAACAGGAAGGGATGGGACACGCCCAGCAGCTTGCCATGACGGGCAGCCCGGCGCAGCAGACGGCGCAGCACATATCCACGGCCCTCGTTGGAGGGCAGAATGCCGTCGCAGATCATAAACACGGAGGAACGGATATGGTCGGTGATAACCCGGAGAGACACATCCTTGGAATGGCTCTCGCCATAATGAGCACCGGTAATTTCCGACACCTTGCGGGTGATATTCATCACGGTATCCACATCAAACAGGCTGTCCACACCCTGAATCACACAGGCCAGACGCTCCAGGCCCATGCCGGTATCAATGTTTTTCTGTTTCAGCTCGGTATAATGATTCTGGCCGTCGTTGTCAAACTGGGTGAACACATTGTTCCAGATTTCCATATACCGGTCACAGTCACAGCCCACCGTGCAGTCCGGCTTGCCGCAGCCATATTCCGGGCCACGGTCATAATAGATTTCCGAGCAGGGGCCACAGGGGCCTGCGCCGTGCTCCCAGAAGTTATCGCCCTTGCCAAAGCGGAAGATGCGATTCTCCGGAATGCCCACATCCTCATGCCAGATTTTCCACGCCTCATCATCCTCCAGATACACGGAGGGATACAGCCGGTCGGGATCCAAGCCCATCCACTTGGGATCGGTCAGAAACTCCCAGCTCCAGGCGATGGCGTCCTTTTTGAAATAGTCACCAAAGGAGAAATTGCCCAGCATCTCAAAATAGGTGCCGTGACGGGCGGTTTTGCCCACATTGTCAATATCGCCGGTGCGGATGCACTTCTGGCAGGTACACACCCGCTTGCGGGGCGGGGTCTGTTCGCCCTTGAACCAGGGCTTCATCGGCGTCATGCCCGCATTGATCAGCAGAATCGACGCATCGTTCTGGGGCACCAGCGAAAAGCTGGGCAGACGCAGATGTCCCTTACTTTCAAAGAATTGCAGGAACAGCTCCCGCAGCTCGTTCAGTCCTCTCTTTTCCATCCTTCATAACCTCTTTTGACTTCGGTTTTCCTGTTTTTAAGATACACGATGATTTTTTATCATATCACAAAGCGGCCTGCTTGCCAAGTCCTTCTTCCTTTTTTCGGCGCAAAATCGCTCTGGGCGGGGCCCAGCAGGGCAGCTTTGCATAGACCGTCATATGGGGCACATTGGCCAGCGGAAGCGGTTGGCCGGCCTCGTCCCGCACATCCTCCAGCACCACCGGGCGGGCCTCCTGTCCGGGAATCAGCAGCTCCAGCGGATCGTTGGCGGCGAAGCGGTTTTTGTGCTTCAGCCGGGCCTGTCCGTCCGGTGCGCATTCCTCCACCACAGCGCAGATTTCCCATTCCCGGATATAGCGGCTGTCCCCCATTTGCTGGGTGTGGGGATCACCGAAATAAAAGCCGGTGAAATATTCCCGATGGCTCACCTTCTGCACCTCGTCCAGCAGAGACTGGGGTGGCGCATAATGCTCGGGATCCGCCGCATACAGCTCTGCGGCTCTGCGATAGGCACCGGTGACGACGGCGGCATAATAGGCAGTCTTGACCCGGCCCTCGATCTTGAAGCTGCTGATGCCGGCCTTTGCCAGCCGGTCGATATAGGGCAGCAGATTCATGTCCTTGGAGTTGAAAATATAGGTGCCGTTTTCATCCTCCACCACCGGCATATACTCGCCGGGACGATATTCCTCCACCACCCGGTATTTCCAGCGGCAGGGCTGGGCACAATTTCCCCGGTTGGCATCCCGGGAGGCCAGATAATTGGACAGCACACACCGTCCGGAATAGGCCATACACATGGAGCCGTGGACAAAGGCTTCCAGTTCCAGCTCCGGCGGTGTATGCTCCCGGATGGCGCGAACCTCCTCCAGAGACAGCTCCCGGGCCAGCACAACCCGGCTGGCTCCCAGCTCATACCACATCCGTGCCGCCTGAGAATTGACGATGCTGGTCTGGGTAGAGATGTGCAGCTTGCAGCGGGGCGCGTATTGCTTTGCCAGTGCCAGCACACCCAGATCGGCCAGAATCAGCGCGTCCACGCCGCAGTCATCGAGAAATCGCAGATACTCCGGCAGCTGCGCGAGCTCCGGCTCCCGGGGCAGCGTGTTGACGGTGACATAGACCTTCACGCCCCGTTCGTGACACCAGCGGACGGCCTCCGCCTGCTCTTCCCGGCTGAAATTGTCAGAAGCAGAACGCATTCCAAAGGCATTTCCCGCCAGATAGACCGCATCGGCCCCATAATCCACCGCATAGCGCAGCTTTTCCGGATCACCGGCCGGGGCCAGAATTTCCGGACGCATCATTCCTCTGCCGCCACCTTTGCAACGGCCTTGTTGTGCTCTGCCAGCGTCTTGCTGAAAATATGACTGCCGTCAGAGCGGGCCACATAGTAATGATATTTCGTGTTGTCCGGCTGGATAGCCGCCATAAGGCAGGCTGTGCCCGGATTGCAGATGGCCGTAGGCGGCAGGCCCTGGGTCACATAAGTGTTGTAGGGGCTGTCGATTTTCAGATCATCCACCGTCAGCGCGTCCTTATGACCGGTCACATACATGATGGTGGCATCAATCTGCAAATAGGGGAAGTTGCCCGGATCGTCCAGTCGGTTGTAGATGACGCTGGAAATGGTAGTGCGCTCATCGGCCTTCTGGGCTTCCTTTTCGATCAGCGACGCAATATTCACCACCTGCGCAATGGTCAGACCGTTGGCCTCGGTGAGATTGCGCATGGCCTTGGTGTACTTCTTTACAAAGTTGTTGAGCATCTTGTTCACCACATCAACGGTGTGGGCCTTGTCCCGGGCCGCGTCCGGCTTTTCATAATTGGTGTAAAAATTGTAGGTGTCCGGGAACAGATAGCCCTCCAGCCGGTTTTCCACCATGGGAACATCCTCCAGCATGAAATGGGCAAAGTCATAGTTGTTCACCACATCCCAGAACACATCCTCCCGCACCACATCCTTTTCCACCAGCAGTGCGCAGATTTCCTTCAGACTGTAGCCCTCGGGGATAGTGACCGTCACCACGCTGCGGGTGGACTTTGTGGCTTGCAGCGTGTTGATGAGCTGGCCATAGTCCATATTGCTGTTCACCTCATAGGTGCCCGGGTCAAAGCTGTCCGCTTTTTTGAAGCCGGTCATCAGCTTGAACAGAAAGGCATACTGAATGACGCCCTCCTCCTTCAGCTGTTCCGCCACATCGGCGCTGGCCGTTTCCTCCGTCAGACGCAGGGTAACGGGCTTTTCCTCCTTCACCAGAGCCAGCACATCGTTGGCCCAGAGCAGTCCCACCGTGGAAATCATCAGCGACAATCCCACGATCAGCAGAATATAGCTGACGGTGTTCATTGCACCGGCCACGATATGGGCTCCACGGTTCTTTTTTGTTGCCATGTTGCAGTTCCTCCTACTCAGTTCAGGACACGAATCAGATAAATCACCAGCAGCAGCCACATCCCCGGAGAGATCAGCAGGCCACGCAGCGCCTGTGCCGCCGGCTTGTATTGAAGACGCTGAATGCGTTTCTTTTCGATCTGCCGCTCCAGTGCCCGCATGGAAAGCGCCAGCAGCAGACAGAAGCAAAACAGCAGCACCAGCATCACATAAGGCCAGAGGCCCAGCACCGTGCAGGTTTTCGCACTGCCCGCAAGGGCCAGTGACAGGCCGTTATTCAACAGATGGGCGAAGATGGCGGGCCAGACGGAATCCAGTGCACAGGTCATATAGCCGTAAATCATACCTGCCGCCAGCGGCCCTGCAAAATTGCCGGCATCCCCATGAATCAGGGCAAAGGCCAGCGAGGACAGCAGCAGTGCGGGCCAGCTGCCATAGTATTCCAGTGCGGAAAGGAGCACACCCCGGAAGAACAGCTCCTCTATCACCGCAGGCAGCACCACTGCCGTCAGCAGCAGCGGCCAGAAGCCGGAGATGCCATAGCTCTCCAGCGAAACGCCCTGGGTATAGTAATGTCCGTCCAGCAGCAGCGCCATTCCGCTGTTCAGCAGTACCGCCAGAAGGGCAGCCACCAGAGACAGGCACACCGCCGTCCAGACCGTCTGCCGTTTATGAGGCCGGAACCGGAACCGTGCCCTGCGGCCATCTTCTGTTTTCACCAGCCGTAACAGCAGCGTCACCGGTAAAAATGCCGCCAGCTCTGCTCCCGTCACGGTGTAAATGCTTTTGGGCAGAACGCCGCCCTCCAGCAATGCGCCGAACAGCAGCAGCAGACCCATGGACACCGCCGGTAAAAAGCCCGCCAGCAAGGGAATACGATCCTGTTTCATGCCTGCTCCTCATGGTGCGGCAGCTCTGCCGCAGCCTCAGTTATACATCAGATTCAGATATAGGAAACGGTCTCCCAGCAGAGCATCCGCCGTGCCGTTTAAGGGACGGATGCTGCCGGAAATCACAGTCTGGCCCTGCATGACCGGTGCGCAAAAGCTTTCGCCGGGCCGCAATTTTGCGGCAAGACGCTCTCCGCCGGGGCCGCAGACCTCTGCAATGCCGTTTTCGTCTGTAAAGCAATAGGCCGTTACACGACCTGATTTTTCAAGCAATTGTGCGTTTTCCGCATAGAGTTCCAGCTGCTTTTCCCAATGTTCCCGGTTGCGGATGCCATGGGGCACGGCCCGGGCGGCAGCTTCATAGATATCGTTGATCGCCGGGATGTCCCCGGGCTGGATTCTGCGGCAATGTTCGTTTGCTTCCGGCAGGGCCGTTCCCGTAGGACAGAGACCCCAGGCAATCTGCGGCCGATATTGAAACCGGGCATAGTAGTCAAGCAGCCCCGGTTCCTCCACGATCAGCACACTGAACTGCTGCCCTCGCAGTCTGCCTTCCTCCGCCGCCTGTTCCAGCAGGTGACCCATAAGACCCTTCCCCCGCCATTCCGGCAGTGTTGCCGCAGCATAAATATACTGTGCATCCCAGACCTCACCGCCGATGTCCAGCCGCACAGGCAGCATTTGCAGAGAGGAAACAACCTGTCCCGCTTCCCGCCGTACCAGCGTGTTTTCCGGACGATAGGGGCCGCTTTTCAAAAACCAGTGCCAGAAATCCGCTCCATCCGGAAAGGCAGAACGATACAGCCGCACCAGCTGCGCTTCGTCTCCGGGCCTTGCAAAGGATGCTTCCGTCATCGGCCCAGCTCCCGGAAAATCACAGCCATAATATCCTGATGAATGTCTTCTATGGAACGAATCTGCGTACCGTCCCAGCAGGCGATCCGATGCCAGCCATAATGGCTGCACAGCTCCAGCGCCCGTGCGTGACAGCGGATCAGATAGTCGTGATCCAGCTCGTGGATATCTCCCTGCTGTCCCTGACGCTTTTCAATCATGCGGAAGGACGCCTCCGGCGGAAGATCCAGAAAGATCACGCAGGTGGGACTGGGCAGCCCCAGCAGGTCATATTCATAATGAAACAGCCAGTCGGTAAACTGAAACAGCTCTTCCCTCTCCAGCTTGGAGGACTGATGCACCGCGTTGGAGGTGGTATAGCGGTCGCTGAAAATCACCTTTCCCGCCTGATAGTCCTCCTTCCAGTCTGTCTGATAGGAGGCATAACGATCCACCGCAAAAAAGGTGGAGGCCGCATAGGCGTTGACATCCTCCGGATGACTGCCAAACTGTCCCTGAAGATACATCCGCAGCAGCATGGAGCTGTCCTGATCGTATCGGGGAAAAATCAGCCGCTTGTGCTCCACACCGGCCTCCAGCAGCGCACGGCAGGCCAGCTCTGCCTGTGTGGACTTGCCGCAGCCGTCGGTGCCCTCCAGCACAATCAGATGTCGGCTCATAGCTGTGCGCTCCTTTCCCGCATGGCTCCGGCCTTTCCGCAGGTCATTTTACCCTCCGGGCAGGGGCCGCTGATACAGGCCGGTCCTGCATGGGCAAACAGCGTGGGCGAAGCCTCCCGGCAGAGCCTGAGCATCTGCCACGCCAGCTCCCGTATCTCCCACTGGGCCCGGTTGCAGCAGCGCAGCCGGAAGAAATTGTACAGGCTGCGGGCATTCATGGTGACTACCAGCTTGGTTTCACAGGCGTTGGGCAGCACATAGCGGGCATCCTCGATGGCCATTTTTTCCGCCTGCCGCTGTGCGGCCTTTTCCGGCACACCCTGCTCTGTCAGTGTTTTGAAATGTCTGGCCTGAAGCCTGTCCGCCAGCGCCAGATAGGTTTGATAGCAGTCCCGCATGAATGCCTGATAGCGGGCATCAGCCTCGGGATCACAGGCGATCTCCGGCGGGGTCACAAAAGAAAACGCACCCTCTTTGATCTTCACATAGCGCTGGGACTGTACACTGTAGGAGGCAATGCGATGACGGGTGATCTGTGCCAGCAGACTGCGGGAAACGCCGTCCACGGCAAAGGTATACACTGCGTGTTCGATAGGACTTTCGTGGCCCATCTCTGTCAGAGTCGCCAGAAATTTTTCCGTTTTCTCCGGCGTCAGACCCTCCATGATGCTGTCGGCATCCGACGGAGAATAGCACAGCTTTGCGGCAGCAGCAATCAGCCGTTCCGGCTGGGGGGTGTGTTCCAGCAGCGTTACACGCATATTATTCCGCTCCCTTCCGTTTCCACACTACCGCGTCCCAAAGATACAGCGGCAGCTTTGCCATCCGGCGAAATCGCCAGGGCTCCTTGATCAGCCGGTAGAACCATTCCAGTCCGGCCTTTTGAAAAAATGCCGGGGCACGGCGCACATTGCCCGCCAGCACATCCATGCTTCCGCCCAGACCTGCCATGACGGGAACCTCCAGCGCCCCATCCTGCTCTTCCATAAAATATTCCTGCTTGGGTGCGCCCAGACACACCAGCATGGCATCCGGTCTGGCGGCGTTAATGCCCTCCACCACCGGCCGTGCATCCTGAAAATAACCGTCATGGGTTCCGGCAATCACCAGACCGGGATAGGCTTCCTTCAGCTTTTCTCCCGCCTGCTCCGCCACGCCGGGCTTTGCTCCCAGCAGATACAGCCGTCCTCCCTGCTTTGCCAGCGCCTCGCAGAGAGCCTGCGCAAAGCTCACACCGGTGACACGGCCGGAAAGGGGATTGCCTATGATCCGGGACGCGTAAACCACGCTGATCCCGTCCGCCAGCACCAGCTGGGAATCGTTCAGTATCCGCAGAAAGCGGGGATTCTTTTTGGCCTCCATGGCAAACTCCGCATTGGGTGTTACCACACGGCAGCGCTCCCGCGTATTGATTTTCTCCATGGCAAATGCCACGGCCTCCTGTAAGGTCACATCGTCAAAGCCGATGGTCATAATCTGCTTTCGAATGGCCGACACTCCCCTTCTGTCTGCATTATCAATTTATTTTATCAGATTTCAGCAGACAACACAAGTAGCTACCGGCCGAAATCTGCGGTATCTTTTTTAAGCCTTTTTGAAAATTGCAAAATGCCGCAGAGCGTCCTCTGCGGCAAACCGTCAATAAGTAATGTCCTCGTCCTCCTGACGATATTTTTCGCCGAAGGTCTCAAAGCTTTTCCGCATGAGCTTCTGCTGCCGTCTGCGCCAGCGGCTCCGGGCCGTCAGCCGCATCACCAGACCAAACAGCGCCAGCCCGGCGCTGACACCCCAGATCCCATAGCGGAAGGCATGCAGCTGGCGCACGACACTGCCCAGCATGGGCACACGCAGCACCACCGACTCCGGCGCAGTCGCCCTGACCTGTGCCATGGAATACAGCCGGGGCTGCCCCAGCAAGTCATCATAAATATCCACCGTCCGCCGTCCGTCCAGCTCGTAGATCACCAGCGCGCCGTCCTGCATCGTGGCCCGGCGGTCGGTAATCAGCAGATCCTGCCGCAGCGTGGTGTATTGATAATAAGCCTCATCCAGATAGCTCGTGTTGGAATCTGTGGCATATATGCCCCATGGCCCCTTGCCAAAGCTCAGATCTCCCCGCTCTCCGGCCGCACCAAAGCAGGCAATTGCCAGCAGCAATCCCAGCAGCACCCACGCAATGACAGCCAGCGGTCTGGCTTTCTTTTTCTCTTCCATGTCCATCCCCCCCAGGAGCTTTTCCTTTATCCTACCACAGCTCCCGTTTTTTTGCAATCATCAAAACGAAAATCGCAGCAATCCCTTCAGCGACTCATAGGGCAGCAGTACCGTGGGCAGACCTCCGTTGGCAGGAGCAATGGTCTCCTGAGGCAGCCAGATCGCCAGCCCCTCTCCTGTGAGATAATAGCCGCCCTCCGGCAGTGCCTTCAGCGCCTTCTTTTCCGCGCTGCGGTAAAAGGGTGTCTCCGCCTGTCGGGTCATGTCCAGTACCGCCGCCTCCACCCTTGGCAGCAATCGCGGCAGCAGCCCCGGCAGCAGCAGCGCAGACAGCGGCACAGGCCCCCGTTCTCCCGGAAAAAAGGTGGCGGAGATTCGCTTCAGCTGCCAGCCTGCATAGCCACTCTGTCGGCTGATATCCACAAAGCCGGAAATGGCCCGGGGACATTGCAGCGTTTCCTGCCATTCCGAAGAGACCCGCACCGGCCAGGGCTCCTGTATACGGGCACAGCGCCGCCGCAAAAGCTCCGTCTCCCGCAGCCACCACCGGTCAAAGGCCGTGCTGCCCTCCGGTGTTTTGGGATAGCGCAGGGTATATTCCGTTGTGCCTGTTTTCCCGGCAAGCACCCCGATCTCCAGCGGCACCGGCCTCCAATCCTGCTTCATTCGGCATCACCTCTCTGAATTTCTATGCGCAGATACCGCAGCATTTGCCTGTTTTCCGGTCTTTTGTGAAAAATGCAGATTGGAAATTGTTTTTTTACCGGAGCTGTGCTACAATGCAGAATAGATGGACTGGAGGGTTAACCTATGAGCTATCCCGGCCCCGGCTATATCCGGGAGGAAAAAGATGTCATGTATCTGATTCTGTTCGCTCTGAATCACTTTCCCATGGCAGTTCCCGAAGCGGAGCTGATGGATGTGGTGATGATCGACGACGGCTTCAGCTATTTTGAATTCCGCTCTGCGCTGCTGCGGCTGCTGGAGGGCGGGCAGATTTCCGCTGTCCGGGAACAGGAGGAGCCCCTCTATCAGATCACCCCGGAAGGAAAACGGATCATCGCCATTCTGGAGCGTGAGCTTCCCCGCAGTGTGCGGGACAGAGCCGAGGCTGCGGCGCTGGGCGTAGTGGCCCGGCTTCAGCGGGAGGCTGCCATTCAGACCTCCCACAGCACCAATCCCGACGGCACCTTTACCGTCCGTCTGAGCATCCGCAACAAGGTTGGAGAGCAGATGGCGGTGCAGCTGAAGGTCATGACACTGCGGCAATGCCGGATGCTGGAGGACGAGTTCCGCCGCCGGGCAGAGCCTATTTATCAGGATCTGCTGCTGCTGCTTTCCGGCGCAAGCCCCCATGTGGAATAACAAAACTGGAGGAAACGATCATGCGTAACGCAAAAAAGCTTCGCCTTATCTGTCTCTTGCTGGCCCTTTGTACCGCACTGTCTCTGCTGGCCTCCTGCGGCGTGCAGGATGAGCCCGCAGGCCCCATTCTTTCTCCGGAAGAGCCGGAGGCGCCCGCAGAGCCTGTGGAGCCTGCGCCCGTTCCCGAAGTACCCGTCCAGCCGGAGGAGCCGGAGGTGGATCCCGATCTGTTTGTGGCAGAGGGTAATGTGAATCCCCTGACCGGTCTGTGTGACGGCATCCCGGATGAGGCGCTGGAGCATCGGCCGCTGGCCATCATGATTAACAACATGATCAAGGCACTGCCTCAATGGGGCATTTCTCAGGCGGACATTATCTATGAGATGCTGGCGGAGGGCCGCATCACCCGGTTGCTGGCGATTTTTCAGGATTACTCCAAAATTGATGTTCTGGGCAGCATCCGCTCAGCCCGGCCCTATTACATGGACATTGCCCAGAGCTACGGCGCGGTTTATATTCATTTTGGCGGCAGCGAACCCGCCTACAACGAGATCAGCCGCCGCTCGGATCTGGTGCATATTGACGGCATCAAGGGCACCTGGAACGATACCTTCTATCGGGATCCGGACAGAAAATCCGCTATGGGTCTGGAGCATTCTGTGGTCACCACCGGCGAAAAGCTGGCAGATGCCATGACCATTCTGGAGAAAAAGGGAAATGATCTTTCCCAGACAGAGCATCCCTCTGCCTTCCGTTACAGCGAACGGCTTTCGGAAAACAGCGCCATGGACGGTCAGCCGGCGGAAAAGGTCACCATCACCTACAGCAGCAAGCACAAGCCCTGGTTTGAATATGACGCGGAAAGCGGCAAATATCTGCGCTTTGAATACGGCGATCCCCAGATGGACGGCAAACTGGACACGCAGATCGCCACGGAAAATGTGTTTGTGCTGCGGATGGAAACCACCGATGTACCCAACAGCTACCTTCATCTGATCGAGATCAAAACCACCGGTTCCGGTGAGGGCTATTATTTCCACGGCGGAAAATATGTGCCCATCACCTGGAGCAAGGACAAGTACAACAGCGAGATCAAGTATTATGACGAAAACGGCGAGGAGCTCATTGTGGCCCGGGGCCAGAGCTTTATTTCCGTCATCACCAAAACCGGCGATATCGTCATTGAATAACAGCCTTTCTGTGCGCTTTTCCGTCCGGATGACCCTCCGGGCGGATTTTTTATAGAAAACTTAAGGGGCGTTTCCTTGTTTTTCCTTTCACAGATATGCTATAATAAGCGGGTATTCATCCCATGGGAGGAACGGAAATGTATCGGATCATGATCGTGGAGGATGACCCCGGCATTGCGGAGGGCTTGCAGCAGCTGATCGAGGGCTGGGGACTGGAAGCCTGTGTCGTCCGGGATTTTCAGCATATCACGGAAGAGTTTCAGACCTGCCAGCCCCATCTGGTGCTGCTGGATATTTCCCTGCCCTTTTATAACGGCTATTACTGGTGCGGAGAGCTTCGCAAACTTTCCAATGTGCCCATTCTGTTTCTGTCCTCCACGGCAGACAATATGAGCATCGTCATGGCGGTGAATCTGGGTGCGGATGATTTTATCGCAAAGCCCTTTGACCCCCGGGTGCTGATGGCAAAATTGCAGGCGCTTTTGCGGCGCACCTATGATTTTCCCACGGCCGCACCGGTGCTGGAGCACAGAGGCGCACGGCTGAACACCGGGGATCAGTCGCTCACCTTTCAGGGGCAGCGCATTTCTCTGACCCGAAACGAATATCGCATTCTGCTCTGTCTGATGGAAAACCGGGGCAAAACAGTCAGCCGGGAAAAGCTCATGCAGCGGCTTTGGGAGACGGACAGCTTTGTGGATGAAAATACCCTGGCCGTCAATATCAACCGTCTGCGGAAAAAGCTGGACGGCGCGGGGCTGCCCGGCTTTATCACAACCCGTGTAGGTGTGGGTTATCTGATGGAGTGACGCTTATGAAGCTGTTTTTTGCCTATCTGCGCAGCAGGCTGCCGGCTGTGGGCCTGTTTTTCCTGTGCTGCGGCCTGTTCACCGGTTCTCTGCTGCTGTATCGTCTGCCGGTACGGGCTGTGCTGTATCCGGCGGGACTGTGCCTGCTGCTGTTCAGCATCGGGCTGACGGCGGATTTTCTCCGGACACGCAGCCGTCATCAGCTGCTTTCTCAGGCGGCAGCCTTTCCCCATGCGCTGCCCACACTGCCGGAGGGACGCACACTGGCAGAGCAGGATCTGCTGGAGGTGATCGATGCGCTGCGGGAGGCGCTGCTGCGGGCAGAAAATGCCGCCGATGCCCATTTGCAGGATACGCTGGACTATTTTACCCTGTGGACCCACCAGATCAAAACGCCCATTGCCTCCATGCGTCTGGCGCTGGAAAACGAGGACTCTCCCCTGTCCCGCAGACTGACCTCCCAGCTGTTTGCCGTGGAGCAGTATGTGGAGATGGCCATGGTCTATCTGCGGCTGGATTCCGTTTCCACCGATTATGTGTTCCGTCCCTGCGAGCTGGACGATATCATCCGGGGCGCGGTGCGAAAATACGCGCCGGAGTTTATCGTCCGCCGGCTGCGGCTGGAATATGAGCCTATTTCTCTCACGCTGACCACCGATGAAAAGTGGTTTTCCTTTGTTCTGGAGCAGGTTTTGTCCAATGCGCTGAAGTACACCCGTGAGGGCGGCGTACGCATCTGGCTTTCCCAGCCGGAGGTGCTGTGCATTCAGGATACCGGCATGGGCATTGCGCCGGAGGATCTGCCCCGCATTTTTGAAAAGGGCTATACCGGCAGCCACGGACGCAGCGACAAAAAGGCCAGCGGGCTGGGGCTGTATCTCTGCAAAACCATCTGCGGCAGACTGGGGATGGACATTTCCGCCCGGTCGGTTCCGGGACAGGGCACGCAGATTTTTCTGCGGCTGACGCAATATTCCCTCCGTCCGGAATAAAGGCGCTGTCCCTCCGCCTTACAAAAATGTAAGCTTTTTCCCGGGAAATGTAAGCCGATTCGATTTCGCTGCATTTCCCGGGTTTGTTATAATGGCCACAGAAGCTATGAAATGGAGGATCGTTCTGATATGAGCATTCTTGAAGTGAAAGGCCTGCGCAAGGTCTATTCCACCCGCTTTGGTGGGAATACGGTGGAGGCCCTGAAAAATATCAGCTTTACCGTGGAAAAGGGCGAATATGTGGCCATTATGGGAGAATCCGGCTCCGGCAAGACCACGCTGCTGAATCTGCTTGCGGCGCTGGACAAGCCCACCGGCGGCAGTGTTTTGCTGGAGGGACGGGAGCTTTCCAGCATCCGGGAATCGGAGGCCGCCGCCTTCCGCCGGGATCATCTGGGGTTTGTATTTCAGGAGTTCAATCTTCTGGACACCTTTACCATCGAGGATAACATTTATCTGCCGCTGGTGCTGGCCGGCCGGCCCTATACGGAAATGCGCCAGCGCATTCTACCCATTGCGGATCAACTGGGACTGCGGACGCTGCTGAAAAAATATCCCTACGAAGTCTCCGGCGGACAAAAGCAGCGGGCTGCCGTGGCCCGGGCCGTGATTACCCAGCCGGAGCTGCTGCTGGCAGACGAGCCCACCGGCGCGCTGGATTCCCGCTCTACCGATGAGCTTCTGCGGCTGTTCAGCGCCATCAACCGGCAGGGACAGACCATTCTGATGGTGACGCACTCGGTCAAGGCCGCCAGCCATGCAGGTCGTGTGCTGTTCATCCGGGACGGCGAGGTGTTCCACCAGCTGTACCGGGGTGAAGACACCGACGAGCAGCTGTACAGCAAAATCTCCAGCACGCTGACCATGCTGGCCACGGGAGGTGCCCAGGCATGAAGCGCGGCTTTTATCCCCGTCTGGCTGCCGACGGCATCCGGAAAAACCGGCAGCTCTATCTTCCCTATCTGCTGACACAGGCCGGGATGGTCATGATGCTTTACATTCTGCTGTTCCTTCCCCGCAGTCCGGCGCTGACAGTCATGAAGGGTTCCCGGGCTGTCACCAGCATTCTGTTTTTCGGCAGCTGGATCATGGCGCTGTTTGCCTGCATTTTTCTGTTTTATACCAACTCCTTCCTGATCCGCCGGAGAAAAAAGGAGTTTGGCCTGTACCACATTCTGGGCATGGGCAAGCGCAACATCGGCATGATTCTCTTCTGGGAAACCCTCATCGGCTATGTGCTGTCGCTGGCAGCGGGTCTGTTTCTGGGCATTCTCTTTTCCAAGCTGGCAGAGCTGGGCCTGATTCATCTGATTGGCGGCGAACAGACCTTTACCATGAGCCTTTCCGGCCCGGCCATCGCCATGACAGCCATTGCCTTTGGCTGTATCAGCTTTCTGCTGCTGCTAAACGGGCTGCGTCAGGTGCATTTTTCCAGCTCGGTTTCGCTGCTGCACAGTGAGCGGCAGGGGGAAAAGCCGCCCCGGGGAAACTGGCTGCTGGGCGTTCTGGGTCTGCTTCTGCTGGCAGGTGCCTACGCACTGTCCATCTCCATTCAGCAGCCGCTGAAGGCCATGGTCTGGTTCTTTGTGGCGGTCGTCATGGTGATTCTGGCCACCTATCTGCTGATGATCTCCGGCTCGGTGCTGGTTTGCCGAATCCTGCAGCGGAAGCGCAATTATTATTACCGGGCAGATCATTTTGTCTCCCTTTCGTCCATGATCTTCCGCATGAAGCGCAACGGTGCGGGACTGGCCTCTATCTGCATTCTCTGCACCATGGCGCTGGTAACGATTTCCACCACCACCTGTCTGTATTCCGGTGTGCAGGATGGACTGAACGAGCGCTTTCCCCGGGAGGTGAGCGTTACCCTCTGGCAGTATGAAGGAGCGCTGCCCACTTTTGACCGGGCCCTGTATTCGGAGGTTCAGGCCACCGTTCAGGGGGAACTGGGCCGATATGGTGCCAAACCGCAGAATGCCTTTTCCTACGCTTCTCTGGATCGCTATATGACCCAGAAGGGCGCTGTTCTTTCTCCCGATAGCGGAACGGATGAGGATTTCCGTCTGCTGTTTATCGTGTCACTGGAGGACTATAACGCCGCCTCCGGCAGACAGGCACTGCCAGGAAGCTATGATGACGATGCCATGCAGCCGCTGACGCTGGCAGAGGATGAGGTTCTGCTGGCTCTTTATCGCATGGATTATTCCTGGGACACCCTCACCGTGGAGGGTCTGCAAACCTTTCAGGTGAAGGAGCAGGTGGCGGATTTCCCCTTTATAGGCGAGATCGCAGGCTATGTCTATCCCACCGTGGTGGTCATCGTCCCCGATCTGGATGCCATGCTGCCGCAGATTATGGATGTCTTTCTGGAGAATGGCGGCATTTCTCTCCGCTGGGATTATTGCTTCGATACCGGTCTGTCCGGCGAAGAGCAGCTTTCGCTGTGCCTGGAGCTTCAGAAGGCCCTTTCCCGGCAGCTGACCGATCTTCCGGCGGGTATGATGCTGGAGACCCGGGAAGGCAGCCGGCAGGATTTTTATGCCGACTATGGTGCGCTGCTGTTTCTGGGCATTCTGCTAAGCGCCGTGTTCCTGTTTGCCGCCGTGCTCATCATCTATTACAAGCAGATTTCCGAGGGCTATGAGGATCAGAGCCGCTTTGCTATCATGCAAAAGGTGGGCATGACCCGTCCGGAGATTCGAAAAGGCGTCAACAGTCAGCTGCTCACCGTGTTTTTCCTGCCGCTGCTGGGTGCGGAGCTGCATCTGGCCTTTGCCTTTCCCATGGTGGACAAGCTACTGCAGCTGTTCAATCTGACCAATAGTTCTCTGTTTGCTCTGACGGCGCTTGTCAGCTTTCTGGTGTTTGCCCTGCTGTATGTGCTGGTATACCGGCTGACCTCCAACACCTATTACCGGCTGGTCAGCGGTCTTCAGAGGGAATAATCTCCCCTTGCCAGCGGGGAAAAATCGTGGTAGAATTCCCTTCGTCAAGCAACGGCCTGCGAAAGGATGATAACGAATTATGAACCGGAAAGAATTGATGGAGCTCCGTCGTCGCTTCCGCGGAGATAAAAGCAGCATCAGCCGGGTTTACGGCTGTTATGTCAACAGCAACCGGGAAATCATTTCCCAGTTTGATACCTCACTGGGCATGATGCAGCAGGAGGAACAGGAGATTTATCTCTCCCTGCTGAAAAAGGCACTCACCGGTACGCCGGACAAGAATCTCATTCCCATTACCTTCTCTACCCAGCAGGTTCTGGACAGCGAAGAGCATCGGCTGCTGCAAACCCTGCGGCAGACGGCTTTGCAGGATCAGGAGGCCCGGGAGGCCCTCTGCCGAAAGATCATCGAAAGCATGGATATGGGCGACAGCAGCTACCTCATTCTGCTGGCAGCGGATGCCTATGATGTGCCCGGACGGAGCAGTGACGGTGAGGAGCTGGCGGATGCCTCCGAACAGATTTTCCGCTATGTGCTTTGCAGCATCTGCCCGGTGAAGGCACCGGAGATGGAGCTGCGCTATGTGAATGAGGAAAAGACCTTCCACGGCTGTTCCTCCGGCCACATTGCCGCCGCGCCGGACATCGGCTTTCTCTTCCCCGCCTTTGACAATCGCTGCGCCAACATTTACAGCGGTCTGTATTACAGCCGGGATGCGGCCAATCTGCATCCGGAGGTCATCGACGCAGTATTCCATGTGCTGCCGCCCATGTCCGCACCGGAGCAGAAGGATGCCTTTGATACGGCCCTCCGGGACAGCTTGCAGCAGGATTGCAGCTTTGAGGTGGTACAGGCCGTGCATGAGCAGGTGTTTACCCTCCTTCAGGATCACAGGGAAAGCCGTGATCCGGAATCTCCCGCCGTGTCCGTGGAGGATATGGCTGCCATTTTGCAGAGCAGCGGCGCTTCCGCCGAACAGGCCCAGACCTTCCGCCGGCAATGTCAGCAGCAGTATGGCACGGATGCGGAGCTGAATCCCGGCAATCTGGTGGAAAGCCGGAAGTTTGAAGTCACCACGCCGGAGGTGAAGATTTCCGTCTCGCCGGAAAACAGCTATCTCATTGAGACACGGGTGATTCAGGGACGGAAGTATCTGCTGATCCCCGCCTCCGGCGGTGTCCAGATCAACGGCATTGATGTGTCGGTTCTGGAGCAGGAAGTGGAGGACTGAAGGCGCTCTTTGCCTATGAAAATACCGCGCACCGGAAATCGGTGTGCACTTGTCAAGAAAAAGTAGACACTAAAAAAGCAAAACTACACGAAGCCC
>CAZIPA010000026.1:0-27616 GCA_964541085.1 uncultured Oscillospiraceae bacterium | reverse complement strand
GCCCTCCCGGACGGCTAAATTTTGTCGCTTATTTGTCGCTTAAACCTATTAAAAGGTCGCTTGAAGATGCTAAACGAAATCCTATATATTGTTAAAGATAATGCAAGATAGCCACAATATATAGTGTTATCAAATGGTACTGTAGTATAGGTATCCTCTTTTTCAGAGGACATCTATACGGAGGTCTGCAAAATCCTTGTGCTGATCGAGGCCAAACGGCAGGAAGCCGCAGTCAGCGCCTATCAGGCGATGGTACTCCGCATTCAAAGCAGGATTGCTTAAAATATGATATGGGTAAAGGAGAGAAACAATGATTAAAGCTGACAATCTTCGGAAATTCCACCCCGGTGTCCGCATCAAAAATGGCAGCGGAATTACGCTGTCTGCGGTACAGACGGCCGTTGAGAAAGGTGCAGAGGATATTGGAATTCCGGTGGCTTTTTATGACGATCAGGTGAAGTCCGGCGGCCTGTTCAATTCTTCCGTAGAGGACTGTATCGTCATGTACCACCCCGATCATGAGCGAGATTATTTCAAGTTCTGCATTCGTGTGGGTCGGCAGGGAAGCTATGCATTTGTCTCTGTGAACAACTTCGGTGAAAGCAAGCAGATCGCAAAGGCCAACTATGCAGAAAACTCTAAGAGAGAGGGTGGCCCCATGCTGGATCGGCTTGTTATGACCATCGGCAGGAGCAAGCAGAAGCTGGAAGAAGAGCAGATGTACTATCAGTGCATCTTTGACATCTTCGACGAGATTTTTTAAGCGGGCAGCCGCTGTGCCCGGCAGTTTCTTACAATGCATAAGGTAAGCTGTATAGGCTGCAAAAAGAGGAAGCACCATCTGTGGGTGCTCCCTCTTTTTTGATTTGTCCAAACCATTTTCACTGCGCAAGGGTAAACAGGGAATAGAAGTACCCCTTTTTCGCGAGCAGGGTGTCGAAGGGGCCCGATTCGACAATGGTTCCGTTTTTCAGGGCAAGGATGCCGTCATACCGGCGGAGCAGGGCTGCGTCCAGCGCATGGGTGACCACGATGCAGGTCACATCCGCAAGCCCCAGAATGGCCGAGGATACCTGATGCGCCGTCTCCCGGTCCAGCGCCGCCGTGGCTTCATCCACCAGCAGCACCCGGGATTGCTTCAGCAGACTGCGGGCAATGGCAATGCGCTGCTTTTCGCCGCCGGACAGCCCGCTTCCGTTTTCTCCGCAGAGATAATCCGCGCCCTTTTCCCCGATCAGAGGGGACAGGCCGGAAAGCTGAATGGCCCTGCGGATATCCTCCTCCGGAAAGGGCCGGAACAGGGTGATATTGTCCCGGATGGTGGCGTTGAATACGAACACATTCTGCTGGATCATGGAGGTCAGGTCGTACAGCGATTCGCCGGAAATGGTTTTCACTTCCTGCCCGTCATAGCGGATGCTGCCGCCATAGCTGCTGTGGCCGGCCATGAGCAGCTGGAGCAGGGTGGATTTTCCGCTGCCGGAGGCCCCCACAATGGCATATTTTTTTCCGGCTTCCAGGACGGCGTTGATATGATGCAAAACAGGTTTTCCGTCCTCATAGGCAAAGCGGACATTCTCCAGCGTGATTCCCGCTTCCAGCCGGTTGGGAATGGAAGTTCCTTCCTCCCGCACATGATCCTCCAGGGCAGCTGCCAGCTTGTCCATCAGCGCCAGCGCCGCCTTTCGGGAAGCCAGCTGCTCCGGCAGCTCCCGGATGGGGCCGATCACCAGCCCGGTCAGGTCGATGAAGGCCACCAGAATGCCCGGCGTGATGCCCCAGCCCCGGAGGGCCAGAAGGATTCCCACCAGAAAGGTGCCCAGCTGGGCTGCAACGGCTGCCGCAGCGGAAAGACTGGAAATGACCGTGAGCACCTTGCGCCTGCGGCATTTTGCCTGCTCCAGAGCGGCGCTGCTCTGCGCAAACAGCTGGGAGATGGCAGCTTCCCCCTGAAAGCTTTTGATGACGGAAAAGCCGCCGAGGGCGTCCTTCAGCGTGGCAACCAGCCCGCTGTTTTTCTCAGAAACGGCTTCTTCCGCCCGGGCCATGGGATTTCCCGTGAGATACGATACGCCGATGGGCAGCAGGAAAAAGCCGCAGGCGATCAGCGTCATCAGCGGGCTGTACCACAGCATCATCAGCAGAGCGCCGATGACCCGGACAGCGCCGGAGGCAAGATTGAATTGCATTTCCAGATAGCCGGCTTCCATAGCGGCGGCATCGTTGGAAAAGGCGGAAATGTAATTGGCCGTGTTTTCAGCCTGAAAGGCAGAAATACTTTTTCGGGTCAGCTTCTGAAAGGCATAGGCTTTATATTGTCCCATGGCACGCCGGAAAAAGCGGGGCTTGGAAGCATAGCACAGCGCATTCACCGCAAAAATGGACAGCAGCACCCCTGCCACATTTTGCGCCAGTGTACGCAGGCTCAGTGCGTCGGGAACGCCGGAGGCGGCATCCAGCAGCTGTTGCAGGAGCCAGGTGATCCACAGATTCTGCGCGGCGGCCAGCAGCGTAGCCAGCAGGGCAAGCAGGAACCAGAGGTGGTTGCCCCGGTAAAATTGCCGGGTATATTCTCTCCGCTCAGGCTTCATCCTTGACCACCTCCCACAGCGCCGACAGCGCGGCCGTTTCCTGTTCGGCGATCACCCGGTCCAGACAGAGCAGGGCGGTGTCGCCCATATCGTCAAAGGCCGTGGCCGGCGGCAGACCGTCTACAAAGCGCACTCTGCGGGCATCATAGCTGGGGGCGGCATCAAATCGCAGGGCAAGGGCCTTTGCCTGCCGGAGACTGTGCAGCGCATCCTCCTGTCGATGGAGGGACAGCAGAACCCATGCGCGAAGGGCCCACAGACTGGCCTCACTTTTGTCCAGATAGCAGCGCTCCTCCGGCCGCCGCAGCCCGGGGAAAAAGGCCAGCGCCCAGTCCAGAAGCGCCAGCGCCTCCGCATACGCCCCGGTTTTCCAATACACATTGAGATAGCCCATGACAATTTCCATGTGCGACTGCGTGAGATTCAAAAGCGCCATGGACAGATAGGGCAGCGCCCCTTGGGGGTCGTTGCAGCCGGAGGCCAGCGTATAGCCGATGAGCCCGTGATTCATCCGGCAGGGATTGCATTGCTTCAGCAGGGCCAGCCCCTGCTCATAGTCCTCCAGCGCCAGATACACCTGCGCCATTTCCAGCCGAAGGGAGACTTCGCTGATTTCCGGGTCGGTATTCTGCCCGATGAGCAAACAGGCCCGCCGGTACAGCTCCAGCGCCCGCCGGGCATCGTCGGGCTGATTTCGGACAAGGCCCCGCAGCCGGTAGATGCGTGCGCTGTAGAAGACCACTTCAAAGCAGTTGGGATAGCGCTTCAGCGCCTGTTCCGCCTCGGCGCACCGATCTTCATCGCCGCGCTCGTGACAATATTGCTTCAGCGCCGCAATGACCGTCTGCCGGTCATGGTTCCGGAACTGATAGCCGATGAGGGCATCCAGAGACACCTCGAACAGATCGGCCATTTCCGCAATCAGGTTCAGCTCCGGCGTAGCCACGCCCCGCTCCCATTTGGACACTGCGGCAAAGGTCACGCCCAGCACCTCCGCCAGCTGCTCCTGGGTCATGGCGTGCTCCCTCCGCAATTTGCTGATATTTTCAGAAAGGGACAGTTTCATTCTTCCCACCTCCGTGTTGCTTCTGAGAGGATTATACCACACCCGGCGGCGAAGAAAAGATATCACTGGTACAAACAGTTCAGGAAAAACAAAACTGCCGGTTTTGCTCTCCGGCAGCCGGGCAAAAAGAGACCGCCGCAGAAGTCCTCTGCGGCGGAAAATTCAGTCGTCCATCATGCGATAGCCCACGCCCAGCTCGTTGGCAATATACTTTTCCGCGCCGGGACGGGAGCCCAGCTTGCGGCGGATGTTGGCCATATTGACTTGAAGCTTTTTGATGCTGCCCGGATCGGTAGCACCCCAGATTTCCCGGATGATAGCGGCGTAGGTGAGTACTTTGCCCGCGTGCCGGGCCAGCAGCACCACAATGTTATATTCCGTCTGGGTGAGATGGATTTCCTCTCCGGCTACCGTCACCTGACGGCGGTCAAAGGAGATTTCCAGATCCTTCAGCACCAGCTTGCCGCCGGGGTCGCCGCCGTTCCAGAAGCTGCTGCGCAGAGCCGCCCGGACACGGGCCAGCAGCTCTGCCGGGCCGAAGGGCTTGGAAACATAGTCGTTGGCCCCCAGATCCAGCGCCTCCACCTTGTCCTGCTCGGTACTGCGGGCAGAAAGCACGATAATGGGCGTGGCGCTGTCCTCACGCACCGTGCGGATGATTTGCAGGCCGTCCATGTCCGGCAGACCCAGATCCAGAATCAGCAGATCGGGCCGATGGGAAAAGAAGGACAGCAGTCCGGCGCTGCCCGTGCCCGCCGTCAGCACCTGAAAGCCGTTGCTCTCCAGCAGGGCCGTGACCAGACTGCGGATGCTGTTGTCGTCCTCCAGCACCAGAATCTTATACTTGTTATTGCTCATGCGCAGACGCCTCCATTCGCAGAGTAAAGCGGAACAACGCGCCGCCGTGCAGTCCGTTTTCCGCCTGAATCTCGCCGCCGTGGGCCCGGATAATGGCGGCACACACCGACAGGCCGATGCCCATGGAGCGGTGGCCGTCAGAAGAGAGGGCGTGGGTGCTGATCTGAGAATGGAACAGCTTGGGCAAAAGCTCCGGCGGGATGCCCTCTCCGTCGTCCTCCACCTCAAACACCGCATCAATGCCCCGGGTATAGACCCGCAGGGTCAGCGTTTTCATGCCCTCTGCGTGCTGCACGGCATTTTCCAGCAGATTGGAAAGCACCTGCTGAATCAGCAGCGGATCCATGGGAATGCAGATAAAATCCTCCGGCAGCTGCACTGTCACCGGCTGCTGGGGATAGCGCTTTTGAAATTTTACCAGCACTGTGTCGATGAGCTCATCCAGCACGATGGCCTTTTTGTTCAGAGAAACGCCGCTCTGATCCACCCGTGTGACGGAAAGCAGGTTTTCCACCATGCGGGTCAGCCAGTCGGCCTCCGAGCGAATTTCCCGCAGAAGGGTCAGCTGCTGTTGGGGAGAAAGCTGCTCCGGATTTTCCAGAATGGCAGTGGCAGAGCCGTAAATGGTGGTCAGCGGTGTGCGCAGATCGTGGGAAACAGCCCGCAAAAGCTGGGCCCGGGCGATCTCCTGGGCGGCCTCGGCCTCCTGCTGCTCCTGTCGCCGGATGCGGGCGGTAAGCGTCCCGGCCACGCAGGTCACGGCGGTGAGCACCAGCGCCGAGCTGAGATTTTCCGGAATGGAAAAGTTGAATTCAAAGGTGGGATAGGCGAAGGCATAGTTCACAATCAGTGCCGAAGCCAGGGAAGCGCTGATGCCCCAGATATAGCTGCTGGTGGTGAGGGCGATGCAGAACACCGCCAGTGAAAAAAGCATGGGTGCGACATTCTGAATCTTCAGTCCGGTTTGCAAAAGCAGTCCCAGCAGAAAGGCACCCAGCAGAAAGATCAGCCAATAGCCGAAATCCCGAAGGTGCTGACTGGTTTTCTTCATACCTCCCGCCTCCTTTGGTATCATTTCAGTATAGCACGAAAGCGGCAAAGATGGCACTAAGAAACTGCCGCCCAATGCAAAAGTCCCTACAAACCGTAGGGACTTTGGAAATTTGATGGATTTTAATGCTGATCCGGCTGGCGGGCATCGCCGAAGAAGAAGACGGCAACGGTGCCCGGGCCGCTGTGAGAGGCGATAATGGTGCCGATATCACAGATGCGGATATCGCCGGAAATGTTGGGGAAGCGCAGCTGCAAGGCGGCCTTGGTCTCCTCCGCATCCGCCAGACAGTTCGAATGGCAGATAAAGCACTTTCCGGCATACTGCTCCCCGTTCTGGGCGTGCTGGGCCATGGTGTCCAGCGTGCGCTGAATGGCGGCCTTTTTGCCCCGCACCTTGTCATAGGCGATGATGTGGCCCGTGTCATCCAGCCGCATAATGGGGCAGATGCTGAGAATAGAGCCGATGGTGGCCGCAGCGCCGGAAACCCGTCCGGAACGCTTGAAATACTTCAGATCGGTGGAGAAAAACTGGTGATGCACCAGCTGACGGTTGGCCAGCAGCCACCATTCCACCTCCTCCATGGATTTGCCTGCGTCCCGGAGATCGGCGGCGCAGTCGGTGAGCATTCCATAGCCGGAGGAGGAGCACAGAGAATCCACCACCAGAATCTTCCGCTCCGGATACTTTTCCCGCAGCAGCTGGGCAGCCTCCTGGGCATTGCGGACGGAGGGGGTCATGCCGGAGCCCAGCGCAATGTGCAGCAGATCACCCTGCTGCAGCAGCGGCTCGAAAAACTCCATATAGCGGAACACATTGATCTGAGAGGTGGAGGGCAGCTTGCCCTCGTGCAGCTGCTGATAAAAGCGGGGCAGAGCCTCCGGATCGCGGCCCATATCGTCGGGATATTCCTGGCCGTCGATGAGATAAGAATAAAACAGTACCGGGAGACCCCGGCCGTTGATGTAGGAAAAGGGCAGATCCACGGTGGATTCGCAAGAAAGGGTATACGGTGCCTGGGACATGAAAAATCTCTCCTGTTTTCAGATTGACCGGTAGAAATTGCAATCACCGGAGCACCTTTATTATAGCGAACTGCCCGGGGGAATGTCAAGCCATGCAGGGGAAAATCCTTCAAAAAATGGAATGATTTTGCCCGGACAGAAAAAGCGCTGCGAGTGCAGAACCCGCAGCGCCTGTTATGGGATTTGTGTCAATCAGAAGAGACCGGTGATTTTGCCGTTGTCGTCTACATCAATGTTTTCCGCCGCGGGAACCTTGGGCAGACCGGGCATGGTCATAATGTCGCCGGTCAATGCCACCAGAAAGCCCGCACCGGCGGAAACCTTCACATTGCGCACCGTCACGGTAAAGTCCTCCGGCGCACCCAGCAGGGTGGGATCATCGGAAAAGCTGTACTGGGTCTTGGCCACGCAAACCGGCAGCCCGCCAAAGCCCAGCCGGGTGAGCCGGGCAATCTGCTTTTGCGCCGCCGGCAGAATGGAAACCTCCCGTCCGCCGTAAATGCGGGTGACAATGGCCCGGAGCTTTTCCTCGATGGAGCACTCCAGCGGGTAGGCGAAGGTAAAATCGCCCTGCTCCTCTTCGCAGAGACGCACAACCTCCCGGGCCAGCGCCTCGCCGCCCTTGCCACCCTCAGCCCAGACGGTGGAGAGCATGGTGTTCACGCCCAGCGCCCGGCATTTTTCCATGATGAAGTCGATCTCCCGGTCGGTGTCCGTGGGGAAGCGGTTGACCGCCACCACACAGGGCAGATGATAGACCGTTTTGATGTTGGACACATGGCGCAGCAGATTGGGAATGCCCCGCTCCAGCGCCGCCAGATCCTCGCCGTCCAGCGATTTTTTATCCAGTCCGCCATGCATCTTCAGCGCCCGCACCGTAGCCACGATCACCACGGCATCGGGGGTGAGTCCCGCCATGCGGCACTTGATATCCAGAAACTTTTCCGCACCCAGATCGGCGCCGAAGCCTGCCTCGGTGACGGTATAATCCGCCAGCTTCAGCGCCAGACGGGTGGCCACCACAGAGTTGCAGCCGTGGGCAATGTTGGCAAAGGGGCCGCCGTGAACCAGCGCGGGCGTACCCTCCAGCGTCTGCACCAGATTGGGCTTCAGCGCATCCTTCAGCAGTGCCGCCATTGCGCCCACCGCCTTGAGATCACCGGCAGTCACCGGCGCACCCTCATAGGTATAGCCCACGATCATGCGGCTGAGCCGTGCCTTCAGATCGGCAATGGAGGAGGACAGGCAGAACACCGCCATAATCTCCGAAGCCACCGTAATGTCAAAGCCATCCTCCCGGGGAGTGCCGTTGGCCTTGCCGCCCAGACCGTCCACCACAAACCGCAGCTGCCGGTCGTTCATGTCCATACAGCGCTTCCAGGTGATGCTGCGGGGATCAATGCGCAGGCTGTTGCCCTGCTGAATGTGATTGTCCAGCATGGCCGCCAGCAGATTGTTGGCAGCGCCGATGGCATGGAAATCGCCGGTGAAATGCAGGTTGATGTCCTCCATGGGCACTACCTGGGCATAGCCGCCGCCGGCAGCGCCGCCCTTGACACCGAAGACCGGCCCCAGAGAAGGCTCACGCATGGCCACCATGGCATCCTTTCCGATGCGGCGCAGACCGTCCGCCAGACCAATGGTTGTGGTGGTTTTGCCCTCTCCGGCGGGGGTGGGGGTGATGGCGGTGACCAACACCAGCTTGCCATTCGGCCGATTGCTGTCCAGCTTGACGGGGTCCAGCTTTGCCTTATAGCGGCCATACTGCTCCAGTGCGTCGTCACTCACATGGGCCAGCGCAGCAATTTCCGAAATGGGACGCAGGGTACATTCCTGCGCAATTTGAATGTCGGTTTTGTAGGCCATGGTTCAGGCTCCTTTCTTATTTGAAATAGCGGACAGCGGCTTCAAACATCCGCATATCGTACTGTCCGGGGACATTCTGATACAGACCGCTGCCATAGCGTTCTCCGTGACCCATGCGGCCAAAGACCCGGCCATCGGGAGAGGTAATGCCCTCGATGGCCCAGAGAGAGCCGTTGGGATTGTCCGGCAGCGCACCGGCGGCGTGACCGTCGGGCAGGGCATACTGAGTGGCAATCTGACCGTTTTCCGCCAGCTGACGCAGCAGATTTTCCTCCGCAAGGAAGCGTCCCTCGCCGTGGGAAATGGGGACGGAATAGACCTCGCCGGGCTGCACCAGCGACAGCCAGGGAGACTTGTTGGAGGCCACACGCACCCGTACAATGCGGGACTGGTGGCGGGCAATGGTGTTAAAGGTCAGGGTGGGGCAGTGCTCATCCGCGTCAATGATCCGGCCATAGGGCACCAGACCCAGCTTAATCAGCGCCTGGAAGCCGTTGCAAACACCCAGCATCAGGCCGTCCCGCCGATCCAGCAGGGTATGAACGCCCTCCCGCAGCAGGGGATTGCGGAAAAACGCGGTGATAAACTTGCCGGAGCCGTCCGGCTCGTCTCCGCCGGAAAAGCCGCCGGGCAGGAACACCATCTGGCACTGGGCCAGCAGGGAGGAAAGCTGCTCCGCGCTGCGGGAAATATCCTCCGGGGTGCGGTTGCGGATCACCAGAATCTCCGGTACGGCACCGGCAGCCTCCATGGCCCGGGCGCTGTCATATTCGCAGTTGGTGCCGGGGAAAACGGGGATCAGCACCCGGGGCCTGGCCTGCTTCACTGCGGGGGCGGGCCACTGATGGGCGGTATAGCAAAGATCGGGGGCGGAATCGCAGGGGGCCTTGGTGGGATACACCGGCTCCAGCTTGCCTTCATACAGGGCGGAAAGGGCCTCCATGGAAAGCCGTTCCTCTCCCCGGGAGATGCAGCCGTCGTCGGTGACGGTGCCCAGCAGAATGCCGCAGCCGGGCACAGCCTCCGTCAGCTCCAGCACAAAGCAGCCGCAGGTGCGGGAGAACAGCAGATCGTTGGAAATATTCTCTTCATAGCGGAAGCCCAGACCGTTGCCGATGGCCATTTTGAAAATCGCTTCCGCCACGCCGCCCATCGCAGGGGTGTAACAGGCGCAGGCATTTCCCGTGTGCAGCAGCGTATGCACCTGCTCCAGCAGGGCCAGCAGAGACGCGGGCACCGGCAGTCCGTTTTCATCCAGCTCGGGCCGGAGCAGAATCACGGGATGCCCCGCCTGCTTCAGCTCGGGAGAGCGGATGTCGCCGGTTTTCTGGGTGGTCACGGCAAAGGAAACCAGTGTAGGCGGCACATCCAGCTGTTCAAAGCTGCCGGACATGGAATCCTTGCCGCCGATGGCGGCCAGCTCCAGATCCATCTGTGCCTGAAACGCACCCAGCAGCGCAGACAGCGGCTGACTCCAGCGGCGGCCATCCTTGCCGGGCTTTGCGAAATATTCCTGGAAGGTGAGATAGGTATTCTTCCGATCGGCACCGGTGGCGGCCAGCTTGCACACCGATTCCACCACCGCCAGATAAGCGCCGTGATAGGGGCTCTGCTGGCTGATCTCCGGGTCATAGCCCCAGCTCATCAGCGAGCAGTCCTCGGTGTGACCCTGGAGCACCGGCAGCTTGTGTACCATGGCCTGAATGGGGGTTTTCTGATTCTTTCCGCCGAAGGGCATCAGCACCGTGCCCGCGCCGATGGTAGAGTCAAAGCGCTGGGACAGACCCTCATGAGAGCAGCCGTTCAGGCTGGAGAGAATCGCCCTGTAGTTTTCGCCCAGTGTGCCGGAAACCGCAGCCGTTTGCAGGGCCGGAGCGGCACAGACGGGAGAAATATGCCGGCTTGCGCCGTTGGAACTCAAAAATTCCCGGCTCAGATCCACGATGGTATCGCCGTTCCAACGCATGGTCAGACGGGGCTCCTCGGTAACGGTTGCCACGGGAACCGCCTGAAGGTTTTCCTCCGCTGCCAGCGCCAGAAATGCATCCAGATCGGAAGCGGAAACCACCACGGCCATACGCTCCTGCGATTCGGAAATGGCCAGCTCGGTGCCGTCCAGCCCCTCATATTTTTTGGGGACGGCGTTCAGGTCTACGGCAAGGCCGTCTGCCAGCTCACCGATGGCCACGGAAACACCGCCTGCGCCGAAGTCATTGCAGCGGCGGATCATGCGGCAGGCCTCCGCCCGGCGGAACAGACGCTGAAGCTTGCGCTCCTCGGGAGCGTTGCCCTTCTGCACCTCTGCGCCGCAGGTCTCCACAGAATGGCTGTCGTGGGCCTTGGAGGAGCCGGTAGCGCCGCCCACACCGTCTCTGCCGGTGCTTCCGCCCAGCAGAATCACCCGGTCACCGGGGGCGGGAACCTCCCGGCGCACATTGGATGCGGGGGCCGCACCCACTACCGCGCCGATTTCCATGCGCTTGGCAGCGTAGCCGGGATGATACAGCTCATCCACCATGCCGGTGGCCAGACCGATCTGGTTGCCGTAGGAGGAATAACCGGCGGCAGCGCCGGTGACGATTTTTTTCTGGGGCAGCTTGCCGGGAATCGTCTCGGACAGCGGCTGCAAAGGATCGGCAGCGCCGGTCAGACGCATAGCGCCGTAAACATAGGCCCGGCCGGAGAGGGGATCCCGGATAGCGCCGCCGATACAGGTGGCTGCGCCGCCGAAGGGCTCGATCTCCGTGGGATGATTGTGGGTTTCATTTTTGAACAGCAGCAGCCAGGGCTGTTCTTCACCGTCTACGGTAATGTTCACCTTCACCGTGCAGGCGTTGATCTCGTCGCTTTCGTCCAGACCCTCCAGCTTGCCCTCACGCTTCAGGGCGGAGGCGGCAATGGTGCCCAGATCCATCAGGCAGATGGGCTTTTTCCGGCCCAGCTTTTCCCGCAGGGCCAGATAATTGTCCCAGCTCTTTTGCAGCAGGGGACTTTCAAAGCGGACATCCTCCAGAATGGTGTGGAAGGTGGTGTGGCGGCAATGATCGGACCAATAGGTGTCGATCACCCGCAGCTCGGTCACGGTAGGCTCCCGGTTTTCCTGCCGGAAATACTGCTGGCAAAAGCGCAGATCGGCCAGATCCATGGCCAGACCATAGTCCGCCAGCATCGCCTTCAGGCCGTCCTCGTCCTTCTGACAGAAGCCCTCCAGCGTGTCCACCCGAGTGGGAATGGTATATTGCATGGCCAGCGTTTCCGGCTTGTCCCAGCGGGCTTCCCGGGCCTCCACCGGGTTGATGACATATTTTTTCACGGCGGCCAGCTGCTCGTCGGTGAGAGCGCCATAGAGGGCATAGACCCGCGCGGAGCGCACCTGAGGCCGGGGACACTGGGCCAGCAGCTGAATGCACTGGGCAGCGGAATCCGCCCGCTGGTCAAACTGTCCGGGCAGATATTCCACCGCAAACACATGGGCCGCCGGGTCGGAAAAATCATCATAGATCTGATCCACCTGAGGCTCGGAAAACACCGTGTGCCGTGCGCTTTCAAAGATTTCCGCCGTCAGACCCTCTGCATCATAGCGGTTCAGCAGACGCACATCCTCCAGCGTTTCCATGCCGGGCAGCGTGCGCAGCTCTGCCAGCAGAGCCCGGGCCTCCTGGGCCAGCTCCTTTCGCTTTTCTGTAAAAATACGGTAGACCATGCTTACTGCTCCTTCCGCAATGCCCGCCGTCCGATATCGTGACGGCAGTATTTTCCTTCAAATGCAATGGCAGCACCGTCGGCATAGGCCTGCCGGACGGCTTCTTCCAGCGTGGGAGCCAGCGCCGTTACGCCCAGCACCCGTCCGCCGGAGGTGACCAGCTGACCCTCCTTCAGCGCTGTTCCGGCAGAGAACACCCGGGATTGCAGTCCCGCCGGGATGGTAATGGGAAAGCCCGTCTCATAGGACTGGGGATAGCCCCGGGAGGCCAGCACCAGACAGCAGGAGGCCTGACGGGAGAAAACCACCGGCGTTTCAGCCAGCTTGCCTGCCGTCACCGCCTGCATCACCGTGAGCAGATCGCTTTCCAGCAGCGGCAGCACCGCCTGAGTCTCCGGGTCGCCAAAGCGGCAGTTGTATTCAATCACCTTCGGGCCGTCCTGGGTGAGCATCAGGCCGAAATACAGACAGCCCTGAAAACGCCGCCCCTCGGCCTGCATGGCCCGAATGGTGGGCAAAAAGATGGTGTCCATACAAACCCGGGCGATGTCCTCGGTATAATAGGGGTTGGGGGCAACGGCACCCATGCCGCCGGTGTTGGGGCCGGTATCGTCATCTCCCACACGCTTGTGATCCATGGAGGCAACCATGGGAACCAGCGTTTCTCCGTCGGTAAAGGTCAGGACAGAGACCTCCGGCCCCTCCAGATATTCCTCAATTACCACACGCTCGCCGCTTTTGCCAAACTTTTTGTCCTCCATCATGGTATAGAGGGCGGCACGGGCCTCTTCCAGTGTGCGGGCGATCACCACACCCTTGCCCAGCGCCAGACCGTCAGCCTTGATGACCGTGGGGAAGCGACACTGCTCCACATGGCGCAGCGCCTGCAAAAGATCAGTAAACACCGCATAATCCGCCGTGGGAATGTGGTATTTTTTCATCAGCTCCTTGGAAAAGACCTTGCTGCCCTCGATGATGGCGGCATTGGCCCGGGGGCCGAAGCAGGGAATCCCTCTGGCCTCCAGCGCATCCACACAGCCCAGCACCAGCGGATCATCCGGCGTGACAACGGCATAATCCACCTGCTGCTCTGCGGCGAAGGCTGCGATTTTTTCAATTTCCGTGGCCTTGATGGGAACGCAAACGGCATCCGCCGCAATACCGCCGTTGCCGGGCAGGGCAAAGATTTCCGTTACGGCGGGATTCTTCCGCAGGGCCTGAATGACGGCGTGTTCCCGTCCGCCGCCGCCTACCACTAAAAGTTTCATGAAAGCGTACCTCAATGATGGAACAGACGCATTCCGGTAAAGGCCATCACCATACCGTAGGCATCCGCGGTTTCAATTACACTGTCATCCCGGATGCTGCCGCCGGGCTCGGCCACATACTGCACGCCGCTTTTGGCAGCCCGCTGCAAATTGTCGCCGAAGGGGAAGAAGGCATCGGAAGCCAGCGAAACGCCGCGCACCTGTGCCAGCGCCTGACGCTGTTCCTCCAGGGTAAAGGGTGCGGGCTGGGCGGTGAAGTATTTCTGCCAGATGCCCTCGGCGCACACATCCTCCTCGTTGTGGTTGATATAGCCGTCAATCACATTGTCCCGCTCAGCACGGCCCAGCTCCTTCCGGAAGGGGAGGGACAACACCTTTTCATGCTGCCGCAAAAACCAGGTGTCCGCCTTTCCGCCGGCCAGACGGGTGCAGTGGATACGGCTCTGCTGACCGGCTCCCACACCCACAGTCTGACCGCCGCAGGCATAGCAGACGGAGTTGGACTGGGTATATTTCAGGGTAATCAGCGCCACCAGCAGATCCCGCACGGCGCTTTCCGGCAGCTCCTTTTCCCGGGTGACGATGTTGGACAGCAGAGCGCGATCAATGACAAACTCGTTGCGGCCCTGTTCGAAGGTCACGCCGAACACCTGACGGCGCTCCACCGGATCGGGCACATAGTCAGGGTCGATCTGCACCACATTATAGCCGCCCTTTTTCTTGGTTTTCAGCAGGGCAAGAGCCTCTTCCGTATAGCCGGGAGCGATCACACCGTCGGAAACCTCCCGATGGATCAGCTTTGCCGTAGTCTTGTCGCAGATGTCCGAAAGGGCGATCCAGTCGCCAAAGGAGCTCATCCGGTCGGCACCCCGGGCCCGGGCATAGGCACAGGCCAGGGGAGAGGCATCCAGATCGGCCACATCCCGCACAAAGCAGGCCCGCTTTTCCGTGTCGGACAGGGGCAGACCCACGGCGGCACCGGCGGGGGAAACATGCTTGAAGGAGGCGGCAGCGGGCAGACCGATGTGCTCCTTCAGCTCACGCACCAGCTGCCAGCCGTTCAGGGCATCCAGAAAGTTGATATAGCCGGGACGGCCGTTGAGAATGGTCAGGGGCAGCGCTTCGCCGGAGCGCAGATAGATGCGGGCGGGCTTTTGATTGGGGTTGCAGCCATATTTCAGTTCCAGTTCGTTCATAAAAATCAGTCCCCCAGATGTTTGTTAAAGAGTGTCACGCAGCCATGCACATTGGCATAGAGCGAAACCTTGTTGTCGGCGTTCAGTGCCTGCCAGACCTGCTCCGGCTCCGGCATGGTAACGGGGATGGGTTCCCCGGCAAAGGAGGGCAGAGGATTGCCGTCGCCCTGATAGGTGCTGATAAAGTAGCCCTGTCCCTCGGGACAGGCTTCATAGGAGAAAAACTCCCGCAGACAGCTTCCGCTCTCCCGCTTCAGAATGGACAGCTCAAAGCTGCCGTCCTTTTTGAGAAGGGCGGAAATGCGGGGGGTAAAGTTGGGCTCGTCCGGCTCATATTCCCGGGTCATCAGCGCCTTGCGGAAGCAGCCCATATCCCGGATGGTGTCCGTCTGGTCGCCGTTGGTGACGATGAGCCCCTGCTCGGTCTGCCGCACGGGATGATAGATAATCAGGCTGGGATCCTGCAAAAGAGCGGGATCGTGGGCTTCGGTGCGGATGCCGTCCTCCGTTTTTACAAAAATGCGGTTGCGGCTGTTTACCGACCGGCCCATGATGAAATAATACACCCGATCCCGGCCCACGACGATCCCGCGTCCGGGGTAGGGATTGGAGGAGAGAAGTGTGATGAGATTGGTCATATCAGTTACCCTGCTTTCCTTTCAAAAGTTCGGCGGACACCTGCTCCGCCGCCTGGGGGAAGAGAATCCATTCTGCCTGCTCCATCACCCGGCGCTGGAGTATCTCCGGCGTGTCTCCGGGCAGAACAGGGACGGCCTTTTGCAGCAGAATCGCGCCGCCGTCGGGAATCTCGTTGACAAAATGAACGGTAGCTCCCGTGAGCCTGACGCCCCGCTCCAGCGCAGCCTCATGCACCCGCAGACCATAATAGCCCTGTCCGCAAAAGGCGGGGATCAGAGAGGGATGAATGTTCAGAATGCGCCGGTCATAGCGCCGGGTAAAGTCCGGGCTGAGAATGCTGAGAAAACCGGCCAGCAGAATCAGGTCAATGTGATGCTCCTCCAGCGCCGCACACAGCGCCTGTTCAAAGCCCGCCTGTCCGCCGCATTCCCGGCGGGTCAGCGTCAGCGTGGGAATCCCGGCCTTTTCAGCCCGGGTCAGGGCATAGGCATCCTTTTTGTTGGAGATCACCAGCGTAATTCTGCCGCTGTGCAGCGTTCCGTTTTGCTGGGCATCCAGCAGCGCCTGTAGATTGGTGCCGCCGCCGGAAACCAGCACGGCAATGTTGACTGCGGTGTTCATGAAGGGCTCCTTTCTCCGGCAAGCCGCCGCAGCAGGGGAATCAACAGTCCGCCCAGCGTGTTTCCCGCCACCGCCAGCAGCAGAAACCCTGCGGCTTTTCCGGAAAACAGGCCCGCCAGAAAGAAATAAAACAGATCGGCGATGGAATGCTCAAATCCGGCCAAAATGAAAACCGGCACGCAGAAGAGGATCCCGGCAATGGTATGCTTTTCCCGAAAGATCCACACGGCGGCATACATCAGCACACCGCAGAACAGCGCCCGCAGCAGCGTCTGGAGGGCTGTCTGCTCCAGCTTGCCCAGACAGAGAGCATGGGCAGTTTCGGAAAGGGCGGGCAGCGCCAGCGCCGCCAGTCTGCCGAAAACCAGCGTCCCCAGCAGATTGCCCAGCAATCCCAGATAGACCTCTGCCAGCGCCCGGGGAGAGGCATCCTGCGCCAGAAAGCCCACCTTGCCGGTGTACAGAGAAAAGCCAAAATAGCAGATGCACAAAAGTGCCACGGAGAAAAACACCGCACCCACCCAGCGCACCTCGCAGGAGAGAAAGGCGCTGCCGCCGATGGCAATCATCAGTCCGGCCAGAAAGCCGTCGGTCAGCGGCTTTTTCAGCATAACTCCACCTGCTGGCCGGAGGCATCCGCCGGGACGATTTCGCCCAGCCGGAAGGCCGACTGTCCCGCATTTTGCAGCACGGAGATGGCCTTTTCGGCATCCTCCGGAGCAACCACCAGCGTCATGCCCGCACCCATGTTAAAGGTGTTGTACATATCCCGCTCCGGGATGTTGCCCTGCTGTTGCAGCAGCGCAAAAATGGGCGGCGCGGAGATGGCGGATTTCTGAATGCGGGCGCAGACACCCTCCGGCAGACAGCGGGGAATGTTTTCATAAAAGCCGCCGCCGGTGATATGGCTGACACCCTTTACCGTGACCTGCTCCATCAGAGCCAGCACGGGCTTGACATAGATGCGGGTGGGCTCCAGCAGCGCCTCGCCCAGAGTTTTGTTCAGGGCGGGCACAAAGGCATTCAGGTCGGTATGCTCCACATCAAAGACCTTCCGTGCCAGAGAAAAGCCGTTGGAATGCAGACCGCTGGAGGGCAGGCCAAGAATCACATCTCCGGGCCGGATGGCGCTGTGATCCAGAATGCGGGGCTTGTCCACCAGACCCACGGCAAAGCCCGCCAGATCATAATCCTCCGGCACCATCACGCCGGGATGCTCTGCGGTTTCGCCGCCGATCAGGGCACAGCCGGCCTGAACGCAGCCCTCGGCCACGCCGGAAACCAGCTCTGCCACCTTTTCGGGAATGTTTTTGCCAATGGCGATATAATCCAGAAAGAACAGGGGCTTTGCGCCGCAGCAGATAATGTCGTTGACGCACATGGCCACGCAGTCGATGCCGACAGTATCGTGCCGGTCCATCAGCTGGGCGATGCGCTGCTTGGTGCCCACGCCGTCGGTGCCGGAGACCAGCACAGGCTGCTCCATTCCGGCGATCTCCGGTGCGAACAGGCCGCCGAAGCCGCCCAGATCGGACAGTACGCCGGGGGTCAGGGTGCGCTTGACATGCTGCTGCATCAGCCGGACACCCCGATATCCGGCTTCAATATCCACGCCTGCGGCGGCGTAGGAGGCGGAGTGAGAATCGTTCATAGCTTATTCCTTTCCTGTCCAGCAATAGGTGCAGATTTTGTCCTTGTCGATGCCGATGGCCTCCAGCAGACCGTCCAGCGACTGATAGCCCAGGGAGTCAAAGCCCATCTTTTCACAGATGGAGCGTAGGAGACACTTGCCCCGCTGGGTGGTGGCATCGGAGTATTCTTCAATGTGCTGCTGTCCCTCGTCGCCCTCCAGCTCCTGAATGGTGCGCCGGGCCAGCAGATCCATGTCGGAATTGCCCCGGGAGAAGTTCAGATATTTGCAGGCGTACATAATGGGCGGGCAGGCCGAGCGCATATGCACTTCTGCCGCACCGGAGCTGTAGAGAAAGTCCACCGTCTCCCGCAGCTGGGTTCCCCGCACGATGGAATCGTCCACAAACAGCAGCTTTTTCCCCTGAATCAGCTCGGGCACGGGGATCTGCTTCATTTTGGCCACCTGATTGCGTACCTCCTGATTGGCGGGCATAAAGGAGCGGGGCCAGGTGGGCGTATATTTGACAAAGGGGCGGGCGAAGGGCTTGCCGCTGCGGTTGGCAAAGCCGATGGCGTGGGGTACGCCGGAATCCGGCACACCGGCCACATAGTCCACCTTGGGCAGCTTGCCCCGGGCAACCTCGTCCCGGGCCATGATCTCACCGTTGCGGTAGCGCATGACCTCCACATTGACCCCCTCATAATTGGAGTTGGGATAGCCGTAATAGGTCCAGAGGAAGGCGCAGATTTTCATGCCCTCAACGGCGGGGGAGAGGGTTTCCCAGCCGTCTCTGGTAATGCGCACGATCTCCCGGGGGCCCAGCTCATGCGCGTCCTGATAGTCCAGCTTGTGATAGGCAAAGGATTCAAAGGACACACAGCAGCCGTGCTCGTTCCGTCCCACCAGCACCGGCAGACGGCCCATTTTGTCCCGGGCGGCAAGGATCTCCCCACCGGGCAGCATCAGCAGAATGGTCATGGAGCCGTCGATGCGCTCCTGCGCCCGGAGAATGCCCTCCGTGAGAGAATCGCTTTCGTTAATCAGCGCCGCCACCAGCTCGGTGGAGTTGATCTTGCCGGAGCTCATGGCCAGAAACTGGTGGCCTCTGTCCCGGAAGCATTCGTCCGCCAGCGTCTCGGCATTGTTGATAATGCCCACCGTGGTGATGACATACAGACCCAGATGGGAACGCACCAGCAGCGGCTGGGGATCGGTGTCGCTGATACAGCCCACGCCGCAGGTTCCGTGGAAGGTGTGCAGATCATCCTCAAATTTGGTGCGGAAGGGGGTGTTGGCAATGGAGTGAATCTGCCGCTGAAAGCCGTCCTTCTCATCCCAGAGGGCCATACCGGCGTTGCGGGTGCCCAGATGGGAATGATAGTCCGTGCCGAAAAAGACATCCAGTGTCACATCGCGGTGCGAGACCGCGCCAAAAAAGCCGCCCATTATGCGAAGAACAGGTCAGAGAGGGTCATGGGATCAATATATTTGCCGTCCCGATACACCCGCATATTGCCGGAAGCGATCTCGTCGATGAGCATGACCTGACCCTGCTCGTCATAGCCGTATTCAAACTTGATGTCATACAGCTCCAGACCCTTGGCAGCCAGATCGTCCGCCACGATTTTCGTGATCTTCTGGGTCATATCCCGGATGGCGTCATACTGCTCTCCGGTCATCACCTGCAAGTCAATCAGGCCGTCCCGGGTCACCAGCGGATCGCCCTTTTCGTCATTTTTGAAGGTCGTTTCCACATAGGCAGGCAGGGGAGCACCCTCCGTCACATAGTCGCTGTAGCGGCGATAAAAGGAGCCCACGGCACGATAGCGGCAGATGACCTCCAGACCCTTGCCGAACACCCGGGCGGGAAGCACCTCCATGGTGGTGTTCTGCAAATCGGCGGAGACATAGTGGGTACGGATCCCGGCGGCGTTGATCTTTTCAAAGAAATAGACGGACATCCGCAGATTGACATCACCCACACCGTCGATGGTCAGGCCCACGCTGTTCTCGCCGGGATCGAACACGCCGTCCTTGCCGGTGCAGTCGTCCTTGAACTTCAGCAGATAATGGCCGTTGTCCAGGGCATAAACATTCTTCGTCTTTCCGGTGTAAACCAGTTTCTGTTCCATAATTGGCAGCTCCTTTTCAGTTGGTGGATATGTGAAAATGTGAAATGGGAATAGCAGAGTTTATGCTGCGGCAACTTACAGCCGCTGGGCAATGGAAGCGTCGGTCTCCAGCGCATGGCGGGCCATGGCCTCCCGCCGCCGGGCCAGCTTTTGGGCAAGACCTTCGTCCTCCACAGCCAGAATCTCCGCGCAAAGTAAAGCGGCATTGATGCCTCCGTTGACGGCAACCGTTGCCACCGGGATTCCGGAGGGCATCTGTACCGTGGAAAGAAGGGCATCCATGCCGTCCAGCACGGGTCCTTGACAGGGAATGCCAACCACCGGCAGGGTGGTGTTGGCCGCGATGGCACCTGCCAGATGCGCCGCCATACCGGCAGCTGCAATGATGGCGCCAAAGCCCTGACTGCGGGCATTTCTGGCAAAATCACGGGCGGCATCCGGTGTGCGGTGGGCGGAATACACATGAACCTCAAAGGGAATGTCCAGAGAGGATAATGTTTCCGTGGCTTTTCGAATCACAGGCAGATCGCTGTCGCTGCCCATGACAATCCCGATTTTTTTCATGGAAGAACCTCCTTATTGCAAATGAAAAACAGAAAGGGCGCACCTGTCTCAGGAAGATCGGAAGATCATGAGAAAGTGCGCCCAGACGGTCGGCAGAAAAATCGCATCCGGCTCCTGCTCCTCTGTGGTGCTCCACAATGTTCCGTCAGTTACAGGGGTCGTTTTTATGTTCAAATGGTTGACAGCTACAGTGTACCATTTCCTGCGGGCTGCGTCAACCCTCAGTTTCCGGGATTTTTTCCTCCGGGGACAAATACTTTGCCGCCCGCAGGCTGGCGACAAACTGGCCCAGCGCCGCCTGCGCAACCTCCTCCGGGATGGAATAGTCCGTCATGGCCCGGGCGACAATGGCCGAATCCTCCAGACCCTCCTCCAGCAGCCGCCAGAAATAGGCCCCGGTCTGATTCATTTTGCGCACATAGGGCACCTTTCCCCGGGCCGGGCCGGAGGCCACCAGCAGATAGTCGTCGCACACCTGCGCCAGCACCACGCCGGGCTGTATCTGATATTTCATAGAAGATTCAGCTCCTTTGCAAGGGTATCGTGACAGAGACGGGCGGCATCCCCGTCTCCCCGGTTCTCCAGCTGCCAGAGGGGAATCTCCCGCAGCAGCCGCTCCTCCAGACGGCAGACAGAATGCACCTGCTCCGGCGTGCTCCGGGTAAAGAGAAATTGCAGGAACAAAAGCTCCGGCGCGCGTCCGGGCGCCATGGGTTCCATGCGGTTCTGCTGTCCCTGCCGGAGAAAAATGATGCCGCCCAGCGGGGCAGAATGCATGGTGCGCAGCAGCTCCTTGCCCATCCAGGGAGAGGGGCACACCTGAATGCCCTCCGGCGCGGAAAAATCCAGAATGGGCTTGTCCCCGTTGAGCATGGTCACGGCCTCGCCGTACAGCAGCTTCCACAGGGCAAAATGGGTGGTCTTGCCCGCACCGCTGAGCCCGGCCAGCAGCCACGCCCGCCCCTGCCAGAGAAAGGCCACACTGTGAAAAATCGCACGGTCATGGGGCAACAGTGCATCACACACCCGGGGACACAGCTCCATATATTCCACATAGGCTTCTTCCGGCAGCTCCGGATAGTGGGGCCGGCAGAGAGAAAGCTCCTGCGCAGTGAGACCCAGCACGGCCTCCGGCGGCTCCTGACACACAAAGGGCCGGAAAATGGATTCATATTCGGAATGATGCAGGCGCAGCCCCAGCGGCACGCCCGCAAGCTTCAATGTCAGTTCCATAAGCTCCATCAACATACAAAAACGGCGGAGGAACACAGTCCTCCGCCGAGGGGTGCGTTATTCGACCTTCAGGATCTCGCCCTGGCTGTCAAAGTAGACATATCTGCCATCGGGCATCATAAAGCGGAACAGGTCATCGCCGATACGATCCAGACCGCCGCCGCCGGAGGTGGGAATTTCTACATTCAGTCCCAGATCAGCCAGATTTTCGTACAGCTCCGGGAAGGTAAAGCCTTCAAAATTCAGATTCATGAATCGTCCTCCTTCTCAGTCTTCCAGACCAAAGCGGCCATAGGTCAGTGTGCGGGCATCGCCGTAAACGGTGGTGCCGTCCGGCGTGATCCAATAAGCCTGAATCTCAAGGGTATCGCCCCGGCGCAGTCCGCGGTAGGCGTAGCTGGTGGTCATCAGCGGGTCATTGCGGCCCACACCGAACAGGGTTTTGGCATTGGAGAACAGATAGCTGGAGGTGTAGCGGCTGACAACCAGCTTTTCACCGTTGACCACAAAACCGGTCTCCAGATAATCCTTGCTGTCCAGTGCGGAGATCAGCCGCAGAGAGCCACGGTTGAACATACCGGCGTTGATACATTTCACCTGCAAATAGAGGTCGCTGACATACTTTGCATAGATGTCCGTGTCCTCCTGCACATCGGTCAGGTCGGCGGGCTGGGCAAAGGCTTCGTCCGCATACCAGCCGGCGAAGAGCTTGCCTTCGGCACCCTTGGGCTCCACTTCGATGCTGCTGCCGGGCTGGGCGTTGATTGCATAGGTATCGCCGTCATGGACGGTGACCGTCACGGCAGCAGGCTCATCGGGCTCCACAGGAGCGGCGGGGGCTGCATCATAGTCCAGCATATAAACCGCCATGACAGACCGGGCATTCTGAGAAAGCGTGCCCACATATTTCACGATGGGCAGCGAACCGAGGGGATACACACCAATGTTCTCGGAGCCTTCGCCCAGATGCTCCACCGAACGCACAGCATCGTTGGTGACCTTCACACCGTCCAGCGTGATCCAGTAGGGCCGATAGTAGAGGGGGGCGCTTTCAAAGGCTGCGAACTCGACAGCGTTCAGAGAATAGATGCCAATATAGCCGATGCCGCGATCAGACTCATCGGCAGGATTGCCGTGGCTGCTGGCCAGCGAGCCGTTGTAATCCACATAGAGCTGATCGTACAGCGCTCCGGACTGATAAGACTCTACGGTCTCGGCAAGCTCATCCACAAGAACGACATCTTCAAGAACAATGTTCGTGTCGTCCACATCGTTGTCATAGTCAAAGCCCACTTCCGCATAAAGCTCCCGATCCACGGAGGTGAGCAGATGCAGCTGGGTCACATACGCCGCGCCGTTGTGTCCGATGGGGTGGCCCCAGACGCGATAGCTCTTCGGCATCAGATAGGTATCTTTGACCTCCCAGATATAGTAGGTCTTGTTGGCTTCGGGCGTGAAAGCGATGGGATTTTCGCTGCCGAAATTGTGGATATTATCTTCAGCGCAAGCGGGCTCGTCAAAGGTGCCGCCGTAGAGATAGCCCTCGGAGACTTCTTTGGTAATGTTGAACTTCTCCGTGATGGGGTAGGACACCGGCTTGCCCGCTACGCCGTCCTGCACATGAACGATCTGGAAGCCTTTCTGATAGGCGAACCACAGCTCACGGGTGGCGTTGGTGGCCGTCAGCGTAACGGAAACCGGCGTTGTCGTGCCGTCCAAAGAATCGGCCGTGCCGTCAAAGGTATAGCCGTAATAGGTGTAGTTGGTAATGTCGGTGGCCGCAATGGAATAGGTGCCATAATCCAGAGCGCTGCTGCCGTTCACCTCATAATAGGTGGCTGTTGCCAGCTGATTGGCAACCTGAGGAGATTCCACCACAGTGCCTTCGCTGTTGACGGGCTGGCCGTCGGCGTTCACCTGATAGAAGTGCAGACGGATTGCGCCGCCGTCTACCGTGACCTCGGGAACATCGAAATTGCCCACGGTGTCACGGCCCTGATAATTCTTATAGCTGAAGGTAGTGGTGCCGTTGGTGGGAACTGTCTGACCCTTCTGAACCGTGTCCTTCAGGGTCACACGGTAGCGCATGACGGCATCGCTGTCCTCATTGATGTTGCCCACATTCCAGGAGATGGTTTTCGTCTCATCGTCCCAGGAGGCCGTGCCCTGACTGATGTACAGGTCGGCATTTCCGGCGGTAAAGACATCCTCATCGCTGGTGACTGCCAACTCTGCGCCGGCGATGTTCATGGTCACATATTCGCTCATGGGGTCAGACACCACGCCCTGGCTTGCGGCGATGGCGATGCTGCCCGCAGTGGCGGTGAAAGCGGTGTTCAGCTTTCCGGCCACATCGGTTTCGCTGGAGCTGATGGCAAAATAACCCTTGGTGGAGTCCGTGGCGCAGGATTTCAGCGTGGCTTCACCGTCATCTCCGGCCTGAAAGGCCACGGAGTAAACAGTGGTGCCTGCGGCCTTAGCCTGATTGGCTTCCCAGATGGTGGCAACGCCATTGTCGGAGCTTTTTGCACCGTTGCTGCAAACAAAGTTGCCGTTCTCGTCATAGTAGAAGGAACCGTATAGGACATCTTCAAAGGTCGTATTATGATCGTTACAGGTCAAATCCCACACGATATTACCACTGCGCAGAGAAAAATCATCGCCTTCGCCGATTCTTGCGCTGTAGTCAGGAGCGGGCGTAGTCGGCCAAGTCACAGAGGGAGTGCCGGTGCGACTGTGGAAAATAATCCATCTGCAATCGGTGCTTCCAGTGCCGCCCACAAACGGATAACTGTAGGTGGCCATACCATCGGAGAGAATGACGATATTCTTCAGCACACCGGTAGAATCCTCACTGCTCAGCAGTTCCTGGGCTTTATGAATACCGGCCTGCTGGTTGGTGCCGCCATAATTACTGTTTTGAGAGATCGCTTCAATGGCAGTGATCAGATCCGCTTTCGTTGTTGCCGTATAGAAACCCGTATAGCTGTGTACAGTCGTTCCATAAACCACCAGCGCGATCCGGGTATCACTGCCTTCGGTCAAAAGCTGGTCGGCAAACGCCTTGGCTGCCAGCTTGGTGAAGTCCATGCGGTTGCGATCATCGCGCCATGAGAAATCGTCGTACATACTGTTGGAGTTGTCAATTACCAGCACCACATCCGAAGAGGTGTGGTAATTCTTACCCTGAATCTTCAGCTCCACCAGATATTCATTGGGGTTTCCGGTAGAGGTGGCTGTTTTGCTCAAATTGATGGCACCCTGATTGGGCCACTGCGGTTCCGTGGGCGTGGGCGATTGATCCTCCGCCACGGCAGCCAACGGGAGCATGGTCAGAACCATGGCTATCGTCAGCAGCAGGGCTAATGTGCGTTTGATGTTTTTCATCTCTCGTGTCCTCCTTCTATATTGGTGTACGCGGTTTACCCGCATTCCATCCGGCCTCCGCGGTGCGCGTACCCGTTCATCGGCCGGGGCAGATGACGAGCCGGCCCATATCACACTGGGGATGCCGATATCCATTTAGTCAAGTATATCCTATCTGCGCCGTCTTGGCAAGGTAAAAATGCGAAAAAATCCGGGATAATTTTGAACAAATTTCGTTTATTTTCGCCGAGCCGGGCGGAGAAGTGAATTTTTTCCGTTTCCCCCGCAAAGGAGGAAAAACGAATGATAATTCGCCGGAATTGTATAAATTGCCACACAAACAGAAGCCATATACCGTTTTACTTTGTTAAAGCTTACGGGTTGACAGATTCGCTTTTCCGCGCTACAATAGCACCATCGTTTTTGAATCGCAGCACAAAAGGAGGGTGGAAGCCATGAAAAATACAGCGAATCGTGCCTGTATGCCTGCCTGTTCTGCTTCTGCCCGGAGTGCAGCGGCTTTCTGCTGCTGCGCCGAATCTGCCCGAATTATCATTCTGATGGACGCCGCTCTGCTGGCGTCCATTTTGATTTGCCTGTGCTTTAGCCTGCGACTGTCTATTCTGGTACTGGTTGGCCTGTATGTGATGATTATTGCGCTGGTATGGAATCGGCGGGCCGGTTGGAAGAGCTTACTGCAAGGGGAATAAAAACCCGACACTTTGTTACAGTAAAGCGGTTCCGCCGGAAAAAGCGGGGCCGCTTTTTTGTATAGAAAATTCATGAAAACTTTGAATGCAAAAGGAGAAAGTATTATGAAAAAGAAGGTCATGTGCGCGGTTTTGGCCGCAGTTATGGTAATGATGCTGGCTGCCTGCGGGCAGGGCAGCTCCGGAAATCAGCAGACCGGCGACAGCATTCTGCTGGGTTGTGTGGGCCCCCTCACCGGCGGCTATGCCAACTATGGTATCTCTGTTCACAACGGCATTGAGCTGGCTGTGGAAGAAATCAACGCCAACGGCGGCGTCAACGGCAAGCAGCTGGCGCTGAGCTTTCAGGATTCTCAGGGCGACCCGGAGAGCGCGGTCAACGCCTATGGCAAGCTGATGGACGACGGGATGGCCGTGTCTCTGGGCACGGTGTTCTCCGGTGAGATGGCTTCCGTCACGGCGGCGGCCCGGGAGGACGATATCCTGCTGCTGACCCCCTCCGGCTCCAACGACCAGTGCATCGACGGCAACGACAAGGCGTTCCGTGTGTGCTTCTACGATTCCTATCAGGGCGCTGCCGCTGCGGAGTTTATCAAGGATAACCAGCTGGCAGATGCCGTGGGCATTCTGTACGAAAGCGATTATGACTATTCCGTGGGCCTGTACAATGCCTTTGTGGAAAAGGCCGCCGAGATTGGCCTGACCATTCAGGAGACCCAGACCTTTACCACCACCACCGCCACCGACTTCACCACCCAGATTGATGCGCTGGCCGCTTCCGGTGTCAAGGTCGTGTTCATGCCCATCTACGCAGAAGAGGCTTCCACCTTCCTGACCCAGGCCAAGACCAAGGGCAGCTTTGCCGAGGATGTGTATTTCTTCGGTGCCGACGGTCTGGACGGCATTCTGGGCAAGGTGGAGCAGGATCCCACCATCGCAGACAATGTGCTGATGCTCACTCCCTTCGCGGCGGATTCCTCCAACGAAAAGGTGCAGGCCTTTGTCAGCGCCTATCAGGCAGCCTACAATGCCACGCCCGACCAGTTCGCGGCTGACGGCTATGATGCCGTTTACGCTGTTAAGGCAGCGCTGGAAAAGACCGGCGGCGATACCTCCGGCGCAGCGCTGGCCGAGGCCATGACCCAGATCACCGTGGAGGGTGTCACCGGAACCATGACCTGGGATGCCAGCGGCAACACCCAGAAGGCTGCCAGCGCCATTCTGTATCAGGGCGGCGTGGGCTCCAGCTTCGGCGACTGATTTGCAGTTTCTCTCTCTTTTCAACGCATAAAAAGTACGCGCCCTGCGGGCCTTCGGGCCCCGGGGCTGCGTGCGCCCGGAAGGAAGGATGTTCATCATGATTCAATTGATCCAGACCCTCATCAGCGGCCTGAGCCTGGGCAGCATTTATGCCCTGATCGCACTGGGCTATACCATGGTTTACGGCATCGCGAAGATGCTGAACTTTGCCCACGGTGATATCATCATGATCGGCGCATATGCCGGCATTGTGACTGTGACGCAGCTGGGCTTGCCGCCGGTGATCGCCATTGTACTCAGTGTAGCCGTATGCGCGCTTCTGGGTATGCTCATCGAGCACTTTGCTTACAAGCCCCTGCGGCAGGCTCCGGCGCTGAGCGTGCTGATTACCGCCATCGGTGTCAGCTACCTGCTGCAAAATCTGGCCCTGCTGATCTTCGGCTCTCAGCAGAAGGCCTATCCCACTCTGACTGCTCTGCCGGATGTGCATCTGGGACAGGTGACCATCAGCGGAATCACCCTGCTCACCCTGCTGGTGACGGCGGCCATTATGGTGGGACTGACACTCTTTATTAATAAGACCCGTCTGGGCAAGGCCATGCGGGCCGTGTCAGAGGACAAGGCGGCGGCCTCTCTGATGGGAATCAATGTAAACCGCACCATCACCCTGACCTTTGTCATCGGCTCTGCGCTGGCGGCGGTTGCCAGCGTATTCTATGGCATGACTTATGTGTATATCAAGCCCACCACCGGCGCCATGCCGGGCATCCGTGCCTTTACGGCGGCGGTGTTCGGCGGCATCGGCTCCATCCCCGGCGCCATGCTGGGCGGCAT
>CAZIPA010000025.1:0-28409 GCA_964541085.1 uncultured Oscillospiraceae bacterium | reverse complement strand
CTGCTCCTCTTTTTTGCCCGCCAAACGGTTAAGCTCGTCCAGGCAGTAATAATAGTGTATAGGAAACCGGTTCGTAGTGGCTTTCAAATGAATATGTTCCGCGCTGTGTTGCGTAGCTAACATGGCCGTTATAGTAATAGGTTCCGTTGAGCGTTCCTTCCGAGAACAGGTAGGTTTTTATTTTTTCAAACAGCGCAGCCTCATTTTCTGCCGTATAGTTTGAGGATCGTTTCTTGCTGGCCTCCACGCACGCCATGATTCCGTCAAAGTCGGTTGCAGTTTCGATTTGTTCTTCCGCCGTCATCTCATCGAAACTTTTCACGCTGGCGGTGCTTGATCCGGCTGCACATCCGGTCAGCAGCAGGAAACACAGCATAAGTGCGATCCAATTACTTTTCTTCATGTTCGATCTTCTCCTTTTTTGTGAAAATCACAACCAGTTCCGTGACTTCCCGTTTCTCCACACGGATGTCAAAGCCTTTTTCGGTTGCTTTTCGTTTTAACGGTGCGTTTTTTCCGGTGATGGACTGCTTCGATGAGGGCAAAGCTTTCCCGACAGATATCTGGTATTGCATGGGCGTCAGTTCAAAATCCTTGCCGCAATCAAAGAAACTGTCCAATTCATGCAGGTTCATTTTGTTTGCCATGCGCCATTCCTCCGATTTCTTAGAAGTATTAGCATTATTATAAAACATTTTGTTTTGTGTGTCAATATAACAAAATGTTCTTTTATATACTTTTCGTGTAAATCAAATATCTTGAAGGGAGATATACGGAAGTGTATAGAAGAATCCGCGACATGAGGGAGGATGCCGATTTGCTGCAAAAGGATCTTGCCAAATTGCTGCAATGCACACAGGTCAGCTATTCACACTACGAGCTGGGCAAGCGAGACATTCCGACGGATGTGCTCATCAAGCTTGCGGCCTTTTACGACACCAGCATAGACTATCTGCTTGGTATTACCGATCTGAAAACACCCTATCCGAAGACGAAAACATAATTTTCACAGGAAACCCCGCACCCAGCAATGCACCATGCGAACATAAAATTACAGGCACAAGTCCACCTGCCCCGCATCCCTTATGCACCTCTACCAAAAAGGATGAAAATGCAGCTTGAAAATTTGGCGAACAAATCTCTTGTATTATCGTGATAAAGTGATACAATAGTTTTGCGCTGATGCACTGGACATCTCCATGCATCCGCCAAAAATGCATTTATCCAAAATGGAGGAACTTCTTATGAAAAAATTATTTGCTCTGGCCCTGTGTCTGCTGGTCTGTCTGTCCCTGTGCGCCTGCTCCGGACAGTCGGAAACCACCCTTGTGGTGGGCTTTGATGCCGAATTCCCGCCTTTTGGCTATGTGGGCGAGGACGGAGAATATGACGGCTTTGATCTGGCTATGGCCGAGGAGCTGTGCAAGCGTCTGGGCTGGAAGTTCAAGGCTGTGCCCATTGACTGGAACAGCAAGGATGCCGAGCTGGCTGCCGGTTCCATCAGCTGCATCTGGAACGGCTTTACCTGCACCGGCCGTGAGGAAGAATATACCTGGTCTGACCCCTATGTGGACAACAGCATCGTGGCTGCGGTGCGGGCCGATTCCGGCATTCAGTCGCTGAACGATCTGGCGGGCAAGACCGTGATGGTGCAGTCTGCATCCTCCGGCGCGGATGCGCTGAACGCCAACGAAGCCCTGAAATCCAGCCTGAAGCAGGTGGTGGAGCTGGGCGATTACAGCCTGGGCTTTCTGGAGCTGAAGCAGGGCACGGTGGATGCCGTGGTGGCAGATCAGGGCGTGGTGGCCTATCAGATCGCCAACAGCGGTGAGGACTATGTGATCCTGCCGGAGGCCGTGTCCGCCGAGCAGTATGCCGTGGGCTTTTTGAAGGGCAACACCCAGCTGCGGGATCAGGTGAACGCGGAGCTACTGAAAATGGCAGAGGACGGCACCATGATGAAAATCGCCCAGAATTATGTGGACGACGGTCTGGTGCTGGAGAGCCTGTGCCTGTGCCAGAACGGCCAGTAAGGAGGCCCTATGAGCATTGCCGCGATGCTGCTCCAGCTGCTGCGGGCCTTTGGCGTTACGGTGTCCATTTTCGCCCTGACGCTGCTGGGCTCGCTGCCGCTGGGCCTGCCGGTGGCCCTGTGCCGCATGAGCCGGATCAAGCCCCTGCGCTGGCTGACGGAGGCCTATATTTCCATCATGCGGGGCACACCGCTGATGCTCCAGCTGATGGTGGTCTATTATGGGCCGGGGCTGCTGCTGGGCATATCTCTGCCGGATAACTGGCGGTTTATTGCGGTAATTCTGGCCTTTGTCATCAATTATGCCGCCTATTTCGGCGAAATCTACCGGGGCGGACTGCAATCGGTGGAGGCCGGACAGGCAGAGGCCGCACAGGCGCTGGGCTATACCCGCACCCAGACATTCTTTGCCATTCTGCTGCCCCAGGCGGCCCGACGGGTGCTGCCTTCGGTGGCCAATGAGGTCATTACGCTGGTGAAGGATACCTCTCTGGCCTCGGTGATCGGCACGGTGGAAATGTTTACAAGAGCCAAAATGATCGTGGCTGCGCCCCATTCGCCGGGACTGCTGACCTATGTGGCGGCAGGCGTGTTTTACTGGCTGTTCAATGCGGCTGCGGCGGGCCTGATGGAGTGGCTGGAACGGAGGCTGGGCTATGAGCAGTAAGGAAAACGCGGTTCTGGAAATGCGGAACATTCAGAAAACCTGCGGCCAGCTGGAGGTGCTCCGGGGCGTGGATCTGACCCTGTATCAGGGGGAAACGCTGGCTATCATCGGCCCCTCCGGTGCGGGAAAATCCACCCTGCTGCGCTGTGCGGCCCAGCTGACAGAGATCAGCGGCGGCAGCATCCGTTGTCTGGGACAGCAGGTGGCGGAAACCGATGCCGGCGGACGGGTGCGCTATGCTCCCCAGCGGCAGCTGAAGCTGGTGCGGGCGGGCTGCGGCATGGTGTTTCAGGGCTTTCGCCTGTTTCCCCATTTTTCCGTGCTGAAAAATCTCACCGACCCCCAGCGGCGTGTGCTGGGCCGGAGCCGGGAAGAGGCCGAGGAAAAGGCCCGGGCCCTGCTGGAAAAGGTGGGTCTGGCGGATAAGGCCGAGGCGTGGCCCTCGCAGCTCTCCGGCGGACAGCAGCAGCGGGCAGCCATTGCCCGGGCGCTGTGTATGGAGCCACGGCTGCTGTTTTTTGATGAGCCCACCTCCGCGCTGGATCCCGAGCTGACGGCAGAGGTGCTGGGCCTTATCCGGCGGCTGTCCGACGAGGGCATCACCATGGCCATCGTCACCCACCAGCTGCGCTTTGCCCGGGAGGCTGCCGATCGGGTCATGCTGCTGGAGGATGGCTGCGTGGTGGAAGAGGGCCCGGCGGAGCAGCTGTTTTCCGCCCCTACCCAGCTTCGCACCCGCCAGTTTCTCCGCAGTATGGGGGAGTAATATACAAAGCAACCCGGACATCTGTGTGTCCGGGTCTTTTGCAGCCTGTCGCGGCACGGAGTCTTCCGTGCCCTTATTTTTTAGTCCGCTTCGTCCTCTTCCCGATAGAAACGATTGTTCAGGTCAGCGTCAAACGCCGTGCAGGTTTCAATCATAGAGTCGGGAACGGCAACCGTAATCCACCAGCCGGCCATATCCTGCGTGACAGCCTCGGGATCATTCAGCCGCCGGACATGAATGCAAAACGAGGCTCCGTCACAAAATACAGAATCCACACCATAGCGATAGCTTCCGCTGTTGGCACCCACATAGACGAGCATTAAGGTGTTTTCTTCGAAGAAGGCTTCGTCATAATCCGCAGTCGTCTCCTGAAAAGACGGCACTTCGTCATAGCCGCTGTCCATGGCCAGCGATTCACCAAAGGTGCGTTTGAACTGCTCCAATTCTTCCAGCGTGCTGAATCTGTATATCGGAAGGTGCTGCACAATGCTGACTGCCATTTTCTCCCGATTCAGCGAACCGGCATACACTTCACCGGCATCTGTCCAGTTGGCATAGGATACCGCAATGTCCAAGGCGTCCTCTGCAGGCTCCGTCTCACCGGGATCGTTCTCCACCGTGGAGTTTACGCTGTTGCCGCCGCAGCCGGCCAGAGCAAACACACAGGCCAGTGCCAAAAGGAATGCGATATAGCTTTTCATACAGATGACCTTCTTTCCTGATTTCGAGGGTTTCCGGGCTTACATCTTCAGCAGGCGCACCAGACGGGTGCCGCCGGGCAGGTCGATGATCTCCCGCCGGTTCAGCACATGGAGCTTGAGCACGCAGAAGAAATATACCACCACCGAAAGCACCACCGAAAGCACCACCGACACCAGATTGGATTTCAGCACCAGCATACTCAGCCGGTAGCTGCCCCAGGTGACAAGGCTCATGGTCAGCGTACACACCAGCGGCTTGACAAAATATTTCTGCCGGGGCATCCGCAGGGGAATGGCCTTTTTCAGCGCCCGGAAGCAGATGGTATAGGCCACCACATGGCAGGCCACGGAGGAAATCACCGCGCCGTAAATGTTCACCGAGGGGATGCGGATGAGGATGAGATTCAGCAGGAATTTCACCGCTACGCCGCACAGCAGACCCCGGGCGGGCACCCGTACCTTGCCCAGACCCTGCAAGCTGCCGCAGATGGTCTGATCCAGTGCGGTAAAGATCAGCGCAACCGCCGCCCACCGCAGCAGCCCCGCCCCGTCAGGCGCATTGGGATACAGCAGCCGGAAAAAGGGCTCCGCCAGAATGATCAGTCCCGCCGCACAGGGCAGAATGATCAGCGTGGAGATCAGATAGGAATAGGAGATTTTTTTCGAGGCGGTTTTGCGGTCACCGGCGGCCAGCGCAGAGGCAATGGTGGGAACCAGCACCGTGGCAAAGGCGATGTTGATGGCCAGCGGCAGATTGGTGATATTGTCCGCCTTGTTCAGCATACCGGACATCTGGGCGGCGTAGGCTTCCAGCTGGGCAGCGGTGGGAATGCCCTCCACACCGGGAATCCCGGCGGCAAAGGCCCGGGAAATGCCCCGGGAGATGGTAGCCGTATCCACCACCCGGGCCACGGTGGTGATGATGGAGCTGAGAGAAATGGGAATGGACAGAGAGAGAATCTGCCGGGCCGTGCGCTTCCAGCTGTCGGAGGACGCCGGACTGTGCCGGGGCAGCGACTGCTTTTTCCGAAAAATCACCAGCACCGCCGCCAGATAGAAAAAGCTCAGTGCCGTGGAAAGGGTGGTAGCCAGATTGGCCCCCGCCGCCATGTGTACCGCCGTAGTCTCCGACAGCAGATAGACGATGAGGATGGTCAGCGTGGCTTTGAACATCTGCTCCAGCGTCTGGGAACGATTGTTGGGCCGCACATTCTGCTGCCCCAGAAAATAGCCCCGGATCACCGCCGACAGGCACACAAAGAGGATGGAGGGGCTCAGCGCCCGGAGGGTATACTGCACACCGTCCATTTTCACGATCCTCAGGGCGATGAAATCCGCCCCGGCGTACAGCAGCACCGAACCGGCCACGCCAATGACGGCAAACAGACGCAGTGCCGTGCGGAAGATCCGTTCCGCTCCCTGCCGGTCGTCCAGTGTTAGCCGCTCGGAAATCAGCTTGGAGATGGCGTTGGGAATGCCCACGGAGGATATGGCCAGCAGCATGGTATACACCTGATAGCCCGCCGTGCGGTAGCCGTTGCCCAGATCGCCAAAGCCGGGCATATTGATGAGCACCTGATTATAAATGAAGCCGATGATTTTGATAATCACCTGCGAGCCCAGAATGGCCGCCACATTGCCCATAAAGGTGGCTTTTTTCTTTTCCATGGAAAGCCTTCTTTCTCCGAAAAGCGCCGCAAAGCGCAGAAAATCACAGCTACAGTATACGCCACTTCCCCCGCCGGGTCAATCTGCAACGAAAAATTTACAGAAAAAGAGGCAGTGTTTCCACTGCCTCCCAGCGTGTCAAAAGTATAGGGCAGGGCTGCGCCCTGACAAATCGTTTTTGCCTGCAATCTATGTGATTGCAGGTAAAAACACCGTAATCCGCCAAATTTTTCTCAAAAAATTGGCGAAACCGGCCCGCAGGCCGGAGCCAAACTGTCGAAGAAAACCCAGCGAAGCGGTTTTCTGACAGCCGCAGATGTTTATGCGGGCAGCAGACCCAGCTGCTCCTTCCAGCGCAGCACCCGCAGACAGGCTTCCCGCAGACGCTTTTCCGGCAGGGTGCCGTTTTCTGCCGCCTGAAGCACCGCCGGCAGCTGAAGCTCCCAATCGGAGACGCACAGCATATCATTGCCGCACAGCACCGCCTGCACTGCCGCTTCCTCCGGCTTCCAGAAGCTGCTCACCGCATCCATCCGCAGATCGTCCGTCACAATCACGCCGTCAAAGCCCAGCTCCTGCCGCAGCAGGTCGTGCATGGGAGCAGACAGGGAGGCGGGACGGCTGTCGTCCACCGCCTCAATGATATTGTGGGACATCATAACAGCGCCGCAGCCGGCCTGCACACCGGCAGCAAAGGGACGCAGATCACAGGAGCGCAGCAGGGAAAGGGGACGGCTGTCCCGGCTGAAGCCAATGTGGGTGTCGGCGTTTCCGCCATAGCCGGGAAAATGCTTGAGCACCGTGCCTATGCCCTCCCGGGCAGAAAGGCGCACCTGCTGCGAGACAAAGGCGCAGCCGGTTTCCGGGTCGCCGGAGATGCTGCGGGGATAGATGAAATGGGCAGGATCGTCGCTGAGATCACACACCGGGGCCAGATTCACATTGACCCCTACCTGACGCAGCAGAGCGCATTTTTCCACGCAGTCCCGCTCCAGCGCGTCCCAGCTGCCGTCGGTATAAAGCGCCCGGGGAGAGGGAAACTTTTCCTTCCGCAGCTGGGGCTGACGGCTGACCCGGCACACCGTGCCGCCCTCCTCATCGGCAGAAATCAGCATGGGAACCGAAGCTGCCTGCTGAAGCCGTTCCATCCGCTCCAGACACTGCTCCGCCGTGCGGTTTTCAAAATCCACGGCAAAGAGCACCAGCCCGCCGGGCTGATAGCGACGGATACAGGCCTCCTCCGCCTGCTGGGGACAACGGATGAGAAACAGCTGTCCCACCTGCTGGGCAGGGGTGAGCCGGGAAAGCAGCGCTTCTGCCTTGCCGCTCATGCTTATTGCTCCTTGCGGAACAGCAGCTTCAGATCACCGCTGTCCGGGGTGAGAATGCGCAGATCGCCGTTTTCCTGAGGATAGAGATAGATGGCGCTGGGATCCAGACCGTCCAGATCGCCGGTAAAGCTGCTGATGCAGCCGTCCTTTTGCAGCTGGAGCCAGGCTTCAAAGTCGCCGTAGGTAAAGCGCAGACGGCCCTCCTGCTCGTCGATGACAAACTCTTCATAGGCGGGATGGCGATAGGTGCCCAAAAGTCCGGGGTGGCTCTCCCGGGTGATGGGGGTGCCCTCGGCGTTGGCCAGCACCTTCTGCCGCATCTGATCCCGCTTTTCCAGCCAGCTGTCGATCATGTTGTCATAGCTGTCCTCGGGTTCTCCGGCGGTGAGGGCATCCAGCACGATGGCCCGGGCCACCTGATGGGCAGGAGTGGTGCCGGTGTTGAAGCACATCACATAGCCGCAGTCCTGTCCCGGCAAAAAGCCCACCTGGGTATTGAAGCCGGCCAGGCCGCCGCTGTGGAAGACCACATTGTTGCCCTTGTAGTCCGCATTGATCCAGCCCTGGGCATAGCTGGAGTTTTTCAGCCAGAAGCAATCTTCCTCCGGCGCAGAGATCACGGGGGCGATGATGTTGGCATACTGCTCCTCCGAGCAAAGCCGTGAGCCGCTCTCCGTCACGCCGCCCCGGCTCATGGCCGCAATCCATTTGGCCATGTTTTTCATGCTGATGCGGATGCCGCCGCAGGGGGCGCTGTGATAATTGCTGGCATAGCCGCAGCGATGAGCCTGATAGCCGTCACTGCAATAGGGCAGGGCGGGATGAATGTCCGTCATGTCCGCCTTGACACCCCGGAAGCGGATGGGATCAATGCCCAGCGGCTGGGCGATGTATTTCACAATCTGATCCTCCCAGAGCATACCGCCCCGGGCCCGCTCCACCAGATAGCCCAGCAGAATGAACATATGGTTGTTGTACTGATAGCGGGAACGGAAGCCGCAGCTGAACTCCAGATCGGCCAGCTTGCGCATGAGATTTTCCCGGTCGCCGTAAATCTTTTCTCGGAGGAAATCGTGTCCGGGCAGACCGGAGCGGTGGCTGGACAGATCACGCACGGAGAGATGGGCCGCTGCATACTCGTCCGTCATGCGAAACTCGGGAATCACATCCCGGATGGGGCCGTCCCAGGTGAGCAGGCCCTCGTCAATGGCCTGTGCCGCCAGCATGACCGTCCAGGCCTTGGAGGTGGAGGCCACATCAAACAGGGTGTCCTGATCCATGGGGATCTGATTTTCCCGGTCCGCATAGCCATAGTGATAGGTAAAGGTCACCTTGCCGCCCTGAATCACATTGACCACGCCGCCCACCAGACCGGTTTCCCGGGTGATGCGGCTCAGCGCCTGCTCCAGCGCAAGGGTAAGCTTTTTCTCGTTCATGAAGGTTGCCTCCTGCCATATGATGATAAGATAACTTCAGTATACCATCCTTTGCCCCGCTTGTCACGAAAAATCGGAAAAAGAAGGGGTAGAAAAAGGCTCCCTTTACACAAGGTAGCCTTTGGACAGAGCGGGAAGCAAGCGATCCCGCCAGAGCCTCCCCGCCGCCACTGGGCGGCGAAGGGCTGCTGCGCAAGCTGCCCGGCAGGGGATGATTATGCTATAGAATCATTGAGCGATAAAATCTGTGGGATGGTTTGCAAGTCTATTAAAACCCTCTCAGTCGGCTGCGCCGCCAGCTCTCCCAGAGGGAGAGCCAAGTCTGTGGAGCAAAGAACACCTGCGGGGACTGAGAGGCATCGCATCACGCCCGCAGGCGATAGATATCATTCCAAAATGTACTTCTCCGCGAAGCGGCGGTAATCCTCCCGGAAGACGGGACTTTCCGCACTGGCAGAGCGCAGGGTCTGGTGCAGATCCAGACGGTGCTGCCGGGCATCAATGATGCAGCCCGCGATGTTGGAGCAGTGGCCGGCCACCCGCTCCAGACTGGTCAGCAGGTCAGACCACACAAAGCCCGTCTCCACGCTGCATTCGCCCTTTTGCAGACGGAGGATATGATGGGTGCGCAGCTGCTCCTTCCGGTCGTCGATCACCTGCCGCAGCGGCTCCACCTGGGCGGCCAGGGCGGGATCGTCCTTGGTAAAGGCTTCCAGCGTCAGCGCCAGCTCCTCCCGCACGGCGGCGGTAATCACAGCCAGCTCCTGCCGGGCCTGGGGAGAGAAGGTCAGCTTCTTTTCCCGCAGCTCTTCGGCGGATTCCAGCAGATTTACGCTGTGGTCGGCAATGCGCTCAAAATCGCCGATGACCTTCAGCAGCTTGGCGGCCTCCTCGCTGTCGGCCTGACTGAGGGGCTTGGCAGAGAGCCGGATGAGATAGCTGCCCAGACGGTCTTCCGCCTGATCGGTGAGTTCCTCGGCGGCACGGATCTGGGCGGCGGCAGCGGCGGAATAGCTGTCAAAGGCGCTGAGTCCGTCATAGAGGGCAGTCACAGACTTTCCGGCCATTTTGCCCGCTTCCTGCACACACTGCTCCAGCGCCAGCGGCGGGGTGGCCAGCAGACGCTCGTCCAGCTCCACGGGCTTTTCCGGAGAAGCAGCCTCGGGAATGATCCGGAAGGCCAGCTTTTCCAGCAGACCGGAGGCAGGCATCAGCATGGCCACGCACAGCAGGTTAAAGACGCTGTGAGCGATGGCGATATTCACCTGGGTGGCCTGTCCGGCGAACAGAGCGGGCCGGAACAGGGCCTGCACCGCGGAAAACACCGTCAGCAGCACACAGGAGCCAATCACATTAAAGGACAGATGGACCACGGCGGCCCGGCGGGCGTTGCGGTTGGTGCCCACGGAGGACAGCAGCGCCGTGACGCAGGTGCCGATATTCTGGCCCATGATGATGGGCACGGCGGCACTGAAGGGAACCTGACCGGTGGCGGCCAGCGCCTGCAAAATACCCACCGAGGCCGAGCTGGACTGGATGATGCCCGTGAGCACCGCACCGGCCAGCAGACCAAGAACGGGGTTGGTGAACATCAGAAACAGCTCCCGGAAGGCAGGTACCTCTGCCAGACCGGAAACGGCGGCGGTCATGCTGTCCATGCCGTACATCAGCACCGCAAAGCCCAGCAGAATCGTGCCGGTGTCCTTCCGCTTGGAGGACTTGCTGAACAGATAGAGAATGGCACCCACCAGCGCCAGCACCGGGGTGAAGGAGGTGGGCTTCAGCAGCTGCACCCAGATATTATCACCGCTGATGCCGCCCAGCGACAGAATCCATGCCGTCACCGTGGTGCCCACATTGGCGCCCATAATCACATGAATGGCCTGACGCAGGGTCATCAGTCCGGAGTTCACAAAGCCCACCACCATCACCGTGGTGGCAGAGGAGCTCTGGATCACAGAGGTCACGCCCAGACCCGTCAGAAAACCGGCAGCCTTGCCGGTGGTCATCTTCCCCAGCAGCGTCCGGATCCCGGAGCCTGCCCGGCGCTCCAGCGCCTGACCCATCAGCTGCATACCGAACAGAAACAGGCTCAGTCCGCCGATGAGATGCAATACTTGAAACAAATCCATACTTTTTCTCCTTTTGCGGCCATGCCGCAGAATGTAATCAAACTGTTTTTCCCGAGGGCAGTATAACAGACCCGGGTAAAATGCGCTCTCCTGTTTCGGTAAAATTCCTGTAAAGCGGCGGTTTCTTTGCCGTGTCTTTGCCAGCTGTCACGGAGTGTCTGAAAATTTCCGCAACAAAAATTGATTTTTCGTCATCTTTCCCGTTGTTTCCCGGAGAAAAAGCGATTATAATAGAATCGTAGCAGTTTGTCCGGCAACGCCGGAGGAAAGGAGGCCCCTCATGCGGATACTGGCCCTGGGCGATGTGGTAGGCGAGCCCGGCGTGGATTTGCTGTACCGCCGTCTGCGGAGCTTTCAGAAAAAGCTGGGCGTGGACTTCACCGTGGTCAACGGCGAAAATGCCGCTGGCCGGGGCATCACCCCCCGACTGGCCGACGATCTCTTTTCCGCCGGTGCGGACATTATCACGCTGGGCAATCACAGCTTTGCCAACCGGCAGATCTGCGATTATCTGGACGACCGGCAGGACATCCTCCGGCCGGAAAATCTGCCCTCTCAGCTGCCGGGACGGGGCTTTACCGTAACGGAATGTCAGGGCAGACGGGTGTGCGTCTGCAATTTGCAGGGACAGGTGAATCTGGATTATCACGCATCCTCTCCCTTTGCGGCGGCAGACCGGCTGTTTTCTCTGAAGGAGGCGGAGGCGGATATCTACCTCTTCGACTTCCACGCGGAGGCCACCTCGGAAAAGCTGGCGCTGGGCTATCATCTCAACGGAAGGGCCTCGGCGGTGTGGGGAACCCATACCCATGTACCTACGGCAGATGTGCGGGTGCTCAGCGGAGGCACCGGCTATATCACCGATCTGGGCATGACCGGCGGACAGGATTCCGTGCTGGGCGTGCGCTGGGAGCAGAGTGTGCGGATGTTCCGGGGGGAGCTGACCGAACGCTTTCAGTCCTCCGACCGGGATGTGCGGGGACTGGGGGCACTGTTCCACATTGACGATTCCGGCCGCTGTGTACAGGCAGAGCGGGTGGAAATTATCTGACCACAACAGGCTGTTAAGAATCAAAGGAGTTTATTGAATTATGTCTGAGCTTCGAAAACAGATTTCCGAAAATCTGGTGTATTTCACTTCCCCGCAGCTTTCGGTATATCCCCGGCTGCGGCACGGCTTTTTTACCCGGCAGGGCGGCGTTTCCCAGGGAATGTATGAGAGCCTGAACTTCCGTTTTACCGGCATGGATTCCCGGGAAAATGTAATGCAGAACTTTGACATTGCGGCCCATGTGCTGGGCTCGGATGTGCATCATGTGGTGCGTACTACCCAGCAGCATACCGACAATATCGCCGTGATCCGTTCGGTGGAGGATTTTACCGGCGAGGGCGAGGGCGTGGACGCGCTGATGACCAATGTGCCCGGAATCGTCCTCACCGGCTTTTATGCCGACTGTCAGCTGGTGATGCTCTATGACCATAAAAACCGGGCCTGTGCCGTGGTTCACGCCGGCTGGCGGGGCATCTGTCAGGAGATCGTCCGCAAGACCATCGAAAAAATGCATCAGGTCTATGGCACCGAGCCTCATGAGCTCATTGCCGCCGTGGGCCCCTCTATCTGCCGCTCCTGCTTTGTCACCGATGACGATGTGCCGGAGAAAATGCGGGAGACCTTTGGCGGGATGGTGCAGGAATATATGTACAGGGAAGGGGAAAAGTGGTGCGTAGACCTGAAAAACATCACCTATGCCATGCTGCTGCGGGCGGATGTGCTGGCCTATAACATCGACATTTCCAACATCTGCCCCTGCTGCGGCGACAAAAAGCTGTTCTGGTCCCATCGGCGCTGCGGCGAGGACCGGGGCGTTCACGCCGGCATGATCTGCATTGTGGAATAAACAATCAATATTGCATATAAGGCTCCTTCTATGAGGGAGCCTTTTGGATTGTTCAAAGAATCTTCATTGACTTGCGCCCGGGATGGGATTACACTTTATAAAGGTATGTCTTTTTTCGGAAGACCTTCTGAAAAAGGAATGCCGACCTGTCTTTGCAGACGATGGAGGCGGCCCGCTGCCGCTGTTTTGTCTGCGACTTTTTTCTGAAAGGAGACTTTGCATGATCAAACGACTTGCCGCCTGCGTAAGGGAGTACAAACGGCCCACGCTCCTTACGCTGCTCTTCATTGTGGGCGAATCGGTGATCGAAACCACCATTCCTTTTATCACATCCCGGCTGGTCAACGATATCAAGGCCGGTGTGGCGGTGAGCCAGCTGCTGCGTTCCGGGGGAATATTGCTGCTGCTGGCCATGCTTTCTCTGTGCTGCGGCGCTGTGGCGGGTGCCACCTGCGCAAAGGCCTCTGCCGGCTTTGCCCGCAATCTGCGGCATGATGTGTTCAGCCGCATCCAGAGCTATTCCTTTGAAAATATCGACCGGTTTTCCTCTGCGTCGCTGGTGACCCGAATGACCACGGATATCAGCAATATCCAGCAGGCGTTTATGATGCTGATCCGCACGGCCATCCGTTCGCCGCTGCTGCTGATCTGCTCCACGGTGATGGCCTTCCGCATGGGCGGAACGCTGGCGCTGACCTTTGTCATCGTCATTCCCGTGCTGGGCTGCGGCCTGATTCTCGTTGGCAAAAAGGCCCTGCCCACCTTCCGCCGGATCTTTCGCAAATATGACCGTCTGAACGAATCCATCGAGGAAAATGTCCGGGCCATGCGTGTGGTGAAGGGCTTTTCCCGGGAGGAATATGAAAAGCAGAAGTTCGATGCCGCAAACGATACCATCCGGAAGGACTTTACGCTGGCCGAGCGCATCGTGGCGCTGAATGACCCGCTGATGCAGCTTTGTATGCACTTCAACACCGTCTTCATTCTGGCGGTGGGTGCCCGGCTGGTGGTGTCCAGCGGCGGAAAGACGCTGGATGTGGGCCAGATCTCCGCCATGCTCACCTACGGCACACAGGTGCTGATGAGCCTGATGATGATCTCCATGATCTATGTGATGCTCACCATGTCGCTGGAATCTGCCAAGCGTGTGTGTGAGGTGCTGGAGGAAACGCCCTCTTTGGCCGATCCGGCGCAGCCTGTGACAGAGGTGGCCGACGGCTCCATCGTTTTTGACCATGTGAGCTTCAAATATTCTGCCCAGGCCAAACGCTACGCGCTGGAGGATATCAACCTGAACATCCGCTCCGGCATGACCGTGGGCATTCTGGGCGGCACCGGCTCCTCCAAGTCCACGCTGGTGCAGCTGATTCCCCGTCTCTATGATGTGACCGAGGGCAGCATCCGGGTGGGCGGCGTGGATGTGCGGGACTATTCGCTGGAGTCTCTGCGCTCTGCCGTGGCTATGGTGCTGCAAAAGAATACCCTGTTTTCCGGAACCATCCGGGAAAATCTCCGCTGGGGCAACCCGGAGGCCACCGACGAAGAAATGCAGGAGGCCTGCCGTCTGGCGCAGGCGGACGACTTTATCCGCGCCTTTCCCGAGGGCTATGACACCCATATCGAGCAGGGCGGAACCAATGTTTCCGGCGGACAGAAGCAGCGTCTGTGCATCGCCCGGGCTCTGCTGAAAAAGCCGAAAATTCTCATTCTGGACGATTCCACCTCTGCGGTGGACACCCGCACCGATGCGCTGATCCGGGCGGGCTTCAAGACCTATATTCCGGAAACCACCAAGATCATCATTGCCCAGCGCATTGCCTCCGTGCAGGAATCCGATCTGATTCTGGTGCTGGACAACGGTCACATTGCCGATGCCGGAACCCATGCAGAGCTGCTGGCCTCCAGCGATATTTATCGGGAGACCTATGAGCAGCAGACGAAGGGAGGTCAGGAACATGAGTAAGCAGGAAACCGTGCGTGTGCCCCAGGGCGGCCCCGGCGGACGGGGCAAAAACATGGGCCCCCGTCCCAAGGTGAAAAAGGGCGTGCTGGGCCGGGTGCTGAAGATTCTGTTCCAGTCCTTCCCGGTGCTGGTGCCGGTGGCCATTGTGTGCATTCTGTTCAATGCGGGCGTGGCAGCCGTGCCGGCGGTGTTTCAGCAAAAGGTGATTGCCGTCATTGAAAAATGGTTTGTCTCCGGCGACTGGAGCGCGGCAAAGGCGGAAATCGTGCCCCTGCTGCTGGTGCTGGGCGGACTGTATCTGCTGGCCACCGTGCTGAGCTTTTTGCAGAGCCAGCTGATGGCCTATATCACCCAGGGCTTTCTCTATCAGATTCGCCGGGGAATGTTCAACGGAATGCAGAATCTGCCCATCCGTTACTTTGATACCCATCGCCACGGCGATATCATGAGCTATTATACCAACGATACCGATACCCTGCGGCAGCTGGTGTCGCAGGCCATGCCGTCGCTGCTGCGCTCCAGCATTGTGGTGGTGTGCGTGTTCGGCATCATGCTCTATTACAGCGTGTGGATGACGCTGCTGGTGCTGTGCGGCGTAGCCGTCATGACCGTCATCACCAAAAAGGTGGGCGGCGGCTCCGCAAAATATTTCGTCCGGGCCCAGCGCTCTATCGGTAAGGCCGAGGGCTTTATTCAGGAGATGATGAACGGCCAGAAGGTGGTCAAGGTTTTCTGCCACGAGGAAGAATGCAAGGCGGATTTTGACCGGCTGAACGACCAGCTCTATGAGGACACCAGCCGGGCTAACGCCTATGCCAACATTCTGGGCCCCATCATCAACAATCTGGGCAACATTCTCTATGTGCTCATTGCCGTGGTGGGCGGCGCACTGCTGCTGGCGGAGGTGCCCAATGTGAGCCTGTCCCGCATGGCCTTTGACATCAGTATGTTCATCCCGTTTCTGAACATGACCAAGCAGTTTACCGGCAATGTAAACCAGTTTGCCCAGCAGATCAACGCCATTGTCATGGGCTTGGCCGGCGCAGGCCGCATTTTCGATCTGATGGACGAAAAGCCCGAGGAGGACGAGGGTCAGGTCACGCTGGTGAATGCCCATGTGGCGGAGGATGGCACCGTGACCGAGGCTCCCCGGCACACCGGTCATTGGGCATGGAAGCAGCCCCAGCCGGACGGCAGCGTGGTCTATACGCCGCTGCGGGGCGATGTGCGCCTTCAGGAGGTGGACTTTGCCTATGAAGAGGGCAAGCCGGTGCTCCATGATGTGTCCGTCTATGCCGAGCCCGGCCAGAAGGTTGCCTTTGTAGGCGCTACCGGCGCGGGCAAGACCACCATCACCAACCTGATTAACCGCTTTTATGATATCGCCGACGGCAAGATCCGCTATGACGGCATCAATATCAACCGCATCCGCAAGTCCGATCTGCGGCAGTCGCTGGGACTGGTGTTGCAGGAGACCAACCTGTTCACCGGCACGGTGATGGAAAATATCCGCTACGGCAGACTGGATGCCACCGATGAGGAATGTATGGAGGCGGCAAAGCTGGCGGGCGCGGACGATTTTATCACCCGTCTGCCCGGCGGCTATCAGACCCAGCTGGACAACAACGGCGCAAATCTGTCTCAGGGCCAGCGTCAGCTGATTGCCATTGCCCGGGCTGCCGTGGCCGATCCGCCGGTGATGATTATGGACGAGGCCACCTCCTCCATCGACACCCGCACCGAGGCCATTGTGCAGCGGGGCATGGAAAAGCTCATGGAGGGCCGCACGGTGTTTGTCATCGCTCACCGCCTGTCCACCGTCATGAACTCCGATGTGATTATGGTGCTGGATCATGGCCGCATCATCGAGCGGGGCAATCATGAAAAGCTCATCGCCGACAGGGGCACCTATTATCAGCTCTATACCGGCGCCTTCGAGCTGGAATAAACGCAAAAAGAAAGACCGTGTATCCCAAGTCGGATACACGGTTTTTTGATTTGGCGAAGCGGTTATTGGATCTTGACCTTAAAAATTGTTTTTTTCGTAATCTATACGATTATGGAAAAAACACCATAGCCCGCCGGATTTTCCGCAGAAAATCGGCGAAACCGCACCGCAGTGCGGAGCCAAACTGTCGAAGAAAACCCAGCGAAGCGGTTTTCTGACAGATATCAAAAATGCAGCGGGCCTGTAAGCCGGGTTCTGTAATCGGCAGCCATCTATCTGGGACGGACATTGCTGCCCGCCTCGAGCCACCTGTCTGGAGATTGGCCGAGCAGACCGTAGCCCCCCAGGTCGGTGTTGCTTCGGATAGAGTTTACAGGATGCCCCGGTTACCCGGGACACCGGTGGGCTCTTACCCCACCTTTCCACCTTTTCCCCGCCGGAGCGGGGTAGTCTGTTTCTGTTGCACTTGTCCGGCGGTCGCCCGCGGCCGATGTTATCGGTTATCCTGCTCTGTGAAGCCCGGACTTTCCTCACAGGGATGCCCCTGCGCGGCTGCCCGGCCCGCTGCGGTTTTCATTATATCGGCGCCGGAGAAAAAAGTCAATGTCCCGTGGAAATTTCTGAACGGGATTTTTAAGGAAGAATTCAGGAAAAAGGGATGGTCTTTTTCTCTTTGCCGTGGTATAATACTCTCGCAGAGGTAGAAACAGCAATGAAATGAAATCAAAAATACAAATCAAAGGGAGGTTTTCAAGCATGAAATTGTTTGGAAAGAAAGCAATGTCTCTGTTTCTGGCTTTCGTGATGGCGTTTTCCATGTGCAGCGTCGCCGCGTTCGCCGAGGAGAGCTACACACTCACGCTGAGCAAATCCACGCTGACCCTTCAGGAGGGCAAGGATGCTGAGCTGACGGCCACCGTCACACCGGACGAAGATGCGCCCGATGTGGTCTGGGAGAGCAGCGACGAGGATGTCGTCACTGTGGATGGCAAGAGCGACTGGTGGACCCCCGGCGGCAGCAACAGCGGCAACACCGCTACTGTCACGGCTGTGGGCGCCGGCGAAGCTACCGTCACGGCTTATCTGGAAGGCCACAAGGATGTGAAGGCCACCTGTACCGTCACTGTCACCAGCGACAAGCCCTTTAAGGTGGAGCTGGCCAGCGGCGAAAAGGAAGCGCTGGAAGTCCCCTACGGCACTACCAAGACCGATGTCATCAAGGAACTGAAGAAGATCAAGTTTGACTTCTACTATGGCTCCAAGGACGACCTCACTGTGGTGCAGAACACCATCAGCGACTGGGCCTGCGCAAAGTATGACAAGGAAGAGCTGGACGAATACACCTTTACCTCCGAGATCGAGGGCGAAGGCAGAAGAAACACCATCACGGTGGAATACACTGTGGAGGTTGTGGCCGCCAAGGTCACCAAGCAGGAATATACCAAGACCGTGAAGGTTCCCACCGGCCTGGATGAGGATGAGATCATCGACATTCTGGAAGCCACTGTGGAAGAAGTGACGGTCACCGCCAACGGCCTGACCATCAAGCTGGATGCCAACGACAGCAGCATCTTCAAGGACTGGGCTGCGAACAAAAAGTTTGACAAGAAGTATGAAAACGGCGACAAGTTCACCTTCACCAAGTCTGTGAGCAGCAAGTTCGGGGCGCTGGAGAATCTGGAGGATCTGGAAGTCACCGTGGAAGCCGGCAACGAAGATGTGGGCACGCTGGCCTATGCCGCCCTGTATGAAGCGGACGGCGTCAACGGGGACATCGACCTGAACGAGATCATCGAAGACGGCATCGAGGCCTATCTGAAGGCCAACAAGCGCAAGTCCGAAAACAAGAGCTATAAGGTCTATATCCCCAACAGCGCCAGAGTGGACTATGGCGATCTGGAAAGGGATGAGAATCGCTACGGCGAGTTTGAGTACACCTATCGGTTCCCCGAGGACGATAAGGGCATCCGGAAGCTGGAAAGAGCGCTGGAGGAAACCGGCTATGTGCTGGAGAATGACATCTCCTTCCAGGCTCAGGGTGACGGCGACGGCCAGATCTATGAAGGCAAGCTGCGCATCCAGATCATCAACGGCTCCTTCGATATCGAGGCTGAATGCACCGGAAAGACCTTCGATTTCCAGAAGAAGATTGTCAACGAGATCATCAAGAATCTGAAGAGCGCCTATGGCAGCTCTGCTGTGCTGGATTTCGTGGATTTCAGCAGCATCAATGATGAGGGCGGCACGCTGTATGAGAGCAGCGCAAAGAATGCCTACGAGGTAGACACCCGCACCCATTATTATTACAATCCCGGCAAGAATCAGGCGGATCTGACCAAGCTGTACTATGTCCCCGAGGACAACGGCAAGTCCTTCACCGCTTATTATGATGCTTACGGCACCAAGGATGGCCAGTATATCACCGGCCTCATCACCATCGGCAATCCCGAGAGCCTGGCTCTGGAAGTGAACATCGCCAACACCGAGACCTACAAGTTCAGCGCCAAGGATCTGCAGGCCGCTGTGGCAGAGCTGGATAAGAGCTACACCCTGGACTATATCAAGTTCGACAGCGCCAGCGCCAGCTATGGTAAGATGTATGCTGTCTATGACGGCGAGAAGAGCAAGAACAACGAGAGTCTTTCCACCAAGGAAGAGTATTATGTGAGCTCTGACTATCGGAATGATTATCTGATTGATGATGTGACCTTCGTCCCCGATACCAACCGGAAGAATGTGTCTACCACCATCAAGTTCAACGCCTATGTGGTTTATGGCAAGAACAACCGGGAAACCGAGACCATCCCCGGCGTGCTGACCATCAACATCCAGCAGGAGGCGGACATCACCTACAAGACTGGCGTGAACACCGCCATCACCTTCTCCGCGGAGGATTTCGTCAACTTCCTGAAGAAGAATGTCAGCGGCACCAATCTGAATCTGGCAAGCGTGGAGTTCGACGGCCTGCCCACCTCCACCACGCTGGGCTATATGTATGACGGCGCTGTGACCAGCTACAACCGCAACTATATCAGCAAGCCCGACAAGCAGACCTATTACTACAAGCCCTCCAACAACAGCAGAATGGATCTGAACAACCTCACCTGGCTGGCCGGCTCCAAGGTTGGCACCCAGCATGTGGAGTTCACCGTCCATTACACCAAGGGCAACAGCACCAAGGAATATGACAAGACCGGCGCTCTGGATCTGGTCACGGAGAATTCCGTCACCGTCAAGCAGACCATCAAGGCCTCCGAGCTGTATCAGAAGTTCCAGTCTGATATGAAGTCTGCCGGTGCCTCCTATGTGGAGTTCACCAGCGTCACCGGCGGCAAGCTGATGTACAACTTCTGCAAGTCCAATCAGGAAGCGGTCAAGACCGGCACCTATTACTATGTGTCCGGCACCGGCGCCCAGAAGCAGCTGTCCGATGTGTCCTTCGTCCCCGCCTATGGCGCAACCACCGGCAAGGTTACGATGAAGGCCTATGACAACAAGAACACCTGCATCATCTTTGAGTATCAGTTCACCATCACCGCTGTGAATGGCTCTGCTTACTTCAATGATATCACCGCCTACAGCTACGGCAACTATGCCAAGTCCATCGACCTGCTGTTCAGCCTGGGCATCGTGCAGGGCAACAGCACCACCAGCCGGCAGTATAATCCCACTGGCACGCTGACCCGCGGCGAATGGATCACCATGCTGTATCGTGCCGCCGGCTCTCCCGCCGTGTATGGCACCAACAGCTTCACCGATGTTCCCAGCTGGTGCAAGGATGCCGTCCAGTGGGCCGTGGCGAACAATATCACCACCGGTACCTCCGCCACCACCTTTGAGCCCTCCATGCAGCTGGATCGGAGACAGATCGCTTTGTTCCTGTACAGATGGGCACAGAAGCTGGGGCTGGACACCACCGGCACTGTGAATCTGAGCCTGTACACCGACGGTTCCACCGTTCCCAGCTGGGCCTCCGCTGCCATGCAGTGGGCGCTGAAGAACGGCTATCTGGATACCGTGAACGGCATGGTGAAGCCTCTGGACTACACCACCCGTGCGGTGATCGCCGATTCTCTCCATCGCGTTCTGGTGAAATAATCGCCAAAACAGAATATCCCAAAAGCACTCTCTGCCGGGCCGCAAGGCCCGGCAGTTTTGTTTGTTGGGAAAGAGCACAGCTTTGCTGCGCAATGATATCGCCTGACGGCGATGATATCTTCTTCGAAGATGAAATCGGCTTGCGCCGATGATATCCCTGCGGGGATTGGAAGAAGCGAGAAGTGATGCGATGCCCTGCATCGTGATGCGCACTTCGTGCGTGATGCGCCTGCGGGCGTGGGGGGCCGGGGACGAAAGGACAATCTCTCAGACGGCTGCGCCGCCAGCTCCCTTTACACAAGGGAGCCTTTGGATAAGGCCGGAAGCGCAGTCGTACCACCAAAGCCTCCCCGGTGTAAGGGGAGGTGGCAAAACCGCAGGTTTTGACGGAAGGGTTGGAACTGCGTTCAGCCTATTCAGCAGCGCTTATCCCTTGGCTCCCTCTGACGAGGGAGCCAAGAACAGGGGACGAAAGGACAACCCTCTCAGTCGGCACTCCGTGCCGCCAGCTCTCCCAAAGGGAGAGCCAAGCCCGAAAACCAAGCGCCGCAAGGCGCGGGCCCCGCCGACGAGTGTCGGCGTCATGCCGCAGGGCGGCGCAGAATTGCGCCAACCGAGGCGGTCAAATCCGAAGGGGCCCCCGCAAAACCTGTTTTGTGGGTCTGCTTGCGCAGCAAGCCCCGCCGATGAGTGTCGGCGTCATGCCGCGGGAAGCCGCAGAAGTGCGGCGCCCGAGGCGGTTAAATTGTAAGGGGCCCCCACAAAATCCTGATTTTGTGGGGAGGCGAAGCCCGATATCATTGCGCCGCAGGCGCATTGCCTTCCATCCGTTCCAGAAATTCCCCGCTGGACAGGCGGCCGTCCCGGTTGAATCGGCCCATGGACAGCAGACAGCTGCCGTCGCCCTGCCGCAGCAGACAGCGCGCTTCCTGACAGCTGAAGGTCATGCGAACACCCATAGCCCGCAGCAGATCATCCGCCCCGGGGGCAATCACCCCATAGGGATAGGCATAGATCCATGGCCGGAAGCCCAGATGCTCCTCCAGCGTCTGCGCCATCCGCTGGGCATCCCGGCAGAAAACCTCCTGCCAGTGGGCCTGACTTTCCCCGGGCAAAAGACCGCTGCCCAGCCGTGGCCCGGTTTCATGCAGGTCATAGGAATGACTGGCCAGCGTCAGCCGGGGACAGTCTGCGGCAATCTTTGCAAGCTCCTCCCAGCCGATGCCGATGTGGGGAGAGGTGTCCGTTTCCGGCGAAGGGGCAGCATCACAATAACGGCCCACCACCGCCACCACCCCATAGGCGTCATATTGCTCCAGCAGCCCGGGCAGCAGGGTAAAATTGTTCCGATAGCCGTCGTCAAAGGTGAGCAGCACCGGCTTTTCCGGCAGCGCCGCCCCTTCATCCACAAAATCCAGCAGCATCCGTGGACTGACAAAGTGATAGCCCCGGGCCTGTAAGCCTGCCAGATCGTCCTCCAGCCGGGACAGAGGTACGGCATACATTCCTGCATAGCTGTCCCGGGTGACGATGCTGTGATACATGAGCACCGTGACCTCCGCCTGCACGCCCGGCGCAAAGCTCTCCACCGCTGGAGACAGCGCCGACAGCAGCATCCACGCCAGCGCCCCCGCCAGCAGCGGCAGCAAACCTGCCCTGTGTTTCAATTTCATCATCTCCCGAACAAGGCTATGCGCCGGAAACACAGGAAATGCCGTGCACTGTTCACAAAAAGCTTGACAGGGGTGCGGAAAAACGATAAAATAATAAAAAGCCCAAAAAGGGCATCGTGGTCAGCGCATATGCGCGGAGAGGAGGACTTTTCCATGAAAAAGTGTATCATCACCATCAGTCGTCAGTACGGCAGCGGCGGTCGTCAGCTGGGCCGCAGGCTGGCAGAAGAGTTGGGCATTCCTTTTTATGATAAAGAAGTCATTGATCTGGCCGCGAAGGAGAGCGGTCTGGCCGTGGACTTCATCCGTGGGCAGGAGCAGCAGCTCACCCAGAGCCTGTTGTTCTCCATCGTGACCAACTTTACCACCGCCTCCAGCGGCGCTTTCAATCCCAATATGCTGTCCCTGTCCGATCAGGTCTATCTGGCAGAGGCAAAGGCCATCCGCAATCTGGCGGACAAGGGCCCCTGCGTCATCGTGGGCCGCTGCGCCGACTGGGTTCTGGAGAAAAATTACAATGTTCTGCGGGTCTATGTGTGTGCCGCACTGGAAGAGCGCTGCAAGCGTGCCGTGGAAGAATACGGCGACAAGCCCGAGGGCATTCAGCGCACGGTGAAGGACATCGACAAGCAGCGTGCCCGTTATTGCCAGCACTATTGCGATCAGGCATGGGAGGATGCCTCCAACTATGATCTGTGCCTGAACAGCGGCAAGCTGGGTCTGGAGCATTGCGTGCGCATCGTCCGCAGCGCCTATGAGGAAATGACCCGGGAATAAACCGAAAAGCAGCCCCATTTACAAAGCAAAAACAATGATCTTTTTTATGATGAAGACTCCCCTGCTTCCGCAACGGCAGGGGGGTCTACTCCTTTTTTGCGCCAAAAATCGGAGCGGTGGTGGGGAAAACGGCCTCCGGTTTCCGGCAAAAGGAAGGCAATCGTGGCCAAATCTTAAGAAATCCGTAAATAATATGTAAAACCCGGCGCGGACATTTTGACAAGTGGGGAAAAAGGCCGTAGAATAGCACTGTTACAAAATCTCCCGGGGCTGCGGCTGCCGGACGGAAGTGCATGACAGGAGGCACATGGTTATGAGACAATGGCTGCAAAGAGTTTTTGCAGGACGCTATGGCGTGGATGAGCTGAGCCGGTTTCTGACGGGCTTTGCCATGGTCACGCTGATTCTTTCCTGCCTGATTCGAAACGGCCTGCTGGGTGTTCTGTTCTGGCTGCTGACGCTGGTGAGCCTGATCTGGAATTACTGCCGGATGTTTTCCCGCCGGCCGGAAAAGCGCCGGGCAGAGAATCACAGATATCTGACGCTGCGCTATCGGGTGACGGGCAAGCTCACCGGTCTGCGGCAGCGGATGTCCCAGAAGCGATATTACCGTTTTTACAAATGTCCCGGCTGCGGCGTGACCACCCGGGTGCCCAAGGGCAAGGGCAAGATCCGCATCACCTGCCCCAAGTGCGGTGAGAGCTTCGTCCGCAAGAGCTGACCATGTTCGGCTATGTGGTTGCCCAGCGGGAGGGACTCGTCCCTCAGGAGCTGGCCCGCTATCGGGGCTGCTATTGTGGGCTGTGCCGGGCTCTGAAGGAGCAATGCGGCCAGCTGAGCCGGTTGACCATTCATTATGATATGGCCTTTCTGGTGCTGGTGCTGTCCTCCCTGTACGAGCCGGAGGAACAGTCCGGCGAAAGCCACTGTGTCCCCCATCCGCTGAAAAAGCAGCAGTGGTGGCGCAGCATCTACAGCGATTATGCCGCCGATATGAATGTGGCGCTGGTGTATCACAAGCTGCTGGATGACTGGCAGGATGAGGGCGACAGCCTGAAGCGTCAGCTGGCCCGTCAGCTGGAGGGAAGCTACCGGCAGGTGCGGCAGCGCTGGCCCCGGCAGTGTGAAGCCATGGAACGGGAGCTGGCAGCGCTGTCCCGGCTGGAAAAGGAGCACTGCGAAAATCCCGACACCGCTGCGGCCTGCTTCGGACGGCTGATGGCAGAGCTGTTCCGGGTGCAGGAGGATCGCTGGACGGATACGCTGGCCGAGATGGGCTTTGCGCTGGGTGAGTTTGTCTATTTGCAGGACGCCTGTGTGGATATGGAAAAGGACGCGGAAAAGGGCCGCTACAATCCGCTGCTGGCGCTGTGGCAGGAGCCCCGGCCGCTGGCAGAATGTGAACCCATGCTGCTGATGCTGGCAGGACGCTGCGCCCAGCTGTATCAGCGTCTGCCGCTGGTGCAGGATACGGGAATCCTGAACAACATCCTGTATCACGGAATGTGGAGCCGCTATCATCAGGCACGGCTCCGGCAGGAGAAAAACAAAACCCCCGGAGAGAACTGACGGAGAAAAGGAGGCTGGAAGGATGAACGACCCCTATGCGGTGCTGGGCGTCAGCCGGGATGCCACCGATGAAGAAATCAAAAAGGCCTATCGGGCACTGGCCAAAAAATATCACCCGGATGTCAACCCCGGCGACAAAAATGCCGAGGCCCGCATGAAGGAGATCAACGCTGCCTATGACGCCATCAAAAACGGCGAAACCGGGCAGAGCGGCCCCTATGGGAACGCATCCTCCGGCTATGGCGGCTACAGCGGCTATGGCGGCAGCACGGGAAACAGCGGCTACGGCGGCTATGGCAATTATGGCGGCTGGCAGACCTACAGCTGGGATCCCTTTTCCGGCTTTCATCAGACCGGCCCCTCTCAGCCTGACCCCGAGGAGACCGACCAGCTGCGGGCAGCACGAAGCTATATTGCGGCCCGGCATTATCAGGAGGCCCTTCATGTGCTGTCCAACATTTCAGAGCGCACGGCCCGCTGGTATTATTACAGCGCCCAGGCCAACTGCGGCGCGGGCAACCGTGTGGTGGGACTGGAGCACGCCCGGAAAGCCTGTGCCATGGATCCCGGCAACGCGGAATATGAGACCTATCTGGCCCGGCTGGAGCGGGGCGGCTCGGCCTACCGTCAGGCGGGCGGCTATACCGGCATGGGCAGCATGGGCGGCTATTGCGCCAGTCTGTGTCTGGCAAATCTCCTGTGCAATTTCTGCGGCCGAGGCGGCTTTTGCTGCTGAAAGCCCGGGAAAAACCTGAAAAATCTACAGAAACCATTGCAAAGCTGCGCCGGATGTGTTAAGCTGGAGGCAGCCTGTAACGGTTTCTTTATTTTTTATTTTTAAGGAGGAAATCACCTTGTCTGACCCGGTTGGACGATGGATCTTCGTCGAGTGTCTGTTCGTAATTTTGTCCGTATTCTGTTCCCTGGCGGGCTGTGCTGTGCGGGAGTGCAGCGAGAGCCGGTTGACCCGGGCTGCGGAAGACGGCGATAAAAAGGCGGCAAAGCTGCTGCCTGTGGTTCAGGAGCCGGATAACTTCTGTGCAGCCTTGCAGGTTGGCACGGTAGGGTTCGGTTTTTTTGCTGTCTATAATCCCATGCTGCGGCAGCTGGTGAGCAGACTGGCGCTGCTGGTGCCGGAGGGCACGGGCCGGAGTCTGCTGGCGGCGGCCGGATGGATCGTGCTGGTGCTGCTGGCGCTGGCTCTGTGCGGCTTTGCCCCGATGCTCTATGCCCGGCACCGTCCGGAAAAGGCGGCAAAGGGCACCTTTGGCCCGGCGCTGCTGCTGTCCCGGCTGCTGCATCCCCTGGCTGCGGCGCTGCTCTGGCTGGCGGGACTGGTGCTGCGGCTGTTCGGGGTGAATCCCAATGCCCAGCTGGAGGATGTGAGTGAGGACGAGATTCGCCTGATGGTGGAAAGCGGCGAGGAAAGCGGCGCCATCCAGAGCGAGGAAAAGGAGCTCATCGAAAACATTTTCGAGTTTGACGACATTACCGCCGACGAAATCATGGTGCATCGCACGGATATGACGGTGCTGTGGCTGGAGGATACCCAGCCGGAGATTCTGGACACCATCCGGGAGAGCGGCCTGTCCCGCTTCCCTGTGTGCGGAGAGGATATGGACGATATCATCGGCATTCTCAACACCCGGGACTATCTGCTGAATGCCCAGAAGGATGCGCCTGCGGCGCTGCGGGAGCTGCTGCGTCCGGTGTATTTTGTGCCGGAATCGGTAAAGGCGGATGTGCTTTTCCGGGATATGCAGCAGAAAAAGGTGCATATGGCCATTGTGGTGGATGAATACGGCGGAACCTCCGGTCTGGTGACCATGGAGGATCTGCTGGAGCAGCTGGTGGGCGAAATCTATGATGAGTTCGACAGCGAAGAAGAGCAGGAAATCTCCCGTCAGGGGGAAAATCTCTGGCGGATCGCTGGCTATGCGTCGCTGGAGGATGTGGCCGAGGCGCTGGAGCTGCCCCTGACGGAAGAGGACAGCGACGAATATGAGACGCTGGGCGGACTGGTGTTCAGCCAGCTTTCCGTGATTCCCCGGGACGGCGAGCAGCCGGAGGTGGAGGCGCTGGGAATGCACATTCAGGTGCAGGAGATCCGCAGCCACCGGGTGGAATGGACACTGGTGCGCAAGCTGCCCCAGCCGGAGCCTGTGGAGGAATAAAAGCGTTTGCGAGTCAGGAGGTCAATATGGCAAAGCACGCAAGTATGGATATGGTGAACGGGCCGCTGGTAGGGAAGATCGTGCGATTTTCCGTGCCGTTGATGCTGTCCGGTATGCTTCAGCTGCTGTATAATGCGGCGGATGTAATCGTGGTGGGCAAGTTTTCCGGTGCGGCTTCGCTGGCGGCGGTGGGCTCTACCGGAGCGCTGATTAACCTGCTGGTGAATCTGTTCATCGGCGTTTCCGTGGGCTGCAATGTGCTGGTTGCCCGCTATTATGGCGCCCGGCGGGACAGGGATGTGTCCCAGACGGTGCATTGTGCCATGGGTGCCAGTCTGCTCATCGGTCTGATCGCCGGTGTGATCGGCCTGTTTCTGTCCACACCGCTGCTGCGGCTGATGGATTCTCCCGAGGATGTGCTGCCGCTGGCCTCTCTGTATCTGCGCATTTATTTCTGCGGAATGCCCTTTAACATCGGCTACAACTTTGGCGCGGCGGTGCTGCGGGCAGTGGGCGATACCAAGCGGCCTCTGTATATCCTGTCCGTGGCGGGCATTGTCAATGTGGTGCTCAATCTGATTACCGTCATCGTGTTCCACATGGATGTGGCCGGTGTGGCCCTGGCAACCATTACCTCCCAGCTGGTGTCCTTTGTGCTGGTGGTGATCTGCCTGATGCGGCGGCTGGACTGCTGCCGGCTGGTGCTGAAGGATATCCGCATTCACAAGGACAAGCTGCTGGAGATGATTCGCATCGGTCTGCCTGCGGGCATCCAGGGCACGGTGTTTTCTCTGTCCAATGTGATTATCCAGTCCTCCGTCAACTCCTTTGGCTCTACCGTCATGGCGGGCAATTCTGCCGCGGCCAATGTGGAGGGCTTTGTCTATGTGGCCATGAACGCGGTGTATCAGGCCACCATCACCTTTGTCAGCCAGAATCTGGGTGCCGGTAAGCCCAGCCGCATTCGCCGCACCATGGCTATCTGTCTGGTGCTGGTGACGATTGTCGGCGTGGTGCTGGGCCTGACGGCCTATTTCTGCGGACATACGCTGCTGGGAATTTATGCCTCCGACAGCGAAGGCCTGCGGGAGGAAATCATCCGGGTAGGCAGGATTCGCATGAGCTTCCTCTGCGCCCCCTATTTCCTCTGCGGTCTGATGGAAATCGCCTGCGGCGGTCTGCGGGGACTGGGAAAATCCTGGCTGCCCACTACCATTGCCCTGCTGGGCTCCTGCGTCATGCGCATTGTGTGGATTCAGACGGTGTTCCGGGCGGAGCATACCCTGCAAAGCATCTATATTTCCTACCCCATTTCCTGGGGCGTGACCTTTGCGGCCCACTTCATCTTCTTCCTGTTTGCCTTCCGCAAGGTGAAGCAGGCCCTGCCGGAGGAGCCGGAAAACACGCCGCTGACAGCATGACCCCATCCAAATCATTTCACAAAGCATTTCACAAAGCATGGCTTCTCTCTCACGGAGAAGCCTTTTTTGTTGGGGAAAAGATGGAATCAAAAAAGGGAGAGCTTTCCCTACCTCCTAATAAGAAAACATGGAGAAAGTCAGTAAAATCAATGTTT
>CAZIPA010000024.1:0-29165 GCA_964541085.1 uncultured Oscillospiraceae bacterium | reverse complement strand
CCCTGATTTCTCAGGGGTTTCAGGCGTGTGTATCCATTTTGGTCACACATCATGGCAGCGAGAGAAGGATTCGAACCCTCACAAACAGAGTCAGAGTCTGTCGTGCTACCCTTACACAATCTCGCTAAACGCAAGAATCATTATACCGCAGATTTTTCATTTGTCAAGCACTTTTTTATATTTTTACGGTTTTTTTGGGAAAAGACTTTCAAAACCGGCGGCAGCCGTTTATAATAGGGACAGAGCAACGCTTTTTTCAAGGAGGACTGCACCATGAAACTCATGCTGCTGGATGGCAACAGCCTGATTAACCGGGCCTTTTACGGGGTACGGCTGCTGAATGCGCCGGACGGCACTCCCACCAACGGAGTGTACGGCTTTCTGGCGATTCTGCAAAAGCTGCTGGAGGAAGAAGCGCCGGAGGGACTTTGCGTGGCCTTTGACCGGCGGGAGCCTACCTTCCGGCACAAGGCCTATGCGGGCTACAAGGCCCAGCGCAAGCCCATGCCGGAGGAGCTGGCGGTGCAGATGCCTTTGCTGAAGGAGGTTCTGGACGCCATGGGGATCTGCCGGGTGGAGCTGGCAGGCTATGAGGCGGACGATCTGCTGGGTACCATGAGCCGTCTGGGCAGCGAAGCCGGACACGATTGCGCCATTGTCACGGGAGATCGGGACAGCTTTCAGCTGATTTCCGACGGCACCACGGTGCTTCATGTAAAATCCCGTCTGGGGCAGACGGAGACCATCCGCTATACGCCGGAGCGCTTTCGGGAGGAATATGGCTTCGAGCCGGAAAAGATGGTGGATCTGAAGGCGCTGATGGGGGATGCCTCCGACAACATTCCCGGTGTGCCCGGTGTGGGCGAAAAAACTGCCATGGAGCTGCTGCACCGCTTTGGCAGTCTGGAGAATATTTATCACGATCTGCCTGCGCTGGAGATCAAACCCGGTGTGCGGAAAAAGCTTGCGGAGGGGGAGGAAAGCGCCCGGATGTCCTTTGCCCTGGCCACCATCGACACCCATGTGCCCATGAGCTTTGATCCGGAAAGCGCCCGCTGGGACAAAAATTATCAGCCGGAGCTGTATTCCCTGTTTGTGCGGCTGGGCTTTTCCCGCTTTATTGACCGGCTGGGACTGAAGCCCGCCCCGGAGCAGACCGGAGAAGCCCCGGCGGTGTGGGAGGGACAATGCACCCTGACACAGCTGCAATGCCGGGAGGATGTGCTGGCGGCGGCGGAAGCGATGAAAAACTGCGGCAGCACCGTCTGTGTGTGGGCGGAGGAACCGGAGCTGCTGGCCCTGCACCAGTCTCCCACGCCGGAGGAGGGCTGCGCCTGGATTCTGGATGGTACACAATATAAAGATAATATAGAGCAGGCGCTGGCGCTGCTGCTGCCGCCGGAGCTTTCCAAGGCGGGACACGGCATCAAGCCGCTGCTGTGCCGTCTGCTGGCGGCGGGCATTGCGCCGGAGGGCTGGGTGTTTGATTCGGCGCTGGCGGCCTATCTGCTGGATCCCACGGCGGGAGACTATCCTCTGGACGGGCTTTGCCGGAGAGAATGCGGCTTTGTGCCCTGCCAGGGAGAAGCGGAAGCCCCGGCGGAAGAACAGCTTTCCCTGCTGGAGGAACCGAAGGCGCCGGAGGATCGGGCGCTGCGCTATGGCCGTGCCGCCAGCCGTGCCGCTGCCGTGGCCTGTCTGCGGGAGGCGCTGGAGCCCAAGCTGAAGGAACAGGGAATGTGGGAGCTGTATGAAACGCTGGAGCTGCCCCTGACCCCGGTGCTGGCAGAAATGCAGCAGGTTGGCATGGCCGTGGATGAAACCCGGCTGCTGGCCTTTGGCGATACGCTGGACGGGGAAATTGCCGGACTGGAGGCGGAGATTTACCGTCTGGCCGGACATGAGTTCAAAATCGGCTCGCCCAAACAGCTGGGCACGGTGCTCTTTGAAGAGCTGGGCCTGAAGGCGGGGAAAAAGACCCGCACCGGCTATGCCACCGATGCGGACACGCTGGAAAAGCTCCGGGAAGCCCATCCCATTGTGGAGGCGGTGCTGGGCTGGCGCAAGGCATCCAAGCTGAAGAGCACCTATGTGGAGGGACTCAGACGCTTTATCGGGCCGGACGGCCGCATTCATTCCACCTTTCATCAGACAGTGACGGCAACGGGCCGTCTCAGCTCTGCCGATCCCAATTTGCAGAATCTCCCCATCCGCCGCCAGCAGGGCAGCGAGGTGCGGCGATGCTTTGTGCCCCGGCCGGGCTGGGTGCTGGTGGATGCGGACTATTCCCAGATCGAGCTGCGCATTCTGGCCCATATGGCCGACGACGGGGCCATGCAGGAGGCCTTTGCCTCCGGAGAGGATTTTCATACCGTCACCGCCTCACAGGTGTTTCACATTCCACCGGAGCGGGTGACACCCCAGCTGCGCTCGGCAGCCAAGGCGGTGAATTTCGGCATTGTCTACGGCATTTCCGCCTGGTCGCTGGCAGATGATATCCATGTGAGCAATCAGGAGGCCCAGCAGTATATTGATGCCTATCTGGAGCGCTATCACGGGGTGAAGGACTATATGGAGCGTACCCGCCGGGAGGCGGAGGAGCAGGGCTATGTGACCACTCTTTATGGCCGGAGACGGTGGCTGCCGGAGCTGAAGAGCTCCAGCTTTCAGGTGCGTGCCTTTGGCCAGCGGGCCGCCATGAACGCCCCCATTCAGGGCACGGCGGCGGATGTAATCAAGCTGGCCATGGTGCGGGTTTACCGCAGACTGAAGGCCGAGGGGATGCAGACCCGGCTGATTTTGCAGGTGCATGACGAGCTGATTTTAGAGGCGCCCCGGGACGAGCTGGAGCGGGCCTGTGTCCTGCTGCGGGAGGAAATGGAAAATGCGGCCCTGCTGAAAACACCGCTGAAGGCCGATGTGAGCTGGGGAGGAACCTGGTATGATGCCAAAAAATGAGACGATGACCTTTTCCCATCTGAAGGCGGAGCATATCGACCAGCTGGCGGCGCTGGAGCAGCTGTGCTTTTCCGATCCCTGGAGCCGGGAAAGCCTGGCCCAGGAGCTGGACAACCCCCTGTCCCGCTACTATCTCTGTCTGGAGGGGGAGCGGGTGCTGGGCTATATCGGCACACGGCAGCTGGCGGGGGAATGGGAGATCGTCAATGTGGCGGTGGATCCTGCCCGCCGGCGGGAGCATATTGCGTCCCGGCTGATGGAATGGCTGCTGCGGGATGCGGCAGCGGGGCAGTGCGAGCGAATCTTTCTGGAGGTGCGGCAGAGCAATCTGCCCGCCATCGGCTGCTATACCCGCTTTGGCTTTCGTCAGGTGGGACTGCGGAAAAACTATTATGAAAAACCGGTGGAAAACGCGATTCTGATGATGCGGGAGGAAACCCTATGAGCAAGCTGATTCTTGCGATCGAAAGCTCCTGTGACGAGACGGCCTGTGCCGTCAGCCGGGACGGGAGAGAAATACTGGCGGATGTGGTCTATTCTCAGGCGGATATGCACGCCCTGTACGGCGGTGTTGTGCCGGAGATCGCTTCCCGCAAGCATATTGAAAAGGTGTCGCTGGTGGCGGAGCAGGCCCTGCGGCAGGCAGGTGTCCGGCGGGAACAGCTGGATGCGGTGGCGGCAACCTGTGCCCCGGGCCTTATCGGTGCGCTGCTGGTGGGAGCCAATTTTGCCAAGGCTGCGGCTATGGCCCTGCAGATGCCCTTTGTGCCGGTGCATCATATCCGGGGCCATGTGGCGGCAAACTATGTGGCCTTTCCCCGGCTGGAGCCGCCCATGACGGCACTGGTGGCCTCCGGCGGACACACGGTGATTCTGGACATTTCCGATTACACCCATATGGAGGTGCTGGGCACCACCCGGGACGATGCGGCGGGAGAGGCCTTTGATAAAATCGCCCGGGTGCTGGGTCTGCCCTATCCCGGCGGCGCAGCCATGGACCGTCTGTCCAAAGAGGGAGACGCAAACCGCTATGCCCTGCCCCATGCGGGCATCCGGGATTCGCTGGACTTTTCCTTCAGCGGACTGAAAACGGCGGCGGTGAATCTGGCCCATAACGCTTCCCAGAAGGGGGAGGAAATCTCCGGCCCCGATCTGGCGGCGGCGGTATCCCGCACGGTGGCGGAAACCATCGTTCCCCGGGTGATCGCGGCGGCAAGGCAGCGGGGAAGAAAGCGGGTGGCGGCTGCGGGCGGCGTGGCGGCCAACAGTACCCTGCGGGGTCTGCTGGAGCGGGAATGCAGCCGGGCCGGGCTGGAACTCTATCTTCCGCCCCTGTCCCTGTGCGGCGACAACGGCAGCATGATCGCCTGTCAGGCTTTCTTTGAGCTGGAGGCGGGAAATGTGGGCCGGTGGGATCAGAACTGCTTTGCCACCATGCCCGCCTCGGAGGATGTGTGCCGCCGTGACAACGCATTGTAAAGGGCGACTGGAAGAAACCGGCGGCGAAAATCCACATCTGCCCTGCGGAAAGCGGCGGAAAACCGTGGGAAATGACAGGCGTGCCGGGAAAGTTCCCGGGATTACTGCGGAAAATCGGGGCCTCTGTGTGGAAAACCCTGTGGAAAGTGTGAATAACTCCCGGTAGAAATCGGGGAAATCCCGGGGAGAAACGGCCATTCTTTGCCGAAACTTTGCGTAAGTTGTGATAAAAACCTTGCAATTAGGTCAACAATTCGATACAATAGAAGAAACAGGAAAGGGAGGAACGGGTATGCTGAAAGACGGCGTAGTGGAAAACGGAAAGAGAATCTCATCGGCGGTGATCCATCGGATGCCCCGCTATTATCGCCATCTGTGTGAGCTGAAGGATGCCGGGATTACCCGCATTTCTTCCGGAACGCTGGCCGAGCGGATGGGTCTGACGGCGTCGCAGGTGCGGCAGGATTTCAACTGCTTCGGCGGCTTTGGCCAGCAGGGCTATGGCTACAATGTGGGTGAGCTGCGGTCAGCCATCGCGGGCATTATGCACATCGACCGGGAGCGGCGGGCCATCATCGTGGGCGCGGGCAATCTGGGCAAGGCGCTGATGAGCAACTTTAACTTTAATAAATACGGTGTGCGGCTGGTGGCGGCCTTTGATTCCAACCCGCTGCTCATCGGACAGGAGATCGCCGGTGTGCCCATTTTCTCCTGCCGCAGTCTGGAGCAGGTCATGGAGGATTTCCATCCGGATATCGCCATTCTGACCCTGCCCAAGGTTCACGCCCGCCCTGCGGCTCAGCGGCTGATTGCCAGCGGCATCCGGGGCATCTGGAACTTTACCAGCGTGGATCTCCATCTGGATGTGACCGAGGTACCGGTGGAGAATATTCACTTCTCCGAGAGCCTGATGGTGCTCTCCTATCAGATTCCCTGACGAAAACTGCATGAAAGCTTTGCCCTCCGGCGCGTACCGGAGGGCATTTTTTCTTGCACCGGCGGGGGAGATATGGTATGATGTTATCAGAGGTTTGTCCGGAATGTCCCCAAGGAGGGTTTTTATGAAGCTGAAACGCATTGTGGCGGCGGTGCTGGTATCTGCGCTGCTGTTTGTGGGCGCTACGGCGCTGGCGGCAGGAACGGCGGCAGATCCGCTGGTGTCCCGCTCCTATCTGGAAACGGTCTTCTCCCAGCCCATGGAGAATTATTGGAATACGGCGGGCTCCATGCTGGCCCTTTCGCTGGAATCCAGCCGGGAAAGCTGGCAGAAGGCAGCCCAGGAGGCAGTCAACGCCCGGATCGCGGCGGCGCTGACACCTGCGCTGACCCAGCAGGTGCAGCTGCGGGCCGAGCAGCTTCTGGCCCAGCAGAGCACGGCGGCGCTGACGGCGGGAATGCGGCGGGTGACGCTGCAAAAGGGCGACTGTATCACCGGAACGCCGGGCGCGGCCATGGTGTTCGTCACCGGCGCGGGAAAAACCTGCGGCAGCACCGGCTCGGAACTGTTGAATGTCACGGCGGGCTCCACCCGCAAGCCGGGTCTGGCCATCAAAACCGGCATTCTGTATATGATTCTTGCGGATGACGGCAGCGGCATTGAAGTGACCTCCGACACGGCAGTGGTGCTGGTGAAGGACGGTGCCCGGGCGGGCTATGAGGAGCAGTATACCGCCTGTGCCGACGCACTGAAGCAGCTGGGTCTGTTTCTGGGAGACGGCAGCGGCTATGCCCTGAACCGGGCCCCGGGACGGATGGAGGCGCTGGTGATGCTCATCCGTCTGCTGGGAGAGGAAGGCGCGGCGCTGGAATGTACGGCGGCCTATCCCTTCAAGGATACGCCCACCTGGCAGAAGGGCACGCTGTATATCACCTACGGCTATTTGCAGGGCTACAGCCGGGGCACGGGCAACAATACCTTTTCTCCCTATGATAACACCGCGCTGGAGCAGTATCTGACCTTTGTGCTGCGCAGTCTGGGCTATCAGGACGGGGTGGATTTTGTGTGGAATCAGTCCTCGGTGACGCTGGCCCAGACGCTGGGACTGCTGACGGAGGCCGAGCTGGAGAGCATCCGGCAGACGGGCTTTTACCGGGATCATGTGGTGCTGATCTCCTGGCGGGCCCTCAGTGCCCGGCGGAAGGATGGAATCACTCTGGCGGAATGGCTGATGAACCGGGGCGTTTTCACCGGCAGTCAGATGCAGGAGGCATCCCGGCTGGCGGCCGGATATTGAGGCCCGGGAGACACCTTTTCCCGGCAGGAGAATAGTATGGGGTGAGAAATCTATTTAGGAGGGACTCACTTCTATGTACTCATGCAACAACTGCAACTCCTGCGGCCGGGGCAGCGGCTTCTTCTCCAATTACCAGCCCTTCTGGATCATCGTCGTCATTGCCATCGTCATCATCTGGGTCCACTACGGCAGCGGGGCCTGGGGCGGAAACAGCTGCTGCTGCGGCAATAACAACAGCTGCTGTGACAATGACTGCTGCAATCCCTGCGGCAGCACCGGCAACTGCTGCTGCTGAAGCTCCGGCGGCGGAAGGCAAAGGAACATAAGCACAGCATAGCAATCATCGCACACCCGGCAGTCTTCGGACTGCCGGCTGCGACTGTCAGAGAACCGCTTCGCTGGGTTCTCTTCGACAATCAGGTTCCGGCCTGCGGGCCGGTTTCACCGATTTTCTGCGGAAAATCCGGCGGGTTAATGTGTTTTTACCCATAATCATATAGATTACGGGCAAAAACGATTTTATAGCCACCCGGCAGTCTTCGGACTGCCGGTTTCTGTTTTTGTAAATTTGCAAAAAATGTCTTTACATCTGCCGGGGAATCTGTCATAATGGGCTATATGAATTCTGATCGTTTGGAGGATCGTTGATTTATGCGTACTGTTGGCGTTGTTTCCAGAGGCGTTCGCGCCCCCATCATCCGGGAGGGAGACGAGCTTGCGTCCATCGTGACGGAATGCGTGGTAAACGCTTCCCGTGAGGCTGGATTTGCCTTTCATGACCGGGATGTTGTTGCCGTGACGGAATCCGTGGTGGCCCGGGCCGCCGGCAATTATGCCTCCGTGGAGGATATTGCTCTGGATATCCGCAATAAATTTGCCTGTGACCATCTGGGCGTGGTGTTTCCCATCACCTCCCGCAACCGCTTTGCCATCGTGCTCAGAGGCATTGCCAAGGGTGTGAAGAAAATCACCCTCATGCTCAGCTATCCCACCGATGAAGTGGGCAACCATCTCTTTGACGAAGAGCTGCTGGAGCAGGCCGGTGTGAATCCCTACAGTGATGTGCTCACCGAGGCCGACTATCGCCGGGCCTTTGGCAATCCGGTGCATCCCTTTACCGGCATGGATTATGTGGCCTATTACAAGCAGCTCATCGAGGACTGCGGCTGCGAGGCGGAGATCGTCTTTGCCAACCGTCCCGAGGCCATTCTGCCCTATGTGAAGAATGTGCTGTGCTGTGACATTCATACCCGCCGCCGTACCCAGCGCCGTCTGGAAAAGGCCGGTGCGGAAAAGGTGCTGTGTCTGGATCAGATCCTCAACGCCTCCGTCAACGGCAGCGGCTACAATGAGGAATATGGCCTGCTGGGCTCCAACAAGGCCACCGAGGACAAGGTCAAGCTCTTCCCCCGGGACTGCCGCCGGTTTGTGGACGAGCTGGCAGACAAGCTGTATGCGGCCACCGGAAAGCACATTGAGTGCATGATCTACGGTGACGGCGCCTTTAAGGATCCTGTGGGCAAGATCTGGGAGCTGGCCGATCCGGTGGTAGCGCCCGCCTGCACCCCCGGTCTGCTGGGCACGCCCAACGAGCTGAAGATCAAATATCTGGCGGACAACGATTATTCCGGCCTCAGCGGCGAGGAGCTGCGGGAGGCGGTGCGCCGCTCCATTCAGGAGAAGAACGGCGATCTGAAGGGCAGCATGGCCAGCCAGGGCACCACGCCCCGCCAGCTGACCGATCTGCTGGGCTCTCTGTGCGACCTGACCTCCGGTTCCGGCGACAAGGGAACGCCCATCGTTCTGATTCAGGGCTATTTTGACGATTACTCCAAGGAATAATTGCATATAAAATCACTCCCGGTAGAGAATTTTCTGCCGGGAGTCCCGTTTCTCCGGGGGGATTTGCCCAAGCTGCGGGGACAAAAATGGAATCCGTTCGACAAGATAACCAAAAATGTGACAGCGCCCGCCGCCAAAATTCTTCTACTATAGGGTATTGCATTTGCCCGGAATTGCGATACAATAGAAGCATCGTGGCTTTGAAGGAGGCGATTCCCTGTGCAGATTCTCGAGGAGCGCATCCGGAAGGACGGACAGGTTCTGGCTGGCGGTGTGCTGAAGGTGGACGGCTTTTTGAATCACCAGATGGACATCCGGCTGCTGAACCAGATGGGCGAAGAATGGGCCCGCCTGTTCCGGGGCTGCGAGGTCAATAAGATCCTTACCATTGAGGCATCCGGAATTGGTATCGCTTGTATCGCGGCACAGTACTTCGGGTGCCCAGTTGTTTTTGCCAAGAAGAGCAAGAGCAAAAATGTCCCCGGTGATGTGTGGTCTGCCCGGGTGGAATCTTTCACCCACGGCAATGTGAACGATGTGTTCGTCTCCAGACGCTATCTGGCCCCCGGTGACCGGGTGCTGCTCATTGACGATTTTCTGGCCAACGGCGCGGCGCTTCAGGGTCTGGTGGACATTGTGGAGCAGGCCGGGGCGCAGGTAGTCGGTGCGGGCATCGCCGTGGAAAAAGCCTTTCAGGGCGGCGGAGACCGTCTGCGGGAGCGGGGTCTGCGCATTGAATCCCTGGCCCGTGTGGCAGAGATGGACCCGGAAACGGGCATCCGCTTCTGCTGAAGGTGATAGCATAAATACTTGTCGGTATATATCAAGAAATGTGGTTTTGAAGTCTCTACCCGGCTGCCGTAAATGGCCGGACTATCGACAGCGCGCGGAACAGGCAGTGCCCTTCCGCCGCGACTGTTTTGCGGAGACACGGTCTTCGCTTTTTCTTTTGTTCCCAATCGCACCTGCGATGGAGATAAATTATTCACCAACTTATTTATTTGGAGGAAAAAGATCATGAAAAAGCTTGCAGCTCTGCTTCTGGTTCTCGTCATGTGCTTCACTCTGTGCGCCTGTGGCGGAACCAACGACAATTCCGAACTGAAGGTCGGCTTTATTTTCCTGCACGACGAAAACTCTACCTATGACCTGAACTTCATCAACGCTGCCAAGGCCGCCTGCGAGGCGCTGGGCGTGACCTCCGTCATGAAGACCAACATCCCCGAGGGTCAGGAATGCTACAACACCGCCGCCGATCTGGTGGACGATGGCTGCTCCATCATCTTCGCCGACTCCTTCGGCCATGAGGACTTTATGATTCAGGCCGCCAAGGAATTCCCCGATGTGCAGTTCTGCCATGCCACCGGCACCAAGGCACACACCGAGGGTCTGAGCAACTATCACAACGCCTTCGCTTCCATCTATGAGGGCCGCTATCTGGCCGGTATCGTTGCCGGTATGAAGCTGAATGAGATGATCGCCAACGGCGAGTTCACCGCTGACGAGGCCAAGATCGGCTATGTGGGCGCTTTCACCTACGCCGAAGTGGTTTCCGGCTATACCTCCTTCTTCCTGGGCGCCCGCTCTGTTTGCCCCACCGCCACCATGGAAGTGACCTTCACCGGCAGCTGGTACGATGAGATCGCCGAAAAGGAAGGCGCCAACAAGCTCATTGACAACGGCTGCAAGCTGATTTCCCAGCACGCCGACTCCATGGGCGCTCCCACTGCCTGCGAAACCGCCGGCGTTCCCAATGTTTCCTACAACGGCTCTACCGCCGCTGCCTGCCCCAACACCTTCCTGGTGTCCTCCCGCATTGACTGGACTCCCTACTTCCAGCACGCCATCGAGTGCGTCCGGGACGGCAAGGCCATCGAGGCTGACTGGACCGGCAGCATCGCCACCGGTTCTGTGGTTCTGACTGATCTGGGTACTGCCGTGGCTGACGGCACTGCCGAGGCCATTGAAGCTGCCAAGAAGGAGCTTCAGGATGGCACCCGCAAGGTCTTTGATGCCAGCACCTTCACCGTGGGCGGCGAGACGCTGACCTCTTATATGGCCGATGTGGACACCGATGCGGATTACACCCCCGACACCGAGGTGATTTCCGACGGCGCTTTCTACGAGTCCAAGTTCCGCTCCGCTCCCTATTTTGATCTGCGCATTGACGGCATCAATCTGCTGGACGAAGCTTACTAAGTGATCTTTCCGGGAAGCCCCAAAGGCAAAGGCCCAGGGGCTTCCCTTTTTTCCGTTTTGCATCCAAACTGCTGCGAAGGGCAGTGCAGCGACCCGCTGCCGCCGGATTGCCCTTTGCAGCAACGATATTTTTGCGAATCTGTCAAAGAGGGGAGAAGTGAGACTGTTGGAAAACAAAAATGCCGCCGTAAAAATGCGCAATATTACCAAGACCTTTGGCTCTGTGGTGGCCAACGATAAGGTCTGGCTGGATATCTATCGGGGTGAAATTCTGGCGCTTCTGGGGGAAAACGGAAGCGGCAAGACGACTTTGATGAATATGCTTTCGGGCATCTATTTTCCGGACGAGGGACAAATTTTCATCGACGATCAGGAAGTGGTGATCCGTTCTCCCAAGGATGCCTTTGACCATGGCATCGGTATGATTCATCAGCATTTCAAGCTGGTGGATGTGCTGACCGCAGTGGAAAATATCGTGCTGGGACTGCCGGGCAAGCTGGATTTGAAGCAGGCTGCGGAAAAGGTGAAGGCGCTGTGCGACGCTTACGGCTTTGAGGTGGACCCCTGGCAGAAGATTTATAATATGTCCGTCTCCCAGAAGCAGACGGTGGAAATTATCAAGGTGCTGTATCGCGGCGCGGATATTCTGATTCTGGACGAGCCCACCGCCGTGCTCACGCCTCAGGAAACGGACAAGCTGTTCACCGTGCTGCGGAATATGCGGGACGACGGCAAGGCCATCGTCATCATCACCCACAAGATGAACGAGGTAGAGGAGCTTTCCGACCGGGTGGCCATTCTCCGTCACGGCCAGTTTGTGGGAGATATGCCCACGGCCCAGTCCAATGCCCGGGAAATGACCAATATGCTGGTGGGCCATCCCGTCAGCCTGAGCATTCATCGCCCCGAGCCCAGGGACCCCAAGCCCCGCATCCGGGTGGAGCATCTCACCGTGCGGGACATTGACGGCGTAGTCAAGCTGGATGATGTATCCTTTACCGCCAACAGCGGAGAGGTTTTGGGTGTGGCCGGCATTTCCGGCTGCGGACAGAAGGAGCTGCTGGAGGCCATTGCCGGACTTCAGCCGGTGGAGCGGGGAAGCATCACCTATCTGGAGGACGACGGCCGGGAGGAGCCCCTGCTGGGCAAGGATCCCCTGAGCATCGCCGCTATGGGCGTGTCCCTGTCCTTTGTGCCGGAGGATCGTCTGGGCATGGGACTGGTAGGCAATATGGACATTTCCTCCAACATGATGCTGCGCTCCTATCGCCGGGGCAAGGGCCTGTTTCTGGATCGGAAATCCCCCAGAAAGCTGGCGGAAAGCGTGGTGTCCGAGCTGGAGGTCAGCACACCCAATCTGACCACGCCGGTGCGCCGTCTGTCCGGCGGCAATGTGCAGAAGGTGCTGGTAGGCCGGGAAATCGCTTCCGCGCCCACGGTGCTGCTGACGGCCTATGCCGTGCGGGGTCTGGATATTCATTCCTCCTATACCATCTATGACCTGATTAACCGCCAGAAAGAGCGGGGCGTGGCCGTGGTGTATGTGGGCGAGGATCTGGATGTGCTGCTGGAGCTGTCTGACCGGATTCTGGTGCTTTGCGGCGGAAAGGTCAGCGGTATCGTGGAGGGCCGCCGGGCGAAAAAGCGTGAGGTCGGCCTGATGATGACCCGGTTAGGAGGGGAAAAGACAGAATGACGAAGCAGGAAAACCGGCAGCGGACACCGCTGTTTCATATCGTCAAGCGTAAAAATCTGCCCTGGTATACCGCCTGGGGCATCCGGGCTGCGGCCATTGTGCTGGCGCTGATCGTCTGCGCCCTTGTCACCATGCTGCTCACCGGCGAAAATCCCTTGCAGGTGTATGCCACCATCTTTCGGGGAACCTTTGGCACGCCCCGGAAAATCTGGGCGCTGCTGCAAAATGTCGCCATTCTGCTGTGCGTCTCTCTGGCAGTGACACCGGCCTTCCGGATGCGTTTCTGGAATGTGGGCGGTGAAGGTCAGCTGCTGGTGGGCGGTCTGGCCACGGCGGCCTGCATGATCTGTCTGGGCGACAAGATCCCCAACTGGCTGCTGATTTTGCTGATGGTGGTGTCCTCTGCTGCGGCAGGTGCCATCTGGGGACTGATTCCCGCCATTTTCAAGGCAAAATGGAACACCAACGAGACGCTGTTTACCCTGATGATGAACTATGTGGCGACCCAGCTGGTGGCGTTTTTCGTCATTGTCTGGGAGGTGCCCAAGGGCGCGGGCCAGATCGGCATCATCAATCAGAATACCGAGGCGGGCTGGCTGCCCTGGCTGTTCGGGCAGAAATATCTGCTGAATGTGCTGATCGTGGCTGTGCTGACGGTGCTGGTGTATGTATATCTGAATTACAGCAAGCACGGCTATGAGATCTCCGTGGTGGGCGAAAGCGAGCGCACCGCCCGGTATGTGGGCATTCATGTGAGCCGGGTGATCATCCGCACTATGATGCTGTCCGGTGCGCTGTGCGGCATCGCGGGACTGCTGCTGGTGGGCGGCACGGATCACACCATTACCACCACCATCGGCGACGGCCGGGGCTTTACCGCCGTGATGGTCTCGTGGATGGCAAAGTTTAATCCGGTGGTCATGATCTTCACCAGCTTTCTTCTGGTCTTTTTGCAGCGGGGCGCGGGAGAAATCTCCACGGCCTTCGGTCTGAATCATTCCTTCTCGGATATTCTCACGGGCATTATCATCTTCTTCCTTATCGGAAGCGAGTTTTTCATCACCTATCAGCTGAGCATCCGCAAGAACGGCAAAAAGGAGGACTGACCCATGTTTGATTTTGTTTCCTTCATTCCCCGGGCTGTGGTGCAGGGGATTCCGCTGCTCTATGGCAGCATCGGCGAAACCCTCACGGAAAAGGCCGGAAACCTGAATCTGGGCATCCCCGGCGTGATGTATGTGGGCGGCATCAGCGGCGTGATCGGCGCTTTTCTCTATGAACAGGCTGCGGGCGAGCAGATGAACGGCTTTCTGGCCATCGGCATTCCGCTGGTCTCCTGTCTGCTGGGCTCCCTGCTGATGGGACTGCTGTACTGCCTGCTGACGGTGACCCTGCGGGCCAACCAGAATGTAACCGGTCTGGCGCTGACCACCTTTGGCGTGGGCTTTGGCAACTTCTTCGGCGGCTCTCTCATCAAGATCACCGGCGCGGAGGTTCCCTCCATCACCCTGTCCCGCACCAGCGTCTATTTCAGCCAGTCGCTGCCCTTTGCGGACAAGCTGGGCTGGTTCGGCAAGCTGTTTCTGTCCTATGGATTTCTGGCCTATCTGGCCGTGATTCTGGCCTTTATGGCCTCCTATGTGCTCAAGCGCACCCGCACGGGTCTGCATCTGCGGGCCGTGGGTGAAAATCCCGGCACGGCGGACTCTGCCGGTATTGATGTGAGCCGGTATAAATATGCCGCCACCTGCATCGGCAGCATGGTTGCCGGTCTGGGCGGACTGTATTATGTGATGGACTATGCCTGCGGCGTGTGGTCCAACGATGCCTTTGGCGACCGGGGCTGGCTGGCCATCGCGCTGGTCATCTTCTCCATCTGGCGGCCCAACATCAGCGTGCCCGCCTCCTTCCTCTTTGGCGGACTGTACATCCTGTACCTGTTTTTGCCCTCCGGCAATCTGGCCATCAAGGAGCTGTACAAGATGCTGCCCTATCTGGTGACGCTGGTGGTGCTCATTATTACCAGTATGCGGGGCAAACGGGAAAATCAGCCGCCGGCGGCGCTGGGATTGTCCTATTTCCGGGAAGAACGGTAAACACATAAAAAACAACACCGAGGGTATGGAAAAACCAGCCTTCGGTGTTTTTTTTATGGTGATTTTGAAAAAGCTTCAGCTTTGATCGGCCTTGGTATAGATGGGCTTTGCCGCCCGCTCCACGGCACGGAGCAGATTGATGTCCGCCTTCATCATTTCCACCCGCTCCTCTGCCCGCATAAAGGGCCGGATAGCCTGAGAAAGCTGGGAAAACAGCTCCGAGGGCTTGCCGTCCAGATCCACCACGAACAGTTTGTGATCCAGATATTCGCCCTGTCCGTGGGCCGCCACCAGCCACACCCGATAAACCTCCGGGTGCTGCTCCATCAGCGCCGTCACTGCGCCGGGCAGACCCATGGGAAAATCCCGGGTGGCCTTCAGCTGAAGGGTGCGGGGGCCGGTCTGGGCCGACTGCATGGTGAGCTCGATATCCGCCAGCTGGGGCCGCCGGAGAAACATGGCACGACCGAAGGGGTTGATGACAATGCCGTCCAGCCGGGCGTTGGTCAGGGGCATCCGGCGGGCTGCTTCAAAGGGAATCTCCGCCACCTCCTGCCGCTCAAAGGGCCATTTTTCCAGCTCCTCCCGGCAGGTGAACAGAGCCACAAAGGAGCTGCCCTGCTTGTCGTTGATGACGGAAAAGCGGCCGGGGCCCTGGGTAAAGGTGAGGAAATAGGCGGTCTTCAGCAGGGCGAACACCTTCACCTTGCCTTCCCGGGAGCCGTCTGTCTGAAGCTGCTCCACGGCCTTTACCGGGTCAAAATCCGAATGAAACGCATTCAGCTCATATTCTGTCATAAGGTTTCCTCCTTGGGTGGTTTGCTGACATCGGGGTTGTGAGAAAGGGTAAAACGCCGGAGCCGATCCCGGCATTGCAGGGCATATTCCGCACCGACGGGCGCAGGCTCAATCATTGCCATAGGCCTCCAGAGCCTGCTGGTACAGACGGTTTTTGGGGGCATTGTATTCCCGGGAAATCTGCTTTACGGCGCTCATCAGCGGCTGTCCCTGCTGAATGAGCTTGCCTACCTCTGCCAGCAGATCGGGCTGGGGTGCGGGAATGGCATCTCCGTCACAGCCGGCAATCACCAGCACAAACTCGCCCCGGGGGGCGTTTTCCGTATAGTGGGCCACCGCCTGAGAAAGGGTGGTGCGGAAGCATTCTTCGTGGAGCTTGGTCAGCTCCCGGCACAGGGCAATCTGCCGGTCTCCCCAGCAGTCCAGCATATCCTGCAAGGTGCGCAGCAGCTTGTGGGGCGCTTCGTAAAACACCATGGTGCGCTTTTCATATTTTACTTCGTTCAGATGCTCCAGCCGGTTTTTCCGGGTGGTGGACAAAAAGCCCTCAAAGGTAAAGCGTCCGCAGGCCATGCCGGAAATGCTCAGCGCCGTCACCACCGCGCTGCATCCGGGAACGGACACCACGGGAATGTTCAGTCCGGCGCACAGGGCCACCAGATCGGTGCCCGGATCGGAAATGGCGGGCGTGCCCGCATCGGTAATCAGCGCGCAGCTTTCCCCGGCCAGCAGCCGTCCCGCCACATAGTCGCCCTTGGCCCGGCGGTTGTGCTCAAAATAGCAGATCTGGGGCTTTTTGATGTCGAAATGGTGGAGAAGTTTGGCCCCCACACGGGTATCCTCGGCGGCGATAAAATCCACCTGCCGCAGCGTCTCCACAGCCCGCGGCGAAAAATCCCCCAGATTGCCGATGGGCGTGGCCACCACATACAGGGTGCCGGGGGCGTTGGTTTGCTCTTCCATATCAGGATCCCTCATAAATGCGGCGATATTCCGGCGTATAGCTTCCCCGGGCATCCCGCAGAATCAGCGGCGGCAGCAGGGTAAGACCCTCTCCGCCCTGCTTTCGTGCCTCCAGCAGAATCAGCTGCGCCGCATCGGCAGCGGTCTCCTGTACGGCCCGCAGACGCTTGGGGGCAAAGTGCATCTGCTCCAGCGCGGAAAACAGCGGAGCCATGCGTGCCGGCGGCAGACAGAGAAACAGGCGTCCGCCGGTTTTCAGCAGACGGTTGGCGGCAAAGCAGATTTCCGGCAGGGACGCACCGTTGTCACTGCGGGCCTGCTTCAGCGGCTCTCTGGGCGACAGCGGCCCCTGTGCGGCCTGAAAATAGGGCGGATTGCACAGGCAAAAATCATAGCGGCCGTTCATAAAGGCAGGCAGCTCCCGCAGATCGCCCACCGTCATGGGCACGGCAAAGCCTGCGGCTGCAAGATTGCGGCTGGCGACGGCAGCGGCCTCCGGCACCAGCTCCAGCCCCTCCAGATGAAGCTGGGGCGCACGAAGCAGCGTCAGGGCAGAAAGATATCCCTGTCCCGCGCCCAGATCCAGTCCGCGTCCCCGCAAAACCGGTGCGGCAAAATCCGCCAGCAGGACACTGTCCTGTGTCAGGGGAAAATAGCGTGTATCGCAGTCCAGGACAACGCCGGGACGCAGCTGAAGCTTTTTCAGCACAAAAGACACCTCCCTCAATGTGTTAAGGATATTATATCCCTCTTTTCCCGTCAGCGCAAGAGGAAATGCCACATTCCGGAAAAAGCCGGGGAGATGAGAAAAAGCCCCGACGGCTGTCGGGGCCTTCTGTTTGTGATGTGTGCCCTGGAGAGGGCCTTCCTTTTACAGGTTGAAGAACGCCTTCTTGCCGGGATACTGTGCCACTTCGCCCAGCTCTTCTTCGATGCGCAGCAGCTGGTTATACTTGGCCACACGGTCGGTGCGGGAGGGTGCGCCGGTCTTGATCTGTCCGGCATTCATACCCACCACCAGGTCAGCAATGGTGGTATCCTCGGTTTCGCCGGAGCGGTGAGACACCACGGCGGTGTAACCGGCACGGTTGGCCTTCTGGATGGTGTCCAGCGTCTCGGTGAGGGTGCCGATCTGGTTCACCTTGATGAGCACGGCATTGGCCACGCCCAGCTCCAGACCCTTTTCCACCCGCTGGGTGTTGGTCACGAACAGGTCGTCGCCCACCAGCTGCACCCGGCTGCCCAGCGTCCTGGTCAGCAGGCCCCAGCCTTCCCAGTCATCCTCGCCCATGCAGTCTTCCATGGAGATGATGGGATAATTGTCGGCAAACTTTTTCCACATATTGACCATCTGCTGGCGGGTCATGGTCTTCTTGGCCTTGGGCAGATCATAGCACTGCGTCTCATGATTGTACCAGTCGGACACGGCGGCGTCGATGGCGATCATGAAATCGTCATAGGGCTTGTAGCCGGCCTTTTCGATGGCGGTCACAATGGCCTTCAGAGCATCCTCATCCCGCTTCAGGTTGGGAGCATAGCCGCCCTCGTCGCCCACACCGGCGGCAGGAGCGCCCATTTCCTTCAAAACGGACTTCAGAGTGTGGAACACCTCAGAGCACATCCGCAGCGCTTCACGCCAGGAGGGAGCGCCCACAGGCATAATCATAAACTCCTGAATATCCACATTGTTGGAGGCATGAGCGCCACCGTTGAGAATATTCATCATGGGCACGGGCAGAGTCTTGGCATTGGGGCCGCCCAGATAGGCGTACAGGGGCATACCCAGAGCTTCGGCAGAAGCCCGGGCGCAGGCGAGGGAAACACCCAGAATGGCGTTGGCACCAAAGCGGGTCTTGTTGGGCGTGCCGTCCAGCTCGATCATGGTCTTGTCGATGAGAGCCTGATCCATGGCGTTCATGCCGATAATGGCCTCGGCGATTTCGTCGTTCACGGCGGCCACAGCCTCCAGAACGCCCTTGCCCAGATAACGGCTCTTGTCGCCGTCCCGCAGCTCGCAGGCTTCATAAATACCGGTGGAAGCGCCGGAGGGCACAGCGGCACGGCCGCAGAAGGTGTTCAGACCGTCCTCCACATAAACCTCCACCTCCACGGTGGGATTTCCGCGGCTGTCCATAATTTCACGGCCAACCACATCAACGATTTCCAGGAATTTTTTCATTTCTTATAGCCTCCTCCAAAAGTTCAATACAAAAATCAAAGCAGAGAATGTCCCGTCATCTCCGGGGGCTGGGGCAGCTTCAGCAGCTGAAGCATGGTGGGCGCCAGGTCGCACAGCGCACCGTCATGAATGCTGTCGCCGCCGTTCACCAGCAGCACGGGCACGGGGTTGGTGGTGTGCTGGGTAAAGGGTACGCCATCCTGCTCCATACAGTCGGCGTTGCCGTGGTCTGCGGTAATGATAGCCGTGCCTCCGGCCCGCTTCACGGCCTCCAGTACCTGTCCCACACAGGCATCCACCGTCTCCACTGCCTTTACCGCAGCGGAAAATACGCCGGTATGCCCCACCATATCACAGTTGGCATAGTTCAGAATAATCACATCATAGGCCCCGCTGTCAATGCGGCGGACACATTCCTCCGTCACCGCCCGGGCACTCATCTCCGGCTGGAGATCATAGGTGGCCACCTTGGGAGAGGGGATCAGCGCCCGATCCTCTCCGGGGAAGGTGCGTTCCTCACCGCCGTTGAAGAAGAAGGTCACATGGGCATATTTCTCCGTCTCCGCAATGCGCAGCTGGGTCAGACCGTTTTCCGCGATCCACTGGCCGAAAATGCGGGTCAGCTTCTGGGGACGGAAGGCCACCTGCACATTGGGCATGGCCGCGTCATACTGGGTAAAGCAGACATAAAAGGGCTTTACCGCACCGTCTTCCCGGGCAAAGCCGTCAAAGGCATCGTCGCACAGGGCACGGGTGATTTCTCTGGCCCGGTCAGGACGGAAGTTGAAGAAGATCACGCTGTCCTCATGGGCAATGGTGCTGCCGCCTTTGACCATCACCGGACGAACGAACTCGTCGGTCACGCCCGCGGCATAGGACTGCTCCATGGCCGTCTGCGCACTTTCCACAATCGGAGCCTTGCCCCGTACCAGCGCATCATAGGCCAGCTCCAGCCGGTCCCAGCGCTTGTCCCGATCCATGGCATAAAAGCGTCCGGAGATCACGCCCAGCGTGCCGCCGGTCTCCGCCAGCTTTTCCTCCAGCTGCTTCAGATAGCCCGCGCCGCTCTCCGGCGGGGTATCCCGTCCGTCCAGAAAGCAGTGGACACAGGGACTTACGCCCTCCTTCCGGCACAGCTCCAGCAGGGCAAACAGATGGGTGATATGGCTGTGAACGCCGCCGTCGGACAGCAGGCCCATGAGATGCACCCGTCCGCCCTGCCGCTTTGCGCTGGAGATGGCCTCCAGCAGCGTGGGATTTTCAAAAAAGTCGCCATCGGAAATGGACTTGGTGATCCGGGTCAGCTCCTGATAGACCACCCGGCCCGCACCGATGTTGGTGTGGCCCACCTCACTGTTGCCCATCTGTCCCTCGGGCAGACCCACCGCCATGCCGGAGCATTCCAGCAGCGCATGGGGGCAGTGGGCGAACAGCTCGTCCAGCACAGGGGTTTTTGCCGCCGTAACGGCATTGGCAGGGCCGGCAGGAGCCTTGCCCCAGCCGTCCAGTATCATTAAAATCAGGGGTTTACGCTTCATTTTGATTCGCCGCCTCTATAATTTTTGCAAAGCTTTCCGTCTGCATGGACGCACCGCCGATAAGACCGCCGTCCACATCCGGCTGGGCCAGCAGAGCTTCTGCATTGCCGGCATTCATGCTGCCGCCGTAGAGCAGGGATACACTGCGGGCAATTCTGGCGCCGTAGGTTTTCCGCAGCACCTCACGGATGGCAGCGTTGACCTCGTTGGCCTGGGCCGCCGTAGCGGTATAGCCGGTGCCGATGGCCCAGATAGGCTCGTAGGCGATGGACACCCGGCGCATCTGCTCCGGCAGGACACCTTGCAGGGCCGTTTTGACCTGCATCCGCACCACATCCAGCGCCGAGCCGTTTTCCCGCATTTCCAGCGGTTCACCCACGCAGAGAATGGGCCGCAGACCCTCCCGCAGGGCAGCCATGACCTTCCGGCTGACGATCTGGTCGGTTTCGGCAAAGTCCCGCCGCCGTTCGCTGTGGCCCACGATGACATATTTCACACCGGCCTCCGCCAGCATATCGCAGGAGATTTCGCCGGTATAGGGGCCCGAGGGCTCATAGTGACAGTTTTGGGCACCGATGGCGATTTTGGTTCCCCGGGCAGCCTTCAGCGCTGCGGGAATCTGCAAAAACGGCACGCACAGCACCGTCTCGCACCATCTGGCCCGGGCGGCCAGCGGCTTCAGCTCGGTGATAAAGCTCTTTGCGGCGTCGGCATTCAGATTCATTTTCCAGTTGCCGACGATCAGGGTTTTCCGATATCTCAGGTTCATAGCTTACTTCTTTCAGTCCGCATCCTCAAGACAGGCAATGCCGGGCAGCTCCAGTCCCTGCATAAACTCCAGCGACGCGCCGCCGCCGGTGGAAATGTGGGTCACACGCCGGGAGAAGCCCAGCTGATCCGCCGCAGCCGCACTGTCGCCGCCGCCGATGATGGAAATGCCCTTGGAATGGGCTACCGCCGTGGCAATGGCACGGGTGCCCTCGGCAAAGCGGGGCATTTCAAACACACCGGCCGGGCCGTTCCACACCACGGTGCGGGCCTGTTCGATGATGGCAGTATATTTTTCGATGGTTTTGGGGCCGATGTCCATGCCCATCCAGCCGTCGGGAATCTGTCCCGAGGGGACGCACATCACATTGGCATCGTTGGCAAAGCGGTCGGCCACGATGTTATCCTCCGGCAGCAGCAGCTCAGAGCCCGCCTGCCGGGCCTTTTCCTCCAGTCCGGCCACGGTTTCCAGCATGGCATCATTGCACAGAGACGCACCGATGGCACCGCCGGCCGCCTTCTGGAAGGTGTAGGACATTCCGCCCAGAATCAGCACGGTGTCGCAGTGCTCCATCAGCAGACGCTCGATGAGGCCCAGCTTTTCATCCACCTTGGCGCCGCCCAGAATGGCAACGAAGGGATGCTCCGGCGATTCCATGGCCTTGCCCATGACGGAGATTTCCTTTTCGATGAGGAAGCCGCACACGGCAGGGAGATAATCCGCCACACCGGCGGTGGAGGCATGGGCACGGTGGGCCGTGCCGAAGGCATCATTCACATAGATTTCCGCCATGGAGGCCAGCTCTCTGGCAAATGCGGGGTCGTTCTTTTCCTCCTCGGGACGGAAGCGGATGTTTTCCAGCAGCATCACCTGACCGGGCTCCAGCGCGGCAGCCATGGCCTTGGCCTGGGGTCCTGTGATGTCCTCGGCAATGGGGACGGGAATGGTCAGAAACTCCTCCAGACGCTGTGCCACGGGCTTCAGGCTCATTTTGGGATTCACCTTGCCCTTGGGGCGGCCCAGATGGGAGCAGAGAATGACCGCTGCATTCTTCTCCAGCAGATAACGAATGGTGGGCAGTGCGCCCCGGATCCGGATATCGTCAGTGATCGCGCCGTTTTCATCCAACGGTACATTGAAATCGCAGCGGACAAATACCTTTTTTCCGGTAACATGGATGTCCGCAACGGACCGCTTGTGATAATTCATGATGATCGTCCTCACATTCTGTTATTCTTTTTTCGGGCCATATCCCCGCAGAATCATTATAGTATGCCGCACCCACTTTTTCAAGCCGGGAAGCGCCACTTCTAACCGGAGGACGGAATTTTTGTTTACTTTTCCGAAAATCGGGCGTTTTTTTGAACTTTTCTGCCGCAAACTTGCAGGGGCAGCGGGGCAAAAGAGCGGCTCAGTCGGGCCTTCCCGTAAGCTCACCCGAAAATTGCAGGCCGGAAAAGCTCTGCTGCCGCAAAGCCTCATAGGCCATCACCGCCACCGCGTTGGAAAGATTCAGGCAGCGTGCCCCGGGACGCATGGGAATGCGCACCGTCCGCTGGTAATCCGCCGCCAGCAGCGGCTCCGGCAGACCGTGGGTTTCCCTGCCGAACAGCAGCCAGGGATCGGGGCCATAGTCGGCCTCCGTATAGCAGCGCGCCCCCTTGGAAGATGCCATCCAGGGCCGCACATCCGGGTGCTTCTGACGGAAATCCGCCCAGTTTTCATAATAATACACCTGAAGCATACTCCAGTAATCCAGCCCCGCCCGCTTCAGATAGCGATCCTCAATGGAAAAGCCCATGGGCCCGATGAGATGCAGCGCCGCCCCGGTCACGGCACAGGTGCGGGAAATGTTGCCGGTATTCTGTGGGATCTCCGGCTCCAGCAGTACAATGTGCAACTCAGTCTTCCTCCTCTTCCTCCAGGGCAATGCCCAGACCGTTATCCATCAGACCGGCAGTGTGTATGGCACCCCGGCCATATTTCCGGCGGATGGAATCCATGGTCTGCTCCAGCCGCTCCTGCCTGCGGCTCCGCTGCTGCCGCTGCTCGTCAAAGAGCATGAGCTGCTCCTGCTCCTCCTCCGGCGACAGCAGATTCTGGCCGGTGACGGTGAGCATCCGGATGGGCTTTTGCAGATCCCAGTTTCCCCGCAGCAGCTCCATGCAGCTTTCCTCCAGATCCCGGGCCAGATAGGTGGAATGCTCCAGCCGCTTCTGCCGGGTGATGACCCGCAGAGACGGATCCTTGATGGTGAGCTGTACCGTGCGGCATTTCAGCCCGGCCCGGCGCAGCCGCTCTGCCACCTCCTCCGAAAGAGCCCGCAGACCCAGACGGATGTCCTGCTCTCCCAGCAGATCCCGGCGGAAGGTCATGCCGTTGCCCACGGATTTTACCGTGTGCCGGTCGTAAATGGAAGCCACCGGACTTTCGTCCAGTCCGTTGGCATAATCCCAGATCTGTTCTCCCATTTTTCCCAGACGCAGGGAAAGCGTCTCCCGGGAAGCCTTTGCCAGCTGCCCGATGGTGTGAATGCCCAGCGCAGCCAGCGCCGCCCGGGACGCGCCGCCCACAAACAGAAGGGCGTCCACCGGCTTGGGCCACACCAGATAGGGCACATCCTCCCGGGTGATGACGGTGGTGGCATCGGGCTTTTTAATAGTGGTTACATGATGATAACAGAGGGAATCACTTGATATGACTGCATTATACGCCAATCATTCTGAAAAGGAAAGACCTTGTAAATGGCTTTCCTTTTTTCTTTTATCTTCTGCCCAATTTCGCCAATGTTTTTTTGCTATATAGGTGCAGTGTGCCGAAGTTGATTTAGCTATCTTGTTTTCCCTCATAATCGGCGGTAAAATCAGATCAACATTTGAATGGTGGTGCTTCTATGGGGTTAATCGAATTGTTTGGCAAAAAGCAGAAAGAACTTGTCAAATGGAAGGCAACCGTAAATAAAGGCAGTGACTATGACCCGTGGGACAAAAGAAAAGGAAACTCAAACACGGATTTCTCTACTGCTGTTTTCTTGTCAATGCTTTCTCACAAAGCAACTGCAATTCATGACAACGCTAACAGTTATCCAAGGTATGTTTCTTATGAATTAAGTATCAGTGACCCCGTTAAAAAGCATAAAGAGCTACTGAAAAACGGATTCTTGAGAAAGGCAACCGTTTCTGAGACATTAGACACTTTCAGGGTTGTGGAGCTTAAAGCCATTTTGGAAAGCCATGGACTACCGGCAAAGGGTAAAAGGACAGATTTGATTGCAAGCATCCTTGCATCATGTAATGAAAAAGAACTGAAGCTTCCCTTACTGTATGTCGTTTCAGAAACTGGATTAGCCTTTATGGATCAGCACAAAGATTTAATTAAGCTGCACGGAAACCCTTATAGTATTTCTTATGAAGAATACATGGATGCAAAATCAAAAGCAAGTCCGTACCTGACACATAATGACATCATTTGGTTCATCTTCGGTCAAAGAGAGTTCAACCCTGTTTTTTCAAAAAGAAATAATGAACTTCACAGGGCTATGTTTCTTATGTCAGAAAACAGAATGGCCGATGCCCTCTATCATTATATTGTGGTCTTGTTTTATGACATTCACAACCCCAATTTTGATACCATCGCACCGGACATTCGAGAAAGGATTTTTGAGTTAAAAGAATACTATACCGAAGAAATGGTTTCAAAGTGCTACCGTAATAGAGATATTCAAGGTGGCAAAGTTCCGCAAGAAGCCTTCAAGTTAATGTTGACAGGCATCTTCCAACAGAAAGAAACAATGTGATAATGAAAAAAGCCGGGGATTATTCCCCGGCCTTATCTGTATGTTCTAAATCTTCAATTCTGTGATTGGCTACATTGAACTTTTCATCGTAGACAGCAACCTTCTGTTCAACTTTATACAGCCGTTCAACTGCGTTGTTGTGCAAGTCAACCTTCTTTGTCAGTTGATCCAGCTTGTATTCAATCAAGGCAATGGTTGTGTTGTGCTGCGCTTCGGCCTTTTTCCTTTGCGAAGCGTTGTTTATCAGACAAACAATAAGGGTCACTGCTCCAGAAATAAGTACGGGAATGATTGCTTCCATCATGCTAATTTTCCTTTCCCTATGATGTTGATATTGCCGTGAATGCCGGTTGCCGTTGTAGGCCGTATCAGGTAGCTTTGCGGCAGATATTGCCGGGCCGTGTCTGTATCCTGGGAGAATACCCAAAGCATAGCACCCATGCCGTTTCTGGTCTGAAAGGTCATTTCCAGCGCCGGGGCTTCCGTCATTTCCACGGGGTATGCATGGGCCGTTGCTTCATACAGGCTTTCGCCACGGAACCAACCGCCAAGGGCGGCGGTGACATTTGCGCTTGTGACCGGCACTTTCCCGAAGAACTCACAGGTGTTGTCAGAAAACTTCTTCCATGTCCATATTCCGGTGGTGCCGCTTTCCATCACATACGGCTGAACAGCTTCCGGAACTTCGATGCTGTCAACACTGCTGGAAATACCGGCAACCGCTTCAGACAGGCCTTTTTTCACTTCTCCGATAACGATTTTTGTTTCAGCCGGTGCAAGCAGATTGATTGTCAGTTTCTTAATCAAGAAAAGCTGCGTTTCATGGCCGAAATGGTATGGATTGCTGACCCTGACCCACTGCCCGACACGGAAGAAGTCAATGGAAGAATCAACGCCGGACAAATCGGCGGCGGTGATCTCAACGGAAGATTCCCCGGCATGGTTTGCCGCAAGATAGTCTTCAGCAGTGTCCTTCAGCGTTTGTGCGTTTGTGATATTGTCGAAGATGATATGTCGATATATCTTGCTGCCATACTGTGCAACCGCCGCCGCATTGACCAAGTAAGGCACACCATCATTGACCGCTTTGATGTTCACCCTTTCTTCTGTGCCTTCGATCTTCGCACCAAGGGGAATGATTGCCGTGAACACCTTTGCGCCGTCAAACTCCCGGCTGATGTCCAGAAGATTCTTTCCCACTTCGATTGCCTGTCCTGAAATGCTGGATGCATCCGCATCGGTGGACAGCAAATCCAAATACCGGTTGCCGTTCTCATACCGGACAGACAGATAGCCGCCAGAAGGTTCCACCATTCTTCCGTTCAGCGCATCAAAAGCGCTTCTGTACTCCGTTTCCTCAACGGTGAACGGGTAAAAGTCACCCACCGTGACAGTGCCGGGAAGAAACTGTTTTTCCGCTTCCACCATGGCATTGTGTTTTTCAAGGGTATGAGCGAAATACTCTGCAAAACCGTCACTGTAGTAGTGGGGCGCAATCATGGAATCCAAAAGGAAAGCAAGTTCCCCTTCACAGGAAACTTGCTTTTCGTTGTAGAAGCCGTATTTGATTTTCAGCACCCTTCCGGTGTAAATGGTTTCATAGTTCCGGCTGACTGTCACTGTTTTCATGGGAAGAACAGCGCCATAATTCGGATGGGTGGGATAGACGATGAACACAAAGGAGCCTGTCTTGCCAAGCTCCAAGTCAAGGTCAGCACTTTTCAGCATCAGTTCTTCCGTGCTGCCGTCATACAGAATCCGGTTGTTACAGTATACCTGATACATTACAAGCCGCCTTCCTTCCACTCAACAACAGCCGCGCCGTTGCCCTTGAAGGTCAGCGTGGTTTCGCCCTTCTGAAATGTGAACTCAGGCAGCACATTCGGCCCATCCGCAAGGGTGATAAAGGTTGACGGGCTTTCCACCGTCAGATTGCCGACAGCGTAGATTGTCGGGATTGCCGGTTTTCTGGTGTTGCTGAATGTGGCTTGCACGGTCTTTTCTGCTGCGTCATAGGCCACGAAAGCGCCCTTTGTGCCGCCTTCCTCCAGCATAATGTTTGTGAACGCACCTTCCGATGCCGCACTTGTGACATAGATGCCAAACACATAGATTCCTGCTTCTTCTGCGGTGAAAACTGCGGGTTTGCCGCTTTGAACCTTTGCAACCAAAGTACCGTATAGCTTATCTTTGTAGACATACAGAAGGCGTGTGGTCAGCGTGTAGTCAGCAGAAAAAACATACTGCTGGCCCTTCTTCACAGGAATCTTCCAATAGACGAAGCTGCCGCCTGTGCCTATCTTTCTTGCGAAAGTATACCCAGTTTCCGTCTTGATCCACACGCCTTCATCTGTGATGATTCCGGCATCCAGATTCAGAAGATTCCTGCCGGAAAGGTTCACGACCTGAGAAGAAAGCCTGTACCGGTGCGGCTCACAATCACAGTCAATGGTCAGTTTGCCGATACGCTTATCGGCCTTCCATTCGGAAACTGTGACCTGCCCGATGTAGTACCATTCGGGATCAACATCAAGGGATATCATCATTTTCTTCCCGTGCAGCGCATTTTGCACCAAGGCAAACAGCGTCATGAACTCCGGCTGCGGAACAAGCGTTGAAAAGTCAAAAGACAGTTTCCGGTTTTCATACTTTACTTCCCCGAAATACTCCGTAAAATCAAGAACACCATCACTGCCCGGAATGTCAATCACTTCCGTCTTCGGTGCTGGTGCGCCGATGACCTTTTCTGTCAGAATCAGGTGAAAATCACGGTATGAATGATATTCCCCGAATGTGATCCCTTTCATGGTGTTTCATCCTTTCTGCTTCACGCACTTTTATGTACTCTGCGACAGTTGCACGAAGTAAGTCTTGCCACTTTCCAGCGTGATGGTTTTGTTCAGTGCTTTCAATTCGATGCCGTTTTCCTCCGGGTCATCTGCTGCGGTTATCGCAAATGATTTTACCATCGTCATGTCTTCCGCATTGTAAATGTAACAATTAACCCGCTTTGATGCGGTTGATGCAGTTGAAAAGGATGCACCGCCCCCGTACATATTATAAACTGCGCCATAGGTCATGGATGCTGTCGTGTTGCCGTCAAACTCCACATCCAACATTGCTACACAATCAAGTGTGCTCCCGTTATCAATAATTTTTGCAACGCACTGTGCATTACAGGTTGTGGCTTGCGTTGTTGCAGCGTTCGCAAGGACAAAGTAAACATCCGTATAACAGTAGTCAGTTAAACTACCGCGTTTCTTGTTTCCGTCAGCATCAATGTATTGCTTCTTGCTTCGCACATCCCGATCTGTTGCCGGGTTTGTCAGAGTGGGAAGAGCACCGCCACCTGCGCCTTTAATATGAATCGGCATTATGAATCACTCCTTACAACTACATTCACCGGAATGGAAATCGTGTTTTTCGTGCCGAAGGCCCGAATAGTGATGGAGCCTGCTGCCTGTCCACCGTCCTGAAGATTCAGCTTTTGGAAGGCGGTCACCTGCGCCGCCGTAGCACTGGAAGGCAGGGAGATTTCCACAATGCTATTTGCTTTTACACCACTGATGGAAAGGGTCTGTGTGTACGGCGCGGAAGAGCCGTCCCAAGTGGTGCCGATGGTGGCGGTGGTCTGTTTGGATTTGATAGCAGCATACACGCCGCCAGACATTACCGGATTTTCGCTGTTTTCTGTTGGTACTGCATCCGGCTTCGCCATGTTTGCAATAGCAGTGTCGAGAACAGTAAAAAGGGGCACCAGATTTCCCACGGTAAGCCCGTCCAGCGGAACGCGATACAGCGGCATATCATTTTGCAGTACATGATCTGTAATGATGTTGCCGGAGGTATATTCGGGGTCAGCAGCGCCGCTTGTGGCGGCAGTGCCTTTTATGACCACAAGGTTTGCTTCTTCAATTCCGGTGCTGCTGTTCTTCGTATAGCGGACAACAATCAAATCATTTCGCTGATAACCCTGCGCACCGTTTTCGATCGCAAGGTCAACATAACCGCCTTCATTCAGGCGGATACCTTCCACATAGTTCAGCCGGATAGTGCCGTCAGGATCAGCGTCCCTGTACATCTGTTCCGCAGCTGCGCACAGCTCAGAAATAAACAGGTCAAGCTTTGCAGCGTCCCGGTCACTCAGCTTGCTTTTCAGCCATCCGACAAGCAGCTTACCCAGATAGCCAGCGCCCAGAGCAAGCAGCGTTGCCGCAACCTTAATGATGATGTTCATAATGTCTTCCATGATGTTGCCCCTTTCTTAGTTGTTGTTTGAAGTTCCAATACCCATGACGGATGCAATGATGGAATTAGGGTCAGCCCTTTCCCGCATATCGTCTGGCAGTTCCTGCAAAAGCTGCATAGGCAGCTTGACAAGGTTTTCGCCCTTCGCCTTCCAGTAATAAGCACCGGTGGAAATGCCGACTTGTGCAATCCATGCGGCAGTTGCAACTGCCCATTCGGTAGCATCCCTGTCCAGAATAATCAGCGCGAACAGGGCGGCAACCATCACGGCAAGGGTCACATAATCCGCAATCATCAGCTTCTTACTGAAACACAATTTGCTTCTTTTCACATCAGAATCACCCTTTCCATTCCATGTAACAAAAAGCAC
>CAZIPA010000023.1:0-29406 GCA_964541085.1 uncultured Oscillospiraceae bacterium | reverse complement strand
TTCAGCTCGTCGGAAATCACGGCGTCCTCCGGCCCCAGCAGCGTCTCAAACAGGCCGCCGTTGGCATCAAAGCAGGAGGAATAGAGAATGGCATCATCCGTGCCCACAAAATCCGCGATTTTCCGCTCCAGATCCTTGTGAATCTGCTGGGTTCCGCAGATAAAGCGCACGGAGGACAGGCCAAAGCCCCAGCGGTCATAGCTGGCCTTGGCGGCGGTAATGAGCTCGGGATTGTTGGAAAGGCCCAGATAGTTGTTGGCGCACATATTCACCACGGCATCCTTCTGGGTGGTGTCGATGCGGGAACGCTGGGGGGTGGTGATGATCCGTTCCTCCCGCCAGGTACCGGCGGCACGGATGGATTCCAGCTCGTTTTCAAATGCCTGCAATGCGGTTTTCATAAAAATGCTCCTCCTGTTCGTTATTCTGCTTTTGTCCAGTCCAGAATCACCTTGCCGGAATGTCCGCTGTTCATGGCGGCAAAGCCCTGTTCAAACTCGGTATAATGGAAGCGGTGGGTGATGACCGGGGTCAGATCCAGACCGCCCTGCACCATATAGCTCATCTGGTGCCAGTTGTCCATCTTGCGGCCATAGATGCCCTGCAGGGTGAGGCCCTTGCCGATGATCTGGTTCATATCCAGCTCGATGGGCTTGTTGCCCAGTCCCAGCAGAGAGACCTTTCCGCCGTTGCGCATGACAGAGCACAGCTGCTTCAGCGCCGCACCGCTGCCGGACATCTCCAGACCCACATCAAAGCCCTCAGTGAGCCCCTGCTCACGCATCACCTGCCGCAGATCCTCCCGGCCGGTGTTCACGGCGGCATCCACGCCCATTTTGCGGGCCAGACCCAGACGGTAATCGTTCATATCCGTGATAATCACCCGGCGGGCTCCGGCATATTTGCAGATACCGGCGGCAATGATACCGATGGGGCCTGCGCCGGTGATGAGCACATCCTCGCCCACCAGATTCCACATGAGGGCGGTATGAGTGGCGTTGCCGAAGGCATCAAAGAAGGCCACCACATCCTCCGGCAGACTCTCGTCAATGAGAATCACATTGCTCTCGGGAATGCACACATATTCCGCAAAGGCACCGTCTCTGTCCACACCCACGCTGGTGGTATTTTTGCACCACTGGATATTGCCGGTGTGGCAGTTGCGGCAGTGATGGCAGGTGATATGACCCTCGCCGGACACCCGCTGGCCGATGGTCAGACCGGTGACACCCGCACCCAGCTCGGCAATCTCGCCCACATATTCGTGGCCGATGGTCATGGGCGGATGGGTGATATGCTCCCGGGCCCAGGGATCCCAGTTGTAGATGTGAACATCCGTGCCGCAGATGGCGGTTTTGTGGATCTTAATCAGCACCTCACCGGGGCCGGGAACGGGAACAGGTACCCGGCGCAGCTCCAGACCGGGACCGGCAGCAGGCTTGACAATTGCATCCATCATTCGTTCCATAAAAATCCTCCTTTGAAGGCGTGTATTTCTCCTAAAGACATAGTAACCCGCATTTTTTCCATTGTCAATAAAAAATCTCACTTTTTCCGGCGTTTGTCCGTGCGTGGCGGACATACATCCGTCCCTCCCATTTCCCGGCGGAAGGGGGCTTGTCAGCGGCCCCCGGCTGTGGTATCATAGGGGCAAAGAAGGAAAGGAGCGTTCTCCCTATGGAAGAAAAACAGACGATCCCTCTGACGCTGGCGGACGGCTCTGTGCTGGAATGTCAGGTGGTGGGCGTGTTTCCCTGCGGCGGCCGGGAATATGTGGCGCTGATTCCCCCGGATCGGGGCGGCGCGGCGGAGATCCTCCGCTATGAGGCCCACGACGAAGCCTATGACATTTACTCCATCGAGGACGACCGGGAATATGACCGGGCTGCCGCCGAGTATGAGCGGCTGATGAACCGTCCCCTGTAAGCCAGAATGCAGACATCCCCCACGACTGGCCGGGTTTCCGGCGCAGCCGAGGGGGAAGTTTTTTTATTTTTCCGGCGTGACGGAAATGCTCCCGTTGGGGGAGACCGTTACCACCACGGTTCCGTTTTCATCGGTGCGATAGATGTCTGCGCCTGTTTCCCGCAGACGCTGCATGGTTTTCTGATGGGGATGGCCGTAGGAATTGTCCGCGCCGACGCTGACCAGCGCCACATCCGGCGCGATATTTTCCAGAAATGCCTGACAGGAGGAGGTGCTGCTGCCATGATGGCCCACCTGCAAAATGTCCACCCGCTCCATGGGAATCAGGCTCTTTTCCACCTTTTGCTCCTGATCGCCGGTGAGCAGCACAGACACACCCGCATATTCCACCCGCAGCACCAGCGACCAGTGGTTGTAATCGTCGCTTTCAAAGTCGCTGTCCGGATGGAGCACGGTGATCGTGGCATCGCCCAGGGTATATTCCCGTCCGGCTTCGGTAAAATCAATGCCGGCAGAGGAGGCTCCCAGCCATTCTCCCGCCTGCATCAGCGCCGCCTCCCGTTCGCCGCAGTCGGAGACTACCAGCGTTTTGGCCTCCACCGTGGAAAACAGCGTCCTGGCCCCGCCGCAGTGATCCTGATGGGGATGGGAGAGGAACACATATTCCACCCCTTCCGGTGCGTGGACGGACACATATTCCGCAAAGTCCTCTGCCGCGGCGGGCGTACCGGTGTCAAACACGGCGCTTTCCTCTCCGCATTGCAGCAGCATCCCCAGCCCCTGCCCCACATCCACCATGTGCAGGGTCAGACCCGTTCCCCCGGCGGGAAGGAGGCTTTCCTGCCCTTGCTCCGAGGGATAGAGGCTTTCCAGCCAGCCGTTTTCATAGGCTACCGCCAGAATCAGCAGCAGCACCGCCAGCACAAGACCCGGCAGGGTGATTTTGCCGCCGGGAATGCCGCCCCGTTTTTCCCGCCGGGGCGCAGCGCTCTTCCGCCCGCTCACAGCTTGCGCATCAGCGCGGCGTAGAACTCTGCCGCCAGTCCCAGAGACTGCTCGGACAGATATTCATCGCCTTCGTGGGTGTTGCCGCCGCCCTCCTGTCCCAGCGTCAGCGGCGCAAAGCGCAGAATACAGTCGCTGAGGGCAGAATAATGCCGGGCATCCTCCGAGGCCGTCATCAGCGTGGGAATGATGGGCAGACGGGGATAAAGGGTTTCAATGGTATCCAGCAGCAGCTGATACATGGGCTGCTTTTTGGAGGTGATAAAGCTTTCCTCTCCCGGGGCCACCAGCTCGGCCTCTGCCGGAAGATCAGCCACCAGATTCTGCAGCTCCCGCAGCAGCTTTTCCGGAGAATCCGTAGGCAGCAGCCGTGCGTCAAAATAGGCGCAGGCACTCTGGGGCAGCATATTGATGGCAGGAAAGCTGCCGTCCATTTTCGTGGCGGCAAAGGTGCTGCGGATCAGGGCGCTGGTGGCGGGGTCGTCCCGGAAGATGCGTCCGGAAAACAGCTTCAGCAGCGGCTTGTTGGCAATGAAAAACCGCTTGAAGAAGGGGAAGGTGGAAATCGTCTCGTCCAGCTGATCCCAGACGATGGGCAGAATATGAGGATGGGGCTGCACCGTTTCCACCCGGCACACGGCCTCGCTGAGCATTCCCAGCGCCGTGCTGCGGCCCGGTTCGCTGCTGTGTCCGCCGGGGGCCGTCACCGTCAGGCGATATTCGCAATGACGCTTTTCCCCCATGCCGATGTATGCGGCAGAATAATGCCGTCCGTCCCGCAGGATATCCTGAAAGGCGCCGCCCTCATCCAGCACCAGACTGAATTGCAGTCCCTGCCGCTCCAGCGCCTTTGCCATTGCGCCCGCACCCCGACCGCCGCCGGTTTCTTCATCGCAGCCAAAGGCAAAATACAGATCCCGCCGGGGAGAAAAGCCTTCTTCGATGAGCGCCTCGGCTGCCTCCATCATGGCTACCACAATGCCCTTGCAGTCCATGGCACCCCGGCCCCAGACCTTTCCCTCCGAGCGCAGACCCGCAAAGGGCTCACACCGGGTCCAGCCGTCGCCGCCGGGGGCCACATCCAGATGGCCGCAGAACAGCACGGGATCGTTGTCCGTCTGTTCCCGGGTCTTCCAGCAGAGCAGCAGACTGCCGTCGGGCTGGGTACGGAACTCCATCACCCGGGCGGCGTTGGGATAGCGTTCCCGCAGAAAACGGATCATATCCGCCAGCGGGCCCGTCTCACCGGTGACGCTGGGAATGCGGATGGCCATGGCAAGGCTCTCGGCGGCCCGCTCAGCCAGCGCACTGTCCGGCTGCCGCATTTGCAGGGTGGAAGCACTCCTTCTCCCCCGCCGTCCGGCGGCAATGGCCCGCAAAAGGGCATAGAGAAAGATTGCCGCCACTGCGGAAATCAATATGGCATTGACCAGCGCACCGTAGCGGGCGTTGAAATTGCTGTGGAAGATCTGGATGCTTGCCCAGAGGTCCCGGAAAAATTGACTCATTGCTCTCGTCTCCTTGTCTTCACGGAAGCCCGAACGGAAGGCTTTCCTTATCCCCGCCAGGCAAGCGCCGACTGCACATCCCGGGAAATCTGCTCCCGCAGCGCATCGCCGTTTGCAAAGCTCTTCTCCGGCCGGAGATATTTCAAAAAGCGCACCTGCACGGCTTTATCATATAAATCGCCGGAAAAATCCAGCAGATAGCTTTCCACACTGACAATATCCGCATCGGTAAAGGTGGGGCGGGAGCCCACATTGGTCACGGCCCGCCATACGCCCTGCTCCAGCGCCACCTCCGTCACATAGACACCCCGGCGGGGCAGCAGCATTCCCGCCTCCGGCATCACATTCACCGTGGGAAAGCCCAGCTTGCGTCCCACCTGAAAGCCGTGGCTCACCGGCCCCTCCAGCTGAAAGGGGCGTCCCAGCAGCCGGTGGGCCAGACCCACCTTGCCCTCCCGGACACATTCCCGGATCCAGGTGGAGGAAACGGGCTTTTGTCCATAGAGCACCGGCGGCACCACATGGGTCTCAAAGCCCAGCCGCTCCAGCAGCTCCGGCGTACCGGCGGCACGGCTGCCAAAGCGATAATTTTCGCCGCACACCACCGTCTCCACCCGATAGCGTTCCCGCAGCATGGCGGCAAACTCCTCCGGGGCGGTTTCGGCCATCTGCCGGTCAAAGGTCAGGGCCACCACCAGCTGCGCCCCCGCCTGCTGCAGCAGGGCATAGCGCCGGGAAAAGGGCACGATCAGCTCGGGCGCACGGCCCAGCACATAGCCCCGGGGATGATTTTCAAAGGTTACGGCGGCGCTTTCCAGCCCCTTTTCCGCTGCCAGCCCGGCAGCCTTTTGTAAAATGGCCTGATGGCCCCGATGTACGCCGTCAAAAAAGCCCAGTGCCGCAACCCGGCCCCGGCAGGAATGCTCCGGCATGGAATGTCCGCCTCCTTCAGCAGAAATTGGTTTTACAGAAAATGGCCCAGCCGCCTTTGTCCAGCATCCGGGTCTCGCCGATCTGGCAAAAGTGCCCGGCGCTGTCATAGACCCGGCACTGTGCGCCCTCCGGCGGAAGCTGTCCTTTTTCCAGGTGCTCCGGCGTGAAAAACGCGCCGTGGCTTGCCCGCACATCTCCGGCGGCGTTCAGATGCACCTCCGGCAGCTCGGCATAGACCTGCTCTGTGGGGAGAATGTGCGCCTCCAGCGTTCCATCCTCCACGGCCTGTGCCACCTGCTCCAGCGTCAGGGCGTTTTCCAGCGAAAAGACCCCGGAACGCACTCGCCGCAGCCCGGCCATACATCCGCCGCAGCCCAGCCGCTGTCCCAGATCGGCGCACAGTGCCCGGATATAGGTGCCCTTGGAGCAGCACACCCGCAGAGCATAATCATGTTCCGGCAGGGTCTCCGGCAGCAGCTCCAGCAGGGGAATGTGGATTTTCCGGCTTTCCCGGGCAACCTCCACGCCCTTCCGTGCCAGCGCATACAGCCGCTTTCCGTCCACCTGCACGGCGGAATACATGGGCGGCGTTTGCAGAATCTCTCCGGTAAACTCCGGCAGAATGGCCTCCAGCGCCGCCCGGTCTGCCGTCACCGGAGACTGTGCCAGCGTCTGGCCGGTGATGTCCTGGGTATCCGTCTCCAGACCCAGCCGCAGCCGGGCCAGATATTCCTTTTTTTGTCCGGAGGCCGCATCCGATGCCCGGGTCGCACTGCCCAGCAGCACCACCAGCAGCCCCGTGGCCATGGGATCCAGCGTCCCGGCGTGGCCGATGCGCTTTTGCTTCAGCAGCCGCCGCAGCTTTGCCACCGCATCATGAGAGGTAAAGCCCTCCGGCTTGTCCAGCAGCAGAATGCCGTTCAGCATAGCGCCAGCTCCTCCCGGGCCGCCTGCATCAGCCGCTCCATGGCCTCCTCCGCCGGGCCGGACAGGGTACAGCCTGCCGCGCGGGGATGACCGCCGCCGCCAAAGCACCGGCAGACCCGGCTGGCATCCGCCGGCTTGTGGGTGCGCACGGAGACCTTATAATCCAGCGTTCCCCGGTTCTGGGTGAGAATGATGCCGCAGTCCACGCCCTCCAGACTCATGGTGAGGGTGGAAAGGTTGTCCAGATCGTCGTCTCCTGCGCCGATGGAATCCAGCCACGCCCGCTCCAGCCAGGAGCAACACACCCGTCCATCCTCGCTGAAGCGCATCAGATCAAACATTCTCCGCTCGATTTCGAAGCGGCATTTGCTCTTGGCCTCAAAAAAGGTATGATTGTGCCGATGAAAATCCACGCCGGCCTCGATGGCATCCGCTGCCAGGCGGTGGGCCAGGGGGGTGGTGTTGGAAAATTTGAAGCAGCCGGTATCGGTGGCAACGGCAATATACAGCGCCTCCCAGATGGGCTGGGTGAGCTCGGCACCCAGCTCCAGCAGCAGCTGACTGATGATTTCGCCGGTGGCCGCCGCGGCGGGCCACAGCAGCAGCTCGCTGGCATAGCCGGTGTTGGAGGGATGATGGTCGATGCACAGGGCCACCTTATCCGCATATACGCTCTGCGCCGGGGTCAGCAGGGCCGTGTCCGCAATGTCCACCGCCAGAATCATCCCGGGAACAAAGTCCTCCGGGGGCAGCATTCCCTCGGCGAGAAAGCCCAGCCGTGCCGTCAGATCCTCATTGTGCGCCACATAGGCCCGCTTGTTCCGCTGACGCAGACCCCGGCAAAGGGCCGCAGCCGAACCGACAGTATCTCCGTCCGGGCGGCGATGGGTGAGAATGAGCAGATCGTCTGCCTGCTCCAGACGGCGGGCCGCCTGCTGCAAATCAAGCATTCGGCTGGTCATAGCCTGCTTCCTCCAGCTCCTCCGGCGCATCCTCGGGGATGTCCAGCGTATTCAGCACGGCGGCAATGTGCGCACCGTGGGCGATGGAATCGTCCATGACGAACACCAGCTCCGGCGTATAGCGCAGACTGAGACGGCGGGCCAGCTCCCGGCGGAGAAAGCCGGAACAGGAAATCAGGCCCCGCTTCAGCTCCTTCCGGTCATATTCGCCCATGGCGCTGAGATGCACCTTGCACCAGCGCAGATCGTTGGTCACTTCGCAGCGGATGACGGAAAGCATCACCTGAGACACTCTGGGGTCCTTGATGTCCCGCAGCAGCATTGCCAGCTCCCGGGAGACCTCCTCGCTGATCCGCTGAACACGATTGTTGTTGTAAGGCATAAAGTTGTAGCTCCTTTATGAAATAATGTGCGGGATTTTGTGGCTGCGCTTCCCGCTCTATCCAAAGGCTCCCTTGTGTAAAGGGAGCTGGCGGCGCAGCCGTCTGAGGGATTGTACTCTCGTCTTTCGTGCTTGGCTCCCCGCCGACAAGTGTCGGCGTCATGCCGCAGGAAGCCGCAGAAGTGCGGCGACCGAGGCGGTCAAATTCACCGGGGGCCCTGCAAAATCGAAGATTTTGTGGGGAGCGAGGGAGCTGTCAGCGCAGCTGACTGAGGGAGAGATACACCGGGCTTTCTTTTCCCGCAGCGGGTGACATTGAATATGTCTGTCCTCTCTCTCCCTCCGTCAAAAATCAGAGATTTTTGCCACCTCCCTCGTCAGAGGGAGGCAAGGGCTTGTGCCTTTGAAAAAGCTGGGCGCTGTGACAACCCTTCCGTCAAAACCTGCGGTTTTGCCACCTCCCCTTGCACAGGGGAGGCTCCGGTGGTGGGATTGTGCTTCCGGCCACATCCAAAGGCTCCCTTGTGCAAAGGGAGCTGGCGGCGAAGCCGTCTGAGGGATTGTCCTTTTGTCCCCGGCCCCCACGCCCGCAGGCGCATCACGCACGAAGTGCGCATCACGATGCGAAGCATCGCATCACTTCTCGCTTCTTCCAATCCCCGCAGGGATATCATCGGCGCAAGCTGATTTCATTTTCGAAGAAGATTTCACCGGCGCAGCCGATATCATTGCGCAAGCAGTCTCGCTGCGCCTTATCTTCCGCAGCAATGCTTATACTTCTTTCCGCTGCCGCAGGGGCAGGGATCGTTGCGGCCGGGCTTGGCGGATTTGCGCACAGGCTTACGCTGGAGAGTGCCATCGCCGGAGGTGCCGGTTTCCCTGGCCACCTGCTCCCGCTTCATATTCACCTGCGCCAGGAAGATGCGGGAGGCAACGGTGGTTTTAATATCGTCCACCATGCCCTCGAACATCTCAAAGCCGATCTTTTTATACTGATCCAGCGGATTCACCTGAGCATAGGCATTCAGTCCCACGCCCCGGCGCATTTCGCTCATGGCATCAATGTGATCCATCCACTTTTCATCCACGGTACGCAGCAGCACAATGCGCTCCAACTCCCGCATGATGTCCGTGCCCAGTGCCTGTTCCTTGGCATTGTAAACCTTGGTGGCCCGGGTCTGGAGCCATTCCGTCGCCTCCGCCGGGGTCATGCCCTCCAGCCGCACTGCCAGAGAGGTGGTTTCCTCCGGTGCGATAAACACCCGGGTATAATGGGCGGCAATCTGACTGGCGGCCAGCTTCTCCAGCTTGCTGTGTCCGGCAGAGGCAGAAGTGACCTCCTGCGCAATCTCAAACTGCACCATGCCCCGCACCTGCTCCTGCACATCCATGCCGTCCAGCACCTGCATCCGCTGACCGTAGATGATCTCCCGCTGGTGATTCATCACATCGTCATATTCCAGCACGGACTTTCGGGACTGATAATGAATGCCTTCCACCTTGGTCTGGGCACTTTCAATGGCATTGGACAGCATTTTGGCGTTGATGGGCTCGTCCTCCGGCACCTTCAGGGTGGAGATGATGGTCTGGAGCTTGGCCCCGCCAAAGCGGCGCATGAGATCATCCTCCAGCGACAGGTAAAAGGTGCTTTCGCCCGGGTCGCCCTGCCGTCCGGAACGGCCACGGAGCTGGTTGTCGATGCGGCGGCTTTCGTGACGCTCGGTACCGATGATGCACAGACCGCCCGCCTGCCGCACCCGCTGAGCATCCGACTGGATGCTTTCCTTATACTGCGCCAGCTTTTCCCGGAACAGGGCCCGGGCCTCCAGAATCTCCGGATTTTCCGTCTGGGCATAGCCCGCAGCCTCGGCGATGACTTCATCAGAATAGCCCGCCTTGTACAGATCATCCTTGGCCATATAGGAGGCGTTGCCGCCCAGCATGATATCCGTGCCGCGGCCCGCCATGTTGGTGGCAATGGTAATGGCGCCGGGACGGCCCGCCTGGGCCACGATGGCCGCTTCTTTATCGTGATGCTTGGCGTTGAGCACCTGATGCTTGATGCCCTCCCGCTTCAGCAGAGCAGACAGCAGCTCGCTCTTTTCGATGGACACCGTGCCCACCAGCACCGGCTGTTCTTTTGCCCGGCATTCCTGAATCTTTCGGAGGATGGCCTGAAACTTGCCCTTTTCCGTCAAAAACACCTGATCCTCATGATCCACACGGATCATGGGCATATTGGTGGGAATCTCGATTACATCCAGCGCATAGGTACCCCGGAACTCCGCCTCCTCGGTGAGGGCCGTACCGGTCATGCCGGAGAGCTTGGGATACATCCGGAAATAATTCTGGAAGGTGATGGTGGCCAGTGTGCGGCTTTCCCGCTTGACCTCCACGCCCTCCTTGGCCTCGATGGCCTGATGGAGGCCCTCCGAATACCGGCGGCCCAGCATGAGACGGCCTGTGAACTCATCCACGATGATGATCTGTCCGTCCTGCACCACATAGTCGGTGTCCCGCTTCATACAGCCGTGGGCCTTGATGGCCTGATTGATGTGATGGAGCAGGGTGGCATTTTCCGGGTCGGACAGGTTGCCGCAGCCAAAATGACGCTCGGCCTTGGCTACGCCCCGGGGGGTGATGGTGGCGGTGTTGGCCTTTTCGTCCACGATATAGTCCGCCGGAATGTCGTCCTGACTTTCCTTCTCGTCCACCTCCACCAGCTTCAGCGGCGTCAGACCTTTGGCGAAAATGTCCGCCTGCCGGTAGAGATCGGTGGATTTGTCCCCCTGTCCGGAGATAATCAGCGGTGTCCGGGCCTCGTCAATGAGGATGGAGTCCACCTCGTCCACCACGGCAAAGTGGAAGGGCCGCTGTACCATATCCTGCTTGAAGATGCACATATTGTCCCGGAGATAGTCAAAGCCCATCTCGTTGTTGGTGCCGTAGGTAATGTCGGAAGCATAGGCCGCCCGCCGCTGTTCCTTGTCCAGATCGTGGATGATGATGCCGCAGGTCAGACCCATAAAGCGATACACATTGCCCATCATTTCGCCCTGATATTTGGCAAGATAGTCGTTGACGGTGACGATGTGTACGCCCTTTCCCGTCAGGCCGTTGAGATAGGCCGGGAGTGTGGAGGTCAGGGTCTTGCCTTCGCCGGTCTTCATCTCCGCGATACGGCCCTGATGGAGAATGATGCCGCCCATGAGCTGCACCCGGAAGGGAAACTCGCCCAGCACCCGGCGGTCTGCCTCACGGATGGCGGCAAAAGCCTCGGGCAGCAGATCGTCCAGCGTCTCTCCCTGCGCCAGCCGCTGCCGGAACCAGGGGGTCTTGGCCTGCAATTCCTCGTCGGTCAGCGCCGCGTATTCCGCCTCCAGCGACTCGATCCGCTCCACCAGCGGCATAATCCGCTTGATTTCCCGGGAAGAGGTGTCGCCGAACAGCTTTTTCATCAGACTGGTTGCCATGGTATAACTTCCTTTCAAGGAGAAATTCTTATAAGACACTTTATTGTATCACAGTTTTCCCGGAAAAGAAAGCAAAAAACCGGTTGTTGCCTTCGGGATTTTATGCTATACTAATGAACAAAGCGTGAATCTTTGCTTCTGATAGGAGAGGACAGCCCATGAAGCTGCAATTTATTGTCAATACCCGCTGGGACGAGCCGGCCATGCGTGTCTACGCGGCGGTGAATCAGGCGGCACTTTCCACGCCCCTTTCCCGCAGGGTATCCAAAATCGCGGCGGTGGCCATTCTGGTTTTCGGCGTGGCGGTGATGCTGGTGAAGGGATTTCAGCTGGTGTATTCGCTGATTATCGTCATCGGTCTGCTGCTGCTGTTTTCCCAGCGGGCAGGCATTTCCCGTGCCACACGGCGGCTGACCCGGGCGCTGGGCGGCAAGAGCCGCACGGTGGATTATCGCTTTGGCGAAAGCAGCTTTGAAGCGGTAGCTCAGGGCGGCGATTCTGACCGGGTAGCCTATGAAAAGCTCACCCGTCTGGTGGAGACGAAGGATTACATCTTCCTGTTCACCGCACCGGGCGTGGCCCATATTCTCCGCAAGGATGATTTTACATTGGGCAGCAGCGACGGTCTGCTGGCCTTTCTGGCAGAAAAAACCGGCAAACAGCCGGAGAAGCTGGAGCTGTGACCCATGACGGAATATCTTCTGCTGACCCATCCGGAGCAGGACCGCATCTATCTGGAGCAGAGCCGTCCGGCGGTGCAGGCAGAGCTTTCCCGGCTGCTGCCTGCGTGGGAAGCGATTCCCGGCACCGTGGCGGAGGTTCCGGCCTGTGTGCTGCGGGGCCCGTCGCCGCTGACGGAGCAGGAGCTGGCAGCGCTCTGCCGGGCCTCCTGCTATTATGCCCTGTTCCTCCGGGAGGGAGAGCTGCTGCGGCCTGTGGAGCCTGCTTTGTGGCGGGCGCTGCCCGACAGTCTGAACACCATTTTGAAATATCCCGGCAAAACCAACCACCGCTTTACCCGACTGCTGGTGAATCTGGCTGCGCAGGCGGCCGATTCCCTCCGTCCCCTGCCGGTTTTGCTGGATCCCATGTGCGGACAGGGCACCACCCTGTTTGAAGCGGCCATTCGCGGCTGGAATGCCATCGGCATCGAAACGCTGGAGCAGCCGCTGCACAGGGGGCAGGTGTACTTTGCCAAATATCTGGAGCATGGCCGGTATAAGCACAGCCTCCGGGAGGAGCGCATCACCCGGGAGGGCAAGCGTCTGGGCCAGAGCGTCACGGTGGATTATGCCGTCAGCCGGGAAGCCTGGCAGCGGCAGGATACCCGCTTTCTCCGCTTTATCCGGGGAGACAGCACCCAGTGCAGTCTGCTGCTGCCCAAAGGCTGTGCCGATGTGATCGCCTGCGATCTCCCCTACGGCGTGCAGCACGGTGCGGCGGGAAAAGAGGGTCTGCGGCGGGATGCGGCTTCGCTGGCGGCGGCCTGTGCGCCCGGCTGGCTGTGGGCGCTGCGCCCCGGCGGCGCGGCGGCGCTGGCCTATAACAGTCTCACCACCCGGCGGGAAGCGCTGGCGCAGGGGCTGGAAAAGGCAGGCTTTCAGGTGCTTCCGCCCCTTTCCGGGCTGGAGCATCGGGTAGATCAATCCATCCTGCGGGATGTGATTGTGGCGAAAAAGCCGAAATAATTCCCCGTTTTCAATACGAATTGTAATATGTTGAATTAACATTCCAAAAAGGAGAGTTCATTATGGATTTTCAGAAACAGGCAGAGGCCATTCAGCAGGAGCTTGTCTCCATCCGCCGGGAGCTGCATCAGCATCCCGAGCTGGGCACCCATGAACAGGAAACCCAGAAGCGTATCAGCGCGCTGCTGGACAGCTGGGGCATCGAGCATCAGCCCATCGCCGACACCGGCATTGTGGGCATCATCCGGGGCGGCAAGCCGGGCAACTGTGTGGGCATCCGTGCGGATATGGATGCCCTGCCCCTGCAGGAGGATCGGGATCGCAGCTATTGCTCTCAGAATGACGGCGTGATGCACGCCTGCGGCCACGATGTTCACATGACCGTGCTGCTGGGCGTGGCAAAGCTGTGCAGCGAGATGCGGGAAGAGCTTCCCGGCACGGTGAAGCTGTTCTTCCAGCCCGCCGAAGAAACCGTTGGCGGCGGCGAACGCATGGTGCAGCAGGGCTGCTGTGAAAATCCCAAGGTGGATTATTCCATCGGCCTTCATGTTCAGCCCTATATGGATGCGGGCAATGTGGAGCTGCGCTATGGCCAGCTGAACGCCTCCTGCGATACCGTCACCATCGTGGTTCACGGCAAGGCCGGTCACGGCGCTTATCCCGAGCGTGGCGTGGATGCCATCGTGGCGGCTGCCGGGGTGATTTCTGCCCTGCAAACCTTTGTCAGCCGGAATATCAGCCCGCTGAACAATGCCGTTCTCACCCTGGGCACCATTCACGGCGGCGCCAAGAGCAATATCGTGGCCGACGAGGTGAAGATCACCGGCACGCTGCGCACGCTGGATCCCGAGACCCGTGTCTTTGCCCGGGACCGCATCACCCAGATCGCACAGGGCGTGGCCCAGGGCTATGGCTGCACCGCCGATGTGAATGTGGCCTGGGGCTATGCCGCCCTCATCAACACTGACGAGGTGGTGGATGTGATGAAGGAATGTGCCGAGGAAATGCTGGGTCGCGATCATGTGCTGATGAAGCAGTTCCCCTCTCTGGGCGGCGAAGATTTCTCCTACTTCATCGACGGCTCTGCCAGAGGCGGCGCTTTCTATCATCTGGGCTGCGGCAACAGCGAAAAGGGCATCACCGCTGCGCTGCACAACCAGCAGTTTGATGTGGACGAGCGCTGCATCTCCGTGGGCGTTGCCCTGCAAATGAAGGTGCTCCTGAAGCTGCTGACGAAATAAATCCTGCCATAGATAAAACATCCCTCCCCGTGCCGCTGCATGGGGAGGGTTTTTTTGTAGAGATAAAAGAAGTGAGAAGTGATGCGCCTGCGGGCGTGAGGTTTTCGGGCTTGGCTCTCCCTTTGGGAGAGCTGTCACCGCAGGTGACTGAGAGGGCCGTCCTTTCCTCCCCCGTTCTTGGCTCCCTCGTTCCCCACAAAATCTTCGATTTTGCGGGGGCCCCTTTCATTTAACCGCCTCGGTTGGCGCAATTCTGCGCCGCCCTGCGGCATAACGCCGCCACTCGGCGGCGGGGAGGCTCCGGCGGGGCGGTTTGCTTCCGCAAATATCCAAGGCTCCCTTGTGTAAAGGGAGCTGGCGGCACGGAGTGCCGACTGAGGGATTGTACTTTCGTCCTCCCCGCACCTGATTTCCTCTGCGCACTTCCCCATAAATAATAACAATTCCGTCCCTCGATTACGGGCATTCACCTTTCATGATTTTCCCCTTTCCCCGCTTGACAGCCGGAAAATCATGGAATATACTGTCCATAAAGAACAACCATTGGCCCACATATTTTGAAAGGAGTCTGCACCATGCGCCGTATGTTCAAAGCCTTCATTTCCCTTGCCCTGTGCTGTCTGCTGTTTTCCCTCTCCGCCTGCGGGCAGGTGCAGGCAGAAACGCCGGAAACCCCTGAAACGCCGGACGCTGCCGCTGCCGTCCCGGAAGCCCCGGAAACTCCTGTCACGCCGAACGAAGAAGAAACGCCGGAAGCGCCGGTGGCTGACCCGGCTCTTGCCGATCTGGCTGCCAGCACCGGTATTCCGCTGAACATTCTGGAGCAGCGCATTGCCTTCAGCCAGAGCGTTTCCTTCACCCTGCCGGAGGGCGTGACGCTGGGAGACTATGATCCCATGCTGCATTACTGCGGCGGAGGCGGTGTGCCCCTGCTGAAGGATGGAGAAGCGCTGGGCGCGCTGGAGCTGCGTTATCCGGCGGAGCTGAATCTGAAGTGGGACGACAGCGGCAATCTGGAATCTCTCATCAGCGTGGACAATCATGCCAGCTTTTCGGAGGAGTTCACCGCTCTGGACACGGCCCAGCCGGGGATTTACGCCGCATATTCTCAGGACAATGCAGCAGCGGAAGGCGGCGAAGATTGCTTCTGGTATGCCTTTTGGGGTCAGGAGCAGGGTGAGCTTGTCTACGCCCTGAAGGTGTCTGCGGACAGCATGGACAGAGAGGCTTTTGTTACGCTGGCCACCAGCGCCGTTTTTGCCGAAAATGCCTTTTGATCCTTCGAAAATCATGATATGAAAAAGCCGGACGGCCCTGCGGCCGTCCGGTTGTTTGTTTTTCAGAAAAGAATCCTTGTGTGCAAAAAAGCTTTCGCAAGGCCAAGCCCCGCGGCGACTGAGCGGGCGTTAGGGGTGGTGCAGGAGGGGGGATTCGCAACACCCCTCCGCTGGCCTTTGGGTACTTTCGTCCACACGAAAGTACCGCCCCCGGCAGGGGATGATTATGCTGCAAAATTATCGAGCAATGATTCTGTGGCTTCATCAGCAACCATAACCCTCTCAGTCACCTGCGGTGACAGCTCTCCCAAAGGGAGAGCCAAGCCCGAAAACCTCACGCCGCAAGGCGCAAACCCCGCCGACGAGTGTCGGCGTCATGCCGCAGGAAGCCGCAGAAGTGCGGCGACCGAGGCGGTTGAATCCGAAGGGGCCCCCGCAAAATCGAAGATTTTGTTTTGCTTGCGCAGCAAGCCCCGCCGACGAGTGTCGGCGTCATGCCGCAGGAAGCCGCAGAAGTGCGGCGACCGAGGCGGTTGAATCCGAAGGGGCCCCCGCAAAATCGAAGATTTTGTTTTGCTTGCGCAGCAAGCCCCGCCGACGAGTGTCGGCGTCATGCCGCAGGAAGCCGCAGAAGTGCGGTGACCGAGGCGGTTGAATCCGAAGGGGCCCCCGCAAAATCGAAGATTTTGCGGGGAACAAGGGCGCTAAAACCGCTTACCCCTCCATCCGCTGATAGATCCGGGTATAGACCTGCACGCCCCAGGCCTTGCCGTCCCGCACCCAGAAATGGCAGCGGCCCATAAGCTCGTCATTCTTGTTGTAGAACTGGAACCAGCCCTCGCCGCAGTGTACCAGACGGTAATCGCCGAAGGGACGCAGGGCACGGAGCTTGCCGTTTTCGTCCTGATAGACCTTCATGGTGACAGGCTCGCCCTCGTGGCAGATATATTCGCCCACCAGCATCTCGGGATTGCTGAAATCGGCGGTGGGATGGAGCCAGATATGGGGCTCCTCCAGCGGACGGCCGATAATCATGTTGTACATCATCTGGCACAGATCGTCGGTGTCCTGATCGCCCTCATTGCACAGCGCGGCAAAGCCGTAATTTTCGCCCAGCAGCAGGCCGCCGTGGGTGGAAACGCCGTGCAGACCGCCGGAATGCTCGCAGATCACATGGCCCTTCCACAGACGCTTGTTCAGGCCGTAGCAGTAATAGGGCTTTTCCGACAGGGGGAAGGCCGCGCCAACCATCATGTCGGCGGCCTCGGCGGGAATCACCTGCTTGCCGTCCAGCACGCCGTGATTGGAAATGCACTGATAATACCGGGCCACATCGTGGGCGGTGGATTTCACGCAGGCGCAGGAACGGAAGGGCGGCAGAATGCTCCAGGCATCGTCGCAGAAGAAGTTGCCGTTTTCGTCCCGCTCCCACAGGCTGGTGATATTGCCGCCGGCCATCTTCACGGCCTCGGAAGCATCCTCATCCAGCACGGTACGGGTCATGCCCATGGGCCCAAAGACCCGATCCTGCAAAAACTGCTCCAGCGGATAACCGGCAGCCTGATCCACCACATAGGACAGAATGGCATAGCCCTCGTTGGAATAGCTCATATACAGGCCCGGCTCGCCCAGGGTGGGATAGCGTCCCTCGGAGATATAGTCCACGATCTGGTCGATGGTGTTCATCTGGTTGGGAGAGGTGGCCTTCATGGCGCGCAGCCAGTCAGATTCCCGACGGCTGGGGCTGTTCATGGCGATGGACCACTCCAGCGGCTCCATGGGCGGAATACCGGCGGTGTGGGTGGCCAGATGATGCAGGGTCACATTGTCCGCAGGAATGCCCTTCATCCGGAAGTTGGGGAAATATTTCGTCACCGGATCGCTGAAGGAGCACTTGCCCTCGGTGGCCAGAATGCACAGAGCCAGCGTAGCGGTGGACTTGCTCATGGAGGCAATGCCCATCATGGTATGCTCGTTCAGGGGCATCCCCTTATCGTTGGCCACACCATAGCCCTTTTCAAAAATCACGCCCTCCGGGCCCCGGATACAAACGGAAACGCCGGGCAGCTTTTTCTTCTGGATGCGGGCCTCCAGTGCGGCATCCAATGCTTGCAGATCATATTTCATAGCAATGTTCTCCCCTCTGTAATGGAAAATAGATGCTTTTATGATAACAGGACTGCGGCCTTTTTGCAAGGCTTCTTCCGATTTTTACCGCAAAAGGCCGTTAAGAATGCCCCTTCAGCGTCGGTTCTGACGGCGGCTGGCGTGAGCTTCCTTCCACAGGCCGGGATGGAACAGCATCAGGATGGGGAACAGCTCCAGCCGTCCTGCCAGCATATCAAAGATCAGCACCCACTTGGAAAAGCCGGAAAGCACGCCAAAGTTGGCGGCGGGGCCTACTGCGTTCAGGCCCGGGCCGATGTTGTTGAAGGTGGCGAGCACGGCGGTAAAGCAGGTGCCCAGATCCTGCCCCTCCAGACTGACCAGGAACACCGAGGTCACATAGATCAGCATAAAGGTGATGAAGTACACATTGGTGGAGCGGATGACCTCATGCTCGATGGGCTTGCCGTCCATTTTCACCTTTTTCACGCTGTGGGGGTGGATATAGCCGGCCATTTCCTTTTTGATGGACTTTACCAGAATCACCAGCCGGGACACCTTAAAGCCGCCGCCGGTGCTGCCCGCGCAGGCGCCCACAAACATCAGCAGCACCATCACCAGCCGTGCCGTCTCGGGCCACAGGTTAAAGTCCGTGGTGGCATAGCCGGTGGAGCTGATAACAGATGCCACCTGAAAGGCCGCCTTGGTCAGAGCGTCAAAGGCTCCGGCGCTGGTTTTCAGGATGGAGAAGAAGATCACGGCGATGGCACCCAGCACAATGCCGAAGAAGCAGCGCACCTCTTCCATGGAAAGTGCCTCCCGGAAGCGCCGCAGCAGCAGGAAATAATAGGCGTTGAAGTTGACGGCGAACAGCAGCATAAAGACGGTCACAACCCACTGGATGTACACGGAATAGCTGGCCATGCTGTCATTTTTGATGCCGAAGCCGCCGGTGCCTGCCGTGGCCATGCTGGTGCAGATGGCTTCAAAGGTGGGCATATTGCCCAGCAGCAGCAGAATCAGCTCCACCGCCGTCATGCCGATATAGATCAGATAGAGAATCCGTGCCGTGGCCCGCACCTTTGGCACCAGCTTTCCCACCGACGGGCCGGGGGATTCCGCCCGCATGAGATTCATATGATAGCCGCCGTTCAGCGGGACGACCGCCAGCAGGAACACCAGCACGCCCATGCCGCCGATCCAGTGGCTCAGGCTGCGCCACAGCAGGGCACAGTGGCTGAGGGCCTCCACATTGGACAAAATGCTGGCACCGGTGGTGGTAAAGCCGGAGACGATTTCAAACATGGCATCGGTAAAGCTGGGGATCTCTCCGGTGAGATACAGGGGCAGACAGCCCACAAGGCTCATGAGGATCCAGCTGAGCGCCGTGCTGACGCAGCCCTCCTTCAGATAAAATACGGTGCTGGCGGGCTTTTTCCGGGTCAGGGCAAAGCCCAGCAGGGCCGCACCCGCACCCACGGCCAGATAGATCCAGCCCTGACTCTCTCCATACCAGAGGGCCGCCGCACAGACGGAAAGCATCAGCAGGCCCTCCACCGTAAGCACCCAGCCCAGAATATAGCGGATGATGGAACGGTTCATAGCTTCACCCCCGCTCAGGCCAGAATATCCCGCAGGTCATTGAGACCCCGCTGGGTGGTGACGATGAGCACGGTATCTCCCGGCAGGATGCAGTCCCGGCCGCCGGGAATAATCACCTTTCCGTTGCGGTAGATGCTGCACACCAGCAGCCCCGCCTTCAGCGGCAGCTCCTGCAGGGTGATGCCCGTGACCTCGGAGGCGGCGCTCACATAAAATTCGATGGCCTCCGCCCGATGGTCGAACATATGATAGAGACTTTCAATATTGTTGTTGTCCATGGAGTCCTTTTTCGCCCGCACATAACGGACAATGGCCTCGGCGGTGATGTATTTGGGATAGATCACCGAGCCCAGCTCCAGGCCGTTGATGACCTCGTTGAAGGTGATGCGGTTGATTTTGGTGATGACCTTGGCCTGAGAGACCCGCCTGGCATAGAGGGTCAGCAGGATATTTTCCTCGTCAATGCCCGTCAGCGCCACCACCGACTCCGCATAGCCGATGCCCTCCTCCTGAAGCAGCTCCTCATTGGTGCCGTCGCCGTGGATGATGGTAGCCTTGGGCAGCAGGATGCTCAGCTCCTCGCAGCGGGCCAGATTGCTTTCGATGATGCGCACATCAATGCCCATGCTCAGCAGCTGGGACGCCAGATAATAGGCCGACTTTCCTCCGCCGATGATGAGGGTGTTTTTCACCGCGTTGGTTTTGAAGCCGATATCCGTCAGAAAGCGCTTGCTCACGGCCCGGGAGGCGGCAAAGGAAATGATATCCCCCGCCCGGATGCAGAAGGAGCCGCCGGGGATGGTCACCTTGCCGTCCCGCTCTACGGCGCAGATGAGGATTTCCTGGGAAATGTTTCGGCCCAGATCCGCCAGCGTCATGCCGTCCAGACGGTTGCCGGTGGGAATCTTGATTTTAATCATCTCCGCCTGTCCGTGGGCGAAGGAATCCACCTCCAGCGCCGTGGGCATCAGCAGAATGCGGGCGGCCTCGGTGGCAGACTCCAGCTCCGGATTGATAATCATGGCAAGGCCCAGCTTTTCCCGGAGATAGCCCACCTCCCGGCTGTAATCCGGGGTGCGCACCCGGGCGATGGCGGCACAGTCCGCCGCCTGACGGGCCACCGTGCAGCACAGCAGATTCAGCTCGTCCGAGCCGGTGACGGCGATGAGCAGATCGGCGTCCTCCACGCCCGCCTCCCGCTGGACGCTGTAGCTGGCACCGTTGCCCACAATGCCCATCACATCAAACTGGTTGGCAATGCTCTGGGCCAGTGCGGGATTTTTGTCCACCACGGTGATATTGTGGCCCTCCTGACTCAGCTGCTCCACCAGCGTGGTGCCCACCTTGCCGCAGCCCACAATGATGATCTTCAGCCCTCTGGGGGCTTCCTTTCTGCTTTCAAACATAGCCTTCCGTTCCTTTCCTCCCCGAAACCGGGGCGCAGAGTCCGATGGGTTTTCCAGATAATTTCCTCCAGTATAGCACACTTCTTTGCCCTTTGCACCCGTCCCGGAAAGATTTTCCCCAATCTTTAAGAAGTTCTTTGCTGCAAGGTCTGTGTATTGACAAGCTTCCCGTAATTGGATATAATAAAGTGATTCCAATATTTGAACCATTTTGCCGGCAGGAGGTGCTTTCTGTGTTCCGCTGTATTACCAAATGCTATGAAAGCTTCCGTCTGCTCAGCTACCAGGGCCTGTTCCGTCTTCTGCGGGAACGGGACGGCAGCCTCAGCGCCTCGGAAGCCTACGCCGTGGATGTGATTTATCTTCTCCGCGGCCCTACCGTCAAACAATTTGCCGACTGCATCGGCATCTCCCAGCCCAACGCCACCTATAAGGTGAACAACCTGATTCAGAAGGGCTATGTGCTGAAAACCCCTTCTCAGGAGGACCGGCGGGAGACTTATCTCCATGTTACGGAAAAATTCATGCGCTATTGCAGGGAAAGTGACAACACCCTTTTCCGTGCCATGCGCACCCTGAGAGGCAAGTTCAGCATGGAGGAGCTGCGCTCCTTTGTGCGGGTGATGCAGACCTTTAACGAGCTGATCCATCAGGAAGCACTGCCTGAGGCAGAAAGTGAGGAAGAAGCATGAAGCAGGAAAAACGCCGCTGGGGAGACCGGAAGGACGGCCGTCTCATCCGGGATCTGGACGGGATGCATTTTATCACCCCGCTGCTCTACCCCCATCGCTGCGACAATGAAGCCTACATCTCCGAGCGCATCGACCTGGAGCCTGTGAAGGCTTATCTGGCACAGAAAAATGCGGAACCGTCGGATTTCCCCTACACCATGTTCCATGTAATTCTGGCGGCGCTGGTGAAAACCGTGACCCTGCGGCCCAAGCTGAACCGGTTTATCGCCAACAAAAATTTCTACCAGCGCAACGAGGTCACGGCGGCCTTTGTGGTGAAAAAGCTGTTTTCCGATGACGGCGCGGAGGCGCTGGCTGTGGTACACGGCAAGGACGACAGCACCATCGAAACGCTCCATCAGGAGATTTTCCGCCAGATCAGCACCTGCCGCTCGGACAAGGTGGACGCCTCCACCGACAGCATGAACCTGTTCAACCGGATGCCCCGCTTTCTGGGCAAGTTTATCGTGTGGGTCATCACCCGGCTGGATGTCCATGGATGGGTGCCCTCCTCTCTCATCGAGACGGATCCCTATTACTGCTCCATGGTGCTGTCCAATCTGGGCTCCATCAAGCTGCGCTCCGGCTATCATCATCTCACCAACTGGGGAACCTGTTCCCTGTTCTGCATCATCGGCGAAAAGAAAATGACCCCCATCTTCCAGCCCGACGGCAGCTATGCCATGAAGGAAACGCTGGATCTGGGCCTGACCATTGACGAGCGTCTGGCCGATGGCTATTACTATTCCAAATCCATTCGTCTGCTGAAGCATCTGCTGGAGCATCCGGAGCTGCTGGAGCTGCCCGCCGCACAGCCGGTAGAGTTTGAACAAAAAAAGAAAAAGGTGTAAAGAATTATGAGCGAAGTCAAAGTACGCACTCCCTGGCTGAAGAGTCTGGGCGATATCCCTTCTCATCTGGATTATTTTCAGGGCTCCATGTTTGAAGCCGTGGAAAAGGTGGCCGGTCAGTATCCCGATTATGTGGCCTATGATTTCATGGGCAAGAGCACGACCTATCGGGAGTTTGTGGAGCAGATCGAGCTGTGTGGCCGCTCTCTCAAGGCCATCGGCATCCGTCCCGGCGACAAGGTTACCATCTGTTTGCCCAACTGTCCCCAGGCCGCCATTATGTTCTATGCGGTGAATCTGGTGGGTGCGGTGTGCAATATGGTACATCCGCTGTCCTCCGAGCGGGAGATCGAATTTTTCCTGAAGGAATCCGATTCCATCGCCGCCATCACGCTGGATCAGTTCTATCACAAGTTTGAGGCCGTGCGGCAGAATGTGAATCTCAGCAACATCATCATCGCCTCCATCAAGGATGCCCTGTCCCAGCCGCTGAAGACGGGCTATATGCTCACCGAGGGCCGGAAGATCCGCAAAATCCCCGAGGACGCGCCGGTGCTGCTGTGGAAGGATTTCCTGCGCATGGGCAAGCGCTATCGCTGGAAATACCGGGCAGAGGTGCAGGCCAGGGACGCTGCCGTGATCCTCTATTCCGGCGGCACCACCGGCACCACCAAGGGCATTCTGCTGTCCAACCTGAGCTTTAACGCCCTGGGTCAGCAGGTCATCGCCACCAATCCCATGTTCCGTCCCGGCGACAAGATGCTGGCGGTGATGCCCATGTTCCACGGCTTTGGTCTGGGCGTGTCCATCCATACCATGCTGGCCAGCGGCGGCCGCTGCGTGCTGGTGCCCCGCTTTACGGCGGAGAGCTATGCCAAGCTGCTCATCAAGCATCGCTGCAACTTTGTGGCCGGTGTGCCCACCCTGTATGAGGCGCTGCTGCGTCTGCCCCGGATGGAAAATGCCGATCTGTCCTTCCTGAAGGGCGTGTTCTCCGGCGGCGACAGCCTTTCCGTGGAGCTGAAAAAGCGCTTTGACAAGTTCCTGTACGATCATCACGCCTCCATTCAGGTGCGTGAGGGCTACGGCACCACCGAGTGCGTCACGGCCTCCTGCCTGACACCCCCCACCGTTTACAAGGAGGGCTCCATCGGTTTGCCCTTCCCGGATACCTATTACAATATCGTCCGTCCCGGCACACAGGAGGATGTACCCTATGGCGAAGAGGGCGAAATCTGCATTTCCGGCCCCACGCTGATGATGGAATACATCAACCATCCCGAGGAGACGGCTCAGACCTTGCAGGTCCATCCCGACGGAATGACCTGGCTGCACACCGGCGATCTGGGCACCATGGACGACGAGGGCTTTGTCTATTTCAAGCAGCGGATCAAGCGCATGATTATCACCTCCGGCTACAATGTGTATCCCTCTCAGCTGGAGAACATTCTGGATGCCCATGCGCTGGTGCAGATGAGCTGCGTCATCGGCGTGCCCGATCCCTACAAGATGCAGAAGGTCAAGGCCTTTGTCATGCTCAAGCCCGGCGAGCAGCCCTCGGAGGAAAACAAGCAGGTGCTGCTGGCCTATTGCCGGAAGAACATCGCCAAGTATGCCATGCCCTATGACATCGAGTTCCGGGACAATCTGCCCAAGACGCTGGTGGGCAAGGTGGCCTACCGTGAGCTGGAGCAGGAGGAGCTGGCCAAAATTGCGGCAGAGCAGGCGAAGGAATAACATCCTCTTTCCGCAAAGTTCACCATTTTTCCGTTGACTTCCGGCGGAAAAGCACATATAATCAGGTGGTAAAATTGTTTTCTTCCGAAAGGAGAATGAAATATGGCTCCCATTGATGTGACAAACAAAACTTTTGAGGCAGAGGTTCTGCAATGCACCCAGCCGGTGCTGGTGGATTTCTGGGCGGCATGGTGCGGCCCCTGCAAGATGCAGGCTCCCATTGTGGACGAGCTTTGCGAAACCCGTGGCGATGTCAAGGTCTGCAAGGTGAATGTGGACGAGCAGTTTGAGCTGGCCATCCGCTATCAGGTGAACAGCATTCCCACCCTGATGATCTTTGACAAGGGCAAGCTGTGCCGCAAGGCTGTGGGTCTGCGGGAAAAGGCCGAGATCGAGCAGCTGCTTCAGGAGGTCATCCATGAGCATTCGGCTGAATGAGGATGCGGCTTATGTAGCCGGTATCCGGGAGGGTCTGCGGCGCAAGGGCGGCTATTGTCCCTGCCGACTGGGCACCGCGCCGGAGTTCCGCTGCATCTGCAAGGAGTTCCGTCAGCAGATGGCCGACCCGGAGTTTGAGGGCTATTGCCACTGCCGCCTGTATTACAAAACCAAAGATTGACCCATGAAAAAAGCGCTTCCGATCCCCGTCGGAGGCGCTTTTCTGTAGTGATAAGCGAGAAGTGATGCGAAGCTTCGCATCGTGATGCGCCTGCGGGCGTTGGAAGACGGAGACGGAAGATTTCTTACCCCGCCCAATTCGTCGGCCAGAAATAATAGTTCCCCTCCGCCAGCCAGAGGCGGCCCCAGCGCGCGGCATCTCCCACGGTCTGTGTACCAAAGCTGTCCGGGCTCCAGGTGTTCAGCGTGCCCAGACAGGTCACGCCCGCAGAGCAGAAAGTACACCATTCCGCATCACTCATCTGCCCGGGATCGTTTGCCCAGCCCCAGTCACCCTCGTTGGCGGCGATATAGGCCCGGTCATAGAGATGGCATTCCACGCTTTTCACATCCAGCAGACGGTAGCTGCGGCGGATATCCGGAGCCTTCTGACTCTCCAGAAACTGCCGGAACAGCAGCTCCAGCGCCTCCTCCGGGGATGCGGCCTCTTCCTCCGGAAGGGTGTAAAGGGTCTGTCCCTCCGGGCAGCTTTCAAAGTCTGCATACACGGCCCGATTTTCATCATAAAGCAGCTCCGGCTCCAGCCCCAGCGCCTGCCAAAGCTGCGTCAGCGCATCCTCCGGCAGAGAAAACCAGCCCGTATTGTCCCTTCCCCGGCACAGGGTCTGGCCGTCCTTCCGGGCGAACAGCAGATCATTCGTCTCATACGGCAGCGCCGAAGCTGAATCGCAATATTGAATCAGAAACAGCGGCGCATCCTCCCAGCTGTGCTGTGACGGCTGGGCCTGCCGCAAAATGTCCGCCAGCTGCTGCTGTTCCTCCCGGGTCAGAATGCGGAAAGCTGCCCAGTCCAGCCGGAAGGTCATGGCCATTTCTCCATAGTCCGCCTCCGGCGAAAGGGTAAAAAGCAGCGTCTCCGGCGTTTCCGGCGGGGTCTGCGCCTCATCCGGCGTCTCCGGCACAGCGGGCGCAGAGGGCTCCGGATTTCCCGGCGTGTTCTGCTGTCCGCAGCCGCACAGGGTCAGCACCAGCAGAATGCAGAGCAGCAGCGAAAACCTGTGAAGAGTCCGTTTCATGGGGATCGCTCCTTCCGTTTTTTTGCAATTATATAGTCCTTTTCCAGCATTGTCAATGCCTTTCCCCAAAAATGCGCAAAGGACGCCCCGAAGAGCGTCCCGCATTGCGATTATTGATCCTTTTTTGCGGCCAGTGCAGCAATGTCGCTGAACTTTTCCATAATGTAGCCGTAATTCTCCGGCACATGGGGCAGCTTGCAGCCCGAGCAATCCTTGCAGCCGTTGTCCAGATACTGAAAATTGCCGCCGCATTTGTCCCCCAGGGCATACAGGGGACAGTAGCAGAACAGGCAGTTGAACCGTTCCGGCTTGTCGGTGGGATGGCAGGGAAAAAACTCGCACTCCCGATTCTGGAAGAAGGCATAATGCTTGCCCTCCCAATAAGGCTTGTTGCTCATGAACAGCCCTCCTTTTCACGGTACTGTCTCTATGATATCACGGTATGCGCCCGGATGCAAGGGGCGGCTTAGAAGTAATCGGACACATAGGGGTCCTGCTGCTCGATGGCATCCTCCAGCATATCAATCACGGCCTCCGGCGCCTGGATCCGGCCGATGCGGGCCAGATATTCCGGCCGCTTGTAGTTCATCAGCATGGCCGTCATGGTCTGGATGCTGATTCGGTCGGCACAGGGCTCGTTGATGCGCACGGCCTCTCCCCTGCCCTCCTTGGAAATGCGCAGCAGGAAGGAGCCCTGATTGCATTCCATCATGGGGTCTGTGAGGGTAAAGCGCCACTCCCGCTCCACTGCGTCCGGCCGGAAGGGATAGTCCGCAATAAAGGCGGCAAAATCCACGATGCGGCCCATGTAATAGGGGGAGATCACTTCCTTGATGCTGGCATCCTCCAGCAGAAAGGCCAGCGGCTCGTCGGTATAGGTGCTGCCCTCCACCTTGTCGATCATGGAAAAATGGGCAGAGACAAAGTTCCACAGGCCCGCCCGGGCCTCTTCATGATTGAAGATCATGTCCTTGATGTGGAAGACCTCGTTTTCGATCCAGTAGATGATATAGCCGTCCGGCTGGCCGTCCTCGCTGTAATAAATGGCGGCCATAATGTCGTCCGGATCCCACAGCCAGTATTCATTCCACGCCAGCTCGTCCCGGAGGATCGCACCGTGGGCATGGGCGGCGAAGCGGTCATAGGCCTCCTTCAGCTCCGGCCCGTCGGTTTTCACCCGGCGGACATCTCCGGGCACCTGACAGTTTTTGGGCAGCTGATAATCCTGAATCTCATAGGAGATCCGGTCGGAAATCAGCTCCCACCCCTTTCGCCGGTAATAGGGGATGGAATAGGGATACAGGTAGCAGATGGTCTGGCCCCGCTTTTGCATATTCTTCAGTGCCTGCTCCAGCAGCTTGTGCATCAGGCCCATGTTGGAATATTCCGGGTAGGTTCCCACGCCGGTGAGGCCGCCCATGGCGTAGGTTTTGCCGAAGATGCGCACCCGCATGGGATAGACCGCCGCCTGAGATACCAGCGTATCGCCGTCAAACCAGCCGATCACATCCGCCTTTTCCATGGTGGGAAACTTGGCACGGATGATTTCTTTTTCCTTCCATCCGATGGAGCTCAGCTCCTGATCCGTCACCTGAAACACATAGCGCAGCAGCGCATTGTACTGCTCCATATATTCCACGCCCACCGTCTGCATCTTCAGATTTTTTCTGTTCAAACAAATCCTCTCCGTTTTTTGCGTCCTTTGACCTGCCGGAAGCGCAGGCCCAAGGAGTATTATACCGGAAAGGCCGTGAGGCTGTCAAAGGGTGGATTCTGTAGGATTTTGGCGGATTTCGTCAGATTCCGGGGTTTTTCGCCGGGATGTGAAAGGATTGCATTTTGCCCCCGCTTTTCTCCCGGGAGCTTTGCCCCTCACCGCTGCTCGGTATAGAGGGCATCCAGCGCCGACACCGCCTGCTCCAGCGTGTCCCGGGAGAGGGTGTTTTCTCCCCGCAAAATATACCGGCGGAGGCTTGCGCCCTTCCACTGCTGAAACACCGGCAGAGGGCTGCCTTCCCGGTTGGTCACGGCAATCTCCAGCGACGGATTTACAAACCAGACGCAGCCCTGAATCCAGCTGTCCACCCCCTGCCCCTTCAGATAGCGGGACAGACGGTAGACCTGTTTGCCCACCTGCTTCAGCGGGCTGTAGGTTTCCTCGGGCTTGCCCACTTCCCGGCGGATGCGCCACAGCAGCGCCCGGCGGGTGATCTTCACCCGCTTTTTATATAAGGTGTGGTCGCTCCAGTCGCCGGTGAGCTTGCCCTTGTAATTTTTGGTCTCCACCACAAAAATGCCCGTGGGGCCGAGGACCACCAGATCCATTTCGCTGCTGCCCTTTGCATCGGTGACCCGCAGCCCGGGGAAAATGTGATAATCTCCCGGCAGCAGCCGCAGAATCCAGAGGGCAATGCGCTCTCCCTGCACGCCGGATCGCAGAATGCCCACCTCATTGCTGGGGTTTTCCAGCGCATACCGCACCTGATACAGCAGCGCCCCCAGCAGCTTCCACAGGCCCCAGGCATGAAGGCCCAGACAGACCCCTCTTCCCACGATGCCGCCGCCCAGATAGTCCTCCATTCCCCAGGCCAGCATGGCCACCAGCAGATATTGCAGCACCGGCTGGGCAATGCTCCGGAAGCGGATGTTGCTCCAGAAGCTCTTCCAGCAGGCTTTGCGGTATTTTTTCCGCAGCACTCCCCCGTCCCGGGTGCGATGGATCACAGCCATGATGCTTTCCTCTCTTCCTCGCTCTTTCCTCTATCATATCCCATGGCAGGAGAAAAGGCAAGTCGGCGCAGGATGGAAAAAAACGGTTGCATTCTGTCCGCACTCCTGCTATAATACTTCAAAACCGGCTGTTACGGGCCGGGAAACACTCTGCCAGGGAGGTACAAACTATGATTGACAAAAGCCGTCTCGGTCTTGGCACCATGGGAATGTCCATTGTGCGCAACCCGGAAAACTCTGTTAAAACCATCCACGCCGCGCTGGACGCGGGCATTACCCTGTTCAACACCGGCGAATTTTACAACGCCAGCGAAAGTGAGCTCATCGTGGGGCAGGCGCTGAAGGGCGTCCGGCGGGACAGCTATTTTCTGTCGGTCAAGTTTGGCGTGCTGCCCTCGCCTGAAGGAGGCATTTACGGGTTGGATGTTAAGCCCCACAATGTCAAGGGCCATCTGACCTATTCCCTGCGGCGGCTGGGACTGGATTATATCGACCTGTATCAGCCCGCCCGGCAGGATACCACCGTTCCCGTGGAGGAGCTGGTGGGTGCCATTGCCGAACAGGTCAAGGCAGGTTATGTGCGGCACATCGGTCTTTCCATGGTGGATGCGGAAACGCTGCGCCGGGCCTGCAAGGTGCATCCCATCCACACGGTGGAGATGGAATATTCGCTGGTGTCCCGGGACATTGAAAAGGAGCTCATCGCCACGGCAAAGGAGCTGGGTGTCAAGGTGCTGGCCTTTGGCACGGTGGGCCACGGTCTGTTGCAGGATTCCGTTTTGCAGGCTCCTCCCGCCGCCTCCCGGCTGGGCCGGGGTATGCTGGCGCCCGAGCATCGGGAGAAGAATCTGGCCATGATCCGCCGGGTGAAGGAGATTGCCGACGGGCTGGGTGTGACCCTCTCCCAGCTGGCGCTGGCCTGGAGCCTTTCCAAATATGACCATGTACAGAGCCTGATCGGCACCACCAGCCCCGCCCATTTGCAGGATGCTCTGGACGCCCTGCGCATTCAGCTGACCCCGGAGGACATCGCCCGCATCGAAGCCGCCATTCCCCCGGAGCAGATAGGTGGCCGCGGTATGCGCAACTTCGTCTTCACCGACGGCAGAATGTCTCTGGCGTGAGGGGTGTAAAGCCGCTCATATAACAAAACCCGTGGAAGCAAATTACTTCTGCACTTGTCAAGAAAAAGTAGACACTAAAAAAGCAAAACTACACGAAGCCCAG
>CAZIPA010000022.1:0-31019 GCA_964541085.1 uncultured Oscillospiraceae bacterium | reverse complement strand
GGGCTTCGTGTAGTTTTGCTTTTTTAGTGTCTACTTTTTCTTGACAAGTGCAGCATGATATCCATGCCGGTGTTTTTTCATGCTTTCAGGCAGGAGAAAAAGCCCCGCCGGGAGATTCCGGCGGGGCAATGCTGTTTGGTTGTGTTGTGAGCTTACTGATAGTTCACGGTCACATTGGAGAACGCCACGCTGGCGATAGCATCAGCTTCCAGAGCGGTGTTATCAATGGCCACCTTGCCAGCGACGATGTCGTTGAACAGGGTGTTGTAGTTGTCCACGGTGAAGTTGGTCATGGACCAGGTAGCGGTGGGCAGACCGACAGAGTTATCCTTGGCGCCCAGAGCGGTGTCCTTGCCGCCGATCTCGGAGAACTGGTCGGCATAAACCTTGGCCAGAGCCCACTCGACAGAAGAGGACAGACCCTTCATGGCGGAGGTCACGACGGTGGCAGAATCAAAGGACTGGTCAACATCCACGCCCACGACCTTGCCATCGTTCTCAGCGGCAGCGGCGGAGATGGACTGGAAGATGGAGCCGCCGCAGGCGAACACGATCTCAGTGCCCTGCTCATACCAGCCGCTCATCATAGCCTGCAGCTCGGGAGAAGCGGAGAAGTTGGCACCATACTGCCAGGTGTAGTTGACAGTGATGTTCTTACCCATTTCCTTCGCAGCGTCATTGGCGCCCTGAACGAAGCCATAGCCATAACGGCAGCAGGCAGGGTTGGTGCCGCCGCCGCCGCCGGCGAAGCCCAGAGCCTCATAGCCTTCCTTGACAACAGCGTAACCGGCCAGATAGCCGCACTGCTCTTCCTGGAAGATGATACCGGCAACATTGTTCAGGATATTGCCATTGGCATCAGCAACAGCGTTACCATCGATGAAGATGAAGTCCACATCGGGGAATTCCGCAGCGGCCTTGGACAGAGCGTTGCCCTGCATGAAGCCGGCGCAGACAATGACTTTAGCGCCGTTGTTGGCGGCAGCAACCATGGCGTCATAGCGATCGTCGTCGCTGGCCTGGGTGTCATTGGCGGGCTGATAGTACTTGTAGGTCTTGTTGTTGGCGTTGGCATAGAGCTTCACGCCATCGTAGGTGCCCTGGTTGAAGGACTTGTCCTTCAGAGCGCCCACATCGGTGATAAAGGCGATTTCATAGGTGCCATCATCGGAAGTCATTTCATCCTTGATGTCATCTGCGCTGACAGTGCTCTGGTTGTTTCCGTTGGTGTTGCTCTCACCGCAGCCAGCTGCCAGGGCCAGAATCATCATGGCAGAAAGCAGCAGAGCCAGAAACTTTTTCATGTTGTTTTCCTCCTCTAATTTTGTACGAATGTACTTTTACCATTCTTTCCGAATGGCAGGAATTGTAGCAAGGATATCTTATCATTGATTGCGTAAAAATGCAAGAGCTTTATTCCATGCTTTAAGATTCCGTCACAAATTTTCTGTTTTTCCGGGAAGCTTTGCATCATTTTGACGCAAACGCCCGGCGAGTGCGGAGAAAAAAGCCGCTTCTTCCCCACTTGCGCAGTAAAATCCCCTGCCGTTTTCACGGCAGGGGCGCGATTATTGGAAAGGATTATTCGTCAACCTCGATAACGACGCCGGAACCAACGGTACGGCCGCCTTCACGGATAGCGAAACGCAGACCCTTCTCGATAGCGATGGGGGTGATCAGCTCAACCTTCATATCCACATTGTCGCCGGGCATGCACATCTCAACGCCCTCGGGCAGAGTGATGACACCGGTCACATCGGTGGTACGGAAGTAGAACTGGGGACGATAGTTGTTGAAGAAGGGGGTATGACGGCCGCCTTCGTCCTTGGACAGAACATAGACCTGGCCCACGAACTTGGTGTGGGGCTTGATGGAGCCGGGCTTAGCCAGAACCTGGCCGCGCTCCACATCGGTCTTGTTGATACCACGGAGCAGAGTGCCGATGTTGTCGCCGGCCTCAGCGTAGTCCAGCAGCTTGCGGAACATTTCGATACCGGTAACGACAGTCTTGCGGGGAGCATCCATCAGACCGACGATTTCCACTTCGTCAGACAGCTTCAGAACGCCGCGCTCCACACGACCGGTAGCCACGGTGCCGCGGCCGGTGATGGTGAAGACATCTTCCACGGGCATCAGGAAGGGCATATCAGCCTTACGATCGGGAGTGGGAATCCAGGTGTCAACAGCTTCCATGAGCTCCTTGATGCAGGCATACTCGGGAGCGTTGGGATCGGTGGACTCGGAGATCAGAGCGTTCAGAGCGCTGCCGCGGATGATGGGGGTATCATCGCCGGGGAAGCCATAGGAGCTCAGCAGCTCGCGGACTTCCATCTCGACCAGCTCCAGCAGCTCTTCGTCGTCGACCTGATCGCACTTGTTCAGGAAGACCAGAACAGAGGGCACGTTCACCTGACGGGCCAGCAGCAGGTGCTCACGAGTCTGAGCCATGGGGCCGTCGGTAGCAGCGATAACCAGGATAGCGCCGTCCATCTGAGCAGCACCGGTGATCATGTTCTTGATATAGTCGGCGTGGCCCGGGCAGTCGACGTGGGCGTAGTGACGCTTGTCGGTCTCGTACTCAACGTGAGCGGTGTTGATCGTGATACCACGAGCCTTCTCCTCGGGAGCCTTGTCGATGGAGTCATAAGCCTCGAACTGGGCCTTGCCCTGCAGGGACAGCCAACGGGTGATCGCAGCGGTCAGAGTGGTCTTGCCGTGGTCAACATGGCCAATGGTGCCGATGTTAACATGGGGTTTCGTTCTTTCGAATTTTGCCTTTGCCATGGTGAATTTCCTCCTTGTATTTTACAAATCTTTGGATTTTTCTGTTTCCACAGTATTTGCCCTTATTTTATAAGATACTGTGGGAAAATGCAATAGGTTTTTGCGATTTACTTGTTTTTTGCCAGCTTTTCCTGAATGGACTTGGGTACCTCGGTGTAGTGGCTGGGCTCCATGGTGTACTGGCCACGGCCCTGGGTACGGGAACGCAGGTCAGTGGCATAGCCAAACATTTCGCTCAGCGGCACAAAGGCATCAATCTGCTGGGCACCGCCACGGGCTTCCATACCCTGGATCTGGCCACGGCGGGAGTTCAGATCGCCGATGACATCGCCCATGTAGGTCTCGGGAACAATCACGGAAACCTTCATAATGGGCTCCATCAGGACGGGATCGGCCTCACGCATAGCCTCCTTGAAGGCCATGGAGCCGGCGATCTTAAATGCCATTTCGGAAGAGTCAACCTCATGATAGGAGCCGTCGTACAGCGTGACCTTCACATCCACAACGGGATATCCGGCCAGAACACCGCTCTGCATGGCGCCCTGAATACCGGCGTCCACAGCGGGGATATACTCTTTGGGGACAGAGCCGCCAACGGTGCCGTTGACAAACTCATAGCCCTTACCGGACTCATTGGGCTCCAGCGTGATCTTCACATGAGCATACTGGCCGGAACCGCCGGTCTGGCGCTTATACTTGGTCTCGTGGTTGATCTTCTTGCGGATGGTTTCCTTATAGGCCACCTGAGGTGCGCCCACATTGGCCTCCACCTTGAACTCACGCAGCAGGCGATCCACGATGATCTCCAGATGCAGCTCGCCCATACCGGCGATGATGGTCTGGCCGGTCTCGCCGTCCGTATAGGTGCGGAAGGTGGGGTCTTCTTCTGCCAGCTTTGCCAGCGCCAGACCCATCTTTTCCTGACCGGCCTTGGTCTTGGGCTCGATGGCCACACGGATCACGGGCTCGGGGAATTCCATGGATTCCAGAATGATGGGATGGTCGGCATCGCACAGCGTGTCACCGGTGGTGGTGTTCTTCAGGCCCACCACGGCAGCGATATCGCCGGAATAAGCCATATCAATGTCTTCCCGGTGATTGGCGTGCATCATCAGGATGCGGCCAAAGCGCTCACGCTGACGCTTGACAGAGTTGATGGCAGTGGTGCCGGCTGCGATGGTTCCGGAATAGACCCGGAAGAAGCACAGCTTGCCCACATAGGGGTCCGTCATGATCTTGAAAGCCAGTGCGGAGAACGGCTCGTCGTCAGAGGGATGACGGACTTCGGTTTCGTCGGTGTTGGGATTGATGCCTTCGATGGCCTTTTTGTCCAGCGGAGAGGGCATAAAATCCACAATGGCATCCAGCAGCTTCTGAACGCCCTTGTTGCGGTAAGAGGTACCGCAGACAACGGGAACGATCTTGACGGCGATGGTGGCCGCACGGAGCGCCTTTTTGATGCTCTCGGCGGAAATTTCTTCGCCCTCCAGATACTTGGTCATGATCTCGTCGTCATACTCGGAAATGGCTTCCAGCATCTTTTCACGATACTCCTGCGCCAGATCCATCATATCTGCGGGGATCTCCTCCACACGCATATCCTTGCCCAGTTCGTCGTAATAGACATCCGCATTCATTTCCACCAGGTCGATAATACCCCGGAAGGTATCTTCGGCACCGATGGGCAGCTGGATGGGCACGGGTACGCATTTCAGGCGGTCTTCCATCATGTGGATGACATTGAAAAAGTCAGCGCCCATGATATCCATCTTATTGACATATACCATGCGGGGGACGCCGTACTTGTCAGCCTGATGCCACACAGTCTCCGACTGAGGCTCAACGCCTCCCTTGGCGCACAGGACAGTCACGCTGCCGTCCAGCACACGCAGGGACCGTTCCACCTCAACGGTGAAGTCCACATGGCCGGGAGTGTCGATAATATTGATACGGTGCTTTTTCCATGCACAGGTGGTGGCGGCAGAAGTGATGGTAATACCTCTCTCCTGCTCCTGCTCCATCCAGTCCATGGTTGCAGAGCCGTCATGCGTCTCGCCCAATTTATGGTTCTTACCGGTATAGAACAGAATGCGCTCGGTGGTGGTAGTCTTACCGGCATCAATGTGCGCCATAATACCGATATTGCGAGTCAGCTCCAAAGGATACTGCCTTGGCATCTGCTATCTCCTTTCCATTGGATGGTTGTGGTTGGCTTCCGCCGATTACCAGCGGAAGTGTGCGAAGGCCTTGTTGGCTTCAGCCATCTTATGGACATCGTCACGCTTCTTCACAGCGCCGCCGGTGCCATTCATGGCATCCATGATCTCTCCGGCCAGCCGCTCCTTCATGGTCTTTTCGCTGCGGTTCCGGGCATAGCCGGTGATCCAGCGCAGACCCAGGGTCTGACGGCGATCGGGACGGACATCCATGGGGACCTGATAGTTGGAGCCACCCACGCGGCGGGACTTGACCTCCAGCACGGGCATGACATTCTCCATAGCGGCCTCAAAGGCTTCGCAGGGGTTTTTACCGGTTTTTTCTTTGACAATATCAAATGCGTCGTAGACGATCTTCTGAGCAACGCCCTTCTTGCCGTCCAGCATGATATTGTTGATGAGCTTAGTCACCAGTTTCGAATTGTAAAGCGGGTCCGGAAGGACATCCCGCTTCGGAACATTTCCTCTTCTGGGCACTTTGCTTCCCTCCTTCATGAAAAAATAATTTCACAGGTACTCAAAAGCGCTTTGTGCTTCTGTCAGCGCCATAGAACGGGAAAATCTTATCGCTTCTATAAATAAGAAATACCGTCCAAAGCGTCTGCTTTGCTTATGCTCTTTTCTACCTTTGCGGCTTACAAAGGCTTATTTACCAGCCTTGCCAGCCTTGGGTCTCTTTGCGCCGTACTTGGAACGGCCCTGCATACGACCGGAAACACCCTGCGTATCCAGAGTGCCGCGGATGATGTGGTAACGCACACCGGGCAGGTCCTTCACACGGCCGCCGCGCACCATAACCACAGAGTGCTCCTGCAGGTTGTGGCCGACGCCGGGGATATAGCCCCAGACTTCCATGCCGTTGGTCAGACGCACACGGGCGACTTTCCGCAGAGCGGAGTTGGGCTTCTTGGGGGTCATGGTCTTCACGGTGGTGCAGACGCCGCGCTTCTGAGGAGAAGCCAGGTCGATGGACTCCTTCTTCTTGGAGTTGAAGCCCTTCTGCAGAGCCGGTGCGGTAGACTTGTAAGAAACCTGCTCTCTGCCCTTTCTTACCAACTGGTTAAATGTAGGCATTGACGATATTCCTCCTTCTTCAAGATTTCTATTTCAGCCTCTCCCCGCAGTGCGGGGAGAGGAGATAGACACATCACGCAAGCTGTCCGGCGGGGATTCCCCCATCCGATTTTCCGAAAAACGGGCACACTGATCGGGCGGACATCTCACAATTGCTGTATTATACCTGATTTTTTTCGATTAGTCAAGAGATTCCTTAATATTCCTTAATTTCTTCATAATTCGGGTGGGTATAGGCTTCCATACCGGAACCCGCGGGAATCAGCTTGCCGATAATGACATTTTCCTTCAGGCCCAGCAGCGGGTCAACCTTGCCCTTGATGGCGGCTTCGGTCAGCACACGGGTGGTCTCCTGGAAGGACGCGGCGGACATCCAGCTCTCCGTTGCCAGAGAAGCCTTGGTGATACCCAGCAGCACGGTGCTGCCCTCGGCAGGCTGGAACTCTTCGCCCTTTTCCTCGCAGAGCTTCCGGGCGCGCTCGTTAGCATCCTCAAAGTCGATGAGCTCGACCATGGAGCCCAGCAGCAGATCGGTGCTGCCAACGGCCTCCACCTTCACCTTCCGCATCATCTGACGGACGATGACCTCAATGTGGCGGTCGTTGATATCCACGCCCTGCTGACGGTACACACGCTGAACCTCCTGAATCAGATAAGCCTGCACGGCATCCACATTGCGGGTGCGCAGCACATCATGGGGATTCCACGGGCCGCCCATCAGTGCGGTACCCCGCTGGATGATGTCGCCCTCATGAACCTTCAGCTGTGCATTGGCGGCCACAGGATACATCTTGCTTTCGCCGTTGTCGGCGTTGGTAATGACCACATTGTTGATGCCTCTGCGGCCCTCTTCAATGTGAACCTGACCGCTGATATCGGAGAGGATGGCTGCCTTCTTGGGCTTGCGGGCCTCAAACAGCTCCTCAACACGGGGAAGACCCTGGGTAATATCGCCGCCATCACCGCCGGCAACACCGCCGGTATGGAAGGTACGCATGGTCAGCTGGGTACCGGGCTCACCGATGGACTGTGCCGCAATGATACCAACCGCTTCGCCAATGCCGATGGGGCTGTTGAAGGCCAGGTTGGAGCCATAGCACCGGGCGCACACACCGTAGCGGGCACGGCAATGGAGCACAGAGCGCAGCTGCACCCGCTCGATGCCGGCAGCCACCACACGCTTGGCGTCGTTGCCGTCCATGAGCTTATCCCTGGAAACCAGCACCTCACCGGTGGCGGGATCCAGAATATCCTTCACGGGATAGCGGCCCACCAGACGGTCGGAGAAGGGCTCGATGACCTGATTGCCGTCCTTGATTTCATAGACCTCGATGCCATCCTGCGCACCGCAGTCCATTTCACGAATAATAACATCCTGAGACACATCCACCAGACGGCGGGTCAGATAACCGGAGTCCGCAGTACGCAGAGCGGTATCGGCCAGACCCTTACGGGCACCACGGGAGGAGATGAAGTATTCCAGAACGCTCAGGCCTTCACGGTAGTTGGCCTTGATGGGGATGTCGATGGTACGGCCGGCGGTGTTTGCGATCAGACCGCGCATACCGGCCAGCTGACGAATCTGGTTCACGGAGCCACGGGCGCCGGAGTCCGCCATCATCATGATGGGGTTGTAGGGATCCAGATGGCTCATCAGGGCGTTGGTAACATCCTTGGTGGTCTTTTCCCACTCTTCGATAATCAGACGGTGGCGCTCATCGTCGGTAATCATACCCATCTTGAACATATCGGCGATTTCGCCCACACGGTCCTCCGTCTCGGCCACCAGCTGATACTTGGCCTGGGGGATGGACATATCGGCGGCAGACACGGTGATGGCACCCAGCGTGGAATATTTGTAGCCCATGGACTTGATCCGGTCCAGCAGCTCTGCCGTATCGGCAAAGCCGTGCTTTTCGATGCTGGCCTTGATGATCTTTTGCAGCTGCTTTTTGCCGCACTTGAAGGTGATCTCCAGATCGAAGGCCCGCTCGGGGTCGCTGCGATCCACAAAGCCCAGATCCTGCGGAATGCCCTGATTGAAAATCAGACGGCCTGCGGTGGCATCGATCAGACGGCTTTCCGTAATGCCGTTGATCTTTTTGGTGACACGGACACGGATAAGAGAGTGCATACCAATTACGCCGTCATTATAAGCCAGCATGGCCTCGTCCACGCTGGAGAACACCTTTGCGCCGCTCTTGGGGTCAATGCGGCCGGTTTCCGGATCCAGCTTGCCGGAGCCGGGCTCGGTGTCCCGATCCATAGTCAGATAATAGGAGCCCAGAACCATATCCTGAGAGGGCACGGTTACAGGAGCGCCGTCCTGGGGCTTCAGCAGGTTGTTGGCGGACAGCATCAGCAGACGGGCTTCGGCCTGCGCCTCAGAAGACAGGGGCACATGGACGGCCATCTGGTCGCCGTCAAAGTCGGCGTTGAAGGCGGTACAAACCAGCGGATGCAGCTTGATGGCACGGCCCTCCACCAGAATGGGCTCGAAAGCCTGAATGCCCAGACGGTGCAGCGTGGGGGCACGGTTCAGCATGACCGGATGGCCCTTGATTACGCAGTCCAGCGCATCCCAGACCTCAGTGCGGGAACGCTCCACCATCTTTTTGGCAGATTTGATATTGTTGGCCAGACCGTCTTCCACCAGTTTTTTCATGACGAAGGGCTTGAACAGCTCCAGCGCCATTTCCTTGGGCAGACCGCACTGGTAAATCTTCAGCTCCGGGCCCACCACGATAACGCTTCGGCCGGAATAGTCCACGCGCTTGCCCAGCAGGTTCTGACGGAAGCGGCCCTGCTTGCCCTTTAGCATATCGGAGAGGGACTTCAGCGCACGGTTGTTGGGGCCGGTCACGGGACGGCCGCGGCGGCCATTGTCGATCAGCGCGTCTACGGCTTCCTGAAGCATACGCTTTTCGTTGCGCACGATGATATCCGGCGCACCCATCTCCAGCAGCCGCTTCAGACGGCTGTTGCGGTTGATGACACGGCGGTACAGATCGTTCAGGTCAGAGGTGGCAAAGCGTCCGCCGTCCAGCTGCACCATGGGGCGCAGCTCGGGAGGCAGCACCGGCACCACATTCAGCACCATCCACTCGGGACGGTTGCCGGAGGAACGGAAGGCTTCCACCACTTCCAGACGCTTGCTGATGCGCATACGCTTCTGGCCGTTGGCCTCCTTCAGCTCTGCCCGCAGCTCCTCAGAAAGAGCGTCCAGATCAATTTCCGCCAGCAGCTTCTGGATGGCCTCGGCACCCATTTCTGCCTGGAAATCGTCTTCATATTTTTCCCGATAGTCCTGATATTCCCGCTCGGAAAGGATCTGCTTTTTCATCAGGGGCGTATCGCCGGGATCCACCACGATGTAGCAGGCAAAGTACAGCACCTTTTCCAGCAGTCTGGGAGACATATCCAGCATCAGACCCATCCGGGAGGGGATGCCCTTGAAATACCAGATGTGAGACACGGGAGCGGCCAGCTCGATGTGGCCCATGCGCTCCCGGCGCACCTTGGATTTTGTGACCTCCACGCCGCAGCGGTCACAGATTTTGCCCTTAAAGCGAACCTTTTTATACTTGCCGCAATGGCATTCCCAGTCCTTGGTCGGTCCAAAAATGCGCTCGCAGTACAGACCGTCCCGCTCGGGCTTCAGCGTTCTGTAGTTGATGGTCTCCGGCTTTTTCACTTCGCCGTAGGACCATTCCTTCATCTGTTCGGGAGAAGCCAAACCAATTTTGATTGCCGCGAAAGTCATATCAGCCATTCTTTTCTTCTCCTCTCTTATTCGTCATCGGACATATCATCGCCCAGCTCGGCCGCAACGATGCTTTCAAAGTCAAAATCCGCATCCTCGTCGGCAGGCTCATCCTCTTCGGCAGCCTCCGCCTCGCCGTTTTCGTCCTGAATGCCATAGCCGGCATTTTCGAACTCACGGTCAGAGCCGTAGGAATCCTCCCGCAGAATCTTCTCATAGCTGGTATCGTCGTCCTCATCGGTGACGAGGGTGATTTCTTCCATATTCTTATCCAGCACACGGATATCCAGACCCAGGGACTGGAGCTCCTTCACCAGAACCTTGAAGGATTCCGGCACGCCGGGCTTGGGTACATTGTGGCCCTTGACGATGGCCTCGTAGGTCTTGACACGGCCCACGATATCGTCGGACTTCACCGTCAGGATCTCCTGCAGGGTGTAGGCAGCGCCATATGCCTCCAGTGCCCAGACTTCCATCTCGCCGAAGCGCTGGCCGCCGAACTGGGCCTTGCCGCCCAGAGGCTGCTGGGTCACCAGAGAGTAGGGGCCGGTGGAACGGGCATGGATCTTGTCGTCAACCAGATGGTGCAGCTTCAGGTAGTACATGACACCCACGGTCACGGGGTTGTCAAAGGGCGTACCGGTGCGTCCGTCATAGAGGATGGCCTTGCCGTCCACGATGCGCAGCTTGTCGCTGCGGCGCAGGGTTTCACGGTAGTTGAAGTCGGCCTTTTCCTCGGCAGTCAGCGGGCGATGGGTCTTGACACCGTCCGGCCCGACGATCTCCTCGAAGAGCTCCTTCTTTGCAATGTTGGGGTCACGGTTTTCATCCCGCAGCAGCGCACGGTACAGACCGGCTTCCTTCAGCAGGTTGGAAATATCCGCTTCCTTGGCACCGTCAAATACCGGGGTAGCCACATGGATGCCCAGCGCCCGGGCAGCGTAGCCCAGGTGAACCTCCAGCACCTGTCCGATATTCATACGGGAGGGCACGCCCAACGGATTCAGCACGATATCCAGCGGACGGCCATCAGGCAGGAAGGGCATATCCTCCTGGGGCAGAATGCGGGACACAACGCCCTTGTTGCCGTGGCGGCCGGCCATCTTGTCGCCCACGCTGATCTTGCGCTTCTGGGCGATATAGCAGCAGACCTTCATGTTGACGCCGGGGGTCAGCTCGTCGCCGTTGGGACGGGAGAACACCTTGACATCCACGATGGTGCCGCTTTCGCCGTGGGGCACACGGAGAGAGGTATCACGGACTTCTCTGGCCTTTTCGCCAAAGATGGCCCGCAGCAGCCGTTCCTCTGCCGTCAGCTCGGTTTCGCCCTTGGGCGTGACCTTGCCCACCAGAATATCACCGGAGCGCACCTCCGCACCGATGCGGATAATGCCCCGCTCGTCCAGATCCCGCAGGGCATCCTCGCCCACATTGGGGATATCCCGGGTGATTTCCTCGGGGCCCAGCTTGGTATCCCGGGCTTCCATCTCATACTCCTCCACATGGAGAGAGGTATAGATATCTTCCCGCACCAGACGCTCATTCAGCAGAACGGCGTCCTCATAGTTGTAGCCTTCCCAGGTCATGAAGCCGATCAGCGCATTCTTGCCCAGAGAGATTTCGCCCTGACTGGTGGAAGCGCCGTCCGCGATTACATCGCCCTTTTCCACACGCTCGCCCACATTGACAATGGGACGCTGGTTCACACAGGTGCCCTGGTTGGAGCGGAGGAATTTAATCAGCTTGGTGGTCTGTTCGCCCAGATGGTCATATTTAATGGTAACGGAATCTGCGGAAACACGGGTCACAACGCCGGAATCCCTGGCCAGCGGCACAGTGCCGGAGTCCACGGCGGCCTTGTACTCGATGCCGGTAGCCACCAGCGGAGCCTCGGTCATCATCAGAGGCACTGCCTGACGCTGCATATTTGCGCCCATCAGCGCACGGTTGGCGTCGTCGTTTTCCAGGAAGGGAATCATGGCCGTAGCCACGGAAACCATCATCTTGGGAGAGACATCAATCAGGTCCACCCGCTCCCGATCCACTTCGATCACATCCGCACGGTGGCGGCAGGTGACGCGGGGCGCCTTGATGCAGTGATTCTCGTCCAGCGGCTCGTTGGCCTGAGCAATAATGTATTGATCCTCCACATCGGCGGTCATATAACGGACCTCGTCCGTCACCCGGCCGGTGGCCTTGTCAATGATGCGATAGGGAGCCTCGATAAAGCCGTAATCGTTGATCCGGGCATAGGTGGCAAGATAGGAGATCAGACCGATGTTGGGGCCTTCAGGGGTTTCAATGGGGCAGAGACGGCCATAGTGGCTGTAGTGGACATCTCGCACCTCAAAGCTGGTACGGTCACGGGACAGACCGCCGGGGCCCAGAGCGGAAATACGCCGCTTGTGGGTCAGCTCTGCCAGAGGATTGGTCTGATCCATAAACTGGCTCAGGGGAGAAGAGCCGAAGAATTCCTTGATGGCGGCAGTAACCGGGCGGATGTTAATCAGGCTCTGGGGGGTCACGATATCCAGATTCTGAATGGTCATGCGCTCCCGGATCACACGCTCCATACGGGAGAAGCCGATGCGGAACTGGTTTTGCAGCAGCTCACCCACGGAACGCAGACGGCGGTTGCCCAGATGGTCGATATCATCGGTAGTACCCACGCCACGCACCAGACAGCACATATAGTTAATGGAGGCCAGAATATCATCCACGGTGACATGGTTGGGGATCAGCTCGGAAACATTGTCCCGGATGGCATCCAGCAGCTCTTCGCCGCTGTACTGCTCCATCAGGCGCTGCAGCACGGGGAAGCTCACATGCTCGTTGATGCCCAGCTCTTTTTCGTCGCACTCCACAAAGTCATGGAGCCAGACCATCTTGTTGGAGAAGACTTTCAGCTCCTTGCCTTCGGCCTCCAGCCACACCTCGGAGACACCGATGCGCTCGATCTCCAGGGCACGGTCCCGGGTCAGGGTCTCCCCTGCCTCGGCCACGACCTCGCCGGTCAGCGGATTGGCCACGGGACGGGACAGGCGATGGCCGGCAATACGGTTGCCCAGCGCCAGCTTTTTATTGAATTTGTAGCGGCCCACAGCGGACAGATCGTACCGCTTGGGGTCAAAGAACAGGTTGTGCAGCATGGTCTGGGCAGAATCCACCGTAGGCGGCTCGCCAGGACGAATGCGCTTGTAGATCTCGATCAGGGCCTCCTCCCGGTTGTGGGCGGCGGTGTCCTTTTCGATGGTGGCAAGGATGCGCTCATCATTGCCAAACAACTCCTTGATCTCGCCGTCGGTCTGGACACCCAGAGCACGGATCAGAGAGGTCACAGGCAGCTTGCGGTTTTTATCAATGCGCACATAGAACACATCATTGATGTCCGTCTCATACTCCAGCCAGGCACCGCGATAGGGAATCACGGTACAGGTGTGGCAGGTCTTTTCCGGGCGGTCATTGTTCAGGCCGTAATAGATGCCCGGGGAACGGACAATCTGGGAGACGATCACACGCTCGGCACCGTTGATGATAAAGGTACCGCTGTCGGTCATCAGCTGGAAATCGCCCATGAAGATTTCCTGCTCCTTGATTTCCTCCGTCTCCTTGTTACGCAGACGGATGCGAACCTTCAGGGGCGCAGCGTAGGTAGCGTCCCGCTCCTTGCATTCGATGATGCTGTATTTCGGATTATTGTCCAGGGTATAATCCAGGAAGGTCAGCTCCAGATTGCCGGAATAGTCGGTAATTGCGCCCACATCTCTGAAGACGGCGCGCAGTCCCTCGTCCAGGAACCACTGGTAGGATTTCTTCTGGACCTCGATGAGGTTCGGCATTTCCAGGACTTCATCTGTCCGGGAAAAGCTCTTGCGGATCTTCTTGCCGCAGCGAAGGTCTTTCATCGGTTGCCTCACTCCATTTCGTTATTTTGGAACGCCCGGTGTGCGATACGCCCGGGCAAGTTGTTTCTTTTGCAAAACATTCTCTTGCCTTTTTCGGAAAAGTGCGTTATACTGTTGTTGTGAAAAAAGGCGCACTGTACCCATGCTGGTACAGTGTTTTATTTTAACATGGATTTTTCGTGAAGTCAACGGCTTTTTACAAAAAAAATCACGGATTTGCCCGCAATTTTCCGTATTCCTCCAAAGCTTCCCCGGCGACCTTCCCTTCGTCCCGTTCTGCCGCCGGTTTCTGCGCATATGAATAATAAATAAAGTGTAAAACAGGCCCTCCGGTGCAGCAGCTGCATGGGGGCCTGTTTTGTCTTTATCTCTACACTTTTTGTTCTTCCTCCGGGCGGATGCGCCAATAGCCACGGGAATCCCGGCCCAGCAGCCTCTCCCCCACCATATCCCGGCGGAGAGTGCAGAAGTCATCGTGAAAATCCGCAAGGATGATATTGACCTCCCGTTCGGTATACAGCCGGTCATATGCAAAGGCCATGGCCAGAATCTCCAGCACGATGCGTTCCTTTTTCCGCTGGGCGGGGATAGCCTTCAGCCTGCCATGGACAAAAAAGGTATCAATCACCTTCTGCCGATAAGCCGCATCCCGCTGAGCCTGCCGCTCCGCCTCCTCCGACTGCTGCCGTAGGATGTCCAGAATGCTGATCTCAAAAATTTCCCGTTTCAGAGAATACACGGTATAATACTGACTCTTGCGGGAAGTGACCGCCCCGATTTCCGACAGCTTTTTCAGATGGAAGGACACCGTGGAGGGGGTCAGCTCCAGCCGCTCTGCCAGCCGCTCCACATACATATCCTCCTGGGCCAGAGATTTCAATATTTGCAGCCGGGATTTGTCCGACAGACATTTGAACAACTGGATCGCTTCTGTCTCTGTCATGGCCGCGCCTCCCAGGTTTGCGCAAACTGCGTTTCGATCTCTCTGGCCGTCTCCAGCTTGATGCGTTCCAGCAGGGCACGGTTCTCGTTGCCATAACGCTCCGCCTCCTGCCGGGCCGTCTCCCATGCGGCGGGGATGGTCTTCAGCCGCTGCTGAAAAAATGTCTGCACGCCCTGCGCATCCTCACCCTTGGCCCGCACTGCCGCCGACAGTGTGGTGCGGAAAATGTCGTATACATTGGCCCGAATCCGTTCAAACACGGCCTCGTCCTTTCGCTCATCTGCCCGCAGGGCCTGTTCCCGCTGGCCGCAGGCGGCGATCTGCCGGGAAAAGTAGTCGTTCATCGCCTCAATTTTCTGTTTCATTTTGTTTCATTCCTCCTTTTCGCTGCGATTATATCATCATCTGATTGGAATGTCAATTCCATTTTGATAATTATAAAAATAAATTTTACCCGGCGAAAACATTTTCTTGCGTATTCTGCGGTTCTGAAGTATAATAGTTTCATGCAAAGGAAGAGAGGTGTCCGCTGTGCGCTGTCCCTATTGTGCTTATTCTGAAAGCAAGGTCATTGACTCCCGCCCCACGGATGAAAATAACAGCATCCGCCGCCGCCGGGAGTGTCTTTCCTGCGGAAAGCGTTTTACCACTTATGAAATTGTAGAGCGTGTACCGCTGGTTGTGGTAAAAAAGGATGGTTCCCGCCAGTCCTTCGACCGCAGCAAGATCCTGAACGGTCTGTTAAAGGCCTGTGAAAAGCGGCCGGTTCCCATGGAAACGCTGGAACGGGCGGCCTCCCGCATCGAGCAGACGCTGGTCAACGCCATGGATCGGGAGATTCCCTCCGTGCGTATCGGCGAGCTGGTGATGGAGGAGCTGAAGGAGATCGACCAGGTAGCCTATGTGCGCTTTGCCTCGGTGTATCGGCAGTTCAAGGATCTGGACAGCTTTGTAGATGAGCTGAATCGGCTTTTGGGGAAGCAGTAAGTCTCTCTCAACAACAAAAAAATCTGTAGAAACTGGGTGAAATCATGAATGATCTGATTCTTTTTTCCGAGCTTTCCGCCTTTCGTTCCGGTACGGTCTGCGGACTGACGGAGCAGGAGTCCATTGGCCGGGGTGCGCTGGTGCTGCCGGAGGGCTGTGCCGAGGGCAGCTTTACCTCTCCGGAAATGCCCGTAAAGCCCTTTACCACGGTGGTGCTCAGCTGGAACACCGATCTGCCGGAGGGCTGTGTTTCCGAAGCCCAGTGCCGGGTGCAGGATGAACAGGGCGAATGGTCCCAGTGGCTCAGCTGGGGTCTGTGGTCTCCCTATCTGCGCCGGGCCAGTCTGCCGGAAACCGACGGCGGCTGCGCTTCCGCAGAGACGGATACCCTTTCCATGAAGGAGGGTCACACCGGCAAGGCCATGCAGCTGCGCTGCATTCTCCGGCGGGAAAGCGGCAGCGGTGTCCCTGCCCTGCGTCTGCTGGCGGCCACCTGCCGGCTGTCTCCCCAGGATCGCTTTACCAGCACACTGCCCACCAGCTTTGTGGACAATCCCGCACCGGCCTATACCCAGGTGCTGCGGGATCCGAACATCGGCTCCGTAATGTGCAGTCCTACCACGGCCACCGTTCTGATGAATGCCCGGGGCGATGATCTGCTGCCCGAGGAAACGGCCATGGCCTGCTGGGATCATGAATATCACGGCTTTGGCAACTGGGCCTTTACCATGGCTGCCGCCGGAAGCTTTGGCTATGAATGCTGGCTGACCTATGCCGATGCGGACGATCTGCGGCGGGAGCTGCTGGCGGGCTATCCCGTGGGCTGCAATGTGGCCTATGCTCCCTCTCCGGAACGGGCCAAGCCCCACGCCCCCTATATGGAAAACACCCCCGGCTATACTGCCGGACATCTCATGTGCGTCACCGGTATGACGGTGGAGGACGGCCGGGAATGGCTGCTGGTGCATGATTCCTACGGCTGCCCGGACAGTCTGGCCATCCGCCGCTATCCGCTGGAGCAGTTCCTCCATTGCTGGCACGGCATTCTGTATGTGCTGCGTCCCCGTCCTCAGGGTGCCGGTTATGCCGCGCCCCACCGCATTCCCGCCAAGCTGAAGGCCACTGACTGCGGCGATGAATGGATGCTGGAGCTGGACGGAAAGGAGCTGCCGCTGGCACCGGATTTCTGCGGCACACGGCGGCGCCCCGGCGGTGTCGTCGCCTATACGCTGCGGGATGCCTATCTTTACGCCACCACGGCCAACCGCCCCTTCCGCTACAGCAAGGTTTCCGCCAACGGTGCGCTGGTGCTGCCCGCAAAGCAGCTGCTGCGCACTTCTCCGCTGGGTGAAAATGCCCGGCTGGATGTGTTTGTCATCACAAACCACGGCGTGACCTATACCGCTTCCCTGACCCCCGCCGACCTGTAATTCACGATCGGAAAGGAGGCTTTTCCCATGAAGCCTGTAAAAGCAAAGCTTACGGTAAAACAGCTTATTTTCCTGCTGCTGGGCGCGTCCCTTGTGATGTATGCCCTGCATTATCTGATTTTCCGGGACCTGCATCATCTGGCCATTTTCGGTCTGCACGAGCTGGCGTTTCTGCCGCTGGAGGTGATTCTGGTGACGCTGGGGCTGGATCGTCTGGTGGAAAAGACCCATCAGGAGGAATCTCACAGCAAGCTCAGCATTATTGAGACGCTGTATTTCAACGAGTCCGGCAATGCCCTGCTGCGCTATCTCATCAGCTTTGACCCGGACTCTGCCCGGCTGCGGCAGCTGCTGCGGGTGAAGGAGCAGTGGCGGGCACAGGATTTTATTCAGGCCACACGCCAGCTGAAGAACTATGCCTTCCGGCTGGATCTGGAGCGGTTTGATTTCTTCGGTCTGCACTATCATCTGGATCAGCGGCATGAATATTACCGGGGGATGCTGGAAAATCCGGCGCTGACCCAGTCGGAAGCCTTTACCGAGCTGATTATGAAAATTTATCTGCTCTGGGAGGCGCTGGAGGGCCACACCGATCTGTACCAGCTGCCGGAGGAAGAGCGTGCCTATCTGGCCGAGCTGCTCCATGAAATCTATCGGGAGCTGACGGAATACTGGCTGGATCATGTTTACAACCACAGCGTCCACAACCGTTTCCGGCTGCATCGGGCCGTGGAAAACAATCCCTTTGTTGAATAATTCTGACCGGCGGCGGGCGTGGCTCTGCCGCCGGTTTTCCTTGAAAATTATGGCATTTTTGCCTACGTCTTTCTTTTTATGCAAAAAAAGAAGCCATCGACAAACGATGACTTCCAAATAAATGGTGGACCTGAAGAGATTCGAACTCTCGACCTCTCGGATGCGAACCGAACGCTCTCCCAACTGAGCTACAGGCCCATAAGTACCGGCACGCGCGCCCCGTGCCTGACGAAAATGCTTTGACCGTCCCTGCGAAAGCCGGGCCATATTCCGGCGCGTTTGCACAGCCCGCAGCCCCGCATATCTCAAAGCAAATCATATTATATCACACATTTTCAAAAAGTAAAGAGGAAATTGAAAAAATGCCATAATGAAAAAGTCAAGCAAAAAATGCACCACAAATTCACTAAATTTTTCTGAGCTTTTTTGTGTATTTAGGGCAGCACGAATGGGCCACCCGCTCAAATGTGTCGGGTAGCCTCATTTTCTATCCTGTTTTTCAACAATTTCTATGTCAAATGCGTGCCGCCGGAAGCTGGACGCCTGCCGTTTTCGCCCACTCCGCCACGACCGTGTTGGAGCAGCGCCCGCCGAGGATGACCCTTGGATAGTTGTTCATCCAGATTTCAATTTGTTTGACCTGTTCCTTTGTCACAGCGGACAGCTTCGTTCCTTTTGGAAGCCAGCGCCGAATGAGCGTGTTCGCATTCTCGTTGCTGCCCCGCTCAAAGGCGCTGTACGGATGGCAGTAGTAGATGTGCGTCCTTTTCTGCTTTGTCAGGCACGAACGCTCCATGCCTTCGCAGTCTGCAAACTCGCTGCCGTTATCCACGGTGATCGTGTGGAAGACATTGCGGAACAGCCGCGACCCCAGCTTTCTTTCCAACTGGTCCAGCGCTTTGACCACGCTCTGCGCCGTGCCGTCCGGCATCTTTATGATGACCTCCCGCCGGGATTTCCGTTCCGTAAGCACCAGCAACCGGCTCAAATCCTTCTTGCAGCTCTCCACCGTGTCCATCTCCCAGTCGCCGAAGAACAACCGCTCGTTGATCTCCTGCGGGCGGTCTTCGATGGTATCGCCCTTCGGAAGGTGCGCAGCGCGTACCTTCCGGTAAGAGCTGTTTTTCCTCTTTCCTTTGCGCGGCAGGCTTTTGTTGGTCACACCCAGGAACACGCCTTTGGTGATGTAGGAATACAGCGTCCACTTTGAGATCGTCACAGAGAAGTCCAGCTCCTCCTCTTTGATTTTCAACAGCACCGCCTCCGGCGAATACTTTTCGTTCACAATTTTGTCCTCGATATAGGCGGCCAGCTCATAGTCACTGCCCAGTTTTAAGGCCGGCCCCTTTGCCGCAAGGTTTGCCTGATACTTATTCTCTGCCACATCCGGGCAGTACACCTCGCGGTCGATCAGCTCCGAAGTTCGCTGAACCATCAGGCCACGCTTGATCTCCCGATAGATCGTGCTGCTGTGAACGCGGAGCGCCGCCGCAATTTCCTTCGGCTTCCGCCCCTCCTTTAACATTCGTTCGATCTTCAACCGGTCCTTCCATTTCAGGTGTGAAAACCGCCGTCCTTTTTCACTGCTCATGGGGTAATTCCTCCTTTTTTGGGGGATAATAACCCATAAAAACACAAAAAGTCAAGCGCCGAACTCCCTGAAAATAGAAATGCCGTAGGCTTATAAAGCCTACGGCATAATTATTTTCGTCGTCCTCCATCAGCCAGTCAGCAGTGACGCCCAGCACCTCGGCCAGCGCCCGCAGCTCATAGTCCTGGACCATGCGGCTGCCGCTTTCGATACGGCTGATCGCGTCCTGTTCCAGGATGACGCCGGTGGTCTGAACTCTCGCAGCTAAGTCCGCCTGCGTCAGGCGTTTCCTCGTTCTCACTTGGCGTACCCGCTCACCTGAAACATTTCGGCGTCCGTCGAGGTTGATAACTTTCAACTGCACATCGCTCCTTCGCATGGTGTATTCCCATAATTTATTTGACTTTACCATAAAATCTGATATTCTTATGGTAATATCCCATAATTACGCAAAAAAGATTAAAAATCGAGGCGAAGGCTTATGTTGAAGAAGTTTGCACGCGGTGCGCTGTATGTCATTCTCTTTCTAATCCTTCTTCGTGCGTGTGGAATAATCACACGCAGTAGCCACGAACACGACTGGCAGGACGCTACCTGCACCGAGCCACGAGTGTGCAGCTCATGTAAAGCCGAAGAAGGCGAGCCGCTGGGGCACGACTGGCGGGAGGCCACCTGTTTTGCACCGAAAACCTGCGTCCGTTGCGGAGAAACTGAGGGTGACCGGATGGAGCATACCTGGGTTGCCGCCACCTGTCTCGAACCGGAGCACTGTTCCGCCTGCGGCAAAAACCGCCACTGGTATTCTATGACCAGCTCTCACGACTGGCAGCGCGCCTCCTGCACAGAACCGGAGATTTGCACTGTCTGCGGCAAAATTGGGGACGGTCCCAGCGAGCACAGCACATTCGGGTACGGCGGCGAGGTTGTTGTGGAGGCCACCTGCCAAAGCGGCGGCATAGTGGCGCGCGAGTGTTGGAAGTGCGGTACAATCGTAGAAGTTCCGACCGAGCGTAAAGTCTGTTCGCCGGGCGACTGGACGATCATCCAGGAGGCCGCCCCAGGCGTTCCCGGCATCAAGGTAAAGGTTTGCTCTATGTGCGGCAAAGAAACAGATCGTCGTGAGTACGAGTATTTCGCCCCGTCCGGCAGCTCCGCCACCACCGGCAACGGCAATAATTTTAACACCTATGACAACGAGGGGCAGCAGAATACCAGCGCAAAATATGTGCTGAACACAAGCACGAATGTATTCCACCGTCCATCGTGCCGCGATGTCCCAAAGATTTCTCCCTCGAATTACTCCACCACAAGCCGAACGCGGGATGATCTCGTTTCAGGCGGATGGCGCGCCTGCGGCCACTGCTCCCCATAAACGCAAAAAACTCCCGGCAGTTGTCCGTTAGGGCCTCCGCCGGGAGTTTTTGATTTACACGGTATTCTTCTTCATTTCTGCGATGGCTTCTTTGAGCTTATCAAACCCGAACATTGCCGCATAGGCCACGGCGAAACCGACCACCACGGCGGCAGCCACATAGTACCACATGACAGCAAGGCCCATATAGGCCATGTAGCCAAAGAACGCTACCAGCGTCAGCACCATGGCGACCGCGATTGCCAGCAGATTTGTGGGCAGCTTGTCCCATGTGGCCTTCTTCAAGACCTGCACGATGATGTTGGTCACGACGGTCAGCGCGCCAACAACGGCAATGAGCGTCGAAATATTAAGCGCAAGTTCCATACTGTTCTCCTTCGTTTACTTGGCAGGGATTTTCAATACCTGCCCGATTTTGATGATGTCGGAGGTCAGGCCGTTCAGGGTCTTGATCTCCTTGTAACGGCTTCCGTTCCCCAGATAAGTGTTTGCCAGTCCCCACAGCGTATCCCCGCGAACGACGGTATGTATGCGCTGACCTTCGGATGCAGCAGCGATGTCCGCTGCGTCCACCCAGCCATATACGGTGCTTCCGCTGCCGCTCACGGCGATCAGATGATACGGGTGCTTGCTCTTGCCCACCTGATAGACCTGCGTGATCTTCGCCTTGCCCGGCTTACACGCAAGCCCGTTTACAGCGCCTGCGCTGACATAGTGCTTTGCTCCGGTAAACTCCACAATGTCGCCCACCTTTAGTGTCGCCGCGCTGCCGGACGATGCAGGGGCGGATGTGGTGCTCTCGCTTCCGGTCGCCTTTGTGCTGTACTTCGGCACACCATACCCACGGATATACCGCCCGTTCACGGCAATGTGGCGATAGCCCACGGCGTCACTGATGTTGCCCTCGATCACGGTGATCGTGCTGCCGCTTACCTCGGTCACAATGCCCACATGGTCTGCGCCGCCGGTGCAATCTCCCGCGCCGCCGTCCTGCCAGTCATAGAAAATATAGTCGCCCGGCTTCGGCACATAGGCGTCGTTCTCCACCCACGCGCCCAGCGCCTTAAAAAGGGCGATGTGTTTTTCACACCCGCACTCGGTCGGGATGATGTCGGTCAGCCCGGCAGCGATGGCGACGGCGCTGGCAAAGGTGCTGCACCATGCGTCCATGTATTGGACGGCATATCCCCGCGCAAGGGGCTTGTGGCTGTTGTAGAGGTCAATGATCTTCCTGTGGCTTCCGTCGCTCTCCTTGCATCCAAGATAGCTTACGGCGATTTTCACAACTTTGTTTCGCAGTTGGCTTTCAGTCATTCCGTTTCCTCCTGTTCCTGTCACATGGCCGGAGGCATACTTCGCGTAGTACATCTGGCCGTAGCCTGCCCGTTTGTTTTTCACGCTGGCGCTCCGGTCAGCAGGCCGCTCGAACTCCATCAGAACGATGTCCGAAGCCTCCTTTACGCTGGCCGTTGTGGTCAGCACAGACAGAATTTTCTTGAAATCTTCCCGCAGCTCCTTCATCAGGAAGTCGAGCTGCATTTCCAGGTCCCCAATGCTCCTGCGGCAGCTCTGCGCATAGTCCAGCAGCTCCGCCTTACGGGAGCAATAGGTCCACTGGGCAAGGCCGTACCCGGCCTGATCGGTAGCAAAGAACTGATATGCTCCGCTGTCAACCGCCGCTGTATAGCTTGCATCGGTCACGCCCAGCTTCTTTTCATAGCAGTTCTGCACATTGTTCGGTAGAAGACCGCTTTCTGCATACAGATTTCCCATCAGTCCTGCCGCGCCGGATGCCGTCAGCCCCGCCGCCGTGAGATAATTCCAGATTTTTTCCTCGTTGTTTTTGCCCTGCAACGCCATGGCACCACCTCCTTAAAGGTCGTTGCCGGCCTGATCTGCTTCCTCTGCCGCCGGAGGGGTAGGGTCCTGCTTATCAGGCCATTTGTTGTTCTTGCTCAAATTTTCCACAGCGGATTTCAGCGCATAGCAAAGCACCACGCCGATAATCTCCGTGACCGCCGCCGAAGACAGCGTTTCCGCGATCTGCGGCTTGTCCAGGTATGCGAGGATGTAGCTGCACCACACCCACACAAAGCCGTGCCCAAGGCACAGCCAGACCACCTTTTTCATGGTTTCCATCGTCTTCTCGCGTCCGCCGTTCGTTCGGAGGGCGCGAACTCTCCGGCGCAGGTGCATGATCGTCCCGCGACAGAGAAGAAGACCGACTCCCAGCCCAATGAAAAAGGCGGCCACAACCATCCAAAAGATGCTCATGGCCCGCCCTCCTCACATTCCGATCTGTGTGAAAACAAACCCAAGGACAATGCCAATGACAGCGGTGACGATGTATCCGGCGACCTTGCGCCACATCTCGCCGTCCCGACCTTCCAGCGTTTCCAGGCGCTTCCCCTGTTTTTCCTGCTCTTTGACCATGCTCTCCAGGCTCGTCGCCAGCTTACCCACCGTGTTTGTCAACTGACTAAGCTCCCGCACATTCTCCTCAAGCAGCTCAATACGCTTGTCCTGCCGTCTGTTTTCTTCTTCCAGTCTGCGACTGAACTCCTCATGTTCAGCCCGCGTGATAGGAGTGTCCATACTGACACCCTCCTTCCTCGGTTGATGGCGATACGGTAAGAGGCCGGAGGTTTTGCCCCCGGCCTCCGCCGATCATTCGCCCGTGTCCGGCGCGACATCCGGCCATTCATCGTCTCCGATCATGGCCGCATATCGGGTCTTCACCCGCTCAATGTCCTCCACCATAACAAGGGCTTCGTGCTGTGCAAGGAGCTTCTGCTGTTCCGTGACGATCTTCGCCAGGTCTTCGCAGATGCCGCACAGCTCCTCAATGATTTGCAGATTACTCACCGTCTTCGCCGCCGGGGTAAGCCTCGCCGGTGATGGCCTCATACTGCTCGGCAGTGATCTTGCCCTTCTGTACGCGGGAAGCCAGCTCCGCCTTGACACCCGCAACGCGGGCAGCAGGAACTTCGTCCCAGGTCTTCGTGCCGCCGATCAGGCGATTAGCCCAAATAACATTCATCAGTTTTCACCTCCTCCGTATGCCGCAGCGTCCAGGTCGCACAGCGCGTCCTCGATTGCCGTCAGGCGTTCCTCCGAAGCGCCGTCCATCTCGCACAGCGCCTCCTCCATGGCAACGATAGCCGCGTTGGTGCTTTCCTCGTTGGCGATAATACGTGCCCGGTTGAGGAACACATACTCCGCCGCCTCCGCCTCGCGCACCAGCGCCTCCGGCGCGTCGGGAATGTCGCTGCCGCCGGGCAGATTGTAGACCGTGCCGCCCACCGCGACACCGATGGCCTCGTCCTCCGTCGCCTCCACATAGACGCCGCTGGCCGCGTTCCGCTTCACATAGCGGGGACGGTCACACAGCGCCAGCAGAGAGCCTTCGCTGATAATTGCATACATGGGTTCTTACCTCCTTGCCTTGATGTGCAGCGCGTCCGCAAGCTGTTTCAGCTCCGGCACCGCCGCCGCGAAAAAGTTTTCGTTGAACAGAATGACGTCCACATCCTGCCGCAGGAAATGCGCCCACTCCCGCTCCAACAGCTCGATCTCCTCGTCCGTGAAGCGTTGCTGCTGCCCGCCAGCGCCGCGCCGCACCCTCTGGCTGTACGCGATAGCCCACGTCAGCCTCCCACGTTCCACTCCCTGCCCGTCATCATTCCGGGCAAAGTGCATCTTGGCGTTCTCGCTGGTGGCAAAACAGATCGGTTTTCCATCCGGCGTGATGATAAAGTCGCCTGCGGTGTCCAGCTCCGTCCCATACGGAATGTTCAGCGTTTCGCCACAGGCGGCCAGCTTCTTGAAACGGTTGTGTGTGATATACTTCATGCGCACATTTCCTCCTCGTTGACGGCACCATGCCGCCGGTATATCCATCCGGCTCCCGTTCTGGTTGCCTTCATGGTGCACGGGAACAGCTTGCGCCGCTCCGCCAGCTCCGCCGCAAACATCCGCGTAAACCGCTCGTCCAGGGCGCGCAGCGTGTCATAGCTGTTGCACCGCTTCGCGTGTGCCCGCCACGACTGATAGGACTGAAACACATCTTCCGGTTCCATCCTGCCCTCGTCCAGCCACCGGCGAAAAATATCCATCTTCCGCCGGATGGAGTGGATGCTCTTGCGTGAGAGCTTCATCACTACCTTTCCGTCCTCTGTCAGCCTCACCCGCATTTTCAGGAAGATAAAGCTGTGGTGCCGAAACGGCGTGATGATGTTTTTCTGATTGCTCATGGCGATGCCCATGTCTGCCGCCAGGGCGTACAGACACCGCTTGATGTCCGCCAGCTCCGCCAGTGACGGGCTGATGATGTACCCATCATCCATATACCGCCCGTACCCGTGGATGCCGCGCACATCCTTCACATAATGGTCGATGGGATTGGCGTAATCCAGTGCGATGATCTGCGAGACTTCACTGCCCAGTCCCACCCCACGGCACGCGGTTTTGTCTGCGGTCTTCATCATACGAAAATCGTCTACAAAATCGCAGAACAGGCGATACAGCCGCTCGTCCATGATCTTCTTCCGCGCCCGCCGCTTGATCTCCTCATGCGGCAGACTTCCGAAATAATTCTTGAAATCGAACTGGTAGATACCGCCCGCCGTGCCGTACTTCCGGTAATGGTCCCGAAGATGCTTTCTAAGCCGCTTGAGCTGAAAATCCATGCCCTTCGCTTTCAGGCTCGCGCAGTTGTCATAGATAAAACTTCGGGAGAATATCGGCACCAGAAGGTTCTCACACAAACATTTTTGTATGGTTCGCTCCTGAATGGGCAGTGCGTCGATGTTCCGCAGCTTCCCGTGCTCCACCGTGGAAAAACTGTGGAAGCCGTTGAATACTCGCGTCCCGTTGTACAGGTTGTCGTAGGTCTTTTGGACCTCGCCCAGCAGGTTCGTCTCAAAATTGATCGTCGAGGTTTTCCACCTCGCTCCGTTGCAGCAGGCCTTTCCCGCCGCACACAGATTTTTGAAAGACATGACCTCCTCGAAGCGCGCCCCACCGGCCTCCCGCGCCTTCTGCTCGCGTCGCGCCTTCCTCCGCTGGTATCTGGCCTCGTGCCTCTCCTGGCTATTCAATCATGTTTCCTCCAATGCAGTATCCCGCCCGTACAGCACAAGCGGCCTGACGGGCGGTTTGCGGGGTGCATGACCTCCCGCACCTGCGTCGTCTGCCGCAGCGGTTTTCTGTCAGCTGCATAACGGTTGCTCATGAAACCGGGGTAATACCGTCAAAATCCCCAGCCATGCAAGAAGCGTCCGGGCCTCCGTATCGGGCGGTTATTTTAGGAATGAAGCCCGCTCATGCGGGCCAGTCTCCAAGGGTCAAGCTCTCCTTTAAGGTTTGGGGCGCGGCTTCACAGGTCGTTACTCGTTCAGGCCCCATATCGTTCTTAAATCCCGGCGCAAAGCCATTCGAATTGTAGGCGTTGTTGTTGTTCGCTTCGCCGCTCGTGTTCACATTGCAGAAGTTGTTCGTGTTGCTCGCATTCACAGAGCGGAGCCACCAGTTGCAGGCGTGGCCGTCAGAACTTGCCCTACAGAATTTTTTACTGAGATTTTCTTTGCCGGTCTCTCTGGTATCCGTTCCACCGCCGCTTGTCGCTTTCCAGCACGCCCCGCAGCCGGTTCAGTGCCGTGTTCGCCAGCGTCGTCCAGGTCTGGAATGTCCGCTCGTACTCCTCCTTGTTGCGGAAGAAGTTGTTCCCGTCATCCACCAGCTCATAGCAGAAGGTGATCTCGCCCAGCAGCGCATCGGCGCTGGCCGTGGCCGACGCCAGATAGCGGTGCCGCAGCTCATAGTCGTGCTCGCTCATGTCTTTGTGGACATAGATGCTGTTTCCTTTCAGCGCGTTAGTGTACACCTCGCCCGCCAGTTGCAGCAGCGGCCCCGTGGTCACATACTTGTAGCTGGCCGGAAACTTCCGTGCGATACGCACCGTGGCCTTCCGCAGCTCCCGTGCATCCGCCACAAACTGCGCGGCGGCATCCTTCCGCCGGGATTTGTAAACTGACACGATTTTTGCGCTCCCTTCTGTCTCTCAGCCTGTCCCCGGCAGGCTTGCGCCCGCCGGGGAAGACCCTGTTGTGATTTGGATACCTGTTTCTTCGCGTTTCGCTGTCAGGGACTTTCGTCCCCGACGCTCCACTTTCGGTGCCCGATCTTGGATTAGGCCACCTTAAAGCCCGGCGCAAAGCCATACGAATAGTCGGCGTAGTTGTTGCTCGCTACGCCGCTCGTGCTCACATAGCAGAAGGAGTACGTGTTGCTCGCACGCACAGAGCGGAGCCACCAGTGGCAGGCGGTCGTCGTCGCGCTGTGCTGGTACTTCACCTTGCTGTTGCCGTTCTTGTAGTAGTCGTACTGCTTCTGGTAGTTCTGCTCGGCACTGTTGGCGTAGCTTCTTGCACCGTGGACCTCATACTCCGACAGCAGCCAGATTTTGTCCGATGTACTCGTCACATAGCTGGCTGCGTTGCTGCCGCCGCCGGTATTGTCGCTGTACTTCGTACACGCGGCGATCACGCTCTGCCAGGCAGACGGCAGAGCATTCAGGAACGCCGGACAAATGGTCTGGCGCATACGGCTGTTTGCCCAGCCGCCGGAGTTGGTGTTGCTGGTGTTCATGCAGAAGCCCGTGCCGGTCGAGCCGTAGCTGGTCACAAACGCAATGTCCACGCCTGCGCTGGTCTTGCCAAACTGGAAGTGGATGCTGTTGCCGCCCTCCACCGTGCTGTTGTGGTTGAAGCCCAGAATAAAGGCATAGACCGTGCTGTTGTAACTCAGCCCGCCGAAGGAGCCGTTCACGGCGATGCCCACCTTGTCGCCAACGCTCCAATAGTTCGCCGCCTGGCCGGACTGCGCCGCCGCCTGAATGGTGGCCGGGCTGTTGTCCGCCAGCGTCCCGCTCGCCATGCTCACCGACACGCTGATGGTCTTGTTCGTCGGCGCGGTGTGGTTGGTGCCCGCTGCAACTCTCACGGTCACGGTGGTGTTGCCCGTCTTGAGACCCGTGATCTTCACGGTGGTGCCGGTAACTTCCACGCTTGCCACACTGGCGTCTCCGCTGGTGGCGGTGATCGCGCCGTCACCGGCGCGGGTAACGGTCACATTCTTCGTCAGCGCCGCCATGTCCAGCGTTACGCTGCTGGTGCTCAGGCTCATGCTGCCTGCCGCCTTGCCGATGGACCAGCTCACGCTCTTGGCCGTGGTGCTGCCGTCGCTCCACTGGTAGTTGCTCTTGGGGGTAAAGGTAGCGGTGTAGCTTCCGGCGTTGGTGCCGGAGGTCGTACCGCCAATGGTCAGCTTGTTGCTGTCATAGTTGCTCCACTGGGGAGACTGTGCGCTGCCCGAATAGGTCAGCGTTCCGCTCTGCGCGGGCACCGACAGGCTGGCCTTGCTGATGGACCAGCTCACACTCTTGGCGGCGCTGCCGCCGTCGGCCCACTCGTACCCGTCCTTCGGGGTAAAGGTGGCGGTGTAAGTTCCGGCGTTAGTGCCGGAGGTCGTGCCGCCGATGGTCAGCTTCTCCTCGTCATACCCGTTCCAGACGGGAGACTGCGCGCTGCCCGTGTACACCAGGCTCCCGCTCTGCGTGGGCACGCTGTTGATCGTGCTGGTCAGCTTGGTCACAGCTTCCAGCGCATCGTTGGCCGCCTGCTGGGCGTTCTCCGCCGCAGTCTGCGCCGCACTGGCCGCCTGACTGGCGCTGCCCGCGCTCTCTGCAGCCGTTGCCGCGCTCTCTGCGCCTTCCGCCTTCTCTAATGCCTCTGTCGCCTTGTTGTCGGCTTCGCCCGCCGTGGTCTCGGCATCGCCCGCCTTCTTGAGGGCGTTGTCCGCCTGCTCCTTGGCATCGCTGGCGGCTTTCAGCGCGGCGTCGGCCTGCGTCTTGGCCGCCTGTGCTGCCTGCTTCGCCTCAATGGCGTCCACACCGGCAGAGCCGGGCACATTTACTTGTCCTAATGCCATGTATTACTCCTTCCCGCTGTACAGCCGATACACCGCCCGAATAGCTTCCGTCGGTGTCTTCACGGCCCACAGTCTGATTTTCCCCGCCGCCGTCTCACAGGTGGGGCACAGGCCGCAGCTCGTCGCCGCGTCCATGCTCTCGCGCATGACCGTCACCTCCGCGTAATGCAGAGCCGTCACACCCGTCACCGTGATGTCATAGTAGAAGGGATAGGATACTCCGGTTTCCTCCTCGCCGGTCTCGTCGATCTCCTCGGAGGTCCACCCCTCCGTCGGAATAGTGATACTGACGGGCGAAACCTTGTTCTCTTTGCCGACTTCCAGCGCATCCATCCGCTCATCGACCTTGCGCACCTGCTCCTTGAGCTGCGCTAATGTGACATTTTTCTCGTCAGCCAACTGGGTTTCACCTCCTGATAAGCAGGTCGGAGACGGTTTCCCGTCTCCGACCCTTTACGGTTAGATTTCTGACGCGAGGAAATGATCAGCCCTCAGTGGGGGTCCAGACCTCATCCATGGCGGCGCTGAACTCCTCGTCAGTGGCCTTGGCGGCCTCGACAGCGGCAGAGGCAGCGGCCTCGGCCTCCTCGTCGGTGGCGTAGGCATCCATGTCGGCCACGTTCATCTTGGCTTCCAGCTTGGTGTCGATCTGAGCGCTGGTGTAGTAGGAGGTGAACATGGTGTCGATCTGGGTCTTGTTGTAGTAAAGATCGAACTTCTCCTCCACGGCAGCGATGCGCTCGACAGCGGCGGTCAGCTCAGTGTCGGTGGCATACTGGTCGATGTTCAGCTCTGTGATGGCGCTGGTGATGGCAGCGGTCACATCGGCGGTCTTGGCGTAGTCTTCCAGATCAACAGTGGTGTCGTCCAGCAGAACAACGCTGTCGCCGACCTTGGCATAGATGTCATAGTGGTTGGTCTCGGTGTTCATGTACAGGTACATGACGTTCTCCTCGGCCTCAAAGCCCTCGGAGAGGGGGTCGGTCTCGGTGGTCTCAAAGTGAGCGTGACCGGCAGCGGCGATAGCAGCCTGCACCTGCTCGGCAGTCTGATATCCCCTTCACCATCACCTACGATCCGGAAAACATCTATGATGAAAACTTCAGCAATGTCACCTTCGCAGTGGAAAACGGCGGAATTACGGTTTTGCCCACCATCTGCAACCACACTTCCCTGACGGCCGTCACGGCGAAGGCTCCCAACTGTACCGAGGCCGGCAACATTTCGTACTGGATCTGCGATGATTGCGACACGATTTTCGCCGATGCCGACGCATCTCAGGAAATCACGCTGGCGGATACTGTGATTGCGGCTCTTGGTCACGACTGGAAGGATGCTACCTGCACCGAACCCAAGACCTGTAAGACCTGCGGCGCTACTGAAGGCGAAGCTCTTGGTCACGACTGGGCGGACGCAACCTGCACCGAACCCAAGACCTGCAAGACCTGCGGCGCTACCGAAGGTGCAGCTCTGGGCCACGACTGGGCAGACGCTACCTGTACTGAGCCCAAGACCTGTAAGACCTGCGGCGCTACCGAAGGCGAAGCTCTTGGTCACGACTGGCAGGATGCTACCTGCACCGAGCCCAAGACCTGCAAGACCTGCGGCGCTACCGAAGGCGAAGCTCTGGGCCACGATTGGCAGGATGCTACCTGCACCGAACCCAAGACCTGCAAGACCTGCGGTGCAACCGAAGGCGAAGCTCTTGGTCACGACTGGGCTGACGCAACCTGCACCGAGCCCAAGACCTGTAAGACCTGCGGCGCGACTGAAGGTGAAGCTCTCGGTCACGATTGGAAGGATGCTACCTGCACCGAACCCAAGACCTGCAAGACCTGCGGCGCTACCGAGGGCGATGCGCTTGGTCACGACTGGGCAGATGCTACCTGCACCGAACCCAAGACCTGCAAGACCTGCGGCGCTACCGAGGGCGATGCTCTGGGCCACGACTGGGCAAATGCTAACTGCACCGAACCCAAGACCTGTAAGACCTGCGGCGCTACCGAGGGCGATGCTCTGGGCCACGATTGGGCCGACGCTACCTGTACTGAGCCCAAGATCTGTAAGACCTGCGGCGCAACCGAAGGCGAAGCTCTTGGTCACGACTGGGCTGACGCAACCTGCACCGAGCCCAAGACCTGTAAGACCTGCGGTGCAACCGAAGGCGAAGCTCTTGGTCACGACTGGGCTGACGCAACCTGCACCGAGC